>CASWRE010000004.1 GCA_949471785.1 uncultured Lachnospiraceae bacterium | reverse complement strand
AATTTATTTAAAAACCTGCTAAAAAGTCTTGACTTTTGTTAGCAGGTTTTCATGCGCAATTGCGGGAAGGGCGGGGGGTAGACAGATGTCTGGGCGAAGGGTTCAGTGGAAGTATATGCAGGAGACATAGTTTTTGCATTTTAACGCACATGAACCAAAATTTGCGTTCAAAAACCATATTCCAGACAGGCTCATAGACAGCATAAAAAAGGAATATTTATGGATGTACAAAATAAAAATCCCAAAAAGAAAATTCTGATTTTTGGCCATTACTATGTGCCTGATACTGCATCAACCGGCCAGCTCCTAAAAGATCTGGCAGAAGGAATGCTAGACAAATTTGATGTTACAGTAATCTGTGTTGTTCCGTCTTATGGCGGAACAATAGCTCCAGAATATAAAACTCATAAGTTTTATTTTGAAGAGATTAATGGCGTAAAAATTGTTCGGGTGCGTGTTCCGGAATTTACTAAGTCAAATAGAATCAGCCGAATCAAAAATATAGTCGCATACTTTTTCGGCGCTTTAAAGGCAAGTCGTAAAGCAGGCAAGCAGGATTACATTTTTACTATTTCTCAGCCGCCGATTCTTGGCGGCTTGCTTGGTGTATTGGGTAAAAAACAAAAACATGCAAAACTAATTTACTGTATTCAGGATTTTAATCCAGAACAGATCAGAGCCGTCAATTATATTTCTAATCAATTGCTTCTGAATATCATGATGGAAATAGACAAATTCAGCTGCAGATATAGTGATTTGATTATTACCGTTGGACGGGATCTATGCCAAACTCTTGAGAAACGCTTTAAAAGAAAAATAAAACCGAAATATGTCATGATCAACAATTGGATTGACGAGACACAAATTTATCCGCTGGATTCTGAAAATGAAAGAGTTATCGCCTTTAAAAAATTATATGGGTTGGAAAATAAATTTGTCATTATGTATTCCGGCAATATCGGTTTGTACTATGACCTTGAGAATCTGCTAAAAGTTATAGAAAAATTTGAACCGGGTACAATAGCCGCGAATGGCAGAGAAGTTATTTTTGCATTTATTGGTGTCGGCGCCGTTCTCGACAAACTGATTGCTTATACAAAACAGCACAGCATGACGAATGTTGTTTTTATCCCTTATCAGGATAAAGCGGAGCTGAAATACAGTCTAAATGCAGGCGATGTACATTGGGTTGTAAATGCAAAAGGTATTAAAGGCGTATCCTGTCCGTCAAAATATTATGGCATAGCAGCATGTGCAAAACCTGTTCTTGGAGTTCTTGAAAAAGAAAGCGAAATTCGTTGTATTATCGAAGAATCCGGATGTGGGTATGTATCAGATCCTGGAGATTACACGGCTATTGAGAAAAATATTAAAAGATTTCTTGGAGAAGCCGACAGTGACATACTTCATCAAATGGGGCAGGCTGGGTGTGATTATCTGAAAAAATTTTTAACTAAGTCCATCAGTATTGAGAAATATAAAAAAGAAATACTGGAGAGTTAATCATGTTTTGCTTTATTGAATTTTTACGCGCAATAGCCACAATGCTAATTGCTAATTCCCATTTTAAAGGGGTCTATCCTAATGACATTTTATCCTTTGGAGGGGGATTGGGGCTCGCTTTATTTTACATGATAAGTGGTTATCTGCTTGTAAATATAGATGACCGGAGTAGGTTTGCAACATGGTATGGGAAAAAAATAATTTGTCTTTTTGTACCGCTATACATTGTACGGATCATAGAGCTTGCTTTTAATAAAATCACTGTTCGTTCATTTGGGCAATTCGTTAAGCTTTTTATATTTCCCGGCAGCTGGTTCGGTGGCTCAATGCTTATACTATATATTATATATTATGTGTTTGTGAAGTACTGCTATCGTAAAAGTAGAAAGAATGCATTGATGAGCTTCCTGATTTTTCTTGTGACAGGGTATGTAATCTTATTTTTAAGCTCTTCTCCCATAGCATTCTTCAGCTTGGAAGATCTGACGATACATGAATTCGGTATTGAAACGCCTTATGTTATTTCACAATTTATATGGCTACAATGTATGATTTTGGGTATATACCTCCGCAATCATTTATGCATCAAAAAGGGGTTATCCCAAATGGCAAATCTGGCATTGGCCTTTTTTAATATTTTGCTATTTATGATAATTAAGCTGATTATTATAAACGGTACGCATCATTCTATTGAAATTCTCTTGGGGGTTTCCTATACGGGATTTGCTTTTTTTCTGTTCAGGTGTTTTATGGCAAGTGAAGATTTATGCAAAAAGATTGGAAAACATTTGCCGGGTAAAGCAATCTATTTGATAAGCGCCTGCTCATTAGAAATATATTATGTACAATTTTTATGGATTCACGCACTGAAAGATATGATATTCCCCTTAAACCTCATAGCCCTGGTGATTACAATCACCGTTACAGCATATATCGTTCACCGCCTTTCTAACTGCGTGATTGAAAAAATAATGAAAAAATCTTTTTCCTGAAATAAGCATAGGTGTACGACATGTTCAAAAAGTGCTATAAGGAGACAGTATGTGTAAAATTTTAATTACCGGAGCATCTGGTTTCATTGGAACCAACTTGGCAAGCGATTTAATGAACAAAGGATATGATGTCTGTAATATTGATATTCATAATCCCAAAATTCCAGAGGGAAATACAATTTGGAAAAATGTGGACATTACAGATTACGCGGCATTTGAACAAGCCGTACTGGACTTTTGCCCCGATTATCTAGTGCATCTTGCGGCGCGAACAGATTTAGACGGAAAAACGCTGGGAGAATATGCGGCAAATACAGTTGGCGTAGAAAACCTCCTGCAAATTATTCATAAGTTGCCTGATTTGAAAAAAGTCATTATTACATCATCAAAATTCGTCACGAGGAATGGTTATCAAATCAAAGATCAATATGATTATTGCCCTCATACAAAATACGGCGAAAGTAAAGTCGAAACGGAAAAACGGGTGTGGAAAGCACAGCCCCATTGCGATTGGTGCATCATTCGCCCGACCTCCATCTGGGGACCATGGTTTGGCGTGCCGTACCGTAATTTTTTTGATATGGTCATGCATCGTTTGTATTTCCACATTGGTCATATCAAATGCCACAAAACGTATGGATATGTGGGAAATGCCGTTTACCAGATTGAACAGCTTTTGTTTTCTGAGACATTAAATGAAAACAACAAAGTATTTTATATCGGTGATGAGCCTGCGTATGAAATCAATGAATGGGCGGATGAAATTGCAAATGAATTAGGGTTTAAAGTGCCAACTATGCCCATTTGGTTTGTCAAATGTCTGGCAAAATTTGGTGATTTCCTCGGGCTATTCAAAATACACTTTCCGATGCAATCATTTCGTTTTGCCAATATGACCAACGATGGCATAAATGATATGGCAAACACATATGTGATTGCTCCGGAGAATCCATTTTCAAGGCTTGAAGGTACAAAAGCTACAATTGCATGGATGAAAAAGTATGAGAGTCAGAAAAGGAAATCGTATCACGAAAACCCCAAAAACAAAAAAACATGACGAACCCTTAAAGAGGTATGAAAATGAAAAAGCGTGACGAGTCGTTAATCAGCCTGATCAATCCATCTTCAAATAGCACCATCATGATTTACGACGTTCATGCAAGCGAGTCCGGCGCTTTGGCAATTTTAAACGATCTTTATTGTCAGATCCGCGAATATGAAGATAAATCCGTAAAATGGGTTTTTATTGTAAGCATTCCGGAATATGAAGAGACAGAGTGTATTTCTGTCAGAAGATTTCCCTGGGTGAAAAAAAACTGGGGAAATCGCTGCTATTTTGATGTTGTCAAGGCAAGAAGATTGTTGAAAGAATACCAACCGGATCAAGTATTCTCGCTTCAAAACCGAGGAATATCTTTTTATCATAAACGCCAGTTGGTGTACTTGCATCTTCCATTTGTTTTGACGGATCATAAATTTAAGATTAAAACAGACGGAATAAAGTTATGGTTGTACCAGAATATTGTAAGTAAGAGTATATTCAAATCTCTCAGAACGGTTGATCTGACAATCGTTCAGACGCATTGGATGAAAGAAGCTCTTATGAAGAAGGCTCATGTTCCAAATAAAAGAATTGTCATTCAAAAACCGGATATTACCTGTAATCGTATTGAAAAATACGTTGACTGCCCCGAAAACAGAAAAAGATTCTTTTACCCTGCGACAGCGTTTACCTATAAAAATCATATAACTATTTTGAAAGCTTTAATGTATGCTCAGGATAGAGGTTTCCATGAATATGAAATGATTTTCACTATTAAACTTGAGGAAAATAAATATACCAGATGGATTGGCAATTATGCGCAAAAGCATAATCTAAATGTCTGTTTTGAAGGATCAATTCCCAGAAAAAAGGTATTTGAAATGTATGCCAAAAGTGTTCTGGTGTTCCCTTCATATGTGGAATCATTCGGACTCCCCCTATTAGAAGCCCGCATGACAGGCACTCCGGTTATCGCCAGTGATACAACTTTTTGTCATGAAATCCTGGATGGATATGATAAGGCAGTATTTTTTCCTGAAATGGATTACGAAACTCTTGGAAAGATACTGTTACAGCTGTGATTTCGGAAAGGGAATTATCATGAATCCGTTTGCAATCGTGATTATTTGTACAATAGGCTTTATTTTATTCCGGCGTCAAAACATACATCAAAAATATAGATCTCTATTTTCTTTGACCGTCGCCATTGAAATAAATTCTATTGCCGGCTATTTTGTTATATTCAAAGGAAAAGAACTTGACTATTCAGACATTGCGCTTTTAGTCACATCTATCGTCGCCTTTTTCTGTTTGATATTGAAAAATAGAATGAAAAGGAATCAATTGCTTCTATCGCTGTTGTTTGCAGGGATTATTCTGGCCGGAGTGTTTCATACAATAATCAGTACGCCGACTGTAAAAATTATTGACTACCGCACGAACTGGGACGCCTATCTTTATGGATATACAGAAATGACCGAGGCTGTAATAGCATCACAGACCGTATTAATGCTTATCAGGGTCGCCTTGTTTTTACTCAATTCCTATATTGTCTTAGGCTTTGACAAAAACACCATATTGAACGTGACAAAAGTATGTAAAAATTGTATGAAATTGCATATTGTTTATGCTCTGGCAGAAGCGGCAACAAAATATATTCTGCGTTCTAATGCTTTGACAATATTCAGAAATGCCTTTTTTGGGCTGGGCGGTTCAACGCAGTCGTCTTTTCAGACAAGAGGCGCCGGTATAGAAATATACGGATGGACAAGAGAGGCCTCTCACTTAGCGGAAGTCATGTTTCTGTTTTGGGCACTGTGCATTTTAACAAAAGATTTAAGAAAGCAAAAAATATGGTTAATCCTTGCCGGAGTAATAATGGTTTTATCCATGTCGTTTTCCACGGTAATGTATGCGGCATGTATAGCTGTTCTGTTTGTTGCTGTATACCGCATAAAAGCAAGCAGAAGTTTTCTGACAATCGCGTTCCTGGGTATAGTCCTGTTAGGCGGATTGGGATATGTCGTTCTCAATAATAAATATTATATGGGCAGATTAAGCGGTTTTGTCACTGATGCAGCCGCAATCTTTTCAGGTAAATCATCATTTTCACGAGAAATGGTTACCTCCTCAAAAGTCAGATTATTGGGTATGAGTGAAACGATGAAAGCGTTTTTTGAAAGGCCTTTATTGGGAATTGGATTAGGAACAGCATACTGCAACAGCGGAATTGTATCCTTGTTGTCCAATATCGGAGTAGCCGGGACATTGGCCTGGATCTATTACTGTTTGCGTTTCGGTGACAGAGATAGAAAGCCGTTAAAATTATGCATTGTTTTTTTGGCTATGTTCATTCTTCCCAATATATTGAAAGGAGGAATGGGAATGCTCTATGCCACGCATAATTTGTTGTTCATTCTTTTGATCCGATACGATAAGTATGGTACCTGCGCCGATAGTACTGTTTATAATTATTTTAATAACGAGGCAGTTTCATGAAAATATCAATTATTACAATCACATACAATAGCGAAAAGACTCTGGAAGATACGATAAAGAGTATAGCCGCGCAGAGATATAAAGAACTCGAATACTTGATAATAGACGGGGGTTCAACAGATCAAACACTTGAAATCGTAAAAAGGAATACCGCTGTGGTAACCCATTGGATTTCCGAGCCGGATAGAGGTATCAGTGATGCATTCAACAAAGGCATCAGGATGGCTACCGGGGATGTTATTGGAATAATCAACTCAGATGACTTGCTTGCTGAAAATGCTTTGAGGAATATTACCGAAAATATGTCATCCGATACAGAAGTGTTCTATGGTAATGCCATTTATTTTAGCGAAAATCAGCAAAAATTCAGAGTCAAACCGCACGATAATATTGATGATCTCCGGAAATGTATGGCTCTGGTTCACCCGGCAACGTTTGTGAGAAAAAGCGCATACGAAAAATACGGTGATTTTGATTTGTCATACACCTGTATCATGGACAGAGAATTATTATTAAGAATGTATTTGGGAGGAGCAAAATTTCAATTTTTTGACGCAGATCTAGCTTGGATGAGACTGGATGGCGTAAGTATGAAAAATTATTTATCTACCACTATTCCTGAGGGAATTAGCGTTTCCATAAAATATGGTATGTCGCCCGTGAAAGCCCGGCTGTATGGTTTTAAAAATGCAACAAGATTCAGAGCTGCAAGGTTTATTCGGAAACTTCCTTTTGCCAAAACTGTAAGAAAATATTTTCATGCTAAAACAACAGAACTAAATATATAAAACCAGATCCTATACATGGTGAGAAAATGAGCAGTAGAAAAATAAGTATAAAGAAAAATTTTATCTACAATATCACATATGAAGTGTTTCGCTTGATTGTTCCGCTTTTATCTACACCATACATCTCTCGCGTTTTAGGAGCCGACGGCGTTGGAACATATGCTTTGGCATTTACGTATAGCCAGTATTTTATTCTTTTTGCAGGACTGGGCTTTTCGACTTATGCAGCGCGTGAATTGGCCTATGTAAGAGATGACAAAAGAAAATTTCACAGCACCTTTATAGAGATATTCGCATCGCGGGTCATCCTTCTGCTGGCAGCCATATGTATTTATATTTTATGGTTCTTTATCCTTCACAAACAAACCGACCTGTCCTATCGGATTGCTCTCATCTATTTGATTGCGTCAGTTTTTGATGTTTCATATTATTTCAGAGCCATTGAAAATTTTAAAACGGTTGCTTTGCGGAATATTTTTGTGAAATTTATAGGCATGGTAGTGGTATTTTGCCTTGTAAAAAGGCCAACGCACGTATGGCTGTACACGCTGATTTTGGCTGTTTCTGAATTAATCGGACAAATGATAATGATCTTTTCAGTAGAAAAATCCATGTGGAGAATACTGAATATTCGTATGGCCTGCATTAAAAAGCATCTTACAGGGGCGCTGGCTTTATTTATTCCGGCCCTGGCCGTGCAAATGTATACAATGCTGGACAAGGTTATGATTGGACATATATGCGGTGAAACGGAAACGGGGTATTATGAAAATGCTCAAAAAATGGTCAGGCTCGCTGCAACAATATCATCTGCGATTGTAGCGGTTTCCGTGCCGAGAATGTCATATTTTTTTGCCAATGGTTTTAAACAAGAGTGTAAGACTTATTTTAAAAAAGTATTTGTGACTGTTAGCTTTCTTGTGTTTCCCATGTGCTTTGGGCTGATTGGAGTGGCGGATAGTTTTTCCTATTGGTATTTCGGTAAAAATTTTTCCGGCATTCAGAACCTGATTATGCTGGGAGCTCCTCTGATTATATCACTTGGATGGTCCAGTATACTGGGGAATATGATACTCATCGCATCGGGAAAACAAAAATATTATACCATTGCCGTTTATATAGGGGCTGTGCTAAATGTTGGCATTAATTTTGCCATGATACCGAAACTGGGTGCATCGGGCGCAATGATCGGGTCAATTATTGCGGAATTTGCAGGCATGTTCTTAATGCTTTATTTTTGTAAAAGACAGTTTTCTTATTCTCTGCCCATAAAAAATATCATTCATTATTTATTCAGTTCCATAATTATGCTGCTTATTGTACGCCTTTTCTCCTATTGTGGATTAAACCGTACATGGTTTCATACCTGTATAAATGTACTGGCCGGAATAGGCATATACTTTTTTTCGCTGATTTTATTTAAAGATGACTGGGTTATTAACACATGGAACGAATTCCATGATTACATCAGAAGGAGAAGAAATGGATAGGGAAACCTTGAGAAAAGTCCAACTGGCTCAACTGGAAATAGCAAAAGAGTTTAAACGTATCTGTGATGAAAATCAACTACAGTATTTTATGGATTCAGGGACCCTTCTTGGCGCTGTCAGACATAAAGGGTTTATTCCCTGGGATGACGATATGGATTTCGGAATGATGAGAGATCAATATGAAAAATTCTTGTCCGTTGCACCTGATATATTAGGAGAAAAATTTTTCATTCAAACATGGAGCAGCGATGAGAATTATCCCTATGCATTTTGTAAAATAAGGAAAAAGGATACGGTATATAGGGAGTCTGTGTCGCAAAAAAGTAAAATGCATCATGAACTGTATATTGATATTTTTCCCTATGATGTATATCCGGAAGAAAGCAAAGAACAGCGATCCCAGGGAAAAAAGATTATGTTGTATAAAAACAGCATGATGATGAAATCAGCGTTGACCCCCTGGCTCAGACATAATTCTCCTATCCGACGTATTCTGGTATGGATGAAATGGCTGCCGTACAGAATCTATGCGGCGTTTAATGCAAGGCAGCGCATATTAAAAAAATACGACCTTATCATGAGAAAGTATAATCATACGGACAGCGCTTTTGTATATGAACAGACAGGAGGCACGCCCTACGGAAAATGGGTCTTGGATCGGGTTTGCTTTCACAAATATATTTCTTTGCCATTTGAAGATACAGAATTCCTGGCCCCCGGCGACTACAAGCTATATTTACAAACCATATATGGCGATTATATGAAGCTTCCGCCGAAAGAACAGCGTGGAAACTGGCATAAGATTCTTGAAGTTAAATTGTAAGTTTAGGAGCACAGAATGTCAGAGTATATATTTCTATTTGATCTGGATTCAACAATCTCAAAAAAAGAAATTCTTCCAACAATTTCTATGCGTATTGGAAAGCTTGAAAAAATGCGAGAGCTGACCGAAGCAACGATGCGTGGGGAAATACCGTTTAGAACCAGTTTTTTGAACAGAGTAAAAATACTTACGCCGGTAAATGTTTCTGAAGTCAACGCTTTGGTTGCTGAAATTCCGCTTAATGAAGCAATTTCACAATTTATCAGGGAAAACAGAGAACGTTGCTATGTACTTACGGGAAACCTTGACGTTTGGATTAGCGGTCTCATGAGAAAAATCGGAATGGATCAGCATGTCTATTGCTCTAAAGCAGAGGTCAGAGAAGACAGAATCACACAGGTAATCAGTGTCGTTGACAAGGAGCTAATGGCAAAACAATTTGTACAGCCCCTGGTTGTCATCGGGGATGGCGATAATGATTCCGGTATGGCAAAATATGCGGATATTGCCATTGGATTCGGCGGAGTCAGAAATATAGCGCCGTCTTTATTGCGCAATATTGATTACGCATTTTACGATGATATCAGATGTGCGGAATTCCTAAAATCACTTTTATAGCAATGGCACGGAGAATCAAAAATGGATAAGAAAAAGATAACAGTCATCATCTGCTGCGCCGGGATGGGAACAAGATTAGGAATAGGAACAACAAAAGCGTTAGTAAATATCAACGGGAAACCTCTGATTCTTCATCAGTTGGAACTTTTGGATCAATACGATGATATACGCATCGTATTAGGATATCAGGCGGAGCGAGTGATTAGTGTTGTTACAAAATATCGAAACGATATTATGTTTGCCTTTAATTATGATTATAAAAATACAGGCGCTGCGGCAAGCCTGAGTAAGGCGCTGCCGGGCGCAAGGGAATATGTGGTATCTATGGATGGGGATTTAGTCGTTCATCCGCAAAATTTCAAAGAGTTTCTGGATTATAACGGTGAATGTATAGCCGTATCGGACTGCAATTCTGACGAACCAGTGCATATTGATGTTGAAAACAGCAAGGTTGTCCGCTTTTCGAAAAACGGGAAATATGAATGGCCGGGACTTGTTAAAATACAGTCCGGACGTTTGACGCCACACAGCGGACATACCTATGAAATGCTTAATACTGTATTACCGATAGACGTCCTGCATGTGCAGACAAGAGATATAGATACACCGGACGATTATGACAGAGCCGTAGCATGGGTGGAAGCCGGGTATGAAAGGACAGGTGGCAAAAATGAGTGATTTTACAATAGGTGTTCTCGGAGGCATGGGAACTTATGCAACCATTCACTTATTTCAGCAGTATGCAGAAATTTTTCCCGCAGAGAAAGAATGGGAAAGACCCAGAATTATTATTGACAATCGTTGCACAATGCCAAGCCGTGTGAGAGCGTTTATCTACCATGATAAAACAGATCAGCTTGTCAACGAAATGGCTGATTCGATGAAATCTCTGGTTGAGGCAGGCTGCACCAGGATTGTTCTGGCCTGTAATACTTCTCATCTTTTTTTGCCAAGGATTTATGAATATGTTCCAGAACTGGAAGAAAAAGTCTTGCATATTATTGAAAATTGTGTCAAAGAGATGAAAAAGGAAAAAATAGCGAAAGCGTTTCTTCTCGCTTCCGAAGGGACGATTGATTCCCAAATATATCAAAAGGCGTTATGCGCAGAGGATATAGAATGTGTTGCGCCCACGAAAGATGAGTATCCGCTACTACGGGAGTGTATTGAAGCAGTAAAGCAGCATACTTATTCTGAAAAAATCAAAAAAAATTTTCTGCGTTTGGTAAATCGTTACGACACATGTATCCTTGGGTGTACAGAGTTGCCTGTCCTTTATGAAAAATTCCATTTGGAAGTTACGTGCGGACATGTGATTGATCCGTTATATATGGCGCTCAAGACGCTGAAAAAGGAGTATGAGAATGACTAAGATTCTGACCTTTGGCGTTTATGATTATTTTCATTTAGGGCATCTGAGATTGTTTAAACAATGTAAAAAATATGCAGACTATCTTATTGTTGCCGTACAGGACGGCGATTACATTGCAAAATTTAAGCCTGATGCAAAAGTACTCTATTCAACTGCAGAACGAGTAGAGATTTTAGAAGCAATAAAAATTATCGATAAAGTTATTGTTTATGATACGGTAGGTATCGAAGCCCTTGAAAAAATTGACTTTGATATCTTAGCGCTGGGAGAAGATCATCATGGCGGGAGATTTAGCATTGTAGAAAAGTGGTGTGATAATCACGGAAAAGCAGTAATCCGGCTCAAAAGGACGCCGGGAATATGCTCATCCGAAATTAAAAATACACTTAGAGGAAAATAGCGATATGCTGATTAATTTGTTATTTTTGCTTGCAATATCCTCAGGGAGCGTACTGGCGGCAGTAGTCTGGAACAGAGAATATGAAGATGCGCTTCCGATTACCATATCCGGAATTATTCTCATTCAGTTTATTATGGGAGTAATCGGTTTCCTTGAAACAGGGTTCATCATTACTGCATGTGTGATCATCATGATCTGGGGAATATCGCTTTTCATTTTGATCAGAGAAAGAAAAATGAAAAGCACAATTCAGGCGTTCTTCAGTCCTGGTTTTTGGCTGTTCCTGCTTTTATACGCTGGATTTCATTACATTTTCTATGGGATGAAAATGCATGAATGGGATGAATTTTCTCATTGGGGCACGGTAGTGAAAGCCATGATTCAGACTGGCCGTCTGGGAACGGTACCCCAGGCACATCTGCCTTATGGCTCGTACCCTCCCGGAATGGCGTTATTTCAACTGTTTTTGCAAAGAATATATCGCTGTTTTTGGAGCGGCGGTTTTAGCGAATGGAGACTATATCTGGCTTATGCCGTATTCGCAGCGTCTTTCATATTACCGTTAATAAAAAGAGTCGGTGCAAAAACCTTCAAACATCGTATTGTTGCCGCCCTGGTATTTTTTCTGGTTCCCGTTTTCTTTTTCCAGTATTGTTATCACACGCTGTATATAGATCCAATTTTGGGAATATTGGCAGGCGTCGGACTGGCCATGGTTGTGGTTATCTCAAATAAACAGAATAACTATTGCCTTTTATATGTCCTCTCCGTCTGTTTCTCGCTGACATTAATGAAGGTATCCGGAATACTTATGGCAGTATTCGTTGGCATTGCCTATATAACAGATTATGTATTACAGACGGCGCCATCCCTCAAAAATCTGTCAAAGCGTATCGGTGCATTTATTTTAAGCATTGGACTTTCAGAATTATTATGGAGCATTTTTGTAAAAAGCACAGAAGCGCCGCGGACAACGCCTATAAAGTTTAGTTTTGCAGATTTATGTAATTTATTAACCGGAAAAGATGACTCTTATCGTACATCCTGCTTTAATTATTTTAAAACAGCCCTTTTTGACAATACATCGATAGAAGGAAATACCAATTTTATTATTCAAAATCTTGGGCTTTCCATAAGCTATTTTTCCTTACTAATCATCTTTTTGCTGGTGATTTATTGGTCATGGAATATTTTCAGGCGGGATAACCCGATAAAAGCAAGATCCATTTTTGTCGCGGCTTTAGCATCCCTGATTTGTTGGTTATGTTTTTATATAGGTCTTGGCATAACCTATCTTTTCAAATTTTCGGAAGAAGAGGCTTTGCGTCTGGCATCTTACTCACGATATGTTCACACGATGTATCTGGGGATGTATCTATTGGCTGCAACAGTTATTTTACAAACAGTGTTTACCTTTTATTGCAAAAAAACAGTCTTAGTAGTTATTTTGGGAATTACTTTATTAATTACACCCCTGGAAGATATTGCAAAACTTCTATTTCGGGACACTGTACGCGAGAGTATTGTGCAGCGGGAACCCTATGAAGAAATAAGCAAAAAGATCCGCGACGTTTCCCAACCCTATGATAATGTTTTTCTGGTCTGTCAGGACGAGCATCATTGGATTTCCGGCGCCGCTTATTGGAGAATAAGCTTTGAAGCACGGCCTGCAGTCATTGACCATATAGATGAAGGATGGTTCATGTCTGCCGAAAGCACGGACTGGTATATGTCAGATAAAAATGCCGCACAGCTGCGGCAGCTGTTGCTGGACAATTACGACTACGTGGCCCTGTACATGCTGGACGATTACTTTTACGCCACATTCTCCAGCCTATTTACGAATCCAGAAGATATTGGCGAAAACTGTGTTTATAAGATTAATAAGGAATCCGGACTTCTTGAACTTTGTGAATAACAAAGTGAATTTTTTTAAGCGTATTCATTATATATTTTTGCGAGATGAGGAGAGAGAAAAATGCCTGTTAAAATAAGAAGTTTCGGCGGCCCCGTCACATGGGCGCTGAGAAAATATCACTCTGATTTTACCTCAAAGGTAATGCTTTCATTTACAGCCAGACAATACAGCAAGTCAATAAATTCTTATATCCAATATTTTATTACGCAGGAAAAGCCTCCTGTATTCGCCAATTGCATGATTGAAACTTTAAATCGGTGCAATGGGACCTGTGAATTCTGCCCGGCAAACAGGAAAGACGAGAGCCGTCCGTTGAAAAAGATGCCGGAGGAAATGTTTTACGATATCATCCGACAGCTGCGCCAAATGTGTTGGAACGGGAGAATATACCTAAACATCAACAATGAACCGTTTTTGGACAAGAGGATACTGACCTTTGCCCGGTACGCCAAAAAAGAACTTCCCGATATCCCGATCACAATCATCAGCAACGGAACATTGTTGACGCCGGAAAAAATGAACGAAATGGCAGGACTTATCGACGAGCTCATTCTGAATGACTACAGCGACACTTATGTGCTGTCGGGGGTACACAGGGCTATTTACCGGCATGTCAAACGGCATAAAAACCGTTTTAGACAAATGCATGTGACCATAAACCGAAGGTATAGCAGGGAGATCCTGGCTACCCGTGCGGGGAGCGCGCCCAATAAACCGCTTAAGAATAATACCATTGACGCGCCCTGTATATATCCTTTTTTGGATTTGCTCATTTTCCCTGACGGCATGGTGGGGATGTGCTGTAATGACTGTAAAGAAATAACGGATTTTGGAAATATCACAAAAAATACGCTTCTGGAAATTTGGAACAATGAAAAATTCAACGAACTGAGGAGGGCCATGACAGCAGGGCGGAACGCTTATCCTTTCTGTATAGAATGTGATGTCGTAGACGCGGGAGAGCGAGAAGAATTTATTCGGCGTACACTATGTAAAGACAGATGCTGACGCGGTTCCGCGCGGCCAGACGTAATAGTGCAAGAGGACAGTAAGATGGGGAAAAAGAGAAATCCTATAGAAGACATCAGACAATCGATTACGCCTATGAAAGCGTCCGGGGATATGAAAGAAAAAAGCACAATCCCCATGGAACGTTCGGCGGTAGTGGTTATCCCGGCATATAAACCGTCGGAGGGCTTTTTAGATTTTTTGAGCCGGTTAAAGAATCAGGGGGGCTTTAACGATATCGTAGTTGTAGATGACGGGAGCGGCGAGGAATATGAGCGCATTTTCTGTGCGGCGGGAATGATACCAGGCGTTATGGTGCTGTCTCACTATGTCAATCTTGGAAAGGGCCGAACCCTGAAAACAGCATTCAATTACTGCATAGGCCAAGCCCGAGAAAAAATCTCATGGGGGGGGGTAATCACTGCTGATGCTGATGGTCAGCATAAGATCCAGGATATTGTAAATATTGGCAGGGCATTGGAAAAATATCCTGAAAGCCTGGTTTTGGGTTGTCGAACATTTAACAGTCAGAATATTCCGTTTCGCAGCCGTCTGGGAAATAAAGTATCAAAATTGGTCTATCGTTGGTTGTGCGGGGTCAATGTCTCAGATACGCAGACGGGGCTGCGGGGATTACCCTGTAGATTTCTGGAAGAATGCTGTCAAATTGAGGGAGAACGTTACGAATATGAGACAAACATGCTGCTGAAAGCAAAAGAGCAGGGAATGGATATTACGGAGGTTCCGATCGAAACGGTTTATGAGAATAACAACGCGGCCTCCCACTTTAACCCACTCAGGGATTCCATGAAAATATATGCTGTCATTTTAAAATATTCCCTGTCGTCAATCCTGTCTGTAGTCGTTGACTACTCCATCTTCTCGTATTTATATTTCCATGGGCAGTCTTTGCTGACAGCGACATATATGGCCAGGCTGGGCAGCGCGCTTGTAAATTTTACAATAAACCGGAACGTGGTCTTCAAGTATCAGGGCAATATTGCTGCCCAGTTCTTCAAATATGTCCTGCTGGTGGCTGTATCCGGTACCATATCCGGAATCAGTATCAGTCTGGTAAAACAGATTCTGGAAATACCGGTCATTACAGTAAAAGTAGTGGTAGAGCTGATTTTGTATTTTATGAATTTTTATATTCAGAGAATTTGGGTCTTTGCAAAACGCAAAGGAAAATAAGGGCGCCCTTAGGCGCCTCGGGTGTCAGTGCTTTTACAGAATTAAATAGCTATTGTATCAATTTTTTTAACCTGTGACCTTATATATTAACAGGTGTAAGCGAATCAGAAAGGCAGTGTTTTGTGAAATTATGGTTTTTTCAAGCTTATTGTTCAGCTTTTTCTTTTTGCCGTTGGTCATGATTCTGTATTTTCTGGCCAAAAATGAGTACAGAAATTATATTTTACTGGTTGCAAGCCTGTTCTTTTATGCCTATGGAGAACCTCGGTTTGTTTTCGTGATGATGGGATCTATCTTATTAAATTATTTCCTGGCGTTAGTAATTTCGAAAAAGAAAAATCAACGTAAAAATATTTTTGCAAGAAATATATTAGTTTTGGATATTGCGTCGAATATCGGTATACTTTTTATATTTAAATATTTGGATTTTTCTATATCTACAGTCAATTCATTTTTCCATACAGATATACCGCTAAAAAATATTGCTTTGCCTATAGGAATCTCTTTTTTTACATTTCAGGCTCTCTCCTATGTAATTGATGTCTACCGGGGAAATGTGGATGTACAAAAAAATCCTTTATATCTGGCTTTATATATTTCTTTTTTTCCACAACTGATTGCCGGCCCGATTGTAAGATATTCCAGTATAGAGCGGCAGATTACCGATAGATGTTGTACTTTTGACGGATTTGCGGAGGGCGCCAGAAGGTTTTTGCTGGGGTTTGGTAAAAAGGTGATTTTAGCAAATAATTTATCTGTTGTATCAGCGGAAATATTTGCTAAAGATGTTGTGACAAGTAATCCCCTGCAGCTTTGGATCGGTTCTATTTGTTATAGCTTGCAAATTTTCTATGATTTTTCCGGATATTCGGATATGGCAATAGGGTTGGGGAAAATTTTCGGTTTTGATTTCGATGAAAACTTTAATTACCCGTATATATCAAAGTCGGTAACGGAATTCTGGAGAAGGTGGCATATATCTTTGGGCCAGTGGTTCAGAGATTATGTCTATATTCCTCTGGGCGGTTCAAGAGTCGGTATCCCAAGACACTTGTTGAATATGTTCCTGGTGTGGGCCTTGACCGGAATATGGCATGGCGCTAATTATACATTTATTGCCTGGGGACTTGGCTATTTTATTCTATTAACAATTGAAAAATATTTTGTCAAACCAGAAAAAAGAAAAAATGTTCTGATTAAAATATTATGGCAGGCGTTTACTCTTTTATCCGTCAATTTTGGGTGGGTCATATTTAACTCGAGCGGTATCAGACAGGGTATATGCTATTGCCTGGCTATGTTAGGAAGATATGGTATTTGTGCGACAATAGATGCAGATATTATCCGGTATACTAGAGAATACGGGATCTTTATTGCAGCCGGTATACTTTTCTCAATGCCCATTGCCGGAATCCTGAAAGAAAAAATAAATGATAATAAAGCTGCCAGGGTTATCGCAGCCGCTATTCCCATCGGATACGGATTCATATTTTTATGGGCGGTTTCGTTCTTAATTCTTGGCGCTCATAATCCTTTTATATATTTCAATTTTTAGGAGAATGCTATGAAAAACATAAGAAAAACCACTTCCATGGCATATGCGATCATCTTTCTTTTGCTGACAGTTGCCGTCGGAGCTATTAGCCTTAAAAATTTAATTGAGTTTTATGTAAATGATGAAGTTGATTATAATGAATGGTCGGCAGATTTGGGCAATAAATTTGAGACAGATGTGGCTACTACCTTTTTCGAAAAATTTCAATTTGTTAATTTGAACGGGGCCATGAGAAATCTTTTGGGTCAACACGAAATGAATGGCGTTGTTAAACTAAACAACGGGTATTTGCTTACTACAATTCCATATGCTTCAGATGAGTATCTTCAGACATGTGCAGAAAAGGTAGAGACATTAAATCGATATTGCAGACAGCGCGGCACGGAATTAGTCTACGCTTCTACGCCATACGCTTCCGGAAAATACAATCCGGCGCTGCCAGAGGGAATTGAAGACTATGGAAATGATAATATTGACAGATTTATCACAATGCTGGACACTTTAGCTGTAGATACCATCGACTTCCGAGTGCGCATGCATGATGATGGAATTGATCACTATACTATGATGTATAAAACAGATCATCATTGGACTACGGAAGCAGGCTTTTATGCCTACGGTATTTTAGAAGATTATATCGTGCGTAAGACCGGATGTCATATGGACAATCGAATATCTGAAATAAAAAACTACACCGTTACTAAATATAAAAACTGGCATTTAGGCTCTTACGGTCAGCGAACAGGACGATATTATGCCGGAATTGATGATTTTGATTTGATCATACCCACTTTTGATACAACAATACAGAATGATTCCGGCGACATGGGAACCATGCAGGATCTGGTTATTAACAGGGAACCATTATCAAACAGACAGTATACATCAAGGTATACTTATGATTATGTTTTAGGAAATGCCCTGGGACATTATATTAACCTGGATTGTCAAAACGATATAAGGATTCTTATGATAACGGATTCATTCGGAAAAGCAGTCAATCCTTACCTGATTATGGGATTTCACGAAATAGAGTATGTGTATGATTCCGATGTTTCATCAATCACACCTGAGTATATAGAAGCTTACGATCCCGATGTTGTGATACTCATGTATTATCCGACTTTTTTACAGGAAAATTATAACGGTACGCCTTTTAATTTCCAGGGATTTTAATTGAATGAACCATAGACTGCAGGATAAATAGTATATGAAGCTCATCTGATTATGCCATACAGATGGGCTTCTATTCAGTATACGGACATGCCGTCTTCTACTTGAATGCTCATAATCATGGCACAATCGTGCACCTGTCGATTCCGTCCTCTATCTTCCCGTCATAATATTTCTCATCGTTTCCGCTTTCCGGTTCCAGCTGTAAAATGCAGCTGTCATATACGCTGAATTCGGCCATATGACCGTTTAATGTCAGACAGCCCTCTTCATCTATGGTGAAAACACATCTACCTTCTTTGTAGGAAAACAGATCCATCAGATTTTTTACATGCCATACCTGGCCGGCAACAGAATTTCACAAAAGCTGACCATATTCTATTTGCGCTGAAAAAAGAGTATATCCCTTCAAACAAGTCCCTGCATGTACTGCGCAGATGGTAAGAAAAAACCGCAAGAGTGCAAAAATGCTGTCCGGCAGCGGCTTTAAGGGAAAACGGTCCAGCTTGTCTGCCACAAAAAATTTTCAGTAAAAGCTGAGCAAAATACGTTGTATAATCGGAAGCGGACTCTTATAATAAAAGATATAAAGATGTCGGAAAATGTAAGGCAGAAATGACACACTGGGAAAAGAGGGGAAAGACAACATGAAAAAAATATCCGAGCTGGATTTTGGGTATGGCGACGCCGCCAATTATCTTCACAGCAGGTCGTATAAGCAAATGTTTTCTAATATATTTGCCCGCGACCGGAAACTGGACAATCTGATGCGGGAAGACACTTATTTCCTGATCGGCGACAAAGGCACGGAAAAACGGCGTATGCCGTGTTTTTATCCAACAACGAATATAAAAATACCGAATCCGAGGCCGTCAATATAGAATCCACGGATTACAAGGTCTTTATGAATCTAAAGATTTGAAAAAGTAAATTTCTGTTTATTGACGGCGAGGATATCAAGCTGTCGGATATTACCGATAACGAACACAAATTGTGCCTGGAGGGTCTGGCCAATGCCATCTGGCAGGCAAAAAAGATCCGGGATTTAAGTCAGGCAGCCTGGCAGATTATCTGAAAACAACTTGCAGAGGAAGACAATAAATGAAAAGATACAGAATGAAAAATCACTGGAAAATGAAGGAGAATGTCTTAATTAAGCCCGATGTGTTTACTGTTGCGATAGCGGCACTTCTTTATCTATCGTTTGGTGTTTTGCTGACGATGGGGGGAGTTCTCTGGGTGAAATCTGAACTGAAGGCCTTTTTCGACATCTCCTATGCCGGATATGGAATGCTCCTCCTTGTCATTCTCTTAGTTTCAGAATTGTGGGCATTGTTTATTCAAATTCCAAGTATACAGGGATATGATGCAATTGCAGCGCCGTTGGTTAATGGGGTTAGATTGTTTTTTGGGGCACTGATACTGTTACTATTTATGCTACTGAGTATTGTGTTTTTTTCCAGTCCGCAGAATGGAGCTTTTCGCCTGTGGCTTGCAAAGATGGTATACAAATTAAGTGATTATTCACAGAATAATTATGTAGAACGGCTTGCAATGATTGATGAAGTGATTGATCGCGGCGGATCGAATGCTGAGCAATTTGCTGAACGGGGCAGGCTTTACCTGGAAATTGCCATGATCAAGACCGACAGAACAGAAGAATATAAATATTCGCTCCCGGATGATACATCTGAGGAGTGTTATCAAATAGCCATTAACAATTTTGATGATGCGATCGCTCAGGACGATGAGGTTGCTGAATATTATTATCTGAGAGGTAAGGCGAAATATCACGATAGGGTTTCGGATTACAGCGCAGCGAAAGACGACCTGCAAAAAGCCATAGAATTAAAGGATACCGTACCGGATTATCATTTCTACTGTGCCAGGGCATGGTATGGGATTAGTACAAACAATACAGATCATACAGACAGTGACGAGGCAATTCAAAATGCTCTGGATTACATAAATTCTGCCATAAAGAAATATAGGAAAGAAGAAGCTGGTGATCCTGATGAAAAGTTAGAAGAGGAATCGGAAAGTGACCTAAAGGTGGCTTTGAATGACGCGTCTGACGTTGGATTGGTTAACGTGAAACAAGATAAAATTCTCGCCGAGTATTACTACTATGCAGGATTAATACATGTTTCCCAGGACGGCTATGACAAAAATCTGACGGAAGATATAAAGAATTACCAAAATGCTGTGTCGTATGATCCTGGAAATGCGGAATACTTCTCACAGCTTGGAATTTCGTATTATAAACGGGATGATCTGACAAACGCCGAGGGAGCGTTTGACAGCGCCATCTTAATTGATAAAGCTAATTCAGATTATTACAATGAGGGATATCATCTCGCATGGAAAGCGCATGTGATAGAAAAAGATAAGGCGAGAGTACAGGAAGCCATAGAATTTTATGAGGATTCGCTCAAGTTCAGGGCAGACTATGCGTATTCGTACAGAATGCTTGCCGAGCTGTATAAAGAGCAAAATGATACTGCGTCAGCAGAAAACATTTACGGTAGGGCAATTACATACTGTAAAGATAACGCTGAATTTTATTATGCGCGCGGAATAATGTATTATGATAAAGCTGATTTCAATCGCACTATTGAGGACATGGAAAAGGCAATAGAGGGCGGCAGTAGTGATAAGGCTAATGCATACTGGTACATCGGGAGCTCTTACTATATGCTCGAGAACTATAATAAGGCTTATGAATATTATCAATGGGCAAAGGATCATGGCGGCTGTGAGATGGAGATTGATGAATATATGAATGTATGCCTTAAGTATATGAAAGAAGAATGAGGCGCGCTGTTCCGGTAAAGCTGCCCCTTGTTCTGGAGCAGATATGTGTGGATGAAAAACGAAAGAGATCAAAGCCATCACTGAGCTGTTGGATCTTTTGTGCTTGAAGGGCTGTATGATGACCATAGATGCGCTGGAAAATAATACAGTATATAAAGAGTCTGCGGATCAGGGTAAACGGTAGATAAGTTTACGGCCACTGGTTGCCGTGGGCAAATTAGAAGTTATTAAAAACTCTTACACAGGCGGCTCCGGAAGCCTTGGCCGCAGCGATTCCCTGATCGGAATCTTCAAATATCAACGCCTGTTCGGGACGTAATTGGGCCATTTTCATTACTAGTAAAAAGCATTCTGGATCTGGTTTGTATTTTTCTACATCTTCCTGAGCCACAATAATATCGAATAAGTCCGTCACCTGATAAGTCTGTAAAATCTCATGAACATTTTTTCTGGATGCCGTTGTGGCAATGGCAATAACATATGTGGTGCGAATGCATTCGATGAGTGAAAACAGTTGCTGATTTTTTGATGCGAAACACAAAAATTCCGGATAGATGATCTGTTTATATTCATGTATTGCTTCCCGTTCTTTTAACGTAATCCCGGGGATAAGTTGGGGCAAAAAAGCCTTGTAGCTGTTTCCATGACAAAAATCACAATAGTAGCGATAGTCTAATCCTAAATTGTAGCCATATTCATGGAGCGCTTTATCGTATGCCCGATAATTTACTTCTGTTGTGTCAAATAAAGTTCCATCCAGATCAAAAATGGCAAGCTTATTTTTCATGATCCATCTCCCGCACATCCGCCAGTATTTTTAATAGTTCCGCATAAAATATTACGGCCAGCTTTTCGTTTTTTCTCACTTTATATGGTATTAAGCGCAGCCAGTGTACAATTTCATGATAATAAATGCTTCTGATCTGCGGTCTGGTAAAATGATCGCAGAGATATTGTCTATATTTCTCATAAATTTCTTTATAATTTTCCGACAATATTATCATAAAGTTTACCTGATCCCGGCGGATAGTCACATCCGAGAGTTTCATTAAAAACTCATATCCGCCATGCAAAGACTGGAGCAATTTGCCATAGTCTAAAAAAGGGGAATCATGTATATTCCCCCTGTTGGGATCTATAAAATAATACTTTTGAGGCAATACTTTATTTTTATATTCTTGCCTGTCAATTTCGTGATTATCAGAAAGGCATATAATATTTTCGATTGTTAAATCACCGTGAATTTCTGTATACATATCCTGAGAGAATACATCAATCAGATTTTCCTGATCGAACATGTCCAGATATCGGTGTAAAGTATATCGCTTTTCACCGTTCACATAAATATATTCATACTGTTCCAAACCGCGTATATACTTTCCGCTTTTATTACGGATAAACCGAAGGTTTTTATATATTTTCTGGTTTATATATGTTTGTATATTGGAAATATCTGCCTTCCTTTGAGCTTTCATATATAATCCCTGTTCGATATCATCCAGCGCATGTATGATGATCTCCCAGCTTTTTGACAGGGGCATCGTATGGATATAACGAAATAATCCGACGGCATCCATATAGCTGTGCATATCATACATCACATAGTTGCCTTCCCTGCGCTTATCCGCGATGACGGGAAGAGGAATATCCTGCTGATGGTTCTCTATCCAGTCGATCTGTGCCTGCAGCTTGTCCCCGTCTTCGTCAAATGCATATTTACGAAAGAAAAGGGCGCCGTCCGATTTCATAGCCAATATGGTTGATGCATTTGATCCCGCGGTATTATCTTCGACGATCGTTACATCCTGATTAATGGCAAGGTAAGATTTGATATGCTCTCGGTTTTCATCTGCATAATACGTTTTTAAAAAGGCCAACCGGTCCGAAGCGTTCATCTGTGGCAATGTATTTCGATACTGAACCGGTTCATCATTATCCCCTGTAAGAATCATCGATACGGCCCAGCAAACAACTGACGGAAGCAATAAATAGATCATCCAGAGGGGAAAAATTCCCGCCTCTATATGACGGACGCCCGTAAGAGAAAATAATTCCGTAAGAATATCATAAGTCGTATAACCATATCCATATCGCCCCGCCACTTCAGCAAACACTATATAGGAAATCATATATCCCATCCACATGATGCATGTAAAAAGGACTAGTTTTCGTTTATTCATAGACTGAAAAATATCTTTTATAAATGCAATAAAAAGATATACGACATATAATATCAAAAATTCAATATGGGTATTAAAAACAGACGCGGCAACGCGCACAATTTTTTTTACCTGTTTTCTAAAAAGCACGGAGATCAGAGTTGCCAATAGGATAGTTAGGTATAAAAATATATAGATATGGGCAACATAGCGAAGTCTGTCTCCTCCTTTTCCCAATAAAGAAAGCCCAAAAAACATAGCGCCCACGGTCGCCACATCCATATAAAGCTCTACGGCTACAGACGCCAACGCGCCTGAATAGCCGGTTTTTAATCTGCGTCCGGACCAGAACACGCGAATAAAGTCTCCCAGACGAACAGGAAGAACGGCATTTATGATATGGCCGATACTTAACGCATGCAAAAGATTTGTTTCTGAGGGCTTCTCATATATGGAAATAAACAGTTCCCAGCGCTTTACTCTAAATATATGGCCAATGACCATTAAAAAAACGGCCATTGAAAACAATATCACAGTAGTCATATCAATATCCTGTATTTTTTTGAGTTTTGAGCTTTTTCGTATTCTTCGGGCGTACCGAATGGGACATGAAAATCGGTTTTTATGCTTCTCACCAGCTGTCCTTCGGAAATCATTACATTGTATACGCCGCTCATAAAATACTCACTGTATGCACATTGTATTAAATATTTCTCTGCCGCCCGGCAAAAAATATCTTTATTCCGAAAATAATAACAGCCGCAGATTGCTTCATCGCTGATAACCTGCTTCTCCGCAGTCCTTATCACACGACCTTGTTCGTCCTTTTCAATAAAGCTATACTTGGGCTGATCCGCAGCAAAAGTGAGTAAAATCCCGTCAGCATCCGGATCATATGGTAACCGGCTATAGGTATTGAACGCCCTGCTCATGAAAAGATGGTCACAGTCATTAAACACAATCGGGCAGTCATCTTGAATATCTGTCAATCCTTCCAGGCAGCTTATGACAGCGCCTTGTGTGACCTGATCCAACATATGGACCCTGGCATCGGGAAAAAAGTCGCCTATGTGTTGATCAATCGCGTATTCTTCCACGTGTTCTTTCAATACCACAAAATCCAGGGAAGCCAGATCAAAGAATTTCTGTATAGAACGTGTTGCCCAGTAAAAAAAGGGATTTCCATAGATCGTAATTAACGGCTTAGGGCAGTGATAGCCTCTTTGGAAAAAACGTGAGCCTTTGCCGGCCATCGGCATAACGTGATGTATTTTCTTCTTCATTTTTAGCCACCTGTTGTATAGATTATTTTTGCCGTGTACTTTTTAATCATTTTGTCCCTGTGTTCAGCCAGCACAAATTTTTTTCTGTTAATCATAAAATCTCCTAATAACCGTATAGTAGTAACAGCCTGGTTCATCATTTTTACGTTGGAGATCTGGTCGTCCTCTCTCCAGCTAATAGGGAAAAATTTTGTTCTGTGTCGGTAAAAAGTCCCCCCCATCAGCATGCAGCAATTAAAAATAAGATTATCCGTAAAGCGCATATAAAATCTGTTTTCTAAAATAGAGACATTATACATATTTAAACCGGAACCAAGATCATAAATTTTATAGCCGCATACCAGGGAATACAGAATGTTATAGATATAATTTCCCGCTGTTCTGAACCTGGAGTATCCCTGGAGTCTGGATGTTTTCATAAAACGGGCCCCCAAAAAACAATCATATTGTCGATACTCTTCTTTTCTAATATAAGGGAGAAGGTCGCAAATGTTTCCCTGATCATCACCGTGCAATACAATTATATAATCAAAATGGTTGGTTACGGCATAGTCAAAGGCTACTTTATGAGAGCCGCCCAGGCCATAATTGTCATCATTGCGCAAAAGGCTGGTTTTAACGACGGGCGGATTTTTCTGCAGGTATTGGCGCGTCGTTGTTTCGCTATGATCCGTACTTCGGTTATCAATGATGATAACCTCGCTCAAATAACTGCAGACCTCGTCCGATAATTGACTGAGTACACGGGGAATCTGTTTCTCACAATTATATACAGGGATAAAGAGTAAAATTTTTGACATACTGGTTTTCTCCAATTCTTATACGCTTTCTTCTGTTTTCATCTTTTTTAGCCAGATCCCGGCAAAAAGCAGGAACCAATACTGGTTATAATAAACAGAATAATAATAATTCTCGCGTCCGCCCGGGGACGCTGAAATTATCACAGCCAGTAATCCCGTTATGGCCAGTCCCCAGAACGTATAAATCCACACTTTTTTTTTCAGGAAAATAACACTGAGTACTACTGTAGCCAGTGTTACGGCTATTTTGACAAAGCCTGAACAACTCCAGCCCAGGCGATATACGAGGGAGGTAAGCATTGAGACTTTTTCACGTATCCAGCCGTCAATTTTCTGATTAAGGAAAACTATACCGTAGTTTTCCTTAATGTCTGATTGGCCAATCGTATAATACTCCAATACCCAGGATTGTTTTTGGCTTCCCGCTTCCTGCGGTTCCCACTGCTTTGCACTGCCCACGGGCAAATAGGGTAGCCCGATGCTGTAGAAATACATATTAATCTGATACTTAAAAAAAATATGCCCGTTTCGCAAAAGCAGATGATAGGCGGCCATGACATAATCTCTTCCGGAAATACCGGCATTACACTGTCTGTGCAGCCTTCCACAATCCCAGTTATAGTTGATCGTTGCAGAATCACCATAATTATAAATATAATCCAGCGGTATCACTTGATTTATTTTTGCCAAATCTATATCCGCGCCGTCATAGGTTACATTTGCTTTGTCATTTTTTAGCACCGCTGAGAGAGCCCCGGGAGTATTGATAATGAAATAATCGTAGCCCTGATATTTTTCATTCCCGTATTTACCCGGCAACGAAAAAAGTAAATACAGTACACAGAGATACCCGATTCCCTTTATCAGCTGCGTTTTACCCAGCGCAGTTTTTCTGAAAAAGTACACAAAATACAACATAAACGGATATAAAATAAAATATATAATTCCTTCACTTCTCCATGTGGCAAGACATACTTCTAAAAAAGATAATAGGATAAATTTCTTTTTATCGAGATCCCTGTTTTCAAGATGATCTTTCAGCAATACACCTAATACACTTGTACTGAGAATAGCATACATATAATTCCTTCCGGCGTATGTGAGCACCTGGAATGTTTCCGGCATAAGCAAAAGAATAGCGGCCCAAAGTAATCCACAGAAAATTTTATGCTTTTTTGCATATCTGATAACGGTATGATACGTAAAATAGGCAATTACATTTATGCCGAATAAGAAAGGTATGATTGACATGGCAATCGGATGGGGAAACACCAAAAGGCAGGCGCAATGAACCACATTGGTCAAAAAGCCATGCCAGTACATCGGCAGCCATTCCTTTGCGTAAACATAATTCCATCGTGTATCCGGCGGTGTTGTGAGAGTAGACGGATATAATGCCGTAATCAGTACTATTCCCGTGACAATAAATACAAACAAAAGTGCGATATATTTTCTTTTGACTACAGAGTTTCTCCATGATCTGGTCAAAAAAAAGATCCAGTTCCAAAACGCTGCTATAATCAAAATTGCCAGTATATGAGAATATGTCCAACATAAGGCTCGCGACAGAGTATCCGTCTCTAATGTTATACCCGTATTTTTAAATTTGTACGCAATGTTTTCACTTCCCGTATTCTCCCTGATCGAAATGAAAAAAAATCGACTCCATATGCATGAAACCAGAAAATGGATAAAACAAATCAGATACACATATTTAGCTTTACAAAATTCCCATATATTCTTCATTTTCAGATCTCCGTATCGGCTTGTCATTCCCTCATGAAGTTTCAAAATCACTTCATACTTTTGACAGCGCTTTTACTTTCGCAGTTTAGAAGAAATTGCAAATTTGTATTTTAAGCGGTCATATATTCGAGTACATATCGCCTGAAACATGATTGGAAAAATAATACCGGCCGCAACATATAGAATCAACGTATATTCCAGATTCCTGGGTTTGTAGTACCACCATATATTCGTCTTGTAACTTACCCAGTCAAAATCAGAAAACCCAGGATTCAATTTACTCAATATTGCATAAAATGTTTTTACGATCATAAACCCAAGGAATTGATTCATCATAATGGAATACGTATTATTCGCGATCAGATTGATCCACTTACTCCTTCCTATGACCGGTTCAAGAATGGTTGCTATATGCATCCAAAAAGCAATTCCCAAATAGCCGACAATAATCGGCATGACAGGCCCTTCTGTAAAATTATGGCACCAGGCCGGTGTGTAGAAGGCATTCTGCCATAAGTATATGCTATAAACAGTTTTACCGTAAAAATAGCGGTAAAATACCAGATACACGGAATCTTTCTATCATATTTTTCCCAGGTACTTTTATAGAAAATCCCCAGGCCATAAAAGGGAACAAAGTAAAACATTCTTACCCATACCAGCCACCATCCATTTACATGTCCCGTACAGGCAAAATAATTTCCTGTAACGCCCAATAGGAGGCTGATGCTAAAGAATGCGATCTCCGGGATATTTGGGTGGATACTCTTTAATATCTTTCGCTGAATACAGTTGAATACTTCTACCATAAACAGCGGAGCAATAAACCAGCCGCCCATGTTGTATATGAATTGATGGCCATTGGTTATCGGAGCTATGAACACATTATAAAGCGTAATGTATCCCCCGATCTCAAAGCCTCCGAGCTTCAAAATTTGAACAATCAGTCCATATATGACGGTGTAGATATATAATGGCAGAATCAATGTTCTGATCTTTTTCCCAATATATTTTTTGATATTTTTTTCCGACGCATCTTTATAAAAATATCCTGAAGCAAAAGCGAATAAAGACAGATGAAGCCCTGCATACGGGAACTAGTCATTTATGATGGAGATTCCGCCTCCTTGCGTATGATCACATAAAACAAGGATCATACCAACTGCATACAATATTTTAAAACGATAATCTAAAGTTTTTGATTCCCGTATCGCCAATAGTTTTCTCCCTGTACTTTTGGGGAACTTACTTTTTGTTCCACTTTAATCTCAAATTACTTTATTCCATTCCAAAATTAATTTAATTGCACAACATTAAATTTAAAGAGCCGTCAGGCTCACTATGAAATAAATGGGCCGTTACGGCCCGCTATTCAGCATAAAACATACCGAAAACGGTTAATTTAAAAAGCGCATACTTCTTAAAATATTGTTTTTCGCCTGTAGACAGAAACAACCAGGTGAATACCTAAACCTATGCCAATTGTCCAGCGGATAAGAAGGAAATCTGCTGTCACATAAAAAAGAACACATCCCGATAAAACCAATACCAGGCCAAGCCATACCGGTTGATAAACCAGCGGGTATTTTTCTATTTTCCACGTATTGACCACAACTGTATGCATAACGGCCAGAATAATGTAACTTAACAACGTAGCTATAGCGGCCCCGTACATGCCGAATGACGGGATGAGAAGAATATTGAACAATATATTGCTCAACGCGGCCACAACCGTACCGATAGCCACAAATTTGGGCTTAGCATTAAAAATTTCATAATTTACCGCAAATTGATAGATAAACGTAAAATAAATTACCAGGACCAATATCGGAATTACAGGCATGCCGGGCCAATATTCCTCGTTTGAAAATAATTTTGTTATTTCTCGGGAAACCATCAAAAACCCAAGAGATAAAATGGTAAATATTTGTACGTAATTCTTAACCTTTTTATTTAATTGTTCATAGTCTTTGTTTTTTAGATCATCGTACAAAAAAGGACACCAGGAGTTATTTAATGCGCCTAATACGGTGTTTAAAATACTGACCAATCCATAAAAAAAACTGTATATGCCGATTTCTATTCCATTGGTTTTAAACATCTGCATCATAATTTTATCCGATTGTCCTAAAATCTGCTGCGATAACAGATGAAACACCATCGGCAGGCCGAAGAAAAAACTATATTTCCAATATACGGCGTTATATCCGGCCGGTTTTTCCTTAAACATACCAATCCATAAAATTGCCGCGACAAGTATTTGCGGAACAGCCGTACCTATGATACGTCCAAAATATAAATGATCTCTGGTACCTCTCCAAAACAGCAGGATCAGAATAGAAAGAACAGAAGTAAATAGTAGTGTTGACAAAGCCAAAACCATATTGCGCCCGGCGTGTTTTTCGTATATCCATGACAAATTGGCAAATTCGATAACAAACTGTGCAAAGGACTCCAGAAAAAGCAAAAGAATGATAAAAAACGGATAGCCAAGCACTTTCATGAATATATTACTTGTCAATAACACGCCGGTAATCATTACAGTGCTGATGGCAGTTCCCTCTATTAAGGTACTGGATCGGAATTCATAGTATCTGTCGTTGAATTTGTAATATCCTGTCCCCAGTCCGGCTTTGACGTTCAAGCCCATCGTACAGGAAAAGATCGTTAACCATGACGCATATATGGAAAATAGGCCATATTGTTCGGCGCCCAACAGCCGGGTGAAAATCGGCATCGTAATAAACAAAATGCCGCTTCTGATAATCGTACCCAGGAAATTAAAAAAAGTCTGAGCATTTGTGCCGTTATATTTCACAGACAATACTTTCATCGCTGACTCTCTATACCTCTGCAAAGCATCAAATCATATCCCAGGTCAAAACAGTATCTTCCTTCTGATCCTGTAACATTTTTCTTCCGATTACCATATCCGTATATTTAGGAGAAATACCGGTTCCGGGTCTTTTGGGCATGATATCGCTTTCACTGATGATCTCTCCCTTTTTCTTATCTCTTGTAAGGACTAAAGACCGCCTTGCCTCCCTTCTGGGTGTACGCTCGCACGGCAATACGGTTTTCTGTGCATTTCCCAATACGGTACTGATCCAGGAAAAATTGTTGATAGCCTTTTTAAAGTCTTCCGGATCGCCCGCATGATAGTGATCATTCCCGGTCAGGCTTTTGTCCAGTGTAAAATGCTTTTCTATAACTTCCGCACCAAGCAAATAGGCGGCAGCCAATGTCATCATTGTCGGATCAGGCGCTACATGATCGCTGAATCCCACGCCGATATCGGGAAATATCTCTTTCAGCGTCTTGATAATTCTAAGATTAGCATCATGGGGGGCCGTAGGGTAGGAAAGGACGCAATGCAATATGACAATTTCGGGACATCCCGAACGCTGAAGCGCTCTGATTGCTTCGTCAACTTCCGACAGATAAGCGGCGCCGACGGAGATCATTACCTTTTTCCCTTTAGAAGCAATATGTCGAATAAAGGGAATATTTGTGAGATCCGACGATGAAATTTTATAAAAATCCACCATGTTTTCCAGATAATCTGCCGATGCATAATCAAAGGGCGTAGATGTAAAATCCATTCCCTTGGCATGTGTATAGTCGCACAATTCACGGTATTCTGCCTCGCCAAAACTATCATATTTCAAAAATAGCTCATACTGGGTTTTCGTAGGTTCTTTGTCGGTATCCCAATATGCAGGAGAGTTTTTCGATACAATAGTGGATGCCTTATACGACTGAAATTTCGCACAATCTATGCCGGCTTCGGCCGCTTGATCAACATACAGTTTTGCGGCCTCCAAAGGCGTAATGTGCATAATTTTGGCTGTGTCATAGAAATTCACGCCCATTTCGGCAATTATATACGGCTTATTTTTCATCATGTTCTTAATACTCCTTTTTTCCGGTGTTTCGTATAGGATCTTTGATCAAAGTCCGTGAATCAGGTTCATAACTCTTTTTCTCCCATCACGCAAATTATGGCTAAGAAGCATCTCCTGAAAATGTTTTCTGCTCTCCTGACTTAAAGATACATACATTTTTAAATTACTTTTGATAACCTCATCCGGCGGATTTAAACCAAGATACGTAAAACCATTTTCGTTACATACAAATCCATGTTTTTCTTCCCTGGTGTTTTGGGCCATTGCCAATGTGGGAATGCCCAGAATGGCTAACTCGTAGCCCGTGCGTCCTCTGGAGGTAATCCCGATATCGCAGCTTGCCATAATTTCCGGCATATCAGGAACATCATACAGGACTCTGATGTTCGGATATTTATTAAATTCTAATAAGGCATCAACATTCTCTTTTGCCCGACCCAGTACCATTACGAATTCATATTCCTGAAATTCAGGATGGACAATCATGTTCAGAATCCGGTCTGAGTAATTCTGTGGATCTGCTCCGCCAAAAGAAACAAACACACGTTTCACCTGTTCCCGTATTGTAATCGGCTTATAAAATAGAAACGTCTTTCCGGCTATATAATACTTTTCTCCGGCATACACCTGAGGAAATTCTTTTTCCTTATAAAGCGCATTAAATACCAGATCTGCCTTGATGATTCCCTCGCCGTCATCCTCAAAATTCACAATTTTGGCGTCAGGAAGGACCGAACGAAGCCCTATCATATAATCAAGAGAAGTCGATAAAATATCATTAATAAAAATCGTATATTTTTTCTCTCTACACTGATGAAACAGATCAACTATCCCGTTTACAGGAATGATCCGGTGCGTTGTTTTTCCAAAAACAGCAGGATCAGTCTGGTTTATATCATAATAAATATCCGGTTTGACATAAAATTCATCTGCCAACTCAAGGGCGCGGTAAATATGGCCGGTGCCACGGCTGTTATTTCCGTTTACATAGATGGCTGTCTGCGGGCGTTCTAATGTGGCCGCCACGCTTTTTAAATCTTCAAAGGTATCAACATCCTGAGATTCATCATCAGGAACCTCAAAAATATCTACTTTCTGTCCGATTCGTGTATTGCATGTTATAACGGACGCCCGGGAAATCATAAAAGCGCCTGTTTCCATATAATATGGCGGAAGGAATTGCCGGTTCAGCCTTTCTTTATAATGGGGAATCTTTTTCCCATCCTTTTCCACCCAGGAAAGATGAGGCGCATTAATTGCTGAAATTACAGTATCCAGATCATGCTCAATGGTATATTGTATGGCGTGATCTAAAGTAGACGACTGCAGAGTGGGAGAAGTAGGCTGCATAGTGATAACATATTCCCATTCCTGGTTTTGGGGAACAGCATCGGCAATGACGGCGTCTAATGTTACTTCGTCCCCACATAACTCCTCTGAACGCCAATGCACGTTAACTCCCATTTGCCTGGCAATAATCTGAACCTCCGGCGAATCTGTCGTTACGATGATATCTGTTATATATGTTGAATCTATAGCGTTTTTTATCGCATAGTACACCAGAGGATGTCCGCCGATAATCCGGATATTTTTATTGGGTATACCTTTTGATCCGGCTCTGGCCGGAATGATCGCTACTATCATAATCCATCTCCTTTTTGTTTTTTCAGAGCTGATTTATCATAAAACCGCTTAATCATTGCCAACATTTCCTGTTCGGTTTGAGGAATTAGTATTTTTTCCGGCGTTTGGTAATTTGCTTTCAAATCTGCTGTTAAGATATCTATGCTGCCGTTCATCTCTTCGGGAAAAACATCGCTGTAAATTTTATGTGTGAACATGATCCATGGCTCATAGTCATACATAAATTTAGGAGTCAATTGTCCTGTAGAAAATAATCCCATAATTAATGTGTTTTCTATGTCAATCTGCGGAATTTTTAATTCCCACATTTCTAACTCCGTATCCAGGTGAAAACCTTCCCGTTTCCACTCCTGAATTTCCCGAGGATGGAGGCGAACCGTAATTTTTTCTTTATATTCATCAACAACTTCGCACATTCTGTCTACGGCTTCCTGCATATTGGGATAATCGGCCAAAGCGTTCATGAGCCAAATCACAGGATTGGCCGTATAGTTTTCGGATACGTCAAACAATGCGTCCGCTAATTTTAAGAAAGCGTCATCCAAGCGCGGCAGCGGCACTTTAGGGGCAGGTATAGTTGATCTGCACATGGACGGATTGTTTACGTAGATCTTCTGTGGATTGGCCAAATATGTTCCTCTATGAAATATAGTTGAAAGCAAATAATATTTTCGTCCGACGGATTTTTTGATAATATCTCCGTAATAGGTCCCTGTTCCATCCTCAATCAAATAGAATTTACAGTTTTTCCCGTTGATTTTCAGCAAAGCCCCGACAAAATCAGTAAAGTAGCAATCATATATCATTTGATAATCAGAAAAATTGTAGGAACGGTCTTTAGCAGATAACACGCTTCTTACTGAAAGCCTGGGACAGATAAATTTTGCAAATAAAACTATATAATTCAATAATTTGTTTTCTATTTCAGCCGGCCGTTTAATTAAGAATACATGTGTAAAAGCGCCAGTCTTTCTCAATTTTTCACAAAGTTCTGGAGCTGATCGAAACTGATTCACAATACATAAATCAACAATATTATTTTCATTGATTTTTTCGGTGTGAAACTGCAAATTGTATGCATTTAATACCTGAAACGGCGTATCACAAATATAAATTTTATTCATTTTATACCATCCTCAGCAGCCACAAAGAACCATCCTGGTGTAAACTTTTTCTTACAAAAATCCACAATACTCATACAGATAATGGCATTTATAAATGCTAATATCAGATAAATCCATATGCGCAAGGGTTCCGGTAATGACGTCATATACTGTTCAACAATCATTTTGCTATACCACTGATTCAGATACAGAGGAAGGCTTAGTTTTCCTAAAAACCAACATACCCTTTCTGATATGCGAAATAGCTGGGTTTTTCCGGAAAATGTAATAGCTATAGCTATGGACAGTAAAATGGCAAAGTAAATATAATAGAGCTCCGATTCATTAGTACATATAAACAAAACAGTCAAAAAATAAATTCCCCACTCGAGAAATGTAAGAAGAGAAATACCCCGTTTAGTAAAGTTGAGAGCGTTGATTTTCTGATATAACGCATATGCTACGCATCCCAGCAGCATAACGGATAAGCCTCTTAATACGCCTTTATAGACAAGACCTGTCCATACAACGACTGACGCGATTGTTCCATAAGAATAGGAAATCCAGCCCAGAATTATAACGGAAGCAAGAGGCGCGATCACGTTGATTGTCAAATCGAAATTTATTCGTAATAAAGGATATATTAAAAAGATAGCTATAAACATAGCCGAAATATACCATTCATATCCATTTACTATTGTGTATGGAATACCCGTCATATCCAGTAAAAACAGATTGGGCAGCGAGTCAATGAACATACGTACAAGCCGACGAATCGTTAGATGGTTCGCATACATGGTTACGAAAAACGAGCAAATATACGCATATATATGATAAGGAAATATATAAAAATACTTTTTTGAAATAACATGTAAAGTTTCTGCTCCTGCATATGCCCGTTCGTCATGATGGGATGTAATACGTTTGTCTGCTTTTTTAGCCAATAAGAAGCTGGAAACAAGAAAGAAAAATTCGGTCGAAACAGCGCCATTCTTAAAAAGGCTGATTTTTCCAAATACAGTCGGCAATGGCCAGGATAAAGTGCCATGATGCAGGACAATACATATGGAAAACAGAAATCTTAAAAATTCTATCTTACCGTTTTTAGGCGAGGTCGTTTCTGTTTTCTTGTTCATCATTATCTCTTTCACTGCTCCCATTACGATAATATAAAAACTCCGGAATCATATAAATCGTTTTTTCTTTTTTGTTTTCATCCATCCGCTTCGTTTTTCCGTCATTATTAGAATGTATATCCAGAATATGAGCCATCCTCTTTCGAAAAAGGAATGCATAATCATTGCATTTATCACATACGGAATAATATATTCGAGATTCTCCTTTTTAAAATGCAATGCCACCAATCCACACAACAGGAAAAAGTATAAAAGAGCCGGAACAACCCCCAGCTTTAAAAGAAGCGAAATCAGGCTGTTATGCGGTTGTACTACTCTGACCCCCATATAAACAGGCAAAGTTCCGTCTGAGTAAACGCCCAGCGCATCAAAAAGATCACTGCCGCAACCCCAAAAAAACAGTTGGGGATCTTCCCGAATCATCTCTATGGCATGAACCAGAGAGACAAATCTCATTCGGTTTGATACATCGTTCAATCCTTCCCTATGATCGACATAGCCTGTATTGGATACGTAATACACCCATATATAGGAAAATATAATTGAAGCGCCTAATAAAACAACTACGCCCAGGAACAAGTATACTTTTTTGTTAACCGGAAAATGTTCCCGTATATGCAGACGATTTTTGCTTCCCAGATATTTTACCAATTTCACCCCATAAAACAGCAGCATCAGAAGAAGAAAACTTCTGCTTGTGGAAATATATATCCCATAAAGAAAGGCCAGTATAATTCCACTGATATATTTCTTTTTATTGGCAATCATAAAAATCATAAAAATGAAGACCGCCGTATAATTTACATCGCCAATGGCCGGGAATATCACATATTGGGAATCTGCATTTAGCGAATTGATTATGTGGAATACGGAAGTAACAAACAACAATATATATAATATTCCGTCCAGGATATCCGTACTATCCCTGGTACATCCGTCCGACTGTGATACATAGACCGAAAAAAAGTATAATACCGCCAATATATAAATATTAATCAAAGTATATGTTTGTGAGTATTCAAAATCCAACGGTGTAACAACAATAATACATGTAAGTAACATGAACACAACAAAAATATTTGAAGGAATCTCCACTCGGGTTGTAAAAAAAATATAGAAAAAAATTGTTATAGACAGTACAATAAATAATGTTCCGGTATATCGAAAAGTACCTCCGTTATTGATAATAAAGTACGCGAAAACGGTGCATACCAGCAAAAAATTTATGGGTAGTATGTTTGATTTGCTCATCATAACTCCAATTTATACCTGCAGAAAATAAAGGGAACTATTTTATCTATTGAGTCCAATAATCAGTTTTAGTGAGAGACATCTGGGCAATGTTGCGCACAGGTATTGTTTAAAACATGTGCAGAAATTCGCATCAGGTGTTCTGTGAAGGATAATGAAAGGTTTATATTCTCGTGCACATTTGCTCGGATTAAAAATATATTTGGTAGAGTAATAATATTTTTCGGGGAGTTTTCCGTATTGTGTCGGATCAAGTGAAGGCTCTATTTTATACTTTTTGCATAATAGACTAAAAATAGATTGATCCTCCCTATGCGAAATAAACTTATCTCCTTCCTCACTTCTGGGAATGCTTCCGGTTAATATTTCATAGTTTTCACAATAGAAAAGCCATTCTTTAACAAAATTTACGGTTCGGTTTGTTTTCCTGAGCGCAAAAAAACTGGCCTGAATCTGGTTTGTTTTTTTGTACCTGTCTGTATCGCACTTCATTTCTTTGAATGCAATTGCGCTGGTAAATTGTTCTTCCAATAGAGGCAGTTCAGTGACCCAGAACTCTTTATTCATTTTCTCTATAATTTTGTGCGCGTTTCCAATAAAAAAGGCTGCAGAATCACAATAAAACAGAATATCTCCTTCACGCAAATTGTTTAACACTCGAAGAGTAAAGTAAGGCTTCCATAACCACAGGCCATTTCCGCGTTGGACAGAAAAGATTTTTTTATGTTTTTTTACATATTCCGTATCGATATCTTCCGGAGAAAAAGAATAAATTTTATCAAAATTTGCCTTATATTTTGCGGTAATAGTATTGAGTTTCTTTGCTTTCTCATATTTTGAGTTACCATAGTTAACTAATACAATCATTTCTTTAATACCCTTTTTTGTTGATAAAAAAACGTAGCTTTTGATAATTATTCCTTCCTATAATGAGCTGAATCATAGTTTTCATGTGGAATATATCTCTGATTAATCCTGTATCTATATATCTATACAGCTTATTTTGTTTTCGTATTTTATGACGCTGCAGATTGTGTACTTTTGATGATACGCCATCGGTTGCAAATTTGCTGAAGGGGATGGGCATATAATACAGGCTTACATGACTTGTTACTGCACGGATTAAAAAGTCCCAATCCGCTCCTATCGTGTATTTAATATTAAACATCCCCACATGAGCAAAAACTTTTCGGGAAGTAAACATACTTTGATGCATTAATCCCATTCCTTTCATAAGTGTTTTCCTGTTGATGGGATGAACGGCATTTCTTATTTTTCCTGATATTCTGTCATCATTTTCATAAATTAAAAGGCAGTCGCCGTAAATGATTTCTGGCCAGGCTTCGTTTTTACCTGCTATTTCAGCTTCTATTTTATTTAAAACCCCTTCACATAGTTCATCATCTGCATTGATAAATACTAAATAATGCCCCTTTGACATCTGTATTGCTTTGTTCATCGCATCATATATGCCTTGATCTGTTTCAGAGACTATTCTCATTCTTCCGCAAAACTTTTCATGATATTTCTGAGCAATAGCAACCGTCTGATCATTTGATTTCCCATCTATGATAAGGTATTCATAATCATCATTATTTTGGCTTAAAACAGATTTAATTGTTTTCTCAATGCTGGATTCAGCATTATAGCATACTGTAATTACAGAGAAAAAATACTCGTATTCAGCATTCATATCGGCTCCTGATAAGTATCATTTGTTTTTCATTTCCTGGAGATAACCACGTATAAAATTCAGATAATATTTCCCTTTATACTTATTTTCTATTGTGTACACAATAACTCTCCCTATGAGAATGGTGCGATAACAAATATCTTTTATCATACCTGTATCCCGCTTTTTGGCTACGATAGCAACGCCTTTGCCCATTTCATGCCATATTTTTTTAAGATATTGATCTTCCAATCGTTTTTTGCTTATTTCATGATAAAGAACGGCATGAGGGCAAAACCCAAAATCATAACCCTGCTTTTTTACATAAAAGGCCATTTCACCGTCTTCACCACTGGTAAGGGCATCTTTCGTTCTGCCCGCTGAATTGAGCCAACCGGCGTGACTGAGGGCTTTCAGCGGTTCCGTCCTGATGACCATTCCTGCACCTATGGGGTTTCTAAATGGTGAAAAAGGTTTTCTTTTTAGATTTTCACGGCTGTAATGCGTACAGGCCAGGACTTTTAATGAGGCCTTTAATTTCATTTCTTCATCCGCAGCTGTTTTAAAAGGAACATAAGGGATTACAGCGCCATTGAATACTCCCACCTGTGGGTGTCTGTCGATATAATTAGCAATATGGATAATCCAATCCGGGTCAACAAAGTTATCATCATCGAGAAATGCAATCCATGAAGTACAGCAGGCATCTACACCGGTTTTGCGTGCATTGCTAAGACCAGGGGTTTCTTCATAAAGATATTTCAATGGAAATGGCAATTCGCGCCTTTTGTAAGCGTCAATCGTTTTTCTTGTATTATCTGTTGAGTGATTATCCACAAACAGGATTTCTTTAATGAACTGCTTTCCGGCCTTTTGACCGTATATATTGTCCAATACATGGGAAATACGCTGCGCCCCGTTGTAGCAGCAGATAATAATCGTAATATCTTTTTCCATTCTGTCAATCCTCGTGTGATTTCCTTATTGCAATATCTCCACTGTACTTTTTAGATTTTTCGGATCACCCTCGCCGGATTTCCCGCAATCACGCAGTTATCCCCGAACTTTCCGCTTACCACCGCTCCCGCTCCTACTACGCACCCTTCACCCAGCTCTGTCCCCTTTAAGATGATGCTGTTGCACCCCAGGAAGCAGTTCGCGCCGATCGCTATACCCCTTGACGGGATCTCCCCCACGCCGCTTCCCCGGCACATACGGTTTCTCTCTTCCCACTCCAGCGGGTGAAAGTCGTTGTCCAGGATCTTGCAATTCCCTCCGATACACACATTGTCACCTATGGTAATCCTTTTACGGGCGTAGATCGTTGCGCCCGATATCCCCACGTTGTTCCCGATCCGTATGCGGGCTTCGGGCGTCCGGGTGACGATAACAGTACGGGAGTACAGTCCGACCAGATTCGAAAGAAACGCACTCTTGATCACGCACCCTTCCCCGATGCTCATCTCCGCACCCTTCTTGTTGAAGATGACCGGCACCCCTTGCAGAAGCAGTCTTTTCCCGTATCGGATCTTCATGGCCCTCATGGCCAGCTTGAACCAGTTGCTGTTCATCCCATGCGCTCCTTTTCGGTCCGTCCCATGATTTTTCTATTTTCTAGCAGGATCTGATCTCCCGGAGGTATTTTTCTATCGAAATCTCCTTCGTCAGATGCTCCTGCATATACGCATATCCCCGAGCGCCCATCTCTGCCAGCTCCCCGGAGGACGTATGGTCAAGGTACCGTCGGATCAGCTCTTCCGTTCCGCTATAATCCCCGGGCGATACCGCATAGCCACACCCGCATCCTTCAATAATCCCGCGGGCCTCTGTGCCCTCCTCCAGAACCGCCAGGGCAGGCTTACCTACAGCCAGTATGCCGTAAAGCTTGGAAGGGCAGGAAACGCCTTTTATGCCCTGCGCATTGACAATCCACTGCACGTCCGCGGCGTTCAGGCTGTACGCCAGCTTTTCTTTCGGCTGATAAGGAATGAAAAGCACGTTTTCCATCCCCCGTTTCCTGGCATAGGCCATCAGAGCCTCTTTTTTTGCACCCTCCCCCACAAAGGGGAACACAACATCTTCCCTGTCCCTGAACTTTTCGATCACCTTAAACAGGTTCTCCAGATCGTAGAACAGGCCAATATTGCCCGAGTACATGATGACAAATTTCCCTTCCAGGTCGTATTTTTTCCGGAACGCAGCTACTTCCGGGTGGTCTTGGGGCAGGGGATACACATCCCGCCCGTCCATCCAGTTATTGATAAAAACGGTAGGGGGCATTCTTCGGCTGACGGCGCCGTTCTTTTGGGTAAAGCGTTTCTCCATTGTCGGAACCATGTCGCTGCCCACCACGATCACTTTATCCGCCATGCTACAGCTGAATTTATCGGCCTGCAACATGGCGCTCAGGATCAGCCGGTTCTTGCTGAACCCCACGGCTATGGTCTGTTCCGGGTTGTAATCCTGAATGATGTAAAGCATCTTTGCCTTTTTACCCCGCAGCCGGTTTACCCATTTACTGAATACGCCCAGCAGGCCGCCCAGCACCGGGGGCTGGGATTCCGTCAACACATAATCGGCTTTCGGCGCTTTCCCCGTCGCCAGGAGAGAACGGACGAAACAGGCCAGGATGTTTTTGACACGGCTGAGTTTGTTTTGTTTATCAAACCCCGGGACGCGAACGCGGATTACACTGATACCGTCATAGTCCTCGTAATAATATTTTTGCGTCTGATATTTTTCATCCACGACGCCCGTGTAACAGGGCACGGAGCAGATCACCGTAATGCGGAATTCATCTTTCAGCCCATCGCAGAGATCTTTGCAGAGCATGGCCAGAGACGCTGTTTCCGGATAAAAATAATTGGTATACAGAACAAGCTGTTTTTTCTCTGCCTCCATCAGTCCCTCCATGGTCGTCAATCCAGTCCTTTTCCGCCGCAGTCCTTATACCAGTCCCGAAAGGTTTCTTCAAAAGCATAACGAAACCGGTAGCCGGAGGCCGCCATCTTCCTTCCACTTATGTTTGTAGAGACCATGAGTTTTCTGATACGGGCCGGGTGGATACCGACTTTTTTGCCTCCAAGGGGCCCCAGGACCGTGGCCGCCGCCATAAGGAGGCCGCCGGGCATGAGGGGGATATACCTCCGCATACGGGTACCCCGCTGCATCGCTTCACATACCTGTTCGATAGTATAAGCCGGTTCGTAAGTACAGTTAAATAGACGGACGCCCGCATACGGGCACTCGATCATACAATACTGGATAAACCGCACCAGTTCTTTTACATAAATGCACGCTTTAATAGTGTCCCTGCGTCCGGTATAAAAGAAATACCGTTTACGCATGCCCCAGTACAAGCGGGTCATATTCCCGTGCTCACCTTTCCCGTAGACGACGCCCGGGCGCAGGATGACCAGTTCCCGTTTCCCGGGGTCTTTGTTCTGCCATTGTTCGTGCATTTTTTCCGCCACCAGTTTGCTGATGCCGTAAGGTGTATTGGGAGTCGGCAGCGTATCTTCCGTCTTCAGCTCCTCCGCGGCTCCATAGGGCGCGATGGAACTGGTGAACAGGATTTTACGGATATGATATTTTTCCGCGAAGGCGGTGACGTTTTCCGCCCCCCGGATATTTGTTTCAAAATAGGCGTGATCCGGATGCCCGGGGGTACGATGCACGGCGGCCAGGTTGAAAATGATATCCTGATCTGTCGGCTCGAAATCGTATTCGACCGGCCTGCGGACATCCACGCGGGCGTATGTTACGCCCTCAATTTTTTTTACGATTCCGGGTACGACCCCCTCCTCGCCGGGCATGACAATATCGAAATCATAAATATGATCGCCCGGTTTTACGGCTTCCGCTTTCAACAGCCGGATCAGGTGCGTCCCGATAAAGCCGGAACCGCCGAAGAGTATATAATTCACACTGTTTCCTCCATGCTTGTTTTTCCCAATGTGCAGGCCGGGGAAGCGTATTTTTGCGAAAAGTACTACACTGAAAATAGGGGACAGACATCTGTCTACCCCCCGCAGCATTTATCAAAGTGATCCGATCCCCCCAACGCCAAACACCTCAGTCCAAAAACTCAAAAAAGCACAAAAAAAAGCTGACAGCATGAAGCTCGCTTTCGCACTTTCTGTCAGCTCTTTTCCTGTAGATTTATTCTCTTTTCCTTCTCCGCTTACAATGTCCTTTACTTCTCTTCGCCCTGGAGGCGCAGGTCAATCTTCCTCGTGCAAACCCGGTCAATCAGCTCCGGGTTATGACTCACGGCAATCAGGCCAATCTGCCTTTTTTCTACTTCCTCCAGCAGAAAATGCCAGATCTGGCTCTGCGTAATCAGATCCAGCATAGTACTGATCTCGTCGGCAATAAGAAAACGCGTCCTTTTCCCCAAGGCCCTGGCAAGGGAGAAACGCTGCAGTTCTCCGCCGGACAGTTCTGTGGGAAACCGTCTGAGCCAGTCCGGCTCTATGCCAAGACCCTGAATCACCCACTCCTCGATTTCGTCGCCCTCATGAATGACTTCCCTCATGGGCAGCCGGGGATTCACGGCGAACTCCGGATGCTGCCAGACCATCTGCACCGGACAGTACCCCTGATAGGAGGACAGCGGCTGCCCGTCCAGAAGGACCTGTCCCTGATCCGGTTTTAAATAGCCGGAGAGCAGCTGACAGAGGGTTGTTTTCCCGTAACCGCTGGGAGCCGTAAGCCCCACCCGCTCGCTGCTATCCACAGCCAGGTTGAAATTTTTCAGGATCTGCCTGCCTTTCGCTGTGTATCGATAAGACATGTCTTTTACTTCCAGCTTCATTCTCCGCCTCCCTTTTTATGCCTGCGCCCTGCATTTTCTTTGCACTTATGCGGCGTCTTTCGGTCCTGACTCCCTTCTCCCTGCCTGACGCGGTTTTTCCCGTCTCTTTTGAGAAGCCTTCTATACCGGACTCACTCTCTTTTACTTTTCGAAAACTTCTATACCGGATTCATTCTCTTTTACTTTTCGAAGCCTTCTATACCTGACTCATTCTCTTTTATTTTCCCCGGACGCACCGCACTTTTCCGCCTCTCACCGCCCGATACGCAATCTCTCTGGCGCACTCCGGCCCGCATTGGGGGCAGCGGGGAGCAAAACTGCATCCGGCGGGGAGATCTTTCACATAAGGCTGAGCCCCTTCTATATAATGGAACCCATGCTGAGGCATGGCTCTCCACAAAGCTTTTGTGTAGGGATGCCGCAGAGAATCTTCATCCTGAAAATCCTGCACCGGAGCCTCCTCTACGGTGGCGCCGGCATAGAATACGGCAATTCTGTCCGCCACTTCCAGCGCCAGTTCCAGATCATGGGTGATTACCAGCACTCCTGCGCCCATGTCTGCCAGCTCGCGGAAATGTGCCATAGCCCGTTTGGCCACCGCAAGATCCAGGCCGGGTGTAGGCTCGTCGGCAATCACCAGTTTCGGCTCTTCCATCAGAGCCGTGGAAATCAGCACCCGCCGGTTCATGCCGCCGGACAGTTCAAAAGGATACAGGTTCCCTACCCTCTCGTCCAGTTCATAGCGTTTAAAAATGCTCCTGAGCTTCTCCCTGGCAGACGCTCTTTTATCTCCCTTGCATATTTGAGGGCCTATTTTCATCAACGGATTCAGAAAGGCAATGCTTTGGGGTACCAAAACAATTTCCCTGCCCCGCAGTTTCTCGATCCGCTCCCGGGTCAGTTCCTCTCCGCAATAGGTTATGCGGCCGTCCATGGCTGCATTATAAGGGAGTACCCCCATCACGCCATGGGCTAAAAGGCTTTTGCCTGAGCCGCTGGAACCCACCACCGCCACCATCTCCCCCGCATGTACTTCCACGTCCAGATCCCGGATCACCGGCAGGCTGACCTGACGCATACCCCGGTCATACTGTGTGAAAGAAATACTCATATGCTCGATCTTTAATACCGGCTCCTTTTCTCCCGACAGCTTATTAACCGCCGGACTGTCCATTCTGTCCTCGCTGCCGGCTCCGCATTTTACCCTTTTTTCGTCCATCTGTTATCTCCTGCTATCGTCGTTCCCTGTACCGCCGCACACACGCCTCTTACTGATGCACGCTCCCCGGGTCCAGCAGCTTCCGCAGGCTCTGTCCCAGGATATAGAACAGCGCCACCGTAATGACCAGAAAAAGCCCCGGAAACAATGCCAGCCACCACTTTCCCGTCGCCAGATACTTCATTGCTTCAGAGAGCACAATTCCGATGGCGGGCTGTTCCGTAGAGAGGCCGAATCCCAGAAAAGTGATGCTGGATTCATGGAGAATCGCATGGGGGAACAAGAGTACCAGTCCCACAATAAACTGGGGCAGCAGGTGGGGCAGCATATGTTTCACGGCAATATGCCATCTGCTCTTTCCCAGCTTCACGGCGATCTTAATGTAAGGCATTTCTTTAAGCTGCAATACCTCGGCGCGGATCAGCCTGGCCAGGGAAGGCCAGTGGGTGACGGCCACCCCGATGATCACTCCTTTCAGCCCTTTGCCTAAAGCCACGGAAATCAGGATCAGCAAAAGGATATGGGGTACGCCCATAATCAAGTCAATGACAAAAGATACCACGCTGTCCACAGCCCTGCCCATGGTGGCAGAAGCTATACCGAGAAGCAAAGCAATCACGGCGCTCACAGCCGCCGCCGTAATACCGATCAGGATACTCATAGAAAGCCCCTTCACCGTGCGCGCCAGCATGTCCCGTCCCAGCCAATCCGTCCCAAAAGGATACTGCAGGCAGGGAGGAATATTTTTTCTGGAAAAATCAGTGGCCCGCGCAGCCTCCGCGCCGAGAATTCCCCAGACGCACACAATGATCAGAAATGCCGCGGAAAATGCCAGCCCCAAAAGCAGCCGCTGTCTCCGGTTTAATTTTCTCACTTTGCCTTCCCTCCCTGCCGCACTCGGGGATCAATCACCCCGTAGAGCAGATTTGCCGTCAAGTTCCCCCCAAAGACAAAGAGGGCGCTGACGATGGTGACAGCCATCAAAAGAGGCATGTCACTGCCCAGCCCCGCCGATACCGCCGCCTGCCCCAGTCCCGGATAGGAAAATACCTGCTCTACCAGAACAGAACCGCCGAATATTTCACTGATGGAAGCAAACTGCAGGGTGACAGCCGGGAATAGCACGTTCCGAAAGCCGTAGTATCTGAATAAACGCCATCCTTTCTCTCCCCGCATCCGGGCAAAAAGCATGTAGTCGCTCTCCATAATATCAATCATTTTTTCCCTGGTATGAAGGGCGATATTGGACACACCGGTAATGCTTAAGGTCAGCGCCGGAAGAAAAGCATGATAGAGCCGGTCAGCGAGGGTGACGCCGCTTGCCTCCACACCGATGGGCACGCTGAGGCCGATGGGAAAGATATGGAGCCACACACCGAAAATCATGAGCAAAAGCAGCGCCAGCCAAAATACAGGCGTACTGGAAATCACCAGGCAATAGCCCCGTATCACGTGATCCGCCGGTTTGCCCCGGTTCATACCGGAGATCACCCCCAGGGCGAATCCCAGTATACCGGAAATCACCCAGGCCAGGGCCATAAGAAACAGGGAATTTGCCAGCTTCACGGCGATAACAGAGGCTACCGGCTGCCGATATAACAGCGATACCCCCATATCTCCCCGGATGAAATCCTTCGCCCAGGACAGATATTGTTCCACGGGCGGCGTGTCCACCCCCCAGTACGCCTGCAATTTCTCCTTCTGTTCCTGACTCATGCTCCCCAGCGCTGCCTGACCCACATTGGCCTGCAAGGGGTCCACCGGTGAGGCTTTCATCAGGGCAAATGTAATCATGCTTACGCAGACGACCAAAAGCAGCGCCCGTATGATATTTTTCCCAAAGAAAATCACCCTTTGTCGATTCATGATTGATCTCCCGTCCTGCACAAAAGGCTCCGCAGCCCTTCAGATAACCGGAACGGCTGCGGTTCCCTCACTGTTCTTCGTTTTTTTATTCCCATCCCCACTGATCTACATTGTTTACAATAGACCAGCCGTGACCGTGGGGATGAATTTTCTGATCGGCAACTTTAAGACCATCCCGCACAAAATACAAATGATCCACATTACACAGCCAAATCCAGGGAATATCCCCCTCCTGGGTAATGCCCGTAGTTCCGTCCCACTGGGCTTTTTGCCACAATTCATAGGACTCTTCCAGAGAACCGCTCTCCAGGGCCTGATCCATGTAACGGTCCACAGCCTCATTGGCATAGGGAGAATATCCCGCCTGCCCGATACCGCTGTCCGGCAACGTGTGATAAATATTATACAGTTCCATGGGACTGTGAGCGCCCCATCCCCATACCAGAGGTTCGGCTTGAGCTCTGTCGTAGGCCACATCCCAGCCCACGCCCTCTGTGGTTACTTCGATCCCCAGCTCTTTTAACTGGTTAGCCGTATCCTCCGCCAGGGCCTGCCGCACCGAATCACTGCTGGAAAACATGAGGGTAAACGCCGCTTTTTGGCCGTCCTTCTCTCTGATACCGTCGGCGCCTTCCGTCCAGCCGGCTTCATCCAGCAGCCTTTTCGCCCCCTCCGGATCATAAGCCACTTCCGCCGCCGAATTATACCAGGGCAGCTTATCACACACGCTGTAAGCGGCGGTACCGTAGCCGTTCAATACATGATCAATCATTTCCTGGCGGTCTATACCGATATTAATAGCGCGCCTCACCTTCACGTCAGAGGTAAACGCATTGCCATACGTAATGCCGTCTTTTTCCTCCGGCATGAAACAGGGAAGATTGAAACCTCTGTTATCCACCGTATCCACCCGATACAGGCTATAACCGTCAATGGCCTGGTCGCTGTAGGAAGCCGCCGTGTGCGCCACATCCACCTGCCCAGCCAGGGCCGCCGCCAGGGCCGCGTCTTCTTCCATAAACAGAACCGTCACCTTTTTGATCCCGGGCGCTTCACCGTAATAATTCGGGTTCGCTTCGAAAATGACTTGCTGTCCCTTATCCCACTGCTTCATGATATAGCGACCCGAACCGATGGGATGCTGCCCGTAATTCTCGTCATAGGCATGCTCCGGCACAATACCCACAATGGCCATCGTATAGGGCCAGATCGCATACGGCTTAGTCATCTTAAATTCCACGGTGGTGTCGTCCACCGCCGCCGCGCTCTCCAACATGGTAAAGTCATTGACGGAGCTTTTCTCCTTGCAATTATTATAGGTAAAAGCCACGTCCGCCGCCGTCACGGGTTCGCCGTCGGTGAATCTGGCATCGTCCCGGATCTTTACCGTCCACGTCATCCCGTCATCGCTCACGCTATATTCCGTAGCCAGATCCTTCTCAATCTGCAGCTCCTTGTTTGTTACCACCAGAGTGCTCTGGATCAGCGGCTCGTGAACATGCTCTCCCGCGCCCCATCCATAAGCCGGGTCAAAACCGGATTCCGGCTCGGACGTAACAGGCATAGTCACCACCACGTCCTCCCGGGCGTCGCCTGCCGCCGCTTTCGAGACACTGCTATCCTCCGCCACGCTGCCGGCCTCACTGCCGGTTCCCGCTTCTGAAGAACCGCCCGCCTCCGTCGCCGGACTGTCTGTTTTCCCGCTTCCTTCCCCGGCGCCGCCGCTCTGTCCGCATCCCGTCAACAGTCCCGCCGCCAGAGAAGCAGCGCAGATCATTGCCATTATTGTTCTTCTCATCAGTCTTACCTCCCGCCATACTATTCCTGTCAGGTACAAAAAGCATAAGAAAAAACTACAGCATACACTGTAGCTTTCTGTCAAAACTTTAACATAGTATCGCCGGAGCCCGCAAGCCCCATAGGGGGATACAATCTTGTACTAAATAAAATACCGTTACTTCTTTCCCCTGCGTCCAATCCCTAAAAGCCCTTTCAGACAGGGCGGATAGAACAGCAAAAGCAGCGGGAAAAGCTCCAGCCTTCCGGCCAGCATATCAAACATCAGCACATACTTAGACAACGGTGTGAACCCCCCAAAATTCTGCGCGGGCCCCACCAGTTCCAGGCCGGGGCCGATATTATTGATGGTCGCCGCCACCGCCGTAAAGCTGGTCACCATCCCCTTCCCCTCGAAACTCAGGCACAGCACCGAAAAGGAAAATATCAGGATAAACGTGATAAAATATACATTGATACCGCGGATCACCTCATGCTCCACCGGCCGCCCGTCCACGTTGATCCTCTTCACGCTCTTCGGGTAGATATAGGAGCTGAGTTCTCTCCGCACCGATTTAATAAGCACAATAAAGCGGGATACCTTAATGCCGCCGCCCGTGCTGCCCGCGCAAGCGCCGATAAACATCAGCATCACCAGAACCGTCCGGGACGCCTCCGGCCACAGATCAAAATCCACCGTGGAAAAACCCGTGGTCGTGATGATAGACGCCACCTGAAACGCCACATGACGCAGACTTCCGAAAAATCCCACGGCCGCGTCATAAGTGTTGACCAATATGATACCTGTGGCGGCCAGAACCACCAGAAAGTATCCCCGCACTTCCTCCATGCGAAAAGCTGTCTTCCATTTTTTAAGCAGAAGAAGAAAATACATATTGAAATTCACGCCAAACAAAAGCATAAAAATCGTCGTTACCCATTGAATGTAAGGGGAATACCCGGCCATACTGTCATTCTTAATGCCAAAGCCCCCCGTACCCGCCGTACCGAAAGCCGTAGTCACCGCATCAAATACAGGCATGCCGCCCAAAAGCAGCAGCACGATCTGCACCACGGTCAGAAACAGATAGATCTGATAAAGGATTGCCGCCGTATGCTTCACCTTCGGTACCAGCTTGCCCACGGACGGCCCCGGACTCTCCGCCCGCATCAGGTTCATGTGAGATCCCCCGGTCATCTTGATCACTGCCAGCAGAAACACCAGCACGCCCATGCCGCCCAGCCAATGGGTAAAGCTCCGCCAGAACAGCATACAATAGGACAAACTTTCCACCTCGGGCAGCACACTGGCGCCCGTCGTGGTAAAGCCGGAGATCGTCTCAAACAATGCGTCCGTATAGGAGGGGATCTCCCTGCTCAGATAAAAAGGAAGCGCCCCCGTGATACTGAGCAGAATCCACCCCAGAGCCGTGGCGGCACACCCCTCTTTCATATAAAACACCGTATTGGCCGGCTTTTTTCTGGCGATCAGCACACCGGCCAGCCCGCAGACGGCGATCGTAATCAGAAAGCACAGACACCCGGTAAATTCCCGATACAAAAGCCCCACCAATAACGGAAGCAGCAAAAAGAGAGCCTCCAGTTTCAATATCCAACCCAGGATAAAGACCACCATTCTTCTGTTCATATCGCCGTCACCGCCTATCTCAGGATATCCTGCACATCGTCAAAACCCGTATGCGTAGTGACAATGATCACCGAATCTCCGACCTTAATCTCATCATTTCCGCCGGGGATCAGCACCCGCCCCGCCCGGTTGATGCAGGCTACCAGCAAATGGCTCTTGAGACGCAGACGGCTCAGAGGAATGTCCGTCACCCCGGTACCCTCGCCCACGACAAACTCAATAGCCTCCACCCGATTGTCAAACAGATGAACCATCGTCTCAATATTGCTGTTCTTTGACGCATTTTTTGCACGGACAAAAGCGATCAGCGCCTCGGTGGTGATATATTTCGGATACACCACGCTGCCCAGATCCAGATGGCGGACCACCTTATTAAACATCGTCCGATTAATCTTAGTGACCACTTTTGCTTCCGACACATCGCTGGCATGGAGGGTCAGCAGAATATTTTCCTCATCGATACCGGTCAGAGCCACAAAGGATTCCACCTCCTCAATCCCCGCCTCTTTAAGCACGTCCGCATCCGTGCCGTCTCCGTTGATCACCACCGCCTTGGGCAGCAGGGCACAGAGTTCCTCGCTGCGCGCTTTATCCTGCTCGATGATTTTCACCGCGATTCCTACCCGCAGAAGCTGTTTGGTCAGATAATAGGCCGACCGGCCGCCGCCTATGATCATGACATCCTTGACCTGGTGAGTCTGAAATCCGATTTTCCTCAAAAACGACTTGGCGTCCCGGGCCGGGGACACAAACGTCACCACGTCTCCCTCCATCAGCTCAAAAGAACCGTCGGGGATAAATACGTCGCTGCCCCGCTCCACGGCGCAGATCAGCACCGCTCCGGACAGCTCCTGGCCTAACTCCACAATCTTTTTTCCGTGGAGCATATTTCCCTTCGGTACCTTAATGCGTACCATTTCCGCCTGGCCCCGGGCAAAAGAGCTGACGCCGATGGACGTGGGCAGATAAAGAATACGGGCGATCTCCCTGGCTGCTTCCAGCTCGGGATTGATGATCATGGCCAGCTCAAGTTTCGCTTTTAAGTAAGCCGCTTCCTCACTGTAGTCCGGCGTCCGCACCCGGGCGATGACATCGCACTGTCCGGCCTGCTTGGCCACCACACAGCACAGCAGGTTCAGCTCGTCAGAGCCCGTCACGGCGATCAGAATGTCCGCCTCCTCAATCCCTGCTTCCATCAGTGTATTGAAGCTGGCGCCGTTTCCCGTAATACCATATATATCATGGCGATTGATCAGGCTTTCCACCTTATCTCCGTCTTTATCCACCACGGTGATATCATGATCCTCCTGCACCAGCCGCTCCACCAGCGTGACGCCCACCTTGCCGCAGCCGACAATGATGATATGGAGTCCCTTCACCTTCTTCTTCTTTGCTCGTTCAAACATCGCTAGTCCCTCTTGTCGCCCGGCCATGCCGGTTTATCCTGCTGGCTACACAAAGCCGCATCTATTTTACCCGATTCAGCGTCATTGTACAACAAACGGTTCAACAAAACCCAACGAATATTTTCTCTATTTTTGTGCAGTCTGTTGGCTCTTGCTGCATACATACTGCACGTACACGATCCGCTCCCTAATCTTCCCGATAATTCTTCAGAATGCTTTTCACCGTCTCATATAGGTGAGGCTTTAATTCCTCCAGGGGCACGGGCTGTTTATAGAGGATCGCATTAAAACTGGTGCCGCTTAGAAGCTCCAGAATCAGATACATCATAAGCTCCGGATTGCGGTACCTGTGCCCGGCTTTTGATAACATGGATTCAAAGGTGGTGTAGATCGCCGGCGTATTCCCCCCGGGGGGAACCGCCAGAAAATTTTTAAAAGATCCCCAGCTCAGATGTTTGGACAGCAGCATGACCAGACTGTGATTGGCCGCCAACTGATTCAGAATGTGATCCGCCATAAACAGCACCTGATCCTCAAAATCCGTCGCCTCGCCCCGGGCCGTCATCTCCGCATAAGCGGCCTGAAATACCTGGTTGGCTTTCCCCGTAATCAGATGATTGCGAATATCATATTTGTCTCTGAAATACAGATAAAAGGTCCCTTTGGCCACGCCTGCCCGCTTGACAATATCTGAGATGGATGTATTGGTAAAGCCGTTGTTAATAAAAAGAGAGAAAGCGGAATCCAGCAGGGAATCCCTCTTCTGCCGTTTATTGTGCTCAACTTTTCCCATTTCTCTCACGCTCCTTCTGCGTGTGAACATTCATTTTCATATAGTCGTTTTGTATGCTGTCTATTATAAGGACGTTTTTTTATAAAAGTCAAATAAAACACTGTCCTTTTCGCAAAAACGGCAGATTTCCCAAACATCTTAACTATCCCTTCAATAATATGCTTGAATTCATAAAATGACTTTTAGTCATTTTTTATATATTGTTTATTGACGCAATCCCCCTTCTGTAGTATAACAATAACTGACCATTGGTCATTTGCAAAAAAATGTAACTGCTAAAGACACAAAACAGTTGCAAAAAATTTCATGTAAGGAAAGGGGAATGCGATATGGAAAATCTGGGAAGAAAAATTGTAAAACTGCGTATCCCGATTTTCATCATCTGCCTGCTGCTTTTGTTTCCGGCAGCTTTCGGGTACATAAACACGCGGGTAAACTACGACATTTTATACTATCTGCCCGGAGAGATTGAGACAATGAAGGGTCAGGATATACTGGTGGAGGAGTTCGGTACCGGAGCTTATTCCATGTTTATCTGTCAGGGCATGGACAATAAGGACGTCTCCAAACTGAAAGAACAGATCGAGAATGTACAATACGTCTCCAAGGTCGTCTGGTACGACAGCTTTGCCGATTTGCGTATCCCCATGGATATCCTGCCGGAGAAAATACGGAACGCGTTCAATTCCGATGATTCCACGATGATGTTTATCATTTTCGAGACCACCACCTCGGCAGATGAAACCATGGAGGCCATCGGCAATATCCGGAACCTGGCCGGAAAGCAGTGTTTCTTAAGCGGTATGTCGGCGGTGGTCACGGACACGAAAAATCTGGCCGAGGAAGAGGTCGTCATCTACGTGGTGATCGCGGTGCTGCTTTTGACCGTGGTGCTGATGGTCTCCATGGAATCCTGGCTGATCCCGTTTTTATTTCTGGGCGGTATCGGTATTGCCATCATCTACAATCTGGGAACCAATATCATCACCGGAGAGATCTCTTACATCACCCAGGCCCTGTGCGCGGTGCTGCAATTGGGCGTCACGATGGACTACTCCATCTTCCTCTGGCACAGCTATCAGGAGCAGCTAGAGCTGTGGCCGGACGACCACAGAGAAGCCATGGCCCAGGCCATAGCCGCCACCATCAAATCCGTGGTGGGCAGCTCCATCACCACGATTGCCGGTTTCTTCGCCCTCTGCTTCATGAGCTTTACCCTGGGCCTCGACCTGGGTGTGGTCATGATGAAAGGCGTCGTGTTCGGTGTGATCTGCTGCGTCACCATACTGCCCTCCATGATCCTGATCTTCGATAAAGCCCTGGCAAAGACAAAACACCGGGCGCTGATCCCTGAACTCCCAAAGGTATCCGAATTTATCGTTGACCATCACACATTGTTTGCCATACTTTTCGTCCTGTTGTTCATACCCTTCGCCTATTTCCAGGCCCATACGAATGTGTATTACAATCTGGACTCTACCCTGCCGAAGGAACTTCCCAGCATTCAGGCCAACACGCTGCTCCAGGAAGATTACGAGATGGGCGCTGCCCATATGATCCTGCTGGACCGGAATATGGATGAAAAACAGAAATACAAGATGATCGACGAAATGGAACAGGTAAACGGCGTCAAACAGGTACTGGGACTGGAAAGCATCATCGGCCCCACCTTTCCCCAGAGTATGATCCCTGAGGATGTGCGAGACGTTCTGGAGAGCGATAACTACGAGCTGATGCTGATCATGAATGAATATGCCGTGGCCTCCAACGAGGTAAACGAACAGTTAGCCGATCTTAACTCTATCTTGAAATCCCATGATCCCAATGGTATGCTGGTAGGGGAGGCGCCCTGTACCAAAGACCTGATAGAGATCACCGATCACGATTTCAGCGTGGTCAGCGCCGTATCGATCCTGGCCGTATTCGTCATTATCCTGATTGTGTTTGGCTCCATATCCCTGCCGGTGGTGCTGGTGCTGGTCATCGAGGGGGCTATTTTCATCAACATGGGTATCCCTTATCTGACGGGCGGGGTGTTGCCCTTTATCGCCTCCATCGTCATCGGCACGATCCAGCTCGGTTCCACCGTAGATTACGCCATACTGATGACCAGCCGTTACGAAAAAGAGCGGGGAGCCGGAAACAGCAAGCGGGATTCCATACTGACGGCCCACCGGACCAGCATGCGCTCCGTCATCATCTCCGCCTGCGGATTTTTCGCGGCGACCTTCGGCGTAGCCATGTACTCCCAGATCGACATGATCAGCTCCCTGTGTTTACTGATGGCCAGGGGCGCCCTGATCAGTATGTGCGCGGTACTGCTGTTCCTTCCGGCCATGTACTGGCTGTTTGACGGCATCATTTGTAAAACCAGTAAAAATTTTAAAATTCATAAAGCAGGAGGAAAGTAATCATGAAAAGAAAATATGTGCAGGCCATGATGGCCGCTATGGCCCTTACCCTTTCCGTATCCCTTCCGGCCACTACGGTGCTGGCCGCCGCCGCGGAAAAAGAGCAGACCGTCTATGTGACCGCCGACGAGAACGGCTCCACCCAGAAGGTCATCGTCAGCAACTGGCTGAAAAACACTTCCAAAAATTCCTCGCTGACCGACAACAGTGATCTGCAAAATATCGAGAACGTGAAGGGCGACGAGAGCTTTTCCGAAAACAGCGACGGCTCCATCACCTGGGCCGCCGGGGGGAATGATATCTACTACCAGGGCGAAACAAACGCCTCCCTGCCGGTTTCCGTAAAAATCACCTACTACCTGGACGGCCGGCAGATCCAGCCTGACGCTCTGGCAGGAAAGAGCGGAAAGGTAAAGATCCGCATCGACTACCAGAATCATTCCGGACAGAAGGTCAAGGTGGGCGATACCGAAGAGATCATCTCCACCCCCTTCATGATGGCCACGGGCATGATCCTGCCGGGAGATAAATTCTCCAACGTAGAAGTCGTAAACGGCAAGGTCGTCTCCGACGGCAAAAACGATATTGTCATGGGCATCGGTTTTCCGGGGCTGGCCGACAGTCTGCAGCTGGATGATATCGACGACCTGAAAGATAAAGAGATTCCCGATTACGTGGAAATCACCGCCGATGTGGAGAATTTCTCCCTGGCCCTGACCGCCACCGTGGCCACCACGGGCACGCTGAATGACCTGGGGCTGGATGATATCGACAGTATGGATGATCTCAAGGAAAGCATCGACGAGCTGACCGACGCGTCCACCAAGCTGGTGGATGGCAGTGATGAACTGCGGGAAGGCCTGGAGACCCTGGACTCTTCTGTCACCACATTCCGGGACGGACTGAACAGCGCCGACGATGGCGCCGGAAAGCTGAAAGACGGCATCCATACCATGGACAACAAAAAGGGAGATCTCCTGGACGGAGTCGATCAGCTCGTAAAGGGAATGAAAACCCTGAAAAAAGGCGCCGGCGACCTCCAATCCGGCGTCAAGAGCTATACAGACGGCACAAAAACCCTGGCTGACGGCATTGACAAGGTAAACACCGGCGCGGACACCCTGAAGACAGGCATTGATACCTTAAACGACAAGAAAAACGATCTGGCCAGGGGCATTGGGGACCTGTCCGACGGCGGCAAAAAGCTGGCAGCCGGAGCTTCTTCCCTGCAGAGCGGCGTAAAAGACTACACCGACGGGGCAAAGCAGCTTCAGGAAGGAATCTCTGAATTAAACGCCAAACTGATGGCGATCATTCCGACAGCCGGGCAGCTTCCCGAAACCATAAACACACTGACAGACGAAGCCGATACACTGGCCGAAGAAACGAATGCTTTAAAGAGCAGGGCGGCATCCGCGGAATCGGCCGCCACTACTTTAAAGACCCAGGCCGGCAGCCTGGACAAAAGCATAGGCAGCGCCAAAGATACGTTAAACGAAGCCATCTCCGTTCTCGACAGCGCCTCTTCCGCCAGCACAAAGGCCATCAATAAAGAGGCAAGCGCACAGGCAAAGGAAGCCGTGCAGAAAGAAAACAAAGCCGTCAACAGCGCCGCCAATGAACAGCAGGAAAAAAATGTCCGCGCCGCTTTAGACGCCGCCAATGTGGATGAGGAAACCGCCGCCCTTGTCATGAGCAAACTGCATGATATAAACGTAGATACACAGACGAAAGCCTCCGTGGATGTTTCCGGCGAAACCAAAAGCGCCAATCCTTCCGGTCAATTGACCGATGTCAAGGCAAAACTGGAGAAAATCCAGAGCGGTATTGACGGAAACGCCATAGATTCCGCCAAAAAAGACGCCGCCGCGCTGGCTGACAGCGCCGGGCAGACCGCGGACGGCGCAAATAAACTAAAGACCGGCCTGGCCGCTTTACAGAAAGATACGGCGCCCGCCGCCAATATGAACGCCATGCTCGCAGAGCTCCTGAAAGCCGTAGGGAAATTAAAGGCGGGAAGCGATGCGCTCTGTGCGACCAATGACGCTTTAAACGCGGGAGCAAACGCCATGGTCAACGGTGCAGCCGACCTGAACGCCGGCCTCAGCGCCCTGTCCAAAGGCGCCGAAGCCTTAAGCGGCGGCATCGGACAGCTGGCAGACGGCGCAGCTTCTCTCAGGGAAGGGACGGCGCAGCTGAAATCCGGCGCGGACACCCTGACAGCCAACAATGACGCGCTGACAAAGGGCGTCAAACAGCTGGCAGACGGTTCCAAAACTCTCCTGGCTGGAGGCAATACACTAAAATCCGGCGCAGACACCCTGGGTAAAGGCATCGGACAGCTGGCAGACGGCGCAGACGCCCTCAAGGACGGCACCGCCAAACTGGCCGACGGCGGAAACGATCTGAAGGAAGGCTCTGGAAAGCTTCTTGACGGTTCCACCGAACTGGCCGACGGCATGAAAGAATTTGATGAGGAAGGCATTCAGGAACTGGCCACCCTGATCAACGTGGATCTGCAGGATGTTCTCGACCGCCTCAAAGCAGTCACCGACGCCGATAAAGCCTACACCGCTTTCGACGGCGCGAACCCCGACGGTTCCGGCAGTGTGAAATTCATCATCGAAACCGCCGCCATCGAAACGGATGATTAATCTCTCCCGAACGCTCCGGGAGCGCCAGGCAGAATAAAAATTCTCCGTTCACCCATTGACAATTCCCTGAAAGAGGTCTAGAATAGTACTCAACAAAAGGGAGTAGCAACGCCATGAGCGTTTCAAATCCGTCAGGACAGTACCACGGTACTCGGAGAGAATTAAATCGCAAGACTTTTGTCAAACGTCAGGTTCGGCAAAAGTCTTTTTTTATCCTTGCCGGATATATTCTCCGGGGACTCCCTCAAAACCGCGCCTGGCAGAAAGGAAAACATCATGAAACAAGACAAAATCCACAAGTATCACAAAAGCAAAAAATCAAAACACAGAAGTACCCCTCCCACCCTGGCAAAACTGAGGCTGCAGTCCGCCCTTACGGGCGCCGTCGCAGCTGCCGTGATTTTATTTATCAGTTTCTATTTTCTGCTGACGCCGCTGAATTTCCATGCGCCGACGCTCTGGATCACCGCTTTTGCGGCTACCCTGACCTTTGCTCTGCTGGACCATCTCACCTTCGCCCTGGGATGTCAGGGATATGAAAATGAGATGGCCAACGGAAGATCTTCCTGGCGGGAACTGGCGGAAAAACGCTCTGTGCTGTATTTCATCCCCCTGATCCTGCTCGCTTTTACGGTTCTGGCGGCCATAAGCGGATTTTCCGCCTTCCACGCCGGCGCTTATGCCTCGCTGCTGAAGGTAGAAGACGCCGTATTTGAGGAGGATCTGGCCGAAACTCTGGGTACGGACTCCATCGCTTTGATGGATACCATGTCGGCCCAGATGCTGGGCGACCGGGAGATCGGCTCACTGTCCAGTGTGGTCAGCCAGTACAATGTGTCCGATTATTATACCCAGATCGACTTTAACGGCTCGCCGAAAAAAGTAGCCGCTCTGGATTACGCCGGATTCTTCAAATGGAACAACAATAAGGGCGAGGGCGTGCCCGGGTATGTGACCGTCGATCCGGTGTCCATGTCCGCTTCCTATCAGGAGTGCGCCTCCGGCATGATTTATGTGCCCTCGGCGTATTTCGGCCAGGATGCCGCCCGCCATATCCGTATGCATTATCCGACGCTCATGTTTGGCAACCTGCATTTTGAGATTGACGAGGAAGGCCATCCCTACTATGTGGCCTCGATTTATGACAAGACGATCTCCCTCTTCGGCGGGACAACCGTCAAAGGAGCGATCATCCTTGACCCGGTGACCGGCGATCTGACCCGCTATGATCTGGCGGACGTCCCGGTATGGGTGGACGTGGTTTACGACGGCGACTTAATCTGCAAACAGTACAATTGGTACGGAACCCTGCAAAACGGCTTTGTCAACAGCGTATTCGGCAAAAAGGGCTGTAAACAGGTCACGACATATTACTCTGACGACGACGAAGAATCGGACGATGTGGCGCCGACCTCCGACTATGGTTTCGTGGCCAAAGACAGCGATATCTGGATCTACACTGGTATCACCTCCGTCAACGGCGACAGTTCCAACATCGGTTTCCTGCTGGCCAATGAGCGCACCGGAGAAACCCATTATTATGAGATTGCAGGCGCCGACGAAAAATCGGCCATGGCCGCAGCCGAAGGCGAAGTACAGGAAAAAGGCTACCAGGCCAGTTTTCCGTCCCTGATTAATGTGGACGGCAACCCCACTTATATCATGGTTCTCAAAGACGCCAGCGGCCTGGTCAAACTTTACGCCGCCGTCAATGTGGAACAGTATAATCTGGTCACCACGGCCGCCACTCAGGCAGAGTGCATGAGCCGTTACCGCAGTCTGCTGGGGCTGGGAAATGCCGCAGAAGAGACAGACCCGTCTGCCGACGGCGAACAGGCTTCGAGTGAGCCCCTCACGGCCACCGACGAGGCAGTGATACGGATACGGGATATCCGCTATATCACCATCGACGGCAACACCTGGATCTATCTGATTGACGAAACCGACGGGCTCTACCGGGCGAAGGCTTCGGAACATGAAGAAATGCTGCTATTACAGGCCGGAGATACCGCGGCCATCACCTATACCGGAAAAGAAATTGTTACCTGCACGAAGAAAACCTCCGGCGGGGCAAAGGCAGCGGACGGAAACCGTTCCGCACCATCCGGGACAGATGCGCCGGCGGACGATACAGCCTCTCCTGCCGGTACATCGGAAACCGAACGCGAAACCTCATAAGCAGTGCTCGATGAAATGATAGGAAAAAAGCCGTCTTTACAGGCCGTCTCATACAACGGGGAGGTGTCATTCACACCTCCCCGTTGTATGCCTCTATATACCCGTTTATTCGCCCGCCGGCCTGTAAACCTCATAAGTAACCGTGCCGTCCTCATTCAAGGTAAATACATTCAGCTCCGTACCCTCCATCGTACCGTCACTGGAAGCGCCCAGGATTGCCGGCTGCCCCGTCTTTAATCCGTCGATAAGGATCGTACCGCTTCCGCCCGCTCCTTCATCCGTCCCGTAAGTCACAGAACCTTCTTTATCCGGCGTGAGGGTCTGTCTGGTTCCCTCCACATAAACGGCATGCTCTTTCAGGAAAGCTGCAGCATCTTCTGCATGAAGCGCAAGATTCGTATATTCCTCGGTGATGTCATGGGCTGCCGCCGTATCGTCTTCCACATCCTTCTCATCTGATTCGAGCTCACGAACAATTTCGGCCAGCAGCGCGTCTGCTGCTTTTTTATCCGCTTTTGCAGGATCAAACGGAACCGAAAATAAAGCGTTTGTACCGTCATAGCCCTCTTTTTTACTGTATACACCGGTCTTCTCATCCATGGCAAACGCCCGGCTCTCATCGCCGAAGGAATCTACCACGCCGATCTGCACGCCCCTGTCCGCGAAAATTTCCAGATTGTGGCACTCCAGCAGCTCATAGATCACGCCGTCCTTATCAAACCACCGAAGGCCTGCGTCCAGCGTAGCGTTGTTGACCTGCATCCAGTCTGTTCCGCCGATAAACGGCGATATGCACTTACTCTCGTCCTGCGTCATGGCGGACCCGTCTGTGTGGGCGATGGCGATGGCCGCGTAGGTCATGCTTCTGTCCAGTTCGGACATGGTCTGATCGCCCTGTACGGAAACGCCGCCGAAAGTACTGTCGCCGTCCAGCTCCTGCCCGACCGTATCGGCGGCAAATGTATTCATCAAATCTTTGCCGGAGACAAGGCCCAGCAGAGTGATATCATAACCGTTTGCGGACTGCGTCTCATTGACCTGAATCGCGTCAGCGCTGTCAAAAGCCTTCTGCAAAGCGCCGCCGTCTTCATCCAGTTCCTCCACGATTTGCGACGGCGTCAGATAACGGTACGCCGCATAGGCGGTGATGCTTCCCGCCGCGATCACACAGGCCATGGCGGCCACTGCTGCTGTCTTGCCAAATGTATTACGTTTCATACTGTGTACCTCCTCAGAATACATATGAAGAATCCGACGATTCAATTCCGGGGTGGGTTTCTCACAGGGCCGTAAAGCGTCATACAACTCCTGCTCCAGTTCTTTCTTCATAGAAATAGCCCTCCAGTTCTTTTTTCAGCAGCTTCCTTGCCGCGCCAAGCCTGCTCTTTACCGTACCCTCCGGAATTCGCATGATCCTGGCGATATCCGCCACGGACAGTTCTTCCATATAGTACAGCAATACGGGAATCCGATACCTGTCCGGCAGCCGCCCTACCGCCTCCCGGACGGTTCGGCGGCCCTCCTCCTTTAACAGCCCGGACAGGGCGTCTTCCGCCGTCTCCGTTTCCGGACAGCCTTCTCCGCCGGACAATCCCTGTCCCGGCGCGATCCTCTGCCGCCAGGCGAATTTCCGCCGTCTGTTTTTCCAGAGGTTTAATGCTACGGACAGAATATAACTTTTTTGATTCCCGTCTTCCCGGATATCCGCCATCCGCTCGACAGCCATTAAGAAAGCATCCTGATACAGCTCCTCCGCCTCCTGCATGCTGCCTGTCAGATGGACGCAGAAAGAAAAAATATCTCTCCCGTAAAGTGCGATCAGCCGCTCAAGTTCCTGAATCGTCATGGTTTCCAGTTCTTCCTTTTCGTGCACACGAGTAAGAGCCTTTACTTTTTGTTTTTTGCTCTTCACCTGTATATTGTAACAACTTTGCCCGCGGTTCGCTCTTTTTTACAATTTTATTTTTCTTCCGGAGAATACACCGTGCAGAAAGGCAAAAAGCGCCGCCCAAAAGGCCATGATCCATCGGATCATGGCCTTTTACTTAGTTACTGTTCACTCCGTGACCAGTAACCAGCAGTTTGGGCATGAAATTCGCTTCGCGAAGCCCAAACTGCCTCCTGAATCATGTTCTCCCGTAGCCACGCAGCAAGTGCGTGGCTCGGATGTGAACAGTAACTTTGCTTATCCCATTTCATATTTTTACAGGCGGTCTCCGTAGAAACCGCTTCCGTAAAACGATGTCATTTACTTAAATCGCCATACAGCTGACACATGTGGCAGCGTCCTGGCTTAAGTAAAAAACATTGTCCGTGACGCCTTCCGCAAGTTCAGAAAACGAACGCACCCCCACAGAGGATCTTACTTCCCACTCTTCCTGCTGGAAACCACATCGAAGATAACGGCCACCAGAAGCACGCCGCCCTTGACAATATACTGCCAGGAATCGCCGATACCCATGATGGACATGCCCATATTGATCACGCCCAGCAGAAGGGCGCCGATGATAACGCCCGGAACCGTACCGCTGCCGCCGTAGGCAGAGGCGCCACCGATGAAACAGGAGCCGATGGCGTCCATCTCAAAGGAAGTACCGGTGGAACCATTTACGGAACCCACACGGGCCAGGCAGAGCAGGCCGCACAAACCGGCCAGAAAGCCCATATTGGCGTAAGCGATAAAGTAAACCTTGTTGGTATTGATACCGGAGAGCTGCGTCGCTTTCTCATTACCGCCCACCGCATAGAAATAACGGCCAAAGGCAGTCCTGGAAGTGATGAAATTGTAAATTAGGCAGATCACCACCACCCATACCAGCATAACGGAAATTCCTTTGTACTGGCTCAGCATGTAGCAATACACCAGAAGCACCGCGGAGATCACCACGGAACGGCCATAATCGGAGAGGGCGCTGTTCTGGCGGTATCCCTTTTTCGCTTTATTGGCCCGGGAGGAAAAAGTACTGTAGAGTATGATGACGACTGCCACGATCCCTACCACCAGCGGGGACAGAATCCGCCCGTCGCTGTCGAGGCCCGGAATTTTGATGTATGCCGTAAAAATATTCAAAAACGTGGCGTCCTGGACGGACACGGTCTTGCTGTCCAGCACCAGACGGCCGATACCCCGGAAAATAAACATGCCGCCCAGAGTGGTGATAAACGGCGGGATACGGACATAGCCGATCCAGTACCCCTGCCAGATACCGGCTGCCAGGCCGAGAAGCAGACAGACCAGGATGGTCAGGAAAATATTCATCCCATTGTTGGTAATCATGACGGCCGCCACGCCGCCCACCATACAGATCACGGAACCCACGGACAGATCGATGTTACCGCCGGTCAGGATACAGAGCAGCATACCGCAGGCCATGACTAACACATATCCGTTCTGCAAAAGCAGGTTGGACATATTCTGCGCATATAGCAGACGGCCATTCGTCAGAAAATAGAACAGTATAAATACGACGACAAGGGCGATCGTCATACTGTTTTTGGTTAAAAACGCCCCTAAGTTGAACTGGGTTCCCCCCAGATTGTTTTTCTCATTATTCGCTGGCATGTTGTAACGCTCCTTTCACCTACTTGTCGGCACTGATAATATGGCTCATGATCTTCTCCTGCGTAGCCTCTTTCGCATCCAGCTCCCCGCGCAACTCTCCCTCATTCATGATATAGATGCGGTCGCACATACCGATGAGCTCCGGCATCTCGGAGGAAATCATGATCACGGATTTACCCTCTTCCACCATCTGGTTGATCAGGCAGTAGATATCATACTTGGCGCCCACGTCTATACCTCGGGTCGGCTCATCCAATATCAGCACATCCGGTTCCGTAAACATCCATTTGCCCAGCAGCGCTTTCTGCTGATTCCCGCCGGACAGATTACCCACCTTCTGCTCCACGGAGGGAGTCTTGGTGCCCATGGCTTCCTTCATCTCCTCCGCCACATTTTTCTCTTTCGTTGTATCTATGACGCCGTTGGCGCAGATCTTATCGAGGCGGGCCAGAGTGGTATTAAAACGGATGGATTCACCCAGGATCAGCCCGTTGGTCTTCCTGTCCTCCGTCACATAAGCCAGCTTATGGCGGATCGCCTGCTCCGGCGACTTAAGATCCACCTTCTGGCCGTCCAGATACAGTTCCCCGCTGATACCGGAGCCATAGCTCCTGCCGAAAATCGACATGGCAAGCTCCGTGCGGCCCGCGCCCTGCAGCCCGGAGAAGCCGATCACCTCTCCTTTATGTACATGGAAGGAAATGTCCTTATCCACCACCTTCTCATGGTACAGCGGATGATGGACCGTCCAGTTTTTCACCTCCAGCCCGATCTCTTCGCGGACATGGTGCTCCCTGGCCGGATAGCGGTCGTCCATGGAACGCCCCACCATGCCTTTAATGATACGGTCCTCGCTGAACTCATCCACACCCTTGACCAGGGTCTCGATGGTGGAACCGTCGCGGATGATGGTAGCCTGGTCCGCACAATAGATGATCTCGTTCAGTTTATGGGTAATGATAATGGATGTCAGGCCGTTCTTCTTAAATTCCATCAGAAGATCCAGCAGCATCTTCGCATCCTCATCGTTCAGGGATGATGTGGGCTCATCCAGGATCAGCAGCTTGACATTTTTAGAAAATGCCTTCGCGATTTCCACCAGCTGCTGCTTGCCGGTCCCGATATCCTTGATCAGCGTCTGAGCGGATTCATTCAGCCCCACCTGCCTCATATGGGTCTCCGCCTCGTTGTAGGTCATATCCCAGTCGATATTGCCGAACCGGTCCTTCTTCTCGTTGCCAAGGAACATATTCTCACCAATGGTCAAAAGCGGGATCAGCGCCAGCTCCTGGTGAATGATCACGATGCCCTTTGCCTCGCTGTCTTTCAGCGTTTTGAACTGGCAAAGCTCTCCGTTATAATAGATCTCTCCGTCATAGCTACCCGCCGGATAGGTACCGGAAAGCACATTCATCAGCGTGGATTTGCCCGCGCCATTCTCGCCTATGAGGGCATGGATCTCGCCACGCTCCACGACCAGGTTTACGTTGTCCAGCGCCTTTACGCCCGGGAACTCTTTGGTGATGGCTTTCATCTCCAGAATAATGTCTGCCAAAGCTCTTCCTCCTTCCTCTCTCCTGCCGTCTCTGCCCGGGCAGAAAAACCTGCCACTGGCAGCTTTCCCCATACATACCTGCCGGGGGAACTTGCCACTGGCGGTTTTCCCACACGCCGCAGCGTATCGTTGTTCCCCGCATGCGGTTCCGGGACAAAGGAAAGGGGCGGGCCAGAGGTGCCCCGCCCCTTTTTCAGACTTTCAGTTATTTACAAAATACGGTTTACTGTGCCGCTGCCAGATAACCGTCGTCGCCCATGGTATACAGTCCGGTGTCAACCAGCTCCTGCAGATTGTCCTTGGTGATCACGCTGGGTACCAGCAGGAAGGACGGGCATTTGTTGCCTTCAGATGTCTCATAGGACTCCGTATCAAAGGCACACTCAATACCGAAGGAGGGGATCAGGGACTCGTCGATCGTCTCGCCTTTCATCATGGCCTGGGCCAGAGCCAGAGTAACGATAGACTCATTGCTCACGTTTTTATATACGGTCATGGTCTGGATGCCGTCTACAATATTCTTAAGGTTGGCCTCGTCACCGTCCTGGCCTGTGATCAGCACGCTGTTTTCGCCGGCATAATCAGAAGTTATGGCCTGGGCTACACCGAGAGCCGTGGAGTCATTGGAGCAAACCCATACATCCAGCTGTGTACCGTCTGCATAATAGGAAGACAGCACGTTCTGAGCGCGCTCAAGGGCGGTATCCGTATTCCACTGCGCTGTGGCAACGGTATCAAAATCGGTCTGTCCGGACACAACCTTGAGGGTTCCCGCGTCTATGTAGGGCTGCAACACGTCAACGGCGCCGCTGTAGAAGTAACCTGCGTTGTTATCCGCCGGATCACCTGCGGTAAACTCAATATTGTAAGTCTTGTCGCCGGCATTCTTCAGATCCAGCTGGCTCTCAACAAATTCGCCCTGCAGCTTGCCTACGGTATAATTATCAAAGGATACATAGTAGGAAACGGCGTCATTCATAATCAGACGGTCATAGGCGATAACCGGAACGTTTGCCTGCGCGGCCTCGTCCATGGCCGTATTAAGAGCCTCGCCGTCGATAGCCGCCACCACCAGCAGGTCCACACCGTCGGCCAGCATGTTCTGGATATCGTTTACCTGTCTGCCGCTGTCATTGTCGGAATAGGTCAGCACCGTCTCATAACCGGCCGCCTTGAACTGCTCGTCCAGATACGAACCGTCGCGGTTCCAGCGCTCCAGGGACTGGGTCGGCATGGAGATACCGATCTTGCCGCCGCCCGCCGTACCGGCGTCGGAGGCTGCGCTCTCCTCTGCTCCGGAAGCCTCCGCGGGCGTGCTGGCCTCTGCGGGTGTGCTGGCCTCTGCCGCGGAGGAAGCAGGCGTCTCGCTCTTTGCCTCACTGCTGGAGCCTGATCCGCCGCCGCACCCGGCCAGCAGGGAAGCCGCCATTGTTGCGCTCAATAAAGTTGCAATCAATTTTCTTTTCATTTTTTGGAATCCTCCTTTTTTGATAGTAAGACTATACCATCTTTTTCGCAGGACAAACTTGCCTCTTTCTGTACATTTTTCACAGCAGAAATACGCCATGACAGGAAAAAACAGGATATTTTTGCTCTCCGCAAAAATATCCTGTGCAAAAAAATCCTGTGTACTCTGTTGTTTACATCCGACAAAACCACGGGTCTACCGCCGGACATTCAGGTAAATATCGCTCTCCTCATGGTACTTCCCGGTGATTACCTCATCCATATTTTCCTTTGTCACCGCCTCCGGGGCCAGATTCTCATAGGGCACATCATAGATGCCGTCATTCTTCACCTCGGTAAAGATGACCATATTCTCCTCATCCGCCATCGCGACGGCCAGCTCCGCGGCCCTTCTGGCCAGCTTCTCCACCGGCTTATAGACCGTCATGCACTGAGTCCCCTCCACGATCCGCTGGCATGCGTCCAGGTCGGCGTCCTGCCCCACCACGCAGACACTTCCGGCCAGACGACGCTCGGAAAGAGCGCGGATGGCCTGGCCCGCGATACTGTCATTGCCGCACATAATGCCGTCGGGAGGATCATGATCCGCCAGGTAGGCGCTGGCGGCGGTAAACCCCGTCTCCGACAGCCAGCCCTCCGCATACTCTGTATGATCAATGCGCAGCGTATACCGGCCGAGTATCTCCGCGAAACCGCCCATAACCAGGGAAACATTGTTGTCTTCCAGGGGGCCGCACACCTGCAGCAGCGTTCCCTTATCTTTCAGATGTTCCCGCATATGGCGGGCCATCAGCCGCCCCACCTCCTCATTATCAAAGGAAATGTACAGATCCACATTCGCCTCCGGAATCAGACGGTCATAGGCAATGACCGGAATCCCCGCCCGGTGGGCTTTCTCCACCGCCGCCACCATGTGGGCGGGGTCCGCCGCCACACAGATAATCACGATGACGTCCATCTTTTTACTGATAAAATAGTCGATCTGCTTCACCTGTTCATCCATACTGCCGTTGGCGTTCTGCACGTTCACTTCCGCACCAAGCTCCTGCGCCGCAGAGACAAATACATCCCGGTCCCTCTGCCACCGTTCAATCAGGAAAGAATCGAACGTAATCCCAATCTGGATCTTTGCCTCATCCTGCTCCTCCTGCTCGGGAGGTTCCGTCCTCCCCGGTGCAGCGCATCCGACAAGGACAAACAGCCACAACACCAGCCCCATGATCAGAGGCCATCTCTTTTTCTCTCTCATCCACGCTCCCTCTCCCTGTATTCCGTGGGGGTCATGCCGCCTGCATTCCTCTTGAATATCCGACTGAAATAATTAGGATCGCTATAGCCCACCTCGGCACAGATTTCCTTAATGCTGCAGTCGTCCCCGGCCAGAAGCTCCTTGGCCCTGGAAATCCTTAAATTGGTCACATATTCCACAAAATTACTGCCGGTCTCTTCCTTAAAAAGCTTACTGAAATAATAGGGGCTCAAATCCAGCTGACGGGACACCTCATCCAAAGACAGATCCCGCCTGTAATGCTCCCGTATATAGCTCTGGGCCCGGGCCACCAGCCGGTTCTCATGTTCTTCCTTCTTGGTGCTCATGGCGTTGCAGGCCGCGCTGAATTTCGACACAAACCATTCCCGCAGCTCACTGTTCTTCCGAACATTATAAACCCGGGGCAGATAATCGGCCCTGTCCTCAAAATGATAGGTCAGGCCGCCGCTCACATATACCTCATGCTCCGCCCACAGCACAAACTCCAACACCTTTAACCGCACACTGACATTCTGTTCATCGTAGTTCTCCAACATCCAGTCAAAATAGCGGGCTGCCAAACGCTCGCATTCCTCCCGGCTGCCGCTCTGCAGACTCTCAAACAATTCATTTTCCAGATCAATGGGATATTCTTCGTCGTAACGGCACTGGATCGGCAGGTCATCCACATGAGCCACGCTGCCGGTGGAATTGGCAAGCGCCTTCAGGGCTTCCTCATAGGATTCCATACTTTCGTTCAGCTTCCGCACCGAGCCGATCCCAATGCGGAAAGAAATATCCGTCAGCCGCTTCAGCCGCCGGGCCAGTTCCCGGCAGACATCAATCATACCGATACGCCTTTCATAATCCATTTTTTTCTTTTCCATGGGAAGAAATACCGGAATCCGGTTGGCAATCACAGAACCCACCACGCAATCCCAGGTCTCCTTTAAGAGCTCCCGCACCTGAATATAACTCATCTGTGTACGGACGCCTGCCCCCACCGCGTTTACCATCCGGTTTTCCTTCTGTTCGTCACCCATAGCCAGCGCCAGCATACAGCCGTAATCCGCGTCCAGTCCCAAAAGCTGCTTGTAATTCTCCACATCCTCATCGAAACTCTCCTGGAACATGACGGAATACACAAAGCCGTTCTCGATAATGGGCACTACCGTCTCCATCTTCTCTTTGATCTTCAGGTCATCGCTGCGTTTCTTGCGTTTGGAATCAATGGCCTTCATTGCCCGGGTCAGCACCTCAGTGATCGTCTTGGCGCTGAACGGCTTGTTCATGTACTCCAGCACCCCCAGATTGACAGCCTCTCTGGCATAGTCAAACTTGTCATAGGCGGTCAGCACAATGAACATCACGGCCGGATTACTTTTTTTGATCTCCCGTATGGCTTCGATACCGTTGATGCCTGGCATCTGGATATCCATGAATATGAGATCCGGCCGGAAGCTCTCAGCCAGCTCGATGACCGCCCGCCCGGTTTTGGCCGTCTTGATCCGGCATTGATCCGGAAAGCTCCGGTTTATGATCATGGTCAGAGAATCCAGCACGATCCCCTCGTCATCCGCCAGTATTATTCGGTACATTCCTTTTCCTCCTCCCCAGGGATCGTGATCAATACTTCCGTTCCCCTGTCTTTTCCCTCACTAAAGATCTCCAGCTTCGCCCGGCCATGGAAATACAGCCGCAAACGCTCCATCACATTATGCATACCCACGCCGTTGGAGCTGGAACCGGGTTCCGTTTCCTTTACCTCTCCGGCCAGCACCTGCCGTATCCTCTCCGGCTCCATACCCGCGCCGTTATCCCACACACTGATGCAAATATTTCCGTCCTGCCAATACACGGACAGTTCAATCCTGCCCTCCCGTTCGATATTGCGAATGCCATAATTCACCGCGTTCTCCACCAGCGGCTGTAAAATCATGCTGGGCACCCGCACCTTTAGCACGCCTTCGTCTACCTCCCTGGAAAACAGGATCTCCCCGGAAAAGCGGACGTTCAGAATATATATGTAGTTGTCTACCAGACGGATTTCCTCTGCCAGAGTGGCGTCCTGGTCGTTCCTGCGCACGTTATAGCGAAAAAAAGCAGCCATATTTTCCAGAAATTCTCCCGTTCGCCGGGCGTCCTCCATCATAGCCAGCTGGGCGCCCGCATTCAGCGTATTAAACAGAAAATGCGGGTTAATCTGCGCCTGCAGGTACTTAAGCTGGGCGTCCTTCAAATGGCTCTGCATCATCAATTCCCGCTCCATTAACTGGTTCTCCCGCTCCATGGTCTGCTGCAGCCGGCAAATATACTCACGGATATTTCCCACCATCTGATTGAAGGCCCCCGTCACAATCCCCACCTCATCCATACTCTGCACCGGGATCTGCTCCACCTCAAAATTTCCCCCGGCCACTTCATCGGCCACAGCCGCCAGATGCTGGAGGGGCTTCGTGATGGCCCGCGTACTCACAATAATCAGGCTCACATTCACCAGCTGCACCAGAAGCAGGATGACCACGCTGGTCAATTCCATATTCCGCAGTGAATTCATCAACGCCTGATAGTTTCTGGAATTGTCTTTAAACTGTTCATTATTCAGGCTATAAATGAACGTATGTATCTCCTCATAAAGCAGGCGGGCATCCTCATAAAGGGCTCCGTATCTTTCCACATTGCGACCCCGTTTGGCCTGAATGACCGAAGCCGCCAGCTCCAGATACGTTTCCGAGAGACTGCGGATATTTTTTTCCGTCAGCAGGATTTCATTATCCGCGGCCCGGTCATTGAGCCCTTCCTGGAGCTGCCGGTACTGCTGGTCGCTCCGGTAGTAAGCCTCCATGGCCTCCGAACTTTTAGTATTCAGGTAGCTCTCCATACTGTCCTGGACATAATCCAGGGCCTGGGCCAGCTCATTGAGGCTGACATTGCTGACATAAACCTCCTCCACCCGCTCCGCCATGGCGTTCAGCACGGCATACATATACAGATTGACCGCCAGGATGGCCATCGCCGTCATGACAAAGAAAAGGGACAGCTTCTGCTGCAGTGTCAAATACTTCCATTTTTCTGCCATCAGCTTTTTTACACGCATACGCTACCTCTTCTCCGGCCCGCCAGGCCAGCCTCCTCTTATTCTGCGGATTCTTCGGTTCCCTGACGATCGTTCAGCAGTTTTTCCGCCTCTTCCATGCCGATCAGCCGGGTGTCCACCGCCATATAGCTGTTGGTATAACCGGTCTGCCGGTATTCCTCCAGGGCCTGGACACAGAGACGCCCCATCTGTTCCGCATCCATCGTGATCGTCGAATAAACAATATTTTTCGCCACAGCGTTCAGAATCGTTTCCGAATCATAATAGCCCAGGATCTGCACCGTCCCCACCTCATTATAGTCCACGGCCGCCTGGTAAGCGCAGCGGGTGTAGACCTCATTGAGGCAGAGCAGAATATCCGGCATTTCCTGTGGGTCCAGAAAAATGTCCCTGATGGATTCTTCCGCGCTGAAGTTTCCTGTATTATCCACCAGCCGGGACTCCACCGCCGGAATATTTTTTCCCAGCTCCTGCTCCAGGGTCTCACGAATGCCAAGCAGCGTCAGATTCTGACTGGTGTCCGCCTTGCTCTCGTTCACCAGGACCATCACCGTGCCTTTCCTTCCGTCCTCCGGCAAGATCTCCAGGATCTGCCGTCCATATTCCTGCCCGAGATTATAGCTGTTGTTACCCACGAAACATTTCCGAAGGCTGCTGCTACTGTCCCGTAGCACCGTGACTACCGGGATACCCTTTTCCACGGCCTCATTGATCAGCGCTATGGTTTCCTCGTCCTCATCCCCCGGTACAATAATCCCGTCCACGGACGCCTGTATCGCCATCTTCAACAGCTCATTGCGGCTGTAATTCACGGCCAGCCCCTCGCCAAAACGCTCGATATACACGCCTTCCCGCCTGGCCTCGGCCAGGGCGCTGTCATATACCGTATTCCAGAAATCGCTGTCCTCGCCGTCCGTGATCATCACATAATGCTGGTCATAGGTCTCATATGTCTCCTGATACTGGGTATAAACGCCCTGGCCGAACCTGCGCAGAGCCACAAACAAAACCATCAGCAGCAGAGTCATCACCGCCAGCAGGATTCCCATTGCCTTTTTTCTCATATCTGTTCCTTTCCGCCATGGAATTTTGATCCACGGGAAATACATGCTTAATATGTAACAGTATATCTTAATTAAAAATATTTGTCATCTTCAAAAGCGCAGAACAAACAGAAAAAAACCTGCCAGAAGATATAGAGATTGCTTTTCATTCCGTTTGACTTCTATGGCCGAACGGATTATAATATTTTTTATAAACCGTGCGCATGGGTTGACGCATGGAAATGGTTCATCAAAAGTAACGGAAAACGAACGGAACAGTTACAATCCAAAACCGGAAGAGAGGTATAGGCTATGCAGGAAGAAAGAAGACTGGATAAGAGAACCGAGCTGCCCTCCAGGCTCGTCATCAAGAGGCTTGACGACGGCAGCAGTAAAGAAATAACCATTGAGATCGTCGATTTGTCCAAATCGGGCATCGGTTTTGAATGTAAAGAAGCGTTGCAGATCGGTGAAGTATACGAAACCTATCTGACTATCTGGACGGAAGAAGTCATCCACGCATTTTTGCGGATCGTGCGGATCGACCTGAAAGATGAAGATCATGGATACGGCTACGGCGCCGTTTTTGTGGGAATGCCGGAAATGGATTCCTCCAGAATCGGCGTTTACCAGATCGTTAATGACAAATAAACGCCAGAATCTGTTCAGAAAATGCCGAAACCGGCGGAGCAATATACAGCTATTGCTTCGCCGGTTTTGTATAGTTTCCGGATCAGTCCCGCTTCCCGGTTTCCCTCCGTCCCTGCGCATGGGCCACGGTATTGTCGTTGATGTACTTCGTGATCTGACCCGTGCCTGTGAACGCCAGCGCCGCCGCCGCAAAAGCCAGCAGCATCCGCAAATGGCCCGTACAGAATTTATAGCTGACAAAGGCAATCAGTATGCCCAGGCAGGCCGCAATCAGACCGGCAATCACCGATCTGCTGTGCAGCATCTCCTTCAGATTCAGGTCGCCCTCCGGATTTCCCACCGGCTTTAACTGTTCCGGAACCGTATCTTTCCAAACCGCTTTCTTTCTGTTGCCGTCCATCGTTTTCCCCCCGTTTCTTCCGGCGGCTTTATACCAGATATTCTGCAAAAGCCTCTCTCAGTATGTTCTCCAGTACCTCTGTCGTCACGCCGAATACGATGCTGGCGCTCTCTGCATAGATGCCGTTCCCACAGACATCCTTTTTCTGGATATCTTCTCCCTCCGTAATGGAAAGCATACAGCTTCTGGCCTCTTCCTTCGCGTAAGCTTTGACATGCCCGATCAGGCCGCCCGCCGATTCCACTGCCCCGGCCGCCTGCGCCATGCAGGACTGGAGACGGTCAAGAGCCGCCTCATAGGTTCCGCTGATCCTGCACCGGACCGACCCCACCACCGCCATATCATGGGTATACACGCTGACAGACGGAATCTCCTCCGTATGGTGGTGCTCATGCTCATGATGATGGTGGTTGCATTCATGGTCATGGTGATGGCCGCAGTCGTGATCGTGGCCGTGGTCGTGGCTGCAGTCGCGATTATGGTTGTGGTCATGGCCGCATGCCTGATCGTGGCTGTGGCCGTGACCATGGCTGTGGCCGTGACCATGGCTGTGGCCGCAGTCATGCTTATGATCATGGCTATTTTTATGATCATGCTCATCGTGATGCTCATGGTTGCGGCTGTTTTCCTGCCCGCAGGCCTTCTCTGCCTCTGTTTTACTCATGCGTCTCCCTCCCCTGGTTCTTCAAAAACCTGCCTCCACACAGCGTCCTCTATAGGATGGATCGCCGATACGGGAATGCATTTTCCCGTACGATTGAAATCCCGGACGGACTCTTCCACCTGCTTTAACGTTTCTTCATCCACATCGTCCATCTTGTTAATAAAAATGACGTCCGCCTGGTCGAGCTGATCCCGCATAAACGCTTCCATGGCCTTCCGCAGCCTGAACCAGCGCCCGGCGTCCGCCACGCAGAAAATCCTGCCGGACTTCAGGCGGACGGAACGTTCTATGTTCTCTTTAATCCGAAGGGGATAGGCCACCCCTGTAGCCTCCAAAATGAGCCATTCCGGATGAAATGTTTCCTGTATCCGGTACACATTGGATACCAGTTCCCCCGCGGTCGTACAGCAAACACAGCCGGAAAACATGGTAGACACCTCGAATCCCCTGCCCGCCAGTATTTTGTCGTCAATGCTCACTTCGCCGATCTCGTTTTCCAGGATCACGACCTTCGCGGCGGTCTCCTGCTCTTCCCCCACCAGATATCGTGCCATCTGCAGCATGAGGGACGTCTTGCCGGCCCCCAAAAAGCCGCCCAAAATAATCATTTTCATCATTTCCACGCCCACTTTCCTTCTTGTCTGCCAAAGGGCGGACCCGCGGCCCGCCTCTTCCCACATTCACTCAGCGGATGTAATAATCCTGACAATATTTATGTAATTCATCTGCGCACCACATGTTGACTTTTGCCATCACTTCATCGCCCACCTGGCCGATGGAGCCTGCCGTCGCCATAAACCCTCCGCCGGGGGCAAAGGCGTCAATCACATCGCGGACATCCTGACGCACTTTTTCCTCGTCCACATTCGGCCAGTCCACCGGCGGATTCCAGTCATAGCAGCCCGCCATGATCAGCCTGCCGGCATATTTTTTCTTGATATCCGCCAGATGATTCTCCGTCTGCAGGGGTTCCAGAATCTTTACGCCGAAATCCAGCATATCGTCAATGAAATCCTCGCACCGCCCGCAGTTGTGGAACTGAATCGGAATCCCCCTCTCCACCGCCGGCCTGGTTAGTTTCGTATAAATAGGCTTTAGGATCTCCCGGTACATGCTGACAGATATAAAGGGATTATATTTCGTAGCCGTATCGTCCAGAAGATACATACAATCCGGATGATAGTAATTTACGGCGGCCTCCACTAAAGGCATGTAGAAATCGCTCATATAATCCAGCAAAGCCAGACACTCCTCCGGCTCCTCCGCCATCGCGATCAGCCCCTCATTAAAGCCCATGAACTCCATGAGGCTCTGAAACGGCATGATGCCGATCACACACATACGGGCATTTTTTGCCGGGTCATAACCGAATACCTGCTCATCCTTTTTCACCATATATTCCCAGTCTATACGCTCGGGATACTCGGGCGCTTTGATCACATCCCGCCATTTTGTGATATCGTCCAGGATAAAATTATTGGGCTCGGGGATGCAGCCAAAACCGGTTTCCTCGTTTGTCACCAGCTTCACGCCCCATATATCCGTGCGCCCCTCCGGACAGGGCGTCAGACGGGTCTCATCGAACAGAAACGGGCCCACCAGCTTGTAAGGACTCTCCCCGTTATTTTCCATAATCCCCATCGTATGGATCGGGACCGACTCGGGCATCTCGCCTTTCAGAAGCCGCAGAAAGTTGTCCTTCATTGTCAGTTTTGATTTCATTATTTTTTCCTCCTCTGCTTATTAAAATACTTAAGTTTCCGATTTTCTGGATGCAATCTCACGGGAATACTGATCGACCTTCTCGCGGGTCAGCCTGTAACAGAAGGTCAGAATCAGCAGCGAGAACACAAACAAGCCGATGGGCAGCAGGGCGAAGGCATTGGCCAGTCCCACGGATATGGCCTCTGTGATGGCCTCGCCGGCCACATAGCCCGAAGCGCCCAGAACGCCGGGAACAATAATGCCCACGGCCACCAGAGCGATTTTGATCGGTACGCCGCAAAGTCCCATAATAGTCCCGGTACTGTTGATCCCTGTTTTCCACTCGGAGTACACGGCGCAATTCGAATAAAAGGTCAGGATGCCGGGCGCCGTAAAGGAAACGCAGAACTGGACAATAATCATGCCCACGGTGAACAGCATGGCGTTTCCGCCCAGCGCCGCCCGCCATACCAGCACGAGAGCCGCAATCGCCACCACGATACCGGCCTGAACCAGACGCTTGATGGGATATTTCCGGGACAATACGTTGGAAAGAATGGAACCGAGCACACCGCCGAAATTAATAATCGTCAGGTAAAACGCATACATTTCCGGCGCTTCCAGCGTCATCTCGAACAGATATACCGCCATGTAGGCAAAAAGGAACACGGACAGCTGGGTTCCGATATTGATCAGCAGCACCCACAGCAGCTGCAGGTTGGATTTGATGATTGTCAGAATCTGTCCAAAGGTGACGCGGTCGCTCTTTGTCTGTTTTTCTTTTTCGGGAAGTTTGTCATAATCGGCGCGGGTCATCTCATAGCCGTCGGTCAGCCGGAAATGCACATAGTAACCCGGGATCGTCAGAACGCCCAGAATCGTGGCCGCCGCCGCGTAGCCGATTACAGGATCGCTGAACAGGCCCAGCATAAACGCCGCAATATAGCCGATAAAAATAGAGCTGGCCATGATCCAGGCATTTCTAGAGCCGGACAAGGCCGCACGGTCTGCCTCTGTATCGGCGCACACATTGATCAGCGCCACATTGGCCGTCCAGGCCAGATTAAAGAAAATAATGTAGATACAGAAAGCGACGATTGTCAATATGGCCGCCGCCAGGGCGCCGCTGCTAAAAGAATACACGGTGGGAGCGAACCACTGGGCCGCGTGGGAAAGTACGATCAGAGGCGCCGTAATCATAATCATAGAGCGGTAGCGCCCCCACTTGCCCGGCCGCATGGAATCGATGATGGCTCCCCAGGCAAATGCCAGGATCGTATCAAATACATTGATAATCGTGTTGGCGGCCGACGTCACTGCCAGAGGCAGCGCCACCACCGTCGTCAGGAAATACATCCAATAATAGGTTTTAAAACTGATACACAGGTTGTACATGAAATCACCCACGCCAAACCATGTTTTTAAAGCTTTACTGACAGGCTTTCTTTCCATAATCTCTTCTCCTTTTCATTTCATTTGTCCGCCGTCAGGCGGTTGGAACCTGTTTGTCTGAATTTTTCTCTATCCTCCCCTCCTCTTACTTGTTTTTTATCCTGACTCTTCTCACCGCCAGCCCAAAGATCACCGCGCCCATATAGACCAGAATAACCACGTTGGACCAGAGCGGGTTTCCGGCAAAAAGAGCATAGACCTGTGTCGCCAGCACGGCATATGTAAGGGCCACCATGACTTTCAGCCGCCAGGCCGGATAACGCCGGGCATAGGGGGAACGCTTCCACAGCTTGGGATATTTCTCCGGCAATTTCAAAATACCTGCCATGGGTATGCAGGTACCCAGGATCGTAAGGCCTATGGCCATTTTCGACAGCACGGCCAGATCCATCCCCAGGACGGCGGGCACGGCTCCGAACAGATAAAAAATCACTAACAGCCGCCAGGGAACGCCGGCGCGATTGGTCTTTGCCCAGCTTTTCGGAAAACACCCGTCCTCGCAGGGCCGGATCAGGGAATTGGAATACCAGACAAAACTGGAATTCAGGGTGGTAATCAGGGCTCCCATACAGGCGCCGATGATGAAGAATCCGTACAGGGCCCGGCCGGGCAGCACGGCCCCGGCAGACACCGAGAGCGGCTTCCCCGCCGCCTCCGCCACGGGCACGGCTCCGCTGGCCACAATCCCCATCAGCATATACAGGATGCAGACCACAAACGTCACGCCCACAATGACCTTTACCATCACCCTGGAGGCATTCTGTATTTTCGGAGCAAAATCCGTGATGATATAGGCGCCCCCCACGGCAAAATACAAAAGCGAAACGGCCGAATAAAAGCCTCCGAATCCTCCCGTAAAAAATCCCTCCGCAAAATACACGGCAAAATCCACTTTCCCGATACCGCAGGCCACAAACGTCAATATTCCGGCAATCAGGACGACACACATGATATTCTGCAGCTTCGCCGCCGCCTTTATGCCAAACAGATTGACAATGAAGAACAGCGTCAGCACGGACAGCGCAATCAATCTCTGGGGGATATCTCCGCTAAACGCCGGAACCATGCCGGCCAGATACTGGGCAAATGAAATTCCGAAGATGGCAATGGTCATCCTGCCCAGAAAATATACGTAAGCGTAAAATCTTCCCACATCCTCGTGGATCAGCTCCTTTGCGTAAACGTAAGCCGCGCTGGTCCGCGGGAGCAGCGTGCTCATCATGAATATGGGACGGAAGGAAACCAGGAACAGTACAGCGCTCACCAGAAAAGCCAGGAATATACTTCTGCCCGTCATACCGATCCCGATCCCCGTCTGGGTAATGATACCGGAACCGATCGTAAACCCCACGGCCAGACTGATCGTTTCAATCAGGGAAAGCTTACTCTCCTCTTTTTCCAAAACTACACCGCCTTTCTCTGCTCGATCTCTGCGGTCATCTCCGCCACACGTTTATCGCTGAGCCGGTACCCCAGTGCAAAAATCAGCACGGTCAGGATCAGGAATACCGCCGGATACAGGTTCATTAATGCGGCGATACCCGTCACCATCTCAGGAGTGGCCGCCGCCCCCGCCACATAACCGGCTGCCGAAAGACCCACGCCCAAAATTACGCTCCGCAGGACCGCGCCTACTTTGATCGGCACGTTCAGCATACTCATAATGAAACCGCGGGCGTCTTTAGAAGTCTTCCACTCGTAGTAGATAACCGTATCCGCCAGAATCGCCGTCAGGCAGGGCATGGTAATCTGCATAAAGAAATTGACCACAATCTGCAGAACAATGAATCCCCACAGATTCCTTCCAAAAAAGAAACAGAGGGCCAGCCCCGCCACCATAAGCAGGTTCGATCCCAAATACGCCTGCTTTTTTCCGAACTTCCGGGCGATCGGATTGGCAAAGCTTGCGCCGACAAAGCCCACCAGACGGGTAATCACCAGATACGTCGTCATGGCCGCCAGATCGTTCAGTACCACCACAAAATAATAGAAACCCGCGGCCGCCATCAGGAAATTGGCCAGGTAGCGGAAAGAATCCGCGGCCACCAGCACCAGCAGGGGCGGGTTCTGAAACACCGCTTTGATCATCTCTGCCGTCGGCAGTTTTTCCTTCTTTTCCGTCTCACTGCCGCTGCTACCCGACACCGACTGGCCCTTTGTAATCGTAAAAGCCACAAAATAGCAAACAAAATTCATCACACCGAACAGGATAGCCGCCATGGAATATCCCAGGACGTCATTGCCGGTCATCTGAATCATCAGCGTAATCAGAGGAAGAGCAATCACCGAAAAGACAATATTGCCCAAGGAAAGGAACTGTCCCCTTCGGGCAGCCAGAACCATCCTCTCTTCCTGGCTGTTGGACATATCGCTGACCAGCGTCACCGACGCGGAGTAAGCCAGATCCTGGGCCAGGGTCTTGATGGAAAACGCCGCAATGACAATGGCTGCGGCCACGGCCTCCGAAGATCCCACCCGGGAAAACTGCAGGGCATAGGCAAAGATCATAATCGGAGGGCCGATCACCAGCCAAGAACGGTACTTTCCCCACTTAAAATTGCATTTTTCTATGAGCCAGCCAGTCAGTGGAACCCAGATGCAGTCAATAACGGATGTCAGCGTCAAGATGAATGTGGCCGTCGCCAGTGAAAACTTTGCGTAGTCCGTCAGAAAAGCCGACCAGTAATACAACTCCACATTGACAAACAGGGTAAATCCAAAGTCTCCGAAACCGCTGAGATTTAAAACCTTTTTACTCAGTTTTTTGTTCTCCATAATACCCTTCTCTCCTTTCTTCTTTTAATTTCATTTTATCATTGAGCATTTTATATAAACATATGTCGAAAATACGATTCTTTTTGTCGTCTTTGACTTGTTTTGGTACTGTGAATACCAAACTTGTGTAAATATTTTGCAATGGATCGGACGGATCTGCGTATTTGCTGCGCATACCGTAAGAAAATGAATTTGGGCGCAAAAAAAGACGCCTCCATTGTCATAAAATGGCAGGCGCCCGAAAGCTTCCCCGTGCAAATGTATTATCCGCGTTTTTCCCGCAGCGCGTTTAAGCGCAGCGCACGGATCGATATTTTTATATAATTTCTGGTATACGCGTCATTCATATCAGCGTCCATGGAATCCAGGATCTTCCTTAACCGGTATACCAGGGTATTTCTGTGCAGGAACAGCGCATTGGCCGTATGGAGAAGAGAACGCTCATGATCCAGCCAGGCCCGAAGCGTGTCCACCTTCTCGCCGCCTCCCGGTTCTCCGGATACCCACATACGCACAATTTCCGGATGGCACGCACAGATAACCTCCTCCTCCGACCTGGCCTCCAGCATATACTCGATGGCATAATCATAAAAAGTAAACATCTCCGCCCCGGGGCTGTACAGCATACCGTAATCAATGGCCGCAAGAGCCTGTCTATAGTACAGGTACAGCTTTTCTATATGATCTACCGGAAGGCTGACCCCCGCTTTCAGACCGAATCTTCCTATGAGGTCCCGAACCACGCCGAGTATCCCGTCCACTTCCTCCGGAAATTCCTTGAAAGAAAAGGCTATGGTATTTTCCACCTGAACGGCTATACAATGCCGGATATTACACTGTAAGAGATTACAGATGGAAACGATATCATGAATGTCCGGGTCCGGATCGGCAAATTTCAGCGCCGAGACCCGAATACAGTCGCCCTCGCTCCACCGGACATACTCTTTCCATGCCCGGATCTCCGAAGACGTTACCGGATGGTTCAGCATCATCTTGGTAAATCCGGGCAGTAATACGCGCTCGGAAATACTCTGCTCATTCAGCCGGCCCAGCACCATGGCCAAATACTTCACTAGATAATTGGCCACAAAGACGTCGCCGGGATTCAATATCCTGTCCTTCTCCACAACATTCATCCGCCCACAGGCTTTTCCGTGATAATAAATGGTGACGGAGAGCTGCCGGCCATTGATCTCCGGATTACTGAAATAATAGATCCGGGCAGAGCCGTTCATGTAGTACTCATGCCGCTTACCCTCCTCCATCAGAAACTGCATCACGGACACGGCGCTGTGCCCAAGCCGGCTGAGATACTGCCAATCGTAATTGACATCGTCCTCCCCGTATTGTTCGCTCATGGCCAGCGCATTGATTGAAGCGTCCAGCAGCATGATCGGATTGTGAAACACCGTCCAGCTCTGATCGACCATCTTCCGATAATCCATCTGTTCCGTGGCTTCGATCAGCATCTCCTGCCACTCCCGGTAAAAATCAAAAGTGAACTGCACCATCTCAAAAATCTGATCGCACGCCATATCCCGAAATACGATGTAGCCGCCCTTTTCGCCCCCGTTGCAGATCACGTCTTTCCCTCTCTGGTAGACATACGCGCACTGGGTGGCATATGCCCGCCGGGCGCTCAACAGGTCGGCGGGGGCATCCTCCGGAATATGCAGTTCCGGCTCCAGGGCGCTCAGCCTGTTGGCAATCATCCACATATTTATTTTCAAAGTATCCTCCGCCCGTACTCTGCTTTTGTTATGATGCTATGCCTATACCCGCGCCCGCACAAGCCGCTGCCGGGACGTCAGAAAGCCGCCGGAGCCTTCCGTCATCTTTGCAATCTGTTCCAGAAAAAATTCTGTCTGCAGCCTCTGGTTTTCCCGGAGCTTTTCCCGGATGGACGCCAGAAAATTCTCTTTGCCGGAAGTGTCCGCTCCGGCAAAAGTCTGATCCGGCTTCACCTCGTCAAGCCGTCCGTACTCTTCGTCCTTATGCCGCTCATAGACGGTCCTGTACCCGGCCACGGCGTCGATATTGGCCATCGCCCAGCGCAGGGCAAAAAAAGCGGCTTCCGAAGAACCGTCACCTCCAGTCTCGCACATGTTCCTGTATGTCTCATAGTCCCCGGGCGACAGCCTCTCCATGGCAAAGAGGTATTCGTCCAGCGGATTCTCCATCACATGGCCGGTCCCGTCAAAACCGATGGCATGTTTTACATTATACGCCATCTCACAGTCCCCCACGTGCGTCCCCGCCGTGCCGATCTTTGCAATAGAACGAATAGCCTCCATAAAGGATGTCTTTGTCTCGCCGTCCATGAATTGATCGGCCAGATACTGCGCCTTCTCCACGCCCAGGCTGATCAATGCCAGCCGATCTTCCTCCTCAAGGCCGTGGACATGATGGGGAACGAGATTGTTTCGAATGATATCGTATACGTCGTCCTTCAATTCTCCGCTCTTACCGTTCAGGGCGTCGATAATCGCATTGTCAATTCTGGCATACCCCGTGTAATACGCCGCCACGGGCCCCCTGCTGATCACCGCCGGGGACTTCTCCGAAGGAGCGCCAGGCGCCGTATGCTCCGGCAGCGCAAACACTTCCTCATTCATTGGTTTTGTAAAAGCAAATTTCGCTCTGATCTGTTCCGTCTGGGCCCGAGAAATTTTCTCATACCAGGGCGTGATCGCCTGAGCTCCCCAGGAATAGGCACAGGTACATTTCATGGCGCTACCTCCTTGTAAATCCGTAAAATCTTTTCTTCTTAATTATACGCGAAACGACCGCCGGATGCAACGCAGAATTCTCCTGTTGTTACTTTTCAAAACCGAGCCGTTACTTTTCACGGCCTGGGGCCGCTCAAAGTAATGATTCAGGGCAGCATTCCAAGTTTTGCTGCGCAAAAGCCGCCCCTCACGCCTGAATCATGTTCTTACGGAATGCGCAGTATATGCGCATTCCTGCCCCTTGAACAGTAAACCTAAGCCGCACACTTGCTTTTACACGAGCATCCCGGCCAGCGCCACACTGACAAAGATGCCGGCCAGGGAAACCAGAAGGGCCCCCGGTAATGTCCAACGGCTTTTCCGCACGCCGGCGGCCATATAGTAAACGCTCATGGTATAAAACACGGTCTCCGTGCAGCACATCATCAGGGACGCCGTAAGACCGACGGAAGAATCCGTTCCGAACTGACTGTACAAATCCGTCAGCATTCCCACCGCCGCACTGGCGGAAAACAGACGCACGATTCCCAGAGGAAGCAGCTCCGCCGGAAATCCCAAAGGTTCCGTTATCCGTCCCAAAATCCCGGTCAGCGCGTCCAGGAAGCCGGAGGCCCGCAGAATTCCCACCGCCACCATCAGCCCGACCAGAGTGGGCAGAATTTTCACCGCCGTTTTCAGCCCCTCCCTGGCGCCGCCCACAAACACATCATAACAGTTAATTTTCTGCAATACGCCATAGCCCACAATATACAGAATTAACAGAGGGATCAGCAGATCCGATATCCCGGCAATAATTTTCAAGAAAAACCTCCGGCAAAATGTTTTTACAGCTTATTCTTTTTACCGGGGGGATATGACGGGCTGCCTGCAGGAAAAATAATCCCCTGTAAATGATTTTCTTATCCGCTATTGCCAATCCCCGGGCAATCATGCTATTATGCCCAAAACAGTATTTTAAGCATATGAAAAGGAAGGAAACGAACTATGGCGGAAAAAAAGTGGTGGCAAAAAAGTGTCGTATACCAGATTTATCCCCGAAGCTTCTGCGACAGCGACGGCGACGGCATCGGAGATTTAAACGGCATTTCCTCAAAGCTGGAATATTTAAAGGAACTGGGGATCGACGTGATCTGGCTCAGCCCGGTCTACCAGTCGCCCAATGACGATATGGGGTACGATATCAGCGATTATCGCGCAATCATGAAGGAATTCGGCACCATGGAGGATTATGACCGGATGCTTCATAAAGCCCATGGCCTGGGACTGAAAATCATGATGGATCTGGTGGTCAACCATACCTCCGACGAACATCCCCTGTTCGTGGAGAGCCGGAAAGCCAGGAACAGTCCGTATCGGGACTTCTACATCTGGCGGGACGGAAAAGACGGCCCGGCGCCCAATAACTGGGGTTCCTCCTTCGGCGGTTCCGCCTGGGAATACGACGAAGCCACGGACCAGTATTACCTTCACCTGTTTTCCAAAAAGCAGCCAGATCTGAACTGGGAAAATGATGCCGTGCGGAAACGGATCTTCGACATGATGACCTGGTGGTGCGATAAGGGTATCGACGGGTTCCGCATGGATGTCATCAGCCTGATCTCCAAAGTTCCGGAACTGCCCGACGGGGAAACCGGAAAAAACGGCTACGGAGATTTTACGCCGTACTGCGCCAACGGCCCCAGGGTTCACGAATTTCTGCGGGAAATGAACCGGGAAGTTCTGTCAAAATATGATCTGATCACCGTGGGAGAGTGTTCCGGCGTCACCGTAGAAGAGGCAAAAAAATACGCCTCTGTCTCGGGCAGTGAGCTGAACATGGTTTTTCAATTCGAGCATATGAATCTGGACGGCGGTGAAAGTTTCAAATGGAACCATAAAAAAATCCGTCTGACCGAACTGAAAGAAGTCATGAGCAGATGGCAGACCGGGCTGAAAGGAAAAGCCTGGAACAGCCTGTACTGGTGTAATCACGATCAGCCCCGGATGCTCTCCCGCATGGGGAACGACAGCCCAAAATACCGCGAAGTATCGGCCAAAATGCTGGGCGCCTGCCTCCACATGCTTCAGGGAACACCCTATATTTACCAGGGGGAAGAGCTGGGCATGACCAACTATCCCTTTACTTCGCCGGATGAATTCCGGGATATCGAAAGTATCAACGCCTACCAGGAGCTGACGGAAAAGGAGATTTTCTCTCACGCGGATGCTTTCGACTATATCAGCTACAAGAGCCGGGACAATGCCCGGACGCCCATGCAGTGGGACGACAGCCCCCAGGCCGGCTTCACCACGGGAACACCCTGGATCGCCGTAAACCCGAATTACAGGGAGATCAATGCCAGGGAGCAGATGGCCCGGAAAGATTCCGTATTCCATTACTATCAGAAGCTGATCGCCCTGCGCAGGCAGTATGATATCATCGTCTACGGAGATTACGAGCTGCTCCTGCCCGACAGTGAGGAAATCTACGCCTATCTGCGCACGCTGGAAAGCCAGACTCTGCTGGTGGTATGCAATTTCACGGAACGGGAGGTCGGCTACGACGTGCCTGACGGATTTGCGAAAAAAGAGGGAAAAGTACTGATTTCCAATTATGAACGAACGGAAATACCGGCAGTTTTGACGCTTGCGCCTTTTGAGTGCATAGTCGTTTTGTACGGACAGCCCTGAGCATTTCCCGGATTTCTCTGGCAGCCGTGCATATATACCGCTTACGACGGCGTCTTTAAAAGCCCCCATGACCGATCACCCGGTCATGAGGGCTTTACATATCATCCTACCCGATATCGGAACTTCTGTACTTCCTTCTCGCTGAACACTTTCTGAATCTCGGCGCCCAGACTGGCCAGCTTCACCTCAAAATCCTCATAACCTCTCTGGATATAGGTGATATCGTCCACCACCGTGATGCCGTCCGCGGCCAGTCCCGCAATAACCAGCGCCGCTCCGGCGCGCAGATCCGGCGCGCTGACTCTGGCTCCAGTAAACCCTTCCACGCCGTCTATGATGGCCGTGTTGCCCTCCACCTTGACGTTGCCGCCCATACGGGCCAGCTCGTCCACATACTTAAACCGGTTTTCGAATATGCTCTCTGTCACGATGCTCGTACCTCTGGCCAATGCCAGCAGCACGGAAATCTGGGGCTGCATATCCGTGGGATAACCGGGGTAGGGTAGCGTCTTCACGTGCGTGCGATGCAGCCGTTTGGACGCGATCACTCGTATGGCATCGTCAAATTCCTGCACCTCGCAGCCGATCTCCGTCAGCTTGGCCGTAATGGCCTCCAGATGCTTGGGAATCACATTTTTAATCAGTACATCGCCTTTGGTGGCCGCCGCGCCGATCATATACGTACCGGCCTCGATCATATCCGGCACAATCATGTAATTGGCCGCGTGAAGCTTCTCCACCCCACGGATACGGATCACATCCGTGCCGGCGCCTTTAATGTTTGCCCCCATGCTGTTCAGGAAATTGGCCACGTCCACCACATGGGGCTCCCTGGCCGCATTTTCCAAAATCGTGTAACCGTTCGCCATGGAAGCTGCCATCATGATATTGATGGTGGCTCCCACGGACACCATATCCAGGTAAATATGGCGGCCGAAAAGCCCCTGCTCCGCGCTGGCACAGATCGCGCCATGGCGGATATCCACCTGAGCGCCCAGAGCCCGGAAACCTTTCAGGTGCTGGTCAATGGGGCGGCTGCCAATATTGCATCCTCCCGGCAGCGGCACCTCCGCCTTTTTATATTTTCCCAGCAACGCGCCCAACAGATAATAAGACGCGCGTATTTTCTTAATATACTCATAATCAACGCTGTAATCGCCGATGGTGGAGCCGTTGATGCGCACGGTATGGCGATTGACCCTCTCCACGATGCCTCCGATCTTCTGGATGGCGTCCAGCAGCACATTGGTATCCCGCACATCGGGAAGATTCTCAATATACACAGTTTCGTCTGTCATAATTGCGGCAGATAAAATGGCAAGAGCGGCATTTTTGGCCCCTCCGATCTCAATTTCACCAACAAGCGGATTTCCGCCCCTGATTACATATTGTTCCATTTTCACACCTCTGGTTTATTCTCATGCAATATGAGATCTATATTCATATGAAATGCAGCCGGCCCATCGCTCATGTACCGGGCAGCCACATCAAAAATCCTATTGACCCCTCATCAACGGTTACAAAGCAGCTCCATGAAGCGGCAGACTCCCCTCTGCCCTTTCACTGATTCCGCCCTCTGTATCTCTCCGATCCCGGAGCAGCAGTCCGGACAGGCCGAATCGCTGTGGAGGAACGCGCTGCCCATCAACATCATACAATTATACGAACATCCTGTTCATACTATTGTACGTCAGGTTCTCTCTCCCCTATTGATTAAAAGTATTGTAACATATTTGTTTCATTCTTTCAACGTTTATAACGTTTTTTAACTATTTATGTAATATATTAAAATTTTCTGAATATATGGCATATACTCCCAATTAACCGATTATTCGCCCTGTTTTTTCCTGTTCCGGCGCACACTGTAACCGAACGTGCCACACTTTTTCCCCAGAGCAAAATATTCCCCATGGGAGTACACGATCGGCCGGGCCATGGAGAGATCGAATTTTTTATTTTTATCCATATACCGCTCGTCGGCATGGACGGTCTCCACGCTGGCCAGGAAGAGATCGTGAGACCCCAAATGCAGGATTTCCTTTACTTTGCACTCGATATTGACGGGAGATTCATCAATCAGGGGAGCCTGTATCCGCACAGCCTCCCTTTTATGCAGCTTTGCCGCCGCGAATTTATCCACGCCGCGCCCCGATTTTACCCCGCAGTAATCCGTAGCCCAGGCCAAAGCCTCCGTGGTCAGATTCACGCCGAATTCCCGAGTATCGCACAAGATCTTATGGGAATACCTCTCCGGCCGCACCGAAATCGACAGCATGGCCGGATTCGTGCACACCGTTCCCGCCCAGGCCACCGTAAGCACATTATCCCGTCCATCCCTGTCCCGTACCGTCACCAGTACCGCCGGCAGAGGATACAGCATATTCCCCGGTTTCCAAATCTGTTTTGCCATCTGCTATAGAACCTCCCTCATCTTCCCGCGGGCAGCCGCGGAAGCGTCTCCCTACGCCTCCTGCAGCACCCGCATCATAGCCGGAATCAATTGCTTTTTGCGGGATACAACCCCCGGCAGCACACACGCCCCATCCACCACCTCTTTGCCGAAAGCATTCCTGACCACAGTCCCTGCCTCCGCGCCGCAGCACAGAAGCTCCGTGGCTTCCTCCAGAATATTGGTCAGCATAAAAAAGACCATCTGGATACCGTGCTTGCCGCACTCCTGCTCCATATTTGGTTCCAAACGCTCTTTGATCATTTTCAGCTCATCCACCGCCATGGAACTGATCTGCCCCACGCCGAAGGTCACTTCTCCCACAATAAATTTCTTAAAATCCTGATAAAAAATCTCCTCGGCGGTCTTCGATTTCAGATTGCTGCCCGCCCGAAACATATCCATGGCAAACTCCTCCACTTCGATTCCCGCGATTTTGGCCAGGGACCGTGCGGCCGCCTGATCCATCGGCGTACATGTGGGAGAGCGGAACATCAGTGTATCCGACAGAATCGCCGCGCACAGAAGCCCCGCCATATCCTTCGGCACCTCCACCTGATGCTCCTCATACATTTGGCAGACAATGGTGGCCGTACAGCCCACCGGCTGGTTGCGGAACGCGATGGGCTGCACCGTCTCCAGATTACCGATCCTGTGGTGGTCGATGATCTCCAGGATCTCCGCCTCGTTGATATTATCCACAGTCTGGGACAGCTCATTGTGATCCACCAGAATCACCTGCTTTTTCTGTATATTCAAAAGATTCCTGCGGGAGATCGTGCCCACATACCGGTCCTGCTTGTCCAGCACCGGAAAATCCCGGAAGCGGTACTGGCCCATGATGCCGCGGATCTTTTCCGTAAAATCCAGGGTGTGAAAGGTCACCAGCCCCTCGGACAGCATCAGAGCCCGCACGGGCATACTGAGGGCGATCATCCGGGTAATCGTATAGGTATCGTGAGGCGTCCGGATGATCACACAGCCCATCTCCTCGGCATAACGATGGATCACCGGCGATACCCGGGCATTTAAGCCCACTACGATACAGCTGGCTCCCATCTCCACGGCACAGAGATGGTCTTCCGCCCGGTTGCCCAGGATGATCAGGTCGCCACTCTCAATATACTGGCGCATCAGATCCGGATTTGCCGCGCCGATGAACACCTTACCCCGCTCAAAACAGGCCTCCTTATCCCCCACCTCAATCTCACCGTTTAATGTCCTGGCGATATGGGCAAAGGGCGTCTTCGCCTCGGAGAGGGATTTCGGATTCTGATTCATCATACTGGTGGTAATATCCCCCACCGTAATGATACCCTCCAGACGTCCCTTTCCGTCTGTCAGCGGCAGCGTCACGGCCTGCCGTTCCTGCATCAGTTCCCAGGCCTCCCGGACGGAAATCTCTTTCGACGCACCGGGCATTCTGCGGATCTCCATATCTTTGATCTGGGTACCCACATCCGGCAGATAATCCGGAGGCTGTACCTGAAAATAGCGCAGCACATACTCCGTCTCCTCATTCATCTGGCCCGCCCGCTTGGGCACATACAGATCCTTCCCCGCGCGGTTTTTCAGATAGGCCAGGGCAATGGCGGAACAGATTGAATCCGTATCCGGATTTTTGTGCCCGAGTATATATATTTTCCTTTTTTCCTGCATGATATAACCTCCCTGATCTGCCCTTTTTCTCACTCGACATATATTTTTAAATTTAATGTTATCATATTTTAAAAATATAATCAATTTTCGGGTATTTTTTTTCAACTTATGGTACAATAGAAAGCAGGCAGGCCCGGCCATAGAATTCCCCGGGCAGAAATGGAGGTAACAACATTGAGTACTGAAGATTTAAGCATGGATGATTTCCGGCAGGAGATTGAGGACTCCTTCAAAACCGTGGAGGAAGGCGATGTGCTGACCGGTACGGTCATCGCCGTAGACGAAAACGACGTCACCCTGGATCTCAAATATTATACGGAAGGAATCATCCACAATGCCGATTACAGCCGCGAGCCCGGTTTTCTCGCCAAAAACGAAGTGAACGTGGGCGACGAGGTCACGGCCACGGTAATCAAAAAGGACGACGGCCACGGCCACATCCTTCTGTCCCGCGTGCTGGCCAACGACGTGATGGCCTGGGATAAGCTGGAACAGCTGAAAGAAGACAAGACGGTTCTGGACGTGGTCGTGAAAGGCGTCGTGAAAGCCGGCGTCATCGCCTATGTGGAAGGCGTCCGCGGATTCATCCCCGCTTCCAAGCTCTCCCTAAACTACGTTGAAAATCTGGAAGATTATCTGAATAAAACCATTCAGGTACAGGTCCACGACATAGAGCGCGATAAGAAGCGGCTCATCCTGTCCGCCAGAGAAGTTCTGCGGGCCGCCCGCGACGAGGAGCGCAAAAGAAAGATCTCCAACGTACAGGTGGGCTTTGTCACCGAGGGTACGGTAGAGACCATCAAGCCTTACGGCGCTTTCGTCAATATGGGCGACGGCCTCTCTGGCATGGTACATGTGTCCCAGATCAGCGAAAAAAGGATCAAATCCCCCGACGCCGTTTTAAGTGTGGGCGACAAGGTAAAGGTAAAAGTTACCGCCATCAAAGACGGCAAGATCAGTCTGAGTATGAAAGCCTTGGCTGAAACGCCGGCCCAGGCCGTTGAGGAGGAAAGTTATGAGTTGCCCAAATCCGAGGCGCTGACTACCTCGCTGGGATCACTGTTCAAGAATATCAAGCTGTAAAATATTCATCGGGAGGCCGTCAGGGCTGTTTTTCCGATGCCGTATAAAATATCCCCGCAGGAATCCGGTTCTTGCGCCGCCGTATGCATAAAAGCGGCCGGCAGCATGCTTTTGCATTTTCACCCGATTTCCGTGGGGATATTTTTCATCTACAGAACAGGTATGCCTGTATGCGAGAGGAAAAAAAACTATTCGACGGGCTTTTCACTCAGGGTTTCCGCCTGAAGCTCGTCAAAAGCCGCCATGCACTCATCCACCGTGGCGCCGTCCAGCAGCTGCCGCACAACCTGACAGGTATTGCCCCATTGCTCCATCTTCATCCCCGCATTGGAGCCAAGGACATAGACGCCCTCCTCAATCCTGTCATTGAGAGGCCGGAGAGCGGGAACGCAATCCACTTTCACATTTTTGGACGGAGAAATGACGCGGTTTTTCTCCGAATATACTTGAAGCGCCTCGTCGGAGGTCATAATATCCAGCACACGCAGGGCGTCCTCTTTGTGTTCCGCATCTATGCCGACGCCAAATCCGATCATGGGCATCACCGGCATCTGTCCCCGGCTGCTGGGAAATCCGATAACCTGCATCTCAAAATCCGTTTTTCCGTAGGCAGTCTCTGTGTTCGCCGCCCCCCAATAGGCCATGACGATAGGAGTCTTTCCCGCCAGGAAGTCCGGCCCTTCCGCCTCTATCGCCTCACTCACGCGGGCTTTCCCGGCGTCAATATAGCCGCGTTCAATAAGTTCCTGAAGAAATGTAAAACCGGGACGCATATAATCGCTGTATTTGGCCTCCCCGCTGTTGAGGGCCGCAATCTCCGCCTCTGTGCTGCCGCCGTTGTACAGATCCGCATAAGCCTGGGCAAAGACAAAGGTTTCCAGCCACCAGCGATTGGCGCCGATGGGCGTCTCGATCCCGTTTTCCTTGAACACGCGGCAGCACTCCAGAAATTCCTCCGGAGTCTCCGGCATCTTAAGATCGTATTGCTTAAATAAATCCACGTTAACAAACAGGCCATACGCCACCACTTCCTGAGGGATCGCTATCAGTTTTCCGTTCACTGTGTTGGCGGTCCGAATAATCTCCCGCAGATTTTTGGCGCTGTCCAGCCCGGAAAGATCCGCCAGTTTTCCCTCTGCGCCCAGAGCCAGAAGCGTATCCGGATTCAGAAGGTAGAGATCATCCATATCATTGCGGGCCCGCTCAAGAGCGACGTCATCATAGGATTTTTCCTGATAGTTTTCCGCCGTATAGGTCTGATAAGTCACCGTTACGCCCAGCTCTTCCTCCGCCATCATGATCGTCAGATCCGATGCGCTCCTGGCCACATTTTTAGCGTTCTCGCCGCTCTTCTCCATGGGGCTGAACATACTGACTACCCGCTCATTCTCCTCGGTCCGGGAAATCAGGTTGTGGGGGGACTCTTCACCTTTGCAGCCGGGAATCGACAGCACAAGAAACGCTGTCAGGCATACAGCCATACATCCCAGAAGTCTTTTTTTTACCGGTCTTTTCATGATCAATCCTTTCTTTTTACATATTGTCTGACAACCCTTTTTAAGATCCGCATATCCAGGGGCTTAGGCACATGGGCATCCATGCCGGCGGCCAGCGCCGCCTTCTCATCCTCGGAAAAGGCGTTCGCCGTCATGGCAATGATCGGCACGCTCCCCGCGTCGGCCCTGTCCAGGGCGCGGATCGCTCTGGCAGCGTCATGGCCGTTCATCACCGGCATCTGAACATCCATCAAAATAGCGTCAAATTCACCCTCCGCAGCCTGTTGGAAACACTCTACCGCCAGACGGCCGTTCTCCACCACCATGCAGGACGCCCCATCGATCTCCAAAAGCTCCTCCAGGATTTCTGCATTGATCTCATTATCCTCTGCAGCCAGAAAATGCAGGCCCTCCAGGCTGCCGTCCTCTTCGGGCTCCGGACCGCTCTCCCCGGCCTCCGGCGCCTCCTGCCCCTCCATAATCCGCAGCTCCACATCTACCCGGAAAAGGGTTCCCTTATCTACCTCACTGAACACCTCAATGGCGCCGCCCATGAGTTCCACAATACTTTTCGTAATCGCCATGCCCAGTCCGGTACCCTGCACTTTGTTGGTCGTGCTGTTCTCCGCTCTGGTAAAAGCGTCAAAAATCTTTTCCAGATATTCCGGCGTCATACCATAGCCGTTATCCTCCACCTCGATCCGTATATGCTCGTACTGGCTGGAACGCTGCTTAAGGCCGATCATACGCAGCCAGATCCGGCCTCCCTCCGGCGTATATTTTACGGCATTGGACAGCAAATTGATCAAAATCTGATTGATCCGTGTCTCGTCCCCGATCAGCCAGTCATGCCGGATATCTGTTCTCTCCAGATGGAATTCCTGCTTCCTGGTCTGAGCCATAGGCTGGATAATCGCTTCCACAGACGCAATCACTTCCGAAAGAGAAAATTTCTCATAATTAAGTATGACCTTACCGCTCTCGATCTTGGAAACGTCCAGAATATCATTAATCAAACTAAGGAGATGCTGCCCGGACGCCATGATTTTGCCGGTATATTCCCTCACTTTATCCGGATTCTCCGCATCCGCAGCCAAAAGGGTGGCAAACCCGAGTACCGCGTTCATGGGCGTACGGATATCATGGGACATATTGGACAGAAACATGGTTTTTGATTCACTTGCGACCTGGGCGGCCCGTAACGCCTCAGCCAGCTGCTGGCTGTGGATGTTCCTCTCCCTCTCCCTTTCTTTCCGAATTTTTTCCTGCTGCCTCCAGCTAAAATAGTACAGGAGAATGCACAGGAAAAATGCCGCTAGCATAGAGAATACAACGAACAATATATTTTGGTTGACAATCTGTCCCTCCCGCTGGATAGCCGCCACGGGCACATAGCCTACCAGAAAAACGGTTCCGCCATTTACCGGCCACACATAATTAAGCGCCTCTTCGTCTAAAATATCATGATAATACAGAACATTCTTCCCGCTTTCCAGGCACTGGGCTATTTCAGCCATAATCCCTGTGTCCCGAATATCGTTCACCTGATAGAAATCGGCCAGATTCAAATGTCCGGCGTCTCTCTGCCCCATTCCTTTAGGCTTTAATACAAACCGCGTGCTCCCGGCATCCATGATATACAGCGTTGCCTGTTTATTATAAAACCCGTTGGGAAGGAATTCATCGATCGCGTCGTACAGATATTCGGCATAAAGAGTCCCGATCTCCTGCCCGGCCCGCTCAATAGGGCATTTAATCGTATACGCCCACGCCCCCATATAATTCACATAGGACTGGGAGACCGGCAGCCCCTCCACCGTTCTGCCCGCCGAAAAATCCAGCTCTTCTTCCGTAAAAATTTCCCCGTTGCTGGACAGTCCCTCCGTCTTTCCTGAGAGGATCAGAGATACCCTCGACATCATCCGGTTTTTCTCATAAGATCGGATGAATTCTTCCGGGTCCTCCTGTCCGGCAAGCTCCTGAGCAATCAGCGTTTGAAATTCTATCTCACTGTGCAGGATCGCTTCAATGGTACACTGAAGCAGATTCAGACTCTCGCTCACATTTTGGATAGCGGCTTCCGACATTTTTTGAGATATTTCACGGGATATTGTATACACAATGGCCCCCAAAACGCAAAAGACCAGTAAGATAGAGAGAAACAAATAAGAGATCCCCTGCTTTTTGTGTTTATTTGGCTTTTCTTTCATAACACATACCCATCCATTCTGACACTCCGACACTGCTATTTACTATTATATGTTTTTCTGTATCCGGACGCCTGCCTGACAGTAAAACACCGTTTCCGTTTTGCTGTTATCGGGGCAATTTACCCCCTGTACGTACAAGAAAATTATATAAAAAATATATTTGATATGCAATTCTTTACAAAAAAAATCCCACTAAAAATAGTGGAATCCTGATAGCCGTTCAGACCAGCAGGCGCTCCTTTTCGCGCCTGCTCATCTGCTTGATTTCCCATTCCCGCCGCATAGCCTCTTCCTTTGTGCCAAATACTTCAAAATACACCAGCCGCACCGGGCGGCGGGGCTTCGTATATTTGGCCCCCCTGCCTGCATTGTGGGCGCGTATCCTCTTTTCCAGGTCATTGGTCCAGCCCGTATAGTATGTGTGATCGCTGCACTCCACCATATACGTATAATTTTTACTCATCTTTTGCATCCCGTCTATGTAAAGGCCTGGCGGAATCAGGCTCCGCCCGGCCCATTTATGATAAAGCAATCGACAAAGAAAATGGTACATCACCCATATTGAATTCCTGTAACCGTCCGGGTAGCCACACGGTTACAAACTTCTCCTGTAAGAATCTTCGATTGCGAGCTTTCAATATGGCACTTTCCATTCTGCATTACTTTATACGTAACCGCTCAATCCCTTCTGAGCTGAACGGTTTGCTTTATACCATAGTATACTCTTTTTTTTCCGTTTTGTGCAAGGAAACCGTTCCATGCTTTCACTGTTTCAGGCAAAAATCCATGGAAAATCGTTATCTGTTATTCCCCGTCCGTTTCCATGTACTGAACCGGATCTACGGGTTTTCCGTCCTTTGTCACGGCGAAATACAGGTTATCGCCCTCTTTCGTATAATATTTGGTCGTCTTCTCAATGTATCCCAGAACGGTGTCACGGGTGACGGCGTCGCCCTCTTTCACCGCCAGATTCCCCATCTGGCCATAGGTCGCCTCATATCCGTTGCCCATATCAACGGTCACGGTATTTCCCGTCTCCTCATTCATCTTAATCGACGACACTGTACCGTCGGCGGCTGCCTGTACCGGATCGCCCACATGGGCGCTGATGATCATCGCGGGATTGCATTTGTAGACGTTCAGCGTCTGGAAATACGTGGTCGTATCCATACTGTAATCCATGGCTACACTGCCCTCCACCGGCCAGTCAAGTACGCTCTCTTCCGTAAAATTTCCCACCGCCGCCTGCACGGGGGCTGAGGTCTCTTTTGTCTCCTCTGCTTCGGCTCCCGTCTCCGTCGTCTCGGGAATCTCTGCTTCCACTTCATCGGCCACAGCTTCCACCTCGTCGGACTGGGCGCTGACGCTTACGTCAGTCTGAGCTGTCTGGGTATCCTGACCGGTCACATTACCGGCTGTCTCCTGGGTAGATTTCGCACCTTCTGTGGAATCTGTACTCTTCTGAACGGCTTTTGCCGTCTCGGTATGTGCGTTTTCTTCTGTCCGGGCTGACTGTTTCCTGTCAATCTGTGCCACCGTAATACCGGAAACCAGAACAGCAGTCAGTAGTAGGCCGCCTATGGCAAGGCGAATCGTTTTTTCCTTTTTCATTTTTTTCACCTCAATCTTGTCTATTGCTTTCACAGATAGCATTGCCAGATTGAGACAAGTTATACACATTACTTTTTGATAATTTCGTAATTGGGAAAATAATATTGTAAAATTTCTATGTAATCGGCCCCGCCGAGAGCCATCTGGCTGGCCCCATACTGACTCATCCCCAGCCCGTGCCCCCATCCCCGACAGGTAAACACGACCTGTCCGCCCTTTTTTTCAACGGTAAAGCATGCCGACGACAACCCCAGCGCTTCCCGAAAAGCCTCTCCGCCCATCACTGTGTCGCCGATACATACCTCTGTGACATACCCTACTGAATCCTGAGCCACCACTTCCAGCACCAGCGAGTCCCCGCCCGTCTGCCAGGTCTCCATAAGTTTCTTTTCATTAAAAACGAACGTCTGCCAGAACCCGTCCGCCACCGTATCTTTGCCGCTTTCCACCGATACCAGTTCCTCATAGCCGGGAAGCTCCGTCACCTCCGCCCCGTTTCTGGTCTTCCCGGCGCTGATCCGATGGCTGATGCCCCGCACCGTCTGCCCGTTTTTCACAAGCAGCACTCCTTCCGTCTCCGCCGCCGCCCGCGCCAGTGTATTCTTCACCTCCTGGAATTCCTTCGTTCTGCTGATCTTCACACAATCCGCCAGAACCTCCCGCCACTGGGCCCCGCTGTAAAAAAACAGGCTGCTCCTCTCCAGAACAGCCTGAGCCTTCAAAGCCTCCGCCTCATAAGTAACCGGTATGTCTCTGTACAGAAGCTGCGGCAGATACTCTTCCCGCGACAGGTCTTTCTGCATGGAAAGCGCCCCGTATCCATTCACCGCCAAAGTCAGCAAAATCGGCGCCAACAAAAAAATTCCAAGAATCGACAAAAAATTCCGCATGCACTTTTCTCCGTTTCCGCAATGGCATCCAGGCCTTCTACTGATTCCATTTCTATGCAACCGCTCAGACAAGCTGAACCGTTACGATTCTATACATACATATGACCGTAAACGCCGCTTTAGAAACAAAGACCGCCGCCCTCAGAACCTCCCGCCTGCCCCCAGCAAAGCCCCGAGAAACAGACAAAAGCTCACCGCAGCAGCTGCCGCCGCGGACACTGCCAGCCCCACCGGCGCCGACACCAGCACGCACAATGCAATGCCCAAAATTACGATAGCTCCCGCCGCCAGCCCTTTCACCATAAATTCCAGCAGCCCTTTCACCACCGGATTTATAAAATCCGGCAGGACAAATTCCGCAAAAAGGCCCGAGGCAGAGCAAAGCGTATCGAAAGTCAGCAGGCAGACATACCACAAAACGGCCATGTACCAGGGCCGGCTAAGCAGCACGCCTGCAAACACCATCACCGGCCCAAGATCTATGGCCGTTCCGGCCACACCAGCCAGCCAGGCCGCTCCCAGTTTCTTAAAAGGGCTCTCCGGCGTCAGGAAAATGAAATTCACCTCCGTCTCCTGGGCCACCGGATTCCCGTAACTTTTGAAAAACAAGATGCCCAGCAACAACACGCCCAGCAGTGTAAAGTCCCTTTCTTTGAGAAAATAAAGACAAATAACCGCATAGCAGACGCAGACCGTCCACACCATCCCCATAGTACCGTTCGCCAGCCCCCAGAGAGGCGAATGCCGCCGTATGTACATGGGACGGTGAAAAAACACACTGGCGCCCCATCCCCGGTCAAAGGTATACCCGTCCGGCTGTTTAGTGACATCCGCCCCGTCAGACAGACGTACTTTATCCGCCAGCATATGGTTTTGCCCTTTTACCCTGTGCTTTTTGGCTGTCTTTCTGCCCTCTCTGGTATCCGCCAGCTTCTCCTCCCGCTCAGCGGCCACCTGCATGGCCCCCTCGTAGAAATCCGCCCGAATCCGCCATACCAGCCAGGTAAATGCGGCGATTGTCAGGAGCACGCCCATAAAACAGGCAGCTGCCTGCGCCGGCTTCCCCTCCACCCCATAGAATACAAAGCCTTTGAGCCAGCCCCAGACCGGTACCCACCGGGAAGCCTCCCCGGTAAACAGCCTGGCCGCCGTCTGTCCCACACTGAGATTTCCCGCCGCCATTACCCAGCGGAACACCGCCGCCAAAGCCAGCACAAAACCTCCTATCAGATAATATACCCATTTCCGAAAGGACGGATGGACTGAAGTAAACACATAACGAAACACCGCGATCAGTTTCCCCTGGACAGACAGAAGTACCCACCCCGCAAACAGCACAAAGACCGCCCCCAGGGACAGGCCCATATTCAGCAGATTCGGTATCTGAAACAGCAGATACATACTCCCCACCAGAGACAGTCCCATCTGCATGATTACCCGAAACAGAAGCACTGTCTGAGGATGTATGGGCGCCGCAAACAAAAAGTGCACGTCAGGCATCAGAAACATGGAGGCGCTACTCTTATCGCTGGCATTCAACTCAAAGACCCAGACCAGCAGAATGATCAGTCCCACCGCAATCTCCAGGATTTCCATGCCGGTGATATCAAGGCCCTCAATGGGCGCGCTCATATCAAAATCCGCTTCGTCTTCTTCCCCGTAATCCTCTTCCGATTCCTCGGCCACCGAAGCATTCTCGGCATTTCCGTCCAGACGCTCCGCCAAAAAAGACGCGCCGAACCCACAGGCAAAACCCAAAAAAAGGATGCATCCCACCAGAATGACCACCCACGTCCGAAACAGCTTGCGAATCGAGTTGACAAACGTATGGCTGATATAATAGAAAAATAACCGTACCATTCTCTACTCCTCTCTTCGGCGGGAATCTTCCTCCCCCTCGGTAATAGAAAAAAACAGATCCTCCAGCGTCTCGCCCTGACCGGTCAGCTCCTCCCGGCGCACGCAGGCCCTTACCCGGCCGCTCTGCATGATGACTGTCTGATCCCACAGTGTATCCACACTGTCCAGCAGATGCGTACTGATCAACAGGGAACACCCCTCCTCCCGCTTCTCCATAAAAATGGTTTTCAGCTCCTTGATGGCCTTCGGGTCCAGGCCGATCATCGGTTCATCCACCAGAATAATCCGTGGTCTTGTCAGAAGGCCGCAGCAGATACTGAGCTTCTGCTGCATTCCCTTCGAAAGTTCATCCCCGAATTTCTTCTTTTTGTCTGCCATATCCATCCGTTCCAGCAGTTCCTCCCCGTGGTCATGATAATCTTTCAGCTTATATGCCCTGGCCACAAATTCCATATGCTCCGCCACAGTCAGATTTGGATAGAAAGAGGGCAGCTCCGGAATATAGCCCAGCAGCCGCTTCGCTTCCAGACTTTTGTTCTCGAAACCGTCTACCCGTATCCGACCCTCATATTTCAAAAATCCCACAATAGATTTCAGCACCGTGCTTTTCCCGGCCCCATTGGGTCCCAAAAGCACTGTAATCGTGCCGTCCGGTATAACAAAGGACACCTCATCCGCCGCCTTCAGCTTCCCATACCGTTTCGTCAGCCCCTGCACTTCCAGCATAGTTCTCTCCCTCAGCTTTCCTCAGATTATAGGGAAAAACGGCTCTGCCCCGCGACGGCAGACCGTTTTTCCCTTTTCTATTATATCGGTAATCCTTTTTCCGCACAAGTAACATGCCGGCGCCTTCACAAAAATTAATAAGCCTGGGGATCATACGAAAAAAAGGATGCCACATCTTCCATGCGACATCCTCTATGCAAAAATACTCCCTGCCTCTTAATAAAAATGCTGATTGCCAATCTGCTGTCCCCGTCCTCTTCCCGCACTGAAAAATAACGCGTTACCCACGGGATTCTCCCCGTTCAGCGCGGCCCGGGCCGCTTCATAGCAATCCTTTCTCGCTCCCCTGGAGAGCACTCTGGCAAATTTACCACTCCCCACCGGTGAAAACTGTCCTCTCTGCTTGATGACCTTAGCTATGGTGCCGGGAAATCTTTTGCTTTTCACACGGTTTAAAACCACCGCTCCCACGGCGACTTTTCCCACGCGCTTTTCGCCTCCGGCCTCGCACTCAATGATTGCCGCCAGCATATCCAGCTCCCCTGACGAACAGCCAATAGCTTCTGCCTGGCTCTTCTCGTATGCTTTCAGCGTAACCGCGCCCTGAAGCCCGTCAAAGTCGATATTTTTCGCAGCCACATAGCCTTTTTTCTTTTTATATTTGACTTTATACCACCCGTCTTCCAGACTGATAATCGTCAATTGGCTGCCTTTTTTCTTTGTTCCCAACTTGCCCGCTTTTTTTGAAGCTTTCTTCCTGATTGCCAGTGATTTCGCGGTAACGGTACCGGTTACTTCCACGTTTTTCAGATATTTCTTTCTGGCTTTCTTTCCGAATACCAGATACTTACTCTTTATGTAGCCCTTGATTTTTCCCGAAGTGATCTTGGTCCAGCTCCCCTTGGTTCCCACCACCTTCACGGCATGCCCTTTTTGCAGGACGCCCACGATTTTGGATTTTGTGGAAGCTTTCTTTCGAATGTTGACGCAATTCTTCACGTTGGCGGCAGCCATCTGGCTCCAATCCACTTCATCGTCGATCAGCTCCTCCGCCGTACGGGAGCTCGAAGTCTTCTCCTCAGTACCGGAACCTGTGGTTTTCTCCTCAGTGCCGGAAACTGTGGTTTTTTCCTCAGTACCGGAGCTTACGCCGCTCTCTCCTGTACCGGAATCGGGTTGGGTACCGTCCGCGCCGGGATTTTGGTTCTCTTCCGCCGCGGGAGGGCTTGTGCTCTCTTCCCCTGTGGAAGATCCTGTGTTCTCTTCCGCTATGAGAGGACTTATACTCCCACCGACCTCGGAAGCAGATACCGAGTGGGTGAACAGAACAATCGCTGCGGTCACACACCCGAAAACGGCCATCGCTGTCTTCACTTTGCGATACATGCGTTCCTCCTGATTACATTTTTTGTTTAATTTATTACAACTTTGTTACAAGTTGTTACGATTGCATTCTATCAGAGTTAATTAATTTTGTCAACACGATTATGTCGACAATTTTTTCCAAAAATCGGGGAAAATGTGGGACTTGTATACCTGCTTATTTCCAAAAGCAGTCGCAGAACAGGCAGAATACCTGACCTCTGTAGCTGTTCGCCCTGCCCGGAAATCCACAGAAAAAAGCTGCCCGACGGATAATTCCATCAAGCAGCTTTTTTCTATTATTGACAAACAGGTAACCGTTCAGCCTGTCTGAACGGTTACGCAAATAGAAATGTTGTGAACGGTTACTTTTATTTCCCGCTTTACTCACTTCGAAGGGCGTCGATCGGATTCAGATTCGCCGCCTTGCGGGCCGGCAGATAACCAAAAATCAAACCGATGCAGACAGAGAACGCCACGGCGATCAGCATGGCCGGAACGCTGATACCCGTGGGTATCCCCATGATCCGGGACAGCACATTGGCCGCTATGACGCCGAAAATCACGCCCAGTATCCCCCCCAGGCTGGTCAGCACCGCCGCCTCTGTCAGGAACTGGCCCAGAATACGCCGTTTACGGGCTCCGATGGCCTTTTTCAGACCGATCTCCTGGGTACGCTCGGTCACGGTCACCAGCATGATATTCATAACGCCGATACCGCCGACCAGAAGGGATATACCGGCAATCCAGATCAGCTGCTGATTGGTGGCATTACTCATATCCTGAAGCTTTTTGGCCTGTTCCATAAGATCCTGACTCTTAAAAATGTAGTCCGTCTCGGCGCTGAGGTTCATTTTTTCATTGAGGGCGTCTTCCACCTTCTTGCCCGCCGTGGTCATGGCGTCGGTATTCACTGCCTTGACCGCCGCGCTCTGCACTTCATCAAACCGAAATACCATGGGCCATATTTTATCCGTGAGAAACAGCTTGCCGTTGGTGTTGCCCATATACAGCTGGTAATCCTGCACACTGTTGATATTGGGAGCCGTGGTCGTATTCTGGCTCACCACGCCTACCACAGTAAAGGGCTCGCCGCTGATCTCCAGCACTTCCCCTATGGGACTCTTGCCTGGAAAGATCGAATCAGCCGCCGTGGCGTCCAAAATGGCCACTTTCCTGGGATTCTCATAGTCCGAATCAATGAACGTCCGCCCGCAGTTAAGTTTATAGCCATAGAGTCCGAAATAGGACTGGTCAATGCCGTACACTCCTCCTGTAAAACTGGTATTCTGATAATATACGGTACTGTCACTGTTTTCCCTGCTGTTATACAGAGACACTTTTTCCACCCCGTCCAACTGCTCCAGCGCTTCAACGGTCTCCTGCTCAATAGGAAGGATACCCTCCGGGTTGCCGTTCCATGTCATATCATACGTCCACTCTCCCTGATACAATGTCACCGTGACCACATTGGTGTTGGCGCCGATCAGGCTGGATTTGATCATCTCACTGTTTCCCTTGATCGTAGAGACAATGGCGATAATGGCCGCAATACCGATAATAATACCCAGCATGGTCAACACAGAACGCATCTTATGGCTCCAAATACCATGGAAGGATAATTTAATGTTTTCTAACATGCCGCCCTGCCTCCTTAATAATTGTACAGATCACTGAGACTGCCTTCTACCGTGCGGGCTCCGTCTTTCACGGATTTTCCATAGGGAAAAGCGATCCAGTCGTCCATGGTCAGCCCGCCAAGAATTTTGGTCGAATTCCACTGCATATTGCCGACGGAAATCTGCCGTTTCTCCAGACGGCCGTCCTCGCCCCGGACATAGACAAACCGTTTATTTCCCTCAGAGAGAATAAACATATTCTCCAGATAAAAGTCGTCGCCCGTATTTTCCTGCACGGCGTCGTCGGAACGCACCACGGAGACATACTCATACTCCTGCATATCGGCATCCACGTCCACCGACACCACGAAGGGATAATAGGAAACGTTGGTATTTCCGCCGTAATAATCATAGGAAGTGGTGGGCGTATCGCCGATCTCCGTGATTTTCCCTGTGTAAGTTCCGCCGCTCTCCATGGCGTTCACCGTCACGGTCTGCCCTATGGCAATCTTATCCAGTTCCAGTTCGCTGACGGAACAGCGAATGAAATATCCGCCGCCGCCGGCAATTTTCACGACGGGCGATCCCTCCTGCTTGGCCGTATCCAGATCCAGCACGGAAGAAACCTTTCCGTCCACCGTGCTCACCACCTTACCGTTATCCTTTTCCTTTTTCATCTTCTTGAGTTCAACCTCAGCCATGCGGATATCCAGATCCGTGTCGCGGATCTTTTCCTTTAATTCGGCAATCTCTTCCGCCGTCAGCCGGGTATCCTCATAAGAACCGCCGCCGCCCCATCCGTCGTCGCCGCCTTCCCACTCGGGAGTCCCCGGTTCATCCAGAGAATCATCGTCCATATCCGGCAGCGGATACGCCGACGCTTCAAAAAAGCTAAAAGAATAGCTGCCGTTATCCTCCTTTTTACAGATCAGCCCGCTGCGGGAGAGCACGGCCCCATCCGTCCGGTCGCCTTCGGTGGTAAGAAAAATCAGCCAGTTCTGTCCCTTCTTCAGCAGAAGTTCGTCCAGCATCTCCGTGTTGATGCTGTAGTCCGCGGCCAGAATCACGAACAGAGGAGATTTCTTCGTCCCTTTTCCGTCGATCACCCTGTAGGTCTTCACTTTTTTATCCTTCGTCGGCTCCTCCGGCTCCTCCGGCTCTGCCGGTACAACGGGGGTCACATCCGATTCCGTCGGAATCCGCGATCCCAGCGGCAGCGACGACATGGCAAAAATGCCCGGCTTACCGGCATTTTCTTCCGGAGGCGCGCTGGGACGGTCGATGGAGGGCGTCCCTCCCTCGGACCGCTTCCTTGTCCGCACCTGCTTTTCCATATCCTCTTTCTCGATTTTCATTTTCTGGATCTCAAGCTCTTTTTTCGTCAGATCCAGATCCGTCAGCGTGGTATCATATTCCAGAATGGTATCTCCTGTTTTCACTTCCTGCCCTTCTGTCACGCAGACCTTTGTCACGATCTGCGTATCCGACAGGAACACGTTCTGCATCTTATCCGTCGTGACATTGCCATAGCTCGTACTGCTCTCCTCGCCCCAACCTGTAGAGCCGAGATTGTCCATGGCGTAGACGTTGACCGCGCCTCCGCTGTTTTTCCTCCAGTAAACGCCTCCTATCACAGCCCCCGCCAAAATGGCTGCTGCCAGAACCAGGGCAATCACTTTCCTGATCATACTTATTTTATTACCCTTCATTTTCACTCAACCTCTTCTCGCTCTTCGTCGGGCTGCCCGTCGGACGACTTCTGTCCGCCGGATGGATTCTGTCCGTCAGACGGATTCTGTCTGCCGGACGGCTTCTGTCCGCCGGTCTGAATCTCTCCGTCCCGGATATGATAAATCTGTTTCGCGCTGGCCGCTATGGACGGTTCGTGGGTGATCATGACGATAGTCATGCCCTGTTCATTCAATTGAGAAAAAATCTCCATGACCTGCTCGCCGGAAGCCGTATCCAGCGCGCCGGTAGGCTCGTCGGCCAGCAAAAGCCTGGGGCCCGTCACCATCGCCCTGGCTATGGCCACACGCTGACACTGGCCGCCGGACAGCTGGCTGGGCTTAAAGTGGAGACGGTCTTCCAGCCCCACTTTCTTAAGCGCCTCCTCCGCCCTGGCGCGTCTCTCTTTAACTGATACGCCGGCGTACAAGAGGGGCAGCGCCACATTTTCCAGCGCGTCCATCTCCTGCAGAAGATGAAAATGCTGAAACACAAAACCGATAAAGGTGTTGCGCAGCTTTGCCATCTGATCGTCATTCTGTGTGGAAATATCCACTCCGTCGATCAACACCTGCCCGGATGTAGGCACATCCAGGCAGCCGATCAGATTCATCAGCGTCGTCTTGCCGGAACCGGAGGGGCCCATAATCGCGATATAGGAACCGTCCTCCACCTGCATCGATATATCTTTCAGGACGGGCACGGCCATCTTTCCGCGGGTATACTCTTTATACACGTCCTTTAGTTCCAGAATCATATGCACTATTCCTCCCCCATGAAGATACCGCTGCCCGCGACCATACCGTCTATCTCCGTACCGCCCATATCTACATCACTTTCACCCATGTCGACGTCATCAGCCGGATACGTATCGCCTTCATCCATGCCGTCCGTCATATCCGCGCCGCCTTCGTCCATACCGTCCGTCATATCCGCGCCGCCTTCATCCATGCCGTCCGTCATATCCGCGCCGCCTTCATCCATACCGCCGGTCATACCCGCGCCGCCTTCATCCATGCCGCCGGTCATACCCGCGCCGCCTTCATTTCCGGCCGGGTTCTCTTCACCGCTGTTGGGATCATAATGCTCTGTGGGCGCGCCGTTTACGCACTCTTCCGACGGGAACGCGATATAGTCGTCCACAGTCAGACCGTCAAGGACCGCATACATCTCCGTCTCCGCGTCGTATTCTCCCAGGGTCACTTTTCTCTTTTCCAACTTGCTGCCGGAACCTTCCGCCCACACATAGGCGTCGCTATCCGCATCCACTATATAATAGGAAGGAAGCTTCATGGCCGGCTCCCCTTCTCCCTCGCCGTCGCCCGTATCCGTCTCAATATACACGTGCTGTCCCAGCATCAGGCCCTCCTGCGTATCCAGGGCCACATAAAAAGGATATTTCGTGGAAGTGGTCATCTCGTCGCTGCTGCCATGCATATCATTATTGTTCTGCACCGTATTCTCAAAGTCGATACGTTCCAGGGAACCCGTCCAGGTCTGAGCCGCATCGATACGGGAACGAATCAGCAGCGGCGTTCCCTCCTGAAGAACCTGGGCGCTCATCTCGTTCACGGTCCCTTTCACCTGGTAAGAACCGGATTTCATCAAAGTGATATACGCGTCGGCGCCCTCTTCAGAACCGCCCATATCCATGCTTCCTTCTGAAGAATTGTCTTCCTTCTGCACATTTTTTACCCGCCCGTCAATGGGGCTGGTCACACCGGAATCTTTCAGAGACTTTTCTGTTTTCTTAATCTCGGCCTCTTTCTCCTTGACGCTGTACTCCGCCTCGTGGATCTCTGCTTCCGCCGTCTGGATCTCTATCGTGTATTCCAGTTTGGCGCTGGAAGGGGCTTTCGCCTTTTCTTTCTCCAGCTCCTTTTTCTCCTGCTCCTTTGACTTTATGGTATTGTTGAGCTGTTCCAGTTCCAGCTTCTGCTTTTCCAGATTGATGGATAGTTCATCCGTATCATAGGTAAAGAGCACATCCCCCTTCTTCACCTCGTCTCCGGCGCTGACCTTCAGCTCCTTCACCGTCATATCCGCATTTTTCTGGATCTTGACCTCCTCCTGGGAGACTACCAGACCACTGAATTTATCTGTAATGCCCACATTGCCCATTCCGGTAATATTGGCCACGGATTCCACAGAAACCGCTGTCTGACTCTGACCGCTGCCGCATCCGCCGACCATCGCCACGGCCAGGCACAAAGCAAGCGCTGCTGCCATCCTTTTCATATCCATCCTCCTTACATGAAACATATTTGCGGCAGTCCCCGTAACATACCCGGCCTGTCGCTCTACATTTACTTTACCCTCTCGCCCATGACAATCCAATGCTAAAAATCTGAAAAATTATGAAGGAATCAAGCCAGGCTGTCACAGTGGATCTTACAGTCCCTTCGCCCTGCAGCGCTGTCGGTGTGCCTCATACATCAGAATAGCCGCTGCCACACCGGCATTCAGGGATTCCAGACGGCCTTCCATGGGAATCCGCACCTTCTTGTCCGCCGCCGCGGAAAGCTCTTCCGAGAGGCCGTTTCCCTCATTGCCGATCAGAAAAGCCGTCCCCCCCGTATAGTTCTCCCGGTCATAGAGGCAGCGTCCCTGCAGGTGGGCCGCGCAAGTGGCCACGCCTTTCTCCTTTAAGGAATCCAGAACAGGAGAAATTTTCTCATCCGTGAGGCACACAAAGGGCATCCGATAGACGGAGCCCATGGTGGAGCGGATGGTCTTGGGATTGTAGATATCCACGCAATTTTTCGTCAGGATAATCCCGTCCACGCCGGCTCCCTCCGCCGTGCGGAAGATCGTACCCACATTACCGGGGTCCTGCAGATCCTCCAGAAGCAGCAGCAGCGGGTCGGCTTTTTGCAAAAGCGACTCCAGCCCGTAATCCGCACGGCGCACAACACAGAGCACCCCCTGAGAGTGCACCGTCTCCGCCGCCTGGGCGAATACACGGTCCGCCACCAGTTCCCAGGGGATCTGATCCAGGATATGCCTGTCCGCCATCTCCCTGTAATAGCTTTCGGAAAGATAGGCTCTCTCTATCCGTTCGGGGGGAGATTCGCAAAACATCCGCGGTCCCTCCACGATGAACAGTCCTTCCTCACGCCTTACTTTCGCTTTCTTTGCCAGAACCTGAATGTGCCTGATCCGGGCATTGTTTATGCTGGTAATCATTTGCGGCCCCTCCGTTGCCAGGCGGTATTTCTGCCAAATACCGCCTGGGTACGCCTCGCGTCAAGCTCCTGCTCTCTCTACTGCGACAGTCTCTGCAAATCCCGGTTGTCTCCAACCACAATGGCGGTCCAGCTTTTTTCCAGAGGGGTTTCCGGGTCCACATTCACCACCGTCTTCCCCTCCATCATCACGCCGATCATGTTAATTCCGAGATTTTTTCTCAAGTCAAGTTCTCTAAGCGATTTTCCCACCCATGTCCCGGGCACTTTGAGTTCCACAATACTGTAGGTATCCGAAAGTGCGAAAAATTCCATGAAGTTTCCCGACACCAGATTCTTCGCCAGCCGTATGCCGCTGTCCCGTTCCGGATAGATCACCTTATCCGCTCCCACTTTCGCCAGTATCGTGCCATGAATCTCGCTCATGGCCTTGGCGATCACATAACCGGCTCCTGCCTCCTTCGTCATGATCGTGGCCAGAATACTGTCCTCCATATTGCCGGCAATCCCGACCACCGCTATGTCGATATTGCTGACGCTCAAAGATTCCAGAACCCCCGGCTCCGTCACATCCGCCGTCACGGCATACGTAACATGATCCGCCAGCTCCTGCACCTTCTCCTCGTCGGAATCCACGGCCAGCACCTCGCACCCTGCATCCGCCAGTGTCAGCGCCACACTGCTTCCAAACCGTCCCAATCCCAGAACCGCATATTGTTTGTCAATCATTTTTCTTTCTCCACATTTTTATGAAACAGTCACTTGGCAAGAACCGCCGCCCATGGCGGCAGCCCCGCTCACCCGATCAGAATCCGCTTCTCCGGCAGCCGCACAGACTTTTTCCGCCCCCCTGCCCGTCTCGTCACCGCCATGGCCAGCGTGATCGGCCCGAGACGCCCCGCGTACATCACCGCCGCCAGCACCAGCTTGGCCGCCGTGCCAAGGCTTCCGGTGATCCCACGGGTCAGCCCCACGGTGCCCACCGCCGACACAATCTCGTAAAACACGTCAAGAAAAGAAGCATCGGACGTCGCTGCCAGAAGGATCGTTCCCGCAAATACGACGGCAAAACCGCAGCAGATCACCACCAGAGCCGTCCGGGTATCCTCGTCCCTGAGCCTGCGTCCGAACACCTCCGGACGCTCCTTTCCGTGAAGATAAGCCCAGGTCATCAAAAACACAATACCGACGGTAGTTGTCTTCATCCCCCCCGCCGTACCCATGGGCGACCCGCCCACAAACATCAGCGCCAGGCACACACAGGCGGAGGCATCGGTGAAATTCTGCTGGGGAATCGTCTGAAAGCCCGCCGTCCTTAAAGTCACCGACTGAAACAGCGCCGCCAGGACCTTCTGCGGCACGGAGAGCGGACCCAGACTTCCGCTGTGGTTCCAGTCAAGTATAAGGATGAGCAAAGCTCCGGAAAGAATCAGGAAAGCCGTAATACAGAGCGCAAGCCGGGTATGCAGCTCAAGCCCTTTCCAGAATTTCCCCGGCCCCCTGAGCAGTCCCCCTTTTTTCCACTGCCCGGCCACGTCAAACCATACCGTAAAGCCGATGCCTCCCATCACGATCAGCAGCATGGTATTGATATTCATCACCGGATTGGACACGTAAGCCGCCAGACTGTCCTCCCCCAATATGTCGATACCCGCATTGCAGAAAGCCGACACCGCATGGAACACGGCGCGGAACAGGCCTCCCGCTACTCCGTATTCCGGTATGAACACAAAAGCATAGGGAATGGCGCCCAGGGCTTCCACGCAGAGCGTCCCTTTGACAATCCGCCGCACCAGCCCCACCACGCCGGTGATATGGTCCAGATTATAGCTGTCTGCGATCCTTTTGCGGGCTCCCAGGGATATCCTCTGTCCGAAGACCATCATCACGCCGGTGACGCAGGCCACAATACCCAGCCCTCCCAGCTGGATCAGGCAAAGGATAACCACTTTGCCGAACAGGCTCCAGTGGGTTGCCGTAGTCACCGTCACCAGGCCGGTCACACAGACCGACGTCGTGGAAGTAAAAAGCGCGTCTGGCCAAGGGGTAAACGCACCGGAAGCGGAGGATACAGGCAGGCACAAAAGGACCGCTCCCATCAAAATCAGCAGCCCGAAACCTAAGGCCATATACCGCTCGGCCCGCAGAAACTTCTTTCTTCCCGGTTGTCTTTTTAATAAAATCTTTGCCATTTTTCGCTACCTCGCCGCATGACGGCCGCCCGCGGACATTTTTTTATCCACCATACGGACATTCTCCTCGCCGTACAGCTCCCCAAGCCGCGCAAGCAGCTCTTCATTAATCAGCACGGACCGGCTGGCCGGAAGCCTCTTCACGGCACGCTCCTTCTTCAGATAAATCACCACCATGTCCCGGCCATCAGAAGCGCGCAGCACTTCATATAACTCATGTACCCGGCGATCATAGGAGGACTTGTCGGAAAACTGTATCCACAGCTCCCGGGGCGCCTCCTCAAAACGGGTGATCTTCTCGCAGATCAGCTTGCTGGGTTTATCGTCCTCCGCCGACACCCTGCCCTGGACAAATATTTTCCCGTCTTTTTCCGTAAGAGGGCCGTAATTCTCATAGTCCCGGGGAAAAACCACTACCTCCACGGAGCCCACCAGATCCTCTAAATTCAGAAAAGCCATGGCTTTGTTGGTTCTGGTGTATTTGACGGTCTTATCCGCCACCAAGCCGCCGATGATCTGTCGGGAACCGTCGGGAATCGACGGCTGCCCCGTCTCCTCGTCGGGCAGGAACTGTGTGGACACGGCCGATATGGTTTTCCGCCACAGCTCCTCGTATTCCTCCAGGGGATGGCCGCTGACGTAAATGCCCAGCGTCTCCTTTTCAAAGGCCAGCAGGCTCTCCTTGTCGTACTCTTCCACCGGAGGTAGCTGGATGTCAAAGGACTCTCTGACCTCCTCTCCCAGCCAGTCAAACAGGCTCATCTGACCGGTCAGGGAATTTTTCTTCTCCTGGGCAGCCTGATCCAGCACCTGGGCGTACACCATCATAAACTGCCTCCGGCTGCCTCCCAAAGAGTCAAAGGCCCCCGCCTTGATGAAATTTTCCACCGTTCTTTTGTTGATCTCCTTGCCGCTGAGGCGCACAGCCACATCTTTGAGAGACTTAAAGGGGCCCCGCTGCTTTCGTTCCTCCACGATGGCCTCCTCCACCGGCTTTCCGATGCCCTTGATGGCCAGAAGTCCATAGCGGATGGCATCCCCCTCCACGGAAAAATCACCCACACTCTGGTTGATATCCGGCGGCAGGATCGGGATACCCATCTGGCGGCAGGTCAGGATATACTCGGACACCTTGCCGGTGTGTTCCACGCAGGAGGTCATGAGGGCCGCCATGAATTCTACAGGATAGTAATATTTCAGCCAGGCGGTCTGAAGAGCCACCACGGCATAAGCCGCCGCATGGGATTTATTAAAAGCATAGCTGGCAAAATCCGTCATCTCGTCGAAAATCTTGTTGGCCACGGATTCGGAAATACCATTGTGAATACAGCCGGGCACCCCTTCCTCTTCGTTGCCGTAGACAAAATTCTGCCGTTCCTTAGCCATGACCGACGCCTTTTTCTTGGACATGGCCCGCCGCACCAGGTCGCTGCGGCCCATGGTATAGCCGCCCAGCTCCCGCACGATCTGCATGACCTGCTCCTGATAAACAATACAGCCGTAAGTGGGCTCCAGAATATGCTCCAGTTGGGGACAGTCATAGGTGACCAGATCCGGATTGTTTTTCCCCCGGATATACTGGGGGATGAAACTCATGGGGCCGGGACGGTACAGGGAGATGCCGGCGATGATATCCTCCAGGCTCCGCGGCTTTAACTCTTTCATAAAGGACTTCATGCCGGCGCTCTCCAGCTGGAACACGCCCACGCAGTTGCCTTTGCCGATCATCTCCAGCACCCGGGGATCATTGTAGTCAATGGCATCCATATCAATGGGCGTACCGGCTTTTTTTTCTGCCATCCGCACCGCGTTCTGGATCACGGTAAGGGTGCGCAGCCCCAGGAAATCCATTTTCAGAAGGCCCAGCTCCTCCAGTGTGGTCATGGTAAACTGGGTGGTGATGGAACCGTCGGAAGCCCTGGACAGGGGCACATACTCCTCCACCGCTTTCTGGGAGATCACCACTCCCGCCGCGTGCATGGACGTGTGGCGGGGCAGACCCTCCAGCCGCCGCGCCATGTCGATCAGATAACGGACCTGCTCGTCGCCCTCATACAGCTTCTTTAATTCCGCACTGATGTTCAGCGCATCCTGGATCGTCACATTTTTTCCCGGATCGTTGGGAATCATCTTAGCGATGGTATCGCACTGGGCATAGGGCAGGTCCAGCACCCTGCCCACGTCCCGGATCACGCCCCGGGCCGCCAGCGTACCGAAGGTCACGATCTGCACCACCCGGTCCTTGCCGTATTTACGCACCACATAATCGATAACCTCCTGGCGCCGCTCGAAACAGAAATCCACGTCGATATCGGGCATGGATACCCGTTCCGGGTTCAGGAAGCGCTCAAAAAGCAGGCTATAACGCATGGGGTCCAGCCTGGTGATACCCAAAGCATAGGAAACCAGGCTTCCCGCCGCGGAACCACGGCCCGGCCCCACCATAATGTCCTGGGTGCGGGCAAAATGAATGAAATCCCATACGATCAGAAAATAATCCACATAGCCCATCTGGCGGATCGTCTCAAGCTCATAGTCCAGACGGCTCTTGAGCTCCTCCGTCACCGGATCATATCGTTTCGCCAGCCCGGCCCGGCAGAGCTTCTGCAGATACTCCCAGGAGGTGTACCCCTCCGGCACATCATACCGGGGCAGCTTCGTCACGCCGAATTCGATCTCTACACTGCAGCGCTCGGCAATCTTCTGGGTGTTTTCCAGAGCCTGCGGCGCATAGGGAAACAGAGCCGCCATCTCTTCTGGAGATTTCACATAATACTGGCCTCCTTCATAGCGCATACGGTTCTCGTCGCTGACCTTCTTACCCGTCTGAATGCAGAGCAGGATATCATGAGCCTGCGCATCGTCGGCCCGGGTATAATGAACGTCATTGGTGCACACCAGCTCGATCCCCGTCTCCCGGCTCATACGCACCAGGGCCTGATTCACCCGCTGCTGGTCCGCCAGGCCATGGTCCTGAAGCTCCAGGAAAAAATTGCCTTTCCCGAAGATCCTCTCATATTCCAGGGCCGCATCCCGGGCCGCATCGTACAGCCCTTTCGTAATATCCCGGGCCACCTCCCCGGCCAGACAGGCGCTTAAGGCAATCAGTCCTTCATGGTATTCCTCCAGAAGCGCCTTATCCACCCGGGGCTTATAATAGTAGCCCTCCACAAAACCCCGGGAAACGATCTTCATCAGATTACCGTAACCGATATCATTCTCCGCCAGCAGCACCAGATGATAATAACGGTCCTCATCGCTGCCCGTCTCTCTGTCGTGAAGGGAGCGGGGGGCCACATATACCTCGCAGCCCAGGATCGGCCGTATACCGGCCGCCTTCGCCGCCCGATAAAAATCGATCACACCGTACATGGCGCCGTGGTCGGTGATGGCCGCGCTGTCCATCCCCAGTTCCTTCACCCGCTCCACATATTCCGTGATCTTATTGGAGCCGTCCAGCAGACTGTATTCCGTATGCACATGCAGATGGGCAAACCCCATGACCTGTTCCTCCGTTCCACATTATCTTTCCACACGCAAACAAATGCTCACAGACAGCCGCCGCGCATCGGCCCTGTAAAGACATGTTCACTCTTTTTCCTCCTGCAGAAGCGTAATCCTGCCCTCCGCAATCCGGATTTTCTGCTGCTTTTTCAATCGTCCCGCGGCCCGCTTGAAGGCCGCCTTGCTGATGCCAAACTCCCGCTTGATGACTTCCGGCGATACCCTGTCGTCAAAGGGCAAAGCCCCGGCAAATTCCTCCAGCTTCTTCAGGATTTTCTCCGCGTCCACATCCATCTGCAGCCAGGCTTTCTGATTGGGAGACACCGTGAGCTTTCCGTCGTCCCGCACCGATACGACCCGCACCATGACCTCATCGCCGGGCCGATAGCCTGCCTGGGCCTCTTTATTGGGGATCATGGCCTGATAGATATCATCCACCGCCAGAAACACGCCGAAATTGCCGCCCGCATCATAAACCCGACCCCTGACCGTATCGCCCGCCTTGTAAGGGGAATCCGTGCGCAGATAGGGATACAGCTTCATCGTTGCGCAGAGTCTCTCGCTTTTATCCACATACATGCCTACCAGACACAGCTCTCCCTCGCTCACTTTCCGGGTCTGTTCCCTGAAAGGCAGCAGCAGATCTTTTTCCAGGTTCCATTTCAAAAATGCCCCGATGCGTCCCACCTGACCCACCTTCAAAAGGGCTACCTGCCCCACTTCCAGTTCCACCTCCCGGGTGGTGGCAATCAGGCGGTCGCTGGAGTCCTTGTAGATAAACACATCCAGCCGGTCCCCCTTCCCGACGCCCTCCGGCACCTGCCGAATGGGCAGCAGCACCCGTTCATCGGCGGTCTCCTCGCTCTCGGCCAGGTACACGCCGAACTCTACCTGCTTCACCACCGCCAGCTTCTGTCTCTTTCCCAGTTCAATCATCTCTCGCTCCCTCTTTTTTGCATAAATTCCGTAATCTCAAAAGGTTTTCCCTCTGCGTCACACAACGCCACCCGGCACACCCCGTCCCCCTGCTCTACCAGGGGATACAATACGTCGCCCATCCTGGCCTGCCTCTTATATTCCGCCCGCAGCCGGCTCACCGCAAAGCCTTCCGGCAGATACTCCGATGCCAGCTGTACATACTTACCATTGTTCACATGGCCGTTGCCGTCCAGATGCTCCCGGCACACCGCTACGGACGCACACGCCTTACCCTCCCGAGGCATGGGTACCTTACGGGAAGCATAATCCATATCCAGCTTTTCGTCCAGTCCGTAACGGCCGCGTATATCCTCCGCGACCCGGACAGGGCGTCCCGTGGATACCTCAAGAAAACTCCACACACTGTTTGCCCAGGCCAGAAGCTCCCCGTTCCGGGTCTTCATCGTAAAATTGCGCATACCCAAAAAACCCTTAAATTCATAGGGATAAGTGGCCACTTCTATATTTTCACATACATCGGGGTAACGGTCAACACAAATCTGCCAGGACGAGAGCACCCATACCCTGTCCCGGGCAGCCAGAAAATGAAAGCCCGCCCCAATGTCCTCGCTGTGAAAGGTTGCGCAGTCCTGAAAATAATTCAGTATCCCCCAAAGCGTCAGTTTCTCGTCTGCACCCGTCTCGCTGAAACGGACGCGGCCAGGAAATACATAACCCATTTCTTCTCTCCTTCATGATGATCTGCCTACCGCGGTAGGATAAAAAAAGCTGTCCACCGCCGATTCATCGACCGGAGTGACAGCTTCTCAAACTGGGCTACAAGGATTCGAACCTTGAAATGACGGAGTCAGAGTCCGTTGCCTTACCATTTGGCGATAGCCCAATAACTTGCAACATGGGTATTATAGGGGATTTGCCAAAGAATGTCAAGCCTGTTTTTCGGATTTTTTTCCGATTTTTTCCGGATAAAAGTCCCGCCGGGACAAACTCTCCGGCGGGACTTTCGACGCTCCGGTCATCCGTTTACGGACGCAGCGGTTACTATAAAAGCTCTTTTCTTGCGGCGGCAAGTATTTTTTCCGCCTCGCCGTCCAGAGAAGTATCCGCCGGATTCTCTTCCTCTTTTTTCAACATTTCCAGCGCCTTTGTCTGGGCCAGCTCCGTCAGCGGCGTCTCACCCATCTTGGTCCAGTCTGCCCAGGAACCGTCAAAGCCCACATTCGGCAGCCAGATCTCGGAACGGGAATGCATCACCGTATGTTCTGTGCCGAGGAAGATTTCGCCGTCGTTGATCACTTCATCAATGGCGTCCAGTCCCAGGCTGTCCTCATCTACCTGACACGCTCTCTGGGCGCGGTAGATCATCCCCAGGATATCGTCATCCATAACCAGCTGAGCCAGAGAACAGCACATCACCGATGCGGTGCTGCCGAAGCCCGTAACCATCGTAGCCCCGGCCATGGCGGGCAGAAGGCCGTTGATCATCTTCTCATAGCCGGCCTGCTCGTCCGGCGCGCAGCTTGTACAGGTCAGCCCGTACACATCGGACATCCAGCCCAGATGGGTGGCCAGCTGAGCGCAGATAGCACTGGAGATACCGGTCTCCGGCAGTCCCATGGCGCACTGGCTGGAGCGCATGCTGGGGAAGAAAGTACGGGAACCGTAGAACAATACACACCTGGGATTCATCAGGTAAGCCACCGCCGCAAAAGCCAGGATCTCCGCGTGACACTGAGCGATACAGCCGATCACCGTGATCGGTGAGGAATAGCCCGCCACCGGCGCCGAGAGGATGCTGGTGGGAATCCCCGCGCCGATGATGTGACGCATCGTATCCGTAATCTCCCTGGGCAGAAACAGCGGGGATTCCGGAGATATACCCACCATACCGATCGGATTTTCCTGCAGATCCCCGTTGCCGTACAGCTTGAACAGCTCCGCGATATATCTGGCATTGGTAGCCGAGGAAAGCCCCGGCCCGTAAATCGGTTTTTTGGAATATTTCAGCATGGCGGCCGTCTGCTCAAGCTGTGTGACCGCCGAGGGAATATCACTGGGATAGCACAGCGCGCAGGGAATCGTCAGGTTATCACACTGGTTCATCACCTGGATGGTGTCGATCAGATCCGCCATGGTGGCTTCCCTTCTCTTCCCCGTCAGAGCGTCCGAAATGAAGGGCGCTCCGCCCGTGCTGTGAGCGCCTGTCGTCCCCAAAGCGAACGTAACGGCATTGCCCTGCCTGGTCGTAATGGTAACCTGCTTTGCCTGATTCTTTACCGTGGCGTCAATGAGATCCGAAGTAAATTTCACACGGTCGCCCTCGACGGTACAGCCCTGTGCAGCCAGCATATCGCGCACGGTCTCGTCCTCCACCCGCATACCGAATTTCTGTAAGATCTCCACGCCGCTCTGATGCAGCTTCTCCAACTGCTCCTCATTTAAATATGTAACCTTGGGAATATATGACATTATAACCTCCATAATCCAATACATAGTATCTGTTTTTGAACTTTCTAATCATGTGTGTGAAAATAGCATATCATTTTTACAAATCATTTTCAACCTATTTGCGTGCGTTATTTTATGATTTTTCTGTCAATTTTTTCACAATTCCATTCTTTCGCATGATATGTCAAAATTTTCTCCAGATTTTTTCATCATGCAAAAAAATGTAATCTCTTCCATTCCGTATATTGCAATTCCTATTCTTTCTGATTATAATTAGAGGATGTGATAAAACTGTAACAAAGTTGAGGTAGATCGCCATGGACCCGAGCAATATTCACATAAACCTGCGCAATATCCGCAAAATAAAGCATATGACTTTGAAAGAAATTTCCCAGAAGACCGGGCTTTCTCTGGGTAATCTGAGCAACATCGAAAGAGGCCTGCGGAGCCCTACCCTGGAAAATCTGCAGAAAATCTGTACGGCCATGGGTATTTCCTTTACCGACCTTCTGGAAAAAAGCATGGAGCCCCGTGTCCTGATCCGTGCCGACGAGCGGACGCGGCTCGTCAAAGAGAACGGTTATTCCTTTGAAATCATCGATTTCGGCCAGCCCAATTACGCCTTTGGCGTTCAGGTATTAGACCCCGGCGACAACGACTCTCTGGAATGGATACATGAATTCGATGAGATCGGTTTTGTCGTGTCCGGCTCCATGATTACCTATATCGACGGCAAGTCCTATGCCGCTTCCAAAGGCGACTGCATATTCATTGAAAGAGGCAAACGGCATAACTGCATCAACGAGAGCCAGTCTTCTCCCTGCGTCTCTTTCTGGACACGCTGTTATGACGACCCCGAGCAAAAATCAAATTATTTTTCCAAACTGTATAAAAAACTCTCCCCCGGCGAGTCAGATTCGCCTTCCGAAAACGCCAAACGGTGATCCCTGTACGTATGGATCACCGTTTTTTATACCCGTCCGGCTTTTTGTCAAAGGAATGGCGCCTGTCTTGTAACAGTTCCCCAGGCCGAACCGTCGCTCTGTCTTAACCATTTTCCCATCATTTTTCACAATTCTATTGCTATTTCACAATTTTTTTGATATTATCTATACAATAATCATGTGTGTGAAATTCGTGATTTTTTTCACGTGTTGGGAGGAAAAACAAATGGACAACATTCTTGAACGGCGTCTGGTCAACACCTGCCGTATTCTGTCGGACAAGGGCTATGACAAGGCGGTCATCGGAGATCCCACGGTCATCTACTATCTGACCGGTATACATATTATTCCCTATGACAGGTACTACGGCCTGGTTCTCGACGCCGAAAAGCAGTCCGCCGTCATGGTAAATCCCAGTGTGGATACCGGATGTATGTGCGGCGCCGTCCCCGAAATCACCTATCTGGATGAAGACGGCCCGCTGGAAGCCATACGCTCCGCGGTGGGCGCATGCGGCGTCCTGGCTGTGGAAAAACGCTATTTTTCTATTGCCCACGGCGAGATGTTTGCTCAATTGGGAGCCGGGTCCATGACGGATCTGGGCGACGCGGTGGATCTTCTGCGCATGCACAAGGACGAACAGGAAATCGAATATATGCAGTTTGCCGCAAAAATCGTTGATGAAGCGCTGGCTTATGTGAAGCCCCGGATTAAACCGGGCATGACGGAGACCGAGCTGTACATGATGCTCTTTACATTCATGTCCAGATATCCGGGATTCTCCTCCGACGAGATCATCATCTATGTGCTGGGCGGCGCCAACTCGGCCAATCCCCACGGCGTGACCGCCGATTATGCTTTCCGGTACGGCGACGTAGTTCTGATGGATTTCTGCGCCTATTACAAATATTACTGGTCGGATATCACTCGCTGCATGTTTATCGGAGAGGCGGACCCCAGGCTGGCCGAAATCTACGAGATCACCCTGCAGGCCAATCTGGCCGCCATCGCCAGGGTACGGCCGGGCGTAAGAGCCAGGGAGATCGACGACGCCGCCAGGGATTACATTGCGGCCGCAGGCTACGGCGAACAGTTCCTGCACAGAACCGGCCACGGACTGGGACTCAGCGTCCACGAGGAACCCTACATCACCTCCGTCAATGAACTGGTTCTCGAGGAGGGCATGACCTTCACCATCGAACCGGGCATTTATCTGGAAGGTATCGGCGGTATCCGTATAGAAGACGATATTCTGGTCACAAAGGACGGATGCCGTATCCTGACCGGTTATCCGAAATCACTGGCAGAAAATATCATCCCTTTTGAAAAATAAGGGCTTATCAAAAGATTGAAGAGGAGAGAAAACGATGAGCGAAAAAGCAACGACAGGCGGAAAGCTGAAACACAACATTCCGACACTGGTCATCCTGATCGTGTCCGGCGCCATGTGTTATGCCTTTCCTTATTTCAGAAGCTATTACTATGATACTTATATGGAAGCCTTCGGTTTCAATGATATTCAGATGGGCGTGCTGGGAAGCGCTTACGGCAGCTTTGCCATCCTGGCCTATTTCCTGGGCGGCTTCTGCGCCGACCGCTGGCCCGCCAAAAATCTGCTGGCCCTGTCCATGCTGGTGAGCGGCGTTCTGGGACTGGCTCTTTTGGCTTATCCGCCTTTCTGGGTTGTATTTGCCATCCATGCCGTCTGGGGCATCACCACGATCCTGACTTTCTGGGACGCTCTGGTAAAAGCGCTGCGCACCATCGCCAGCGAGGATGAACAGGGACGCGTGTTCGGCCTCTTTGAGGGCGGCCGAGGCGCTACGAATATGATCCAGTCCGCATTGATCCTGGCGGCATTCGGGCTGATCTCCGCCAAATCCGGCGGGAAAGCCGGTATCAGCATGATCATTATCATCTATGCCGTTATCTACATTTTGCTGGGCGTCCTGATTCTGCTCTGCTACAAGGAGCCGGAATTCAAGCGTGAGACCCACGCCATTGTCAATGTGCCTCAGCTCAAAAAAGTGCTGAAGATGCCCACCACCTGGCTGCAGTCGGCGATCATCTTCTGTTCTTACGCTATGTGCTGTTCCTATTTCTATGTCACGCCCTATGCCCAGGAGGTCTTCGGGGCTACAGCCGTTGTATCCGCGGCCTGCGGTTACTTCTCCCAGTATATCCGCCCAATCGGCTGTGTGGTCGCCGGTTTTGCCGCAGACCGCATCGGCTCCTCCAAAGTCTGCGCGATCTCTTTTGTAGTCATGATCCTCTCCACGGTGGGCGTTCTGTTTACACCGGGACAGATGTCCATGATCTGGATGCTGCTCATCAGTATCGCCGGCATCTATGCCTCCATGTATGCCTGCCAGTCCATGCACTTTGCCATCATGGAGGAGGGCGACTACCCCCACGAGTATACAGGTACGGCCGTGGCCATCATCACGCCCATCGGCTACTCTGTGGAAGCAATCTCCTCCCTGGTTGCCGGCTACTGCCTGGCCACATGGGACGGGGCCATGGGCTACAAAGTATTCTTTGGCTTCCTGCTTGCCCTGGCCGTCATCGGCCTGATCTGTAATATCGCCTGGATGAACCTGACCAAAGCGAAACGGATGGAACTGGCGGCAAAACGCAGAGCCAAAAAAGCAGCGTAACAAAAACTTTTGGGTATGTGCAAAGGCCATGGCGGCTTTTGTACATACTTTATATACAGAAAGAGCGGGCCGTCCCTTCACGGGAGGCCCGTTCTTTCTGTGATCCCTGTCACCGCAGGGCGTCGTAGATATCCGTTATGTATTTCCACTTATCCCAAGTCTTGCTTCTGGCCTCCTTCAGGGTCGTATTTCCCCGAAAGCTGAGGCCCTCCACCAGAGGACGGCTGTTGTCCGTTCCGATCTGCAGCCAGCCGCCCCGCAGAGACAGACGGATATTGGCATCCAGCCCTTCCTTCGCCCTGACCACCGCCCGCAGAACACCGCCGTCCAGCCTGCTCAGCGCGGCTTTCCGGTCAGCGGCATGGACTTCAAAGATTTCGTCAAACGCCTGATCCCCCGTATCTCCGCAGAGGGTATCCCCGGTTCCCAGGGCGGCGTGCACGGTCTCCAGCATAGCCGCTTTCAGCTCCTGTTCATCGGCTTTTTCCATAATAATGACCGGCGTTTCTTCATCTCTTTTCCACGCAAAAGCGTACCACATGCCGAAAAACACCTTTCCTCTGTAATAATCCGGCTTATCGGGATGGGAAGCGTTGGGCATCTCACGGCTGTTGGCGATCTCCAGAAAAGAAATATCCGCCTGCCCGTTCCGGTATACGCCCCGAACATGAAATCTCTCTTTCCAGTCATTGAACGCGCCCAGCATACCGCTTTCCCGGAGCATGGCCTCCTCCACCGGTTCCCCGGGCGCCGCATCCAGCCTGCTCAGCTTATCTTTCAGCGCATAGCGGGGCATATGTTCCCGATAATCGCTCTTAAGCCGCCGGTTTGAAAACAGCATCTGCCCCAGGGACAGAACGGCAAAGAACAGGCTGACCCCGCAAACCCACGGGAATCTGCGCAGGCAGACCGCCCCCAACACAAAGAGCAAAGGTACAAAAAAAGGCGTCTGCCGGACCCGGCTGTATTTTAATGCGAACTCTTCATCCGACATATAATCGTTCTTCTGCTTTTCCATTCATCAAATCCTTCCCCCCTCCCTTACGGAGAGGCCTTCTCTCTCAACATAAATCCGTTGGCAAAACCCAGGAAAATAAACAGCAGCGGCATATGCATGATGCTGTAAGCATTCACAAGGGCCTGTACCATATACACGCTGACAGTCAGCGCCACGGCCATCTGCCAGTCATTTTCTTTCCACCTGCGCAGCGCCCGCACAAGGGTGGTGACCAGCAATCCGATATACCCCGCAAAACCCAAAAGCCCCATGTCTACCAGGCACTGCAGATACTCATTATGGGGATCATAAAAAGCCCTTCCCCCCATATAGTCCAGAAGCGCCTGCCCGTCTTCCCCAAAATACATACAGTCGTACAGAGAACCCAGCCCATTTCCGAAAAGCTTATTCACGAGAGGTTCCTCCCAAAGCAGCTCCCCCGTTTTCTTCCATATAAGTCCCCGGGAACTAAAAGTGGCGTCCGTTATTAACAAATGACGCCAGGGAGAATTCTCCGGTATGACGTTTCCCATAAGATTCACTGTCACCAGAGAAATCACAAAAACACAGGCCAGCGCCGCGGCCGCGCCAGGCAGATACTTCCTCATGCGAAATACCGCCCCGCGGAAAATATCTCTCTTCCGATACTGTAATCCCGCCGCCAGAAGCCAGACTGCCGCCTCCCCGAGAATCACCCCGCCGTCCAGAAGAATCAGGTCAATCCCGTCAAAGGCGTACAGATGATCTGCAAACAGGCGCAACAGGATATAGATCGTAATCTTTGCGCCCAGGTAAATACCCACCGCCCGGATATACCGCGCGAACCACTCCCTCTTCTCCAGCGCAAAATACCCCAGCAAAAGAAGCCCGAAGATCATCGATACGGCGGAACTCTCTGTCTTAATGAACAGGGTGAACAAAAATCCCATATAAAGATACAGGCCGCAGATGATCTGGGAAAAAAGCCCCTCACAGACCAGAAACATGACCATGAGGAAGGGGAGCATCAGGCACACATAGGTGGCATTGATATTACAGCCGCCCAGAGGCGACAGGAAATAGAATTTTGCCTCCACCCCGTCCTGTATATGCATAAAGTTGATGCCGCAGGAACACAGGATGCCAAACAGATAGATACCGGCGCTCCCGGCTATCCAGCCCCACAGTACCGGACCGTCAAACACACCGAAGCGGCGCACGCCGTAACAGACCAGAATACAGCCGATGAAACAGAGGCCGCTGATACTCCTGGCTGTGGGCATCTCCCAGAATATCCGCCGGCCGTCCGCGGAAAGCAGTGTGGATAAAAGGACGCCGCCCAAAAGAAGCAGCATACAGACCGTATCCGCCCCCGGCATCTTCCGACTCGACGGCTTTTTCATCAGCCCGTACAGGTCCTGCACCGCCGCGGGAAGAAGCATACAGGCATACACGATCGTCGCATACTGGAAAAAACGCCGTTTGTCATCCACCACATTGAACATTTTATTGGTATAGAACAGCGCAAAAAACACCAACATGACAAGGACATATACATAAGTCCCTTTTTCCCCCAGCCACTGCGGGAAATGCTTCTCCGTATCCGCCCCGCTTTTCATCTTCTTCATCAGACACCGCTCCGTTTCAGAAAATCCGGATCAAAACCGCACCACCGTATGCCGTTCAGGTTCTTTTCCCACCTGCTGCCACGCGCTCCGAATACTGGCGTAACTTGCCCATATGGCAAGAAGATATCCGACGACCAAATCTTTGGCCACTCCGCCGGCAACCTCCGGTTCTTTCAGAAATTCCGGAATCACACGGAACGCGTCTCCCGGCGTAATTCCATACATCTCGCCGAATTCCTGATAAATGGCAAGCCCCAGGGATACCATCTCGGCCCCGGCAATCACCAGACAGGAGAGGAGCACGCAGATCACAATGCCGGCCTTCGATATTTTACCTCCCAGGATCTGATATCCCTTCATACCGCAAAATACAATCGCATAACCCGCAATTCCGGCGATAAAACCGATCTCCCCGATCACAATCCACAGAATTGATCCCAGCAAAACGCCCAGAAGCGCCCCGACCAGTCCCAGCGGCAGATTCTCTCTTCTGGCCGGTTTCCCCTCCGCGCCCTCCGTCACCCGCGCAAGGCAGTTGTCGCAGATCAAGAGAGGAGTGTGGTCCACGGCCGCCGCGTGAAGCGGCGCGATATTCTTGCAGTGGGCGCAGCAATTGCGCACTCCGTATTCCGTGCATCTGGATACAAGGCCGGCAATCACCGTCGTCAGATTTTCCCGGTCCTCCTGCTCCCGGGTCTGCACATAGACATAAACCATATTGGAACCGTTGTATCCGGCGCGATACACAAAAGGATACCTCTGAGGCAGCGTCTCCAGATATTCAAAAAAGGCCTCTCTGTCCTCGATTTTTTCGGCGTCCGTATACAACTGTATCTGATACTGGTTTTCGGTATCCACGGGCAGAATAAACAGCTCCATACCCCCGTATACCCCATGGGACAGGTTCTGTTCCCTCTCATAGAGAAATCCGTCCGGCATAACATTTTCAATCTGTATACTCATAGCGTTCTCCTTCCTTCTACTCACTACCCCCACATTATAGGCATCCGCCGGATTTCCGTCAATATATTCTTGCGCGCTTATATCCCATTACCAAATATTTGTCAGGAATTTTTCCGATATTTTCCCATTATTTTGCTTTAAAAAAGAACTTATCCAAAAAAACTCTTCCTTTTCGCGATTTCGTGCTATAATAACGTGAATCAATACGACATTTGAAAAAATATCCGGCCAAAATTATTTTTATATAGGAAAGGAGCCTCACCATGAGAGCAATGAACCTGACACTGCTGACCGACCTGTACGAGCTGACGATGATGCAGGGATACTTTAAAAATCCCACCGACCAAATCGTCGTCTTTGACGCTTTTTATCGAAAAAATCCCTGCGACGGCGGGTACGCCATCGCGGCGGGCCTGGAACAGATCATCGAATATATCCGGGATCTGCACTTTGCCCCGGATGACATCAACTATCTGCGGAGCCTTGGCATCTTCGAGCCGGATTTCCTCGAATACCTGCGAGGGTTCCATTTTACCGGAGATATTTATGCCGTTCCCGAAGGAACAGTCGTCTTCCCCCGGGAGCCCCTGGTCAAAGTCATCGCTCCCATGATGGAGGCTCAGCTTGTGGAGACAGCCGTCCTCAACATCTTAAACCACCAGAGCCTCATCGCCACAAAGGCCGCCCGGGTGGTCTATGCGGCCCAGGGAGACGGTATCATGGAATTCGGCCTCCGGCGGGCCCAGGGACCGGACGCGGGCATCTATGGCGCAAGGGCCGCCATGATCGCGGGCTGCATCGGCACCTCCAACGTGCTGACCGGTCAGATGTTCGGCGTACCGGTGAAAGGTACCCACGCCCACAGCTGGATCATGAGTTTTCCCGACGAGTATACGGCCTTCAAGACCTACGCCGATCTGTACCCGGACGCCTGCATCCTGCTGGTGGACACTTACGACGTGCTGGATTCCGGCGTCCCTAACGCCATCCGGGTCTTTACGGAAATGCGGGAAGCGGGGCTGCCCCTGAAAGGTTACGGCATCCGCATCGACAGCGGCGACCTGGCCTATCTGTCAAAAAAAGCCCACAGGATGCTGGAAGCGGCCGGTTTCGGCGACGCCATCATCTCCGCCTCCAGTGATCTGGATGAATACCTGATCGACAGCCTGAAAGCCCAGGGTGCCAAAATCAATTCCTGGGGCGTCGGCACAAACCTGATCACCGCCAAAGATAACCCTGCTTTCGGCGGCGTCTACAAGCTGGCCGCCGTCAAAAACCGGAGCGACAGGGATTTCATCCCCAAGATCAAGCTGTCGGAGAATTCCGAGAAAGTCACCAATCCCGGAAACAAAACCGTATTCCGCATTTACGATAAGGAAACCAATAAGATCCGCGCCGATCTGATCTGCCTGGCCGACGAGACCTTTGACGAAAGCAAAGACATGATTATCTTCGACCCGGTAGAAACCTGGAAAAAAACGAAGTTCAAAGGCGGCTCCTACAGGCTCCGGGAGCTTCTGATCCAGGTCATACGTAAAGGAGAGCCCTGCTACGCTTCCCCCTCCGTTATGGAAATCCGCGATATCTGCAAAGCCGAGCAGGAGACCCTGTGGGATGAGACCCGCCGCTTTGTAAACCCTCACGAGGTCTATGTGGATCTCTCCGACAAGCTCTACGCCATCAAGAGCGATCTGCTGGAGGAAATGAGCCGCAAACATTTGCAAAAATAATACATACTCATCCATGCATAAAACCCCCTTTTGCATCATAGGATATCTACAGCACTATTTTCCCATGAAACAAAAGGGGGTTTACCATGCATACCTGTCATATACTTGTCAATCGGGAGCATCCGCTTCCGTCGGGGTATCGGCCCACGCAGCTTGTCCGGGTCCGCATCCCCTTCCACGCCGCTCCCAACGACCCCAAACGGCAGATGGAAAAACCGGCGGCGGCAGCAGCGGAACGGCTCTTTGCCGCGGCCCGGCGACGCAGGCTGTGCCTCGTGGGCGTCTCCGGCTACCGTTCCTATATTCGCCAGTTTACCCTGTACCAGAAAAACGGCGCCTCGGGGGAAACGGCGCCGGCCGGAGCCAGCGAGCACCAGACCGGCCTGGCGCTGGACGTATCCTGCCCGTCCCTGCACGGCGAGCTGGATACCGCCTTTGCCGCCACGGCGGAAGGGCAATGGCTGGGGCGGCACGCACCCTTTTACGGCTTCATCCTGCGCTATCCCAAAGGCCGCGAAACCATTACCGGCTATCCCTGGGAACCCTGGCATATCCGCTATGTGGGAGTCCCTCTGGCCCTCTGGCTGTGGATTCGGGGACTTACACTGGAGCAATACCACAGCCGCCGCGGCTGAACCGCCGTCTACTGCTCCATCTGCCTACCCAGAAAGCCTGCCGCCACGGAGGCGATCTTCTGTTCCAGCTCGCCCACCGCTTCCCTGGCCGCCCGGTTCATAATCGCCACGGCGCCGATTACGTCCCCGGCGCTGATGATGGGCTGAATAACCTGGGAATTATAGCCCTGAGTATCCTCCTTTGTGATGCGGATAAAGCCGTTATCGCCCTCCTCCGCCACCCTGCTCTCCCGATTCTCCATAAGCTCCTCCAGCTCATTGCTGATGGATTTACTCAAATACTCTTTCTGGGCCTGGGGGCTGGCCGCCACAATCTGGTCATGATCCGACACACACACCAGATGACCGGTGATCTGGGCGATCGTGTCCGCGAATTCCTTAGCGTAAGCGCTGAGTTCCCCGATGGGCGAATACTTTTTCAGTACGATCTCCCCGTCGCCCCTGGTATATATTTCCATCGGTTCCCCCTCTCTGAGCCTGAGCGTGCGGCGGATCTCCTTGGGAACCACCACACGTCCAAGATCATCGATCCTTCGTACTATTCCGGTAGCTTTCATACTGCGTCCCTCCATTTATCATTCCTGGTATCGCTCACAATTCATGCGTTGCTACACTAGTATCTGTAAATAGAGGAACTTTATACATGACGATTGATCCGACAAAATATTTATCTTAATTTAAGCAGCCCTTTTTCCACCTTTTCTTTCGTCCCATCCCAAACCGGGCATGTCTCCCAACCGATTTTGTTATTTTTCTTGTCCGCAATCTCCAGAATGGGTTTAAACAATTCCGCCATCTTCTTCAGACTGCGAATCGGACGTTTCCAGCTCTGCAGCCTGCGGATTGATTTTCCTTTGTTCCTTGGCCGAAATTCATATCCCCAAAGAGAAGCGCCACAGATATTTGCCAAAATGCCAGAAACGGTTATGAATTTTTATAGTTTGTCCCCCACTGTTCCATTGCGTCAAGAATAGGACGCATCGATTCGCCAAGTCCACTGAGCGCATATTCCACTCTTGGCGGGACTTCGGCATAAACGGTACGGGTAATGATACCGTCCCCCTCCATAGATCGCAAACTGTCCGTCAGTACCTTTTGGCTGATTCCCTCTAAATCTTTTCTGAGTTCATTAAAACGCCAGGGCCTTTGAAGAAGATTCCGCATAATCAACAGTTTCCATTTACTCCCAATCAACTGAACGGTAATGGCCACAGGACAGGCAGGTAATTCATCCTTTGTCTTCATAAATATATGTGCCTCCATGCTATATCCCTTTTCAAATGCTACACTCAAATTGTAATGTAACATACCAAAAAAGTCAATAATCAAAACAAGTGACGCAAAGGATTTAAAAATTTTTCAGGCAGAAAAATCCCACAGTTACGCAAAAGTCACAAAAAAGTGACCATGTAATAAAAAAGTGCGTACTTGTGACGGCGATTAAAATCCATAGAATAGTAAATACAGAGGTTAAAAACCGCTGAATACTTATATGGAGGTCAAAATCATGGCACTTTCTAATCTGTTTGGATGGAACGAAAACACGGAGACCGCACCTGCGGCAGCCTGCGGTACCGCCTGCGGCGCAGCAGATAAGCCGGAAGGCAAGCCGGCCGCTTGCGGTTCTGCCTGCGGCGCAGGCGACAAGCCGGCCGAGACTCCGGCCGCCTGCGGTTCTGCCTGCGGCGCAGGCGACAAGCCGACCGAGGCTCCGACAGCCTGCGGTTCTGCCTGCGGCGCAGGCGACAAGTAAATCGCTCCCTTCCCCTGAAAAGCTGTTCCCGGCGGGAACGCTCTCGCCGGGAACAGTTAGCATGTTACCCGGTATAACCGATTTTACATACAGCGAGGCACACAAAATGAAACCATATTTTTCTTTTCAATGGCACATCACGGATGAATGCGACCAACGGTGCAAGCATTGTTACATCTTTTCATCAGATGCCTGCAAAAAAACCGATTCTATGAACTGGAAGCAAATGCAGGAGACATTTTATAACTGCCTTGATTTTTGCAAGGTTCATGACCGTCTGCCATATTTTTATATTACCGGCGGCGACCCCATCCTGCACCCGGATTTTTGGAAACTGCTCGAACTGCTCCGCAAAAACGGCATACCGTTTACAATTCTCGGAAATCCATTTCATTTGAATGACCGGATATGCCATAAACTGAAGTCCTATGGCTGTGAAAAATACCAGCTTTCTATCGACGGGCTTCGCGAAACGCATGACTGGTTCCGAAAGCCCGGCTCCTACGATTGCACGCTCGAAAAAATCACATGTATAAACCGTGCGGGAATCCGCAGCGTCGTGATGACGACGGTTTCTAAAACCAATCGGATGGAAATCCCCGGTATTATCGACGAAGTTGTGAAAGCGGGCGCGAATGTATTTGCATTTTCCCGTTATGTTCCGAGCGGCGGCGATTTGGACGCGGGCATGACGCCGCAGGAATATCGGGAACTGCTCGCCATATGCAATAAAAAATTCAAGGACTATGAATCCCAGGGCTGCCAGACATATTTTAACAAAAAAGACCACCTGTGGACGCTCTACGAATACGAAACCGGCGCTTTCAAAATCCCTAAAACCGCTGTGGACGGAATGATCTACGGTGGCTGCAACTGCGGCAACTGCCATATCACAATCCTGCCCACCGGCGACGTCTTCGCCTGCCGCCGGGTAGCTGGCAGTACAGTGGGCAATGTGTTCAAAGACCGGCTTGCCGATGTCTGGGTATGTGAAATGGAAGCTTATCGAGACTATAACAAATTTGAAAAATGTTCAAAATGTGAATTGATGGCGTTTTGCCGCGGCTGTCCTGCTGTCGCGAAAGGAACAAACGGAGACTTTTACGCTGCCGACCCGCAGTGCTGGAAGGAGGTCGTATGAACATGAATGAAACGATGCGGACAATTTTACATAGACGGGCAATCCGGCGATTTTAGGAGGAATTCATTATGGACGCAAAAACCTGTTTGGAAAAATTAAAGCTCGTCGGCGTTTTATCCTTTGCGACAGTCGACAGCGAAGGCAATCCGCAAATTCGTTGTATCAGCGCAATTCACTATAACAGCGACAGCTTCTACTTCTTTACTGCAAGGGGAAAAAGTTTCTGTGAAGAACTGCTCTCCGACGGCAAAGTGCAGATCCTCGCTTATACCCGTTTTAAAGAAATGATACGGCTATCTGCAAAGGCTGAGCCTTTCCCCCAAGGGAAACAGAAAGAAAAAATCAACACCATTTTCGCCGAGCAGCCCTATTTAGCGAATGTTTATCCGGGCGACACCCGAAAAATCGGGATTGTTTTCGAAATAAAGAATGCAGAGATAGAATATTTCAATCTTGGCGTAAGGCCTATTTTCCGGGAAAGTTATACACTCGGCACAGGAACCCTTTCCGAAAGGGGATATGTGATTACCGATCGTTGTATTGGTTGCGGTAAATGCCAGCGTAATTGTCCGCAGCAATGTATTGTGCCGGGAAAGCCTTATTTTATCCGGCAGGAGCATTGTCTGCATTGCGGAAGCTGCTATGAAAACTGCCCCGTAAAGGCTGTTCGGAAAAGAGGCGATTATCCATGTCTTTAAGGGACTTGTTTATGCCATCTGCCGAGAGTTACTCCGGGCAGATGGACCGGCTGCGTGAAGCTCTGGACAACGCGGACGCCGTGGTGATTGGCGCGGGCGCCGGTCTCTCTGCTTCCGCGGGTTTTGTGTATACAGGCGAACGTTTTGAAAGATACTTCCATGACTTTGCGGAAAAGTATCCTTTCAGAGATATGTATTCCGGCGGGTTCCACCCATATGATACGCCGGAGGAACATTGGGCATACTGGAGCCGGTATATTTACATCAACCGGTATATGGACGCCCCGAAGCCAGTCTACCATAAACTGTACGACCTGGTGAAGGACAAAGATTATTTTGTGCTGACAACGAATGTAGACCATTGTTTTCAAAAGGCCGGCTTTGACAAACACCGGCTTTTCTACACACAGGGAGATTATGGACTGTTCCAGTGCAGCAGACCATGCCACCAGAATACTTACGACAATGAGGCCGTTATTCGGGAAATGGTTGAAGCCCAGGGCTATGTTATGGATACGGATGGTACATTGACTCTGCCGGAGGACGCATCGCCTGAAATGAGGGTTCCGTCAGACCTTGTTCCGCATTGCACGAAGTGCAAAGAGCCCATGACCATGAATCTCCGGGCAGACCATACCTTTGTAGAGGATGAAGGCTGGCATCTGGCTTCGGAACGGTATGCAGAATTCTTACGCAGACACCGGAATATGAAAGTGCTGTTTTTAGAGGCGGGAGTCGGATTCAATACGCCGGGGATCATTAAATATTCGTTCTGGCAGATGACGGCGGCGAATCCAGACGCAACCTATGCCTGTGTCAATTTAGGGGAAGCCTGCGCACCGGCGGAAATCAGAGACCGCTCCATCTGTATCAATGCAGATATTGGGAAGGTATTCGAACGATTATTACGTAAAATTGTGTAAATACACAAAAAACAGGAATGACATATGGAAATAAGACTATTAAGTATCCCTTCTTTCCGGACAAATAAAAAGATTGAAGCAACGCCGTATTTATGATAAAATAAAATGCACTTTATTTTATCATAAACGGAGGCCGGGCCATGAAATATTTCAAGCGTGCATTAGAGCGTAAATTCTTGCACATGAGTTCCTTTTTTAAAGCGGTTCTTGTAACCGGCGCAAGACAGGTCGGAAAGACAACGATGCTGAAACATTTAGCGGCGGAACAAAACCGTACTTATGTTTCCATGGATCATACCATGGCACGGACACTTGCAAAATCCGATCCGGTATTGTTCTTCCAAACTTATAAACCGCCGATTATCATTGATGAAATACAGAAAGCACCGGAATTGTTCGAACAGATTAAGATTATGTGCGATGAAACCGAAGAACGGGGATTGTTTTGGCTGACCGGATCGCAGCAATACAAAATGATGAAAAACATCCGTGACACATTAGCCGGCAGAATTGGGATTATGGAGCTATACAGCTTTTCGAAGAATGAAGCGGAGGGACTGGCATTCCCGAATGAAATGGATTTTTCCTTGTCTTGTTTGCTGGCAAGACAGCCGCTTGCTCCTAAAAATGACATTTTTCGGGTATTTGAATATATATGGCGCGGAGGCATGCCAGATGCGCAGTGTGCAGATGCAGAACAACGGCAAGAATATTTTAATTCCTATATCGGAACCTATATCATGAGAGATATTGCGGAAGAGGGAGGAATTACCGATACGGTTCGCTTCTATAAATTCATGAAGGCCTGCGCCGCGTTGGTTGCAGAGCAGGTAAATTATAAGACATTGGCAGAAGCAGCAGAAATATCCCAGCCGACGGCAAAAGAATGGATGCGTCTGCTGCAGGGCTCAGGTATTATTTATCTGCTGCAGCCATATGCCAATAATGAATTGAAACGGCTTACCAAAACGCCAAAGCTATATTTTTGTGATACGGGACTGTGCGCTTATCTGTCTATGTGGCTTACCCGGGATACGCTTATGAGCGGAGCGGCAAGCGGACATTATTTTGAAAACCATGTAGTGATAGAACTGCTCAAAAATTTTGCCTATGCTCCTTCAAAGGCGAACCTGACGTATTACCGGGATTCAAATGCAAAAGAAATCGATATATTTGTGGAAGAAAATGGTATCATCCACCCCCTGGAAATAAAAAAATCAGCAAGTCCAGACCGACGCGAAGTCAAAAAATACGAACTGCTGGACAAAGCAAAGCTAAAAAGGGGGAGCGGCGGTATTGTTTGTATGTGTGAGGAAGTGATTCCGATAGATGCCCGGAATTGTTTCATTCCCTGTAATCTGATATGATCAGAAACGGCGTGCCAAGAACATAACGCCCCTCCTGAAATTAATGTAATCTCATATTTCGTTTTATGATACCTGCCAGTCTCTCGATCTGCGCAGTGGCCTTTTTCGGCCGGAAGCCTTTGACCCTCTCCAGGGCCCTGCGCTGGCCGCGGCTCATGCTGCCGAGCATCCTCTCCAACCGTTCCACCGTAGCCAGCTCCCGGGTCTCCACCATACGCTCTTCCACAGTCTGTTTCGTCTCCTGGATGGTACCCGCCAGCTTTTCCTGAAAAGCCCCAACGAAAACCTCCATCTGCCGGTTGACGCTGTCCTCCACGGCAGCCACATTCTCCTCCAGACCGGTGAGCGCCGATACCGTCAGCGTAGCGTCGGCGGCCATAAACGCCATAAAGATCAGAGAAACAAACTCCATGGCCGGCGAAGACAGTCCAGCCGTCATCCGGTGCACCACGGGATAGACCAGGTACACCACCACCAGGCCGGCCACGCCGAAAGCCAGAGAGGCGGGCAGGCAGATCCGGCCGTTGATATTCAAAGGCGAATCTCTGTAATCCCACCAGTAGGCATGGAACAGCTTCTCCAAAAGCCAGGAAGTGGAGTATTCCAGTACCATACTGCCCAAAAACGCGATCACAAATACCTGCCACCAGGGGGGCTGCCCTCCGCCCTCTGAACGCAGGTATTCATATACCACCGAAATGCCCAGGGCCCCCACGCCATAAATCGGGCACATGGGACCGTACAAAAAGCCTCGGTTCTCCCATTTTCCGCTCTTTATGATGCAATAGACCGTCTCATAAATCCAGCCCATACAACCGTAAATCACAAACCAGACAAAAAACCGGCTCACCCACATATCCGCACCCCCTTACCGCCTCTTCCCAGAAAAGTCTCCAGCAGGGAGCAGTATTTATCCGCCGCGCAGACGATGAGGGCCTCCCTGCTCCTCGGCATATGGCGCAGCGTCAGGGGCCACATATGGCAGCGAATGATCTCCGCCTCTTTTTTTCCGATCTTAAAATACCGTCTGGCGTTTGCGCAGGCCTGCCCGGGATGGGAAAACCCATGAAGCCGGTGGGAAGGGTTTTTATCATGCCAGTCGTACAGATAAAAATCATGAAGGAAAGCCCCCCTGGCCAGGGCTCTCTCGTCCACGCGGATCTTAAGCCGCCTGCTCAGCCAGTAGCTCACCCGAACCACATTGCGGCAGTGGTCGTAGGTGGATATGGCCCCGTGCTGAATATATTTTTTCATCCGCAGAGCCTCATGGCTTTCTATGCAGTCCTTTAACAGTTCTCTTAATCTTTCCCGTTCCGACGGCGCTAAACGCATTGTACATCTCCTTATCTATGATCTGCCCCTGCCTCCACACAGCGCGGCGGCGCGTCAGACATACGCGTCTGCCAAAGAAGGCATACAGGCTTTTTATTTTTCAGGATAATATAAGCCCTGCCGCCAAACAAGTAAAGATTTATAAAAATTTGATTAACTGATCCTCCCGCCGCCAGACAAGCTCCGGTAAATCCCCGCCACAAAATTTATGAAGATTACATAAAATCAGGAATTAACTATGGAAAACCCGGTCAAAAAAAGATATACTGGGCAAAGATATGATAAGAGGCCCATCTATGGGCTGGAGGTTTATGTTCGGATATATCACAGTAAATAAAATGGAGCTTAAGCTCCGCGAATACGAGACGTATAAAGGCTTCTACTGCGGGCTCTGCCAGACGCTGAAAAAAGAATACGGAGCGACGGGCCAGCTCACTCTGTCCTATGATATGACTTTTCTATCCATCCTGCTCTCCTCCCTGTACGAGCCGGGCTGCAGGATTGTAAACGGACGCTGCCTGCTCCACCCGGGAAAGAAGCGGATGATGATCGGGCACGAATACGCCGCCTATACCGCCCACATGGGCATACTGCTGACCTGGTATCATTTCCGGGACGACTGGAAAGACGAGAAAAAGCCCGCCGCCATCGTCGGCCTGCGGGCTTACCGCCGGGCTTTCCTGCGAGCCAGGGAACTGTATCCCGAAAAGGCGGCCCATATGAGCCGGTGTCTGGCCCGTCTCGACGCGCTGGAAAAAGCCGGTTCCCTGGATGTCGACCGGGTGGCCGGGGTATTCGGAGATCTTCTGGGCGACGTCTTTGCCATAAAAGACGACATCTGGCGGGACACCCTGTATGGCCTGGGATTTTTTCTCGGAAAATTCATCTATCTGATGGACGCCTGGGATGATATGGCGGATGACGAAAAAAACGGCAGCTACAATATCCTGCTGCTGAGAAAGAAACATCTATATGAAGACAGCGACAGCGGCCGGGCACGCTTTGAGCAGGACTGTCATCAGCTCCTCACCATGATGATGGCGGAATGTACCGCCCGGCTGGAGCTTCTGCCCTGTATCCGGGACGAAGCGATTCTGCGCAACATCCTGTACGACGGCGTCTGGAACCGTTATCGGAAGCTGACGCAGGAAACAAAAGGAAAAGGACAGCACAGCGCCGCGAAAGGCGGCGGGCCCGTTTTCCCAACCCCAAAATGAAAACGGGTACTCACAGGCATGCTATTACGATACGGAGAAATCATGGCAGACGGTCACAAGAGAAGGGAGAGAGAACATCATGGTTAATGATCCATATAAGATACTGGGGGTTTCAAAAAATGCAGACACAGAGGAAATCAAGCGGGCCTATCGGGAGTTAAGCCGCAAATACCATCCCGATTCCTATGTGAATAATCCACTCTCCGATCTGGCGGAGGAAAAATTTAAGGAAGTGCAGGAAGCCTACGCCCAGATCATGAACGAACGGTCCGGCTCTTATCACGCGGGAAGCGGCGGCCATGACGGCTACACCGACGCTGGTCCCGGCTACCGCCAAAACACAGGAAACGGTTACCAGGAAAATGCCGGAAACGGCATGTTTACGGATGTCCGCGCCATGCTGAACCGCAGGCAGTATTACGATGCGCTGAATATCCTGCGTCCCATGGGAAACCGCAACGCCGAATGGCATTACTGCTATGCCGTGGCCAGCTTCGGCGTAGGCAACAACGCGGACGCTCTGGCCCACGCCCAGCAGGCCGTAAATATGGCCCCCGGCAACACGGAGTACGCCTCCTTTTTAAGCCATCTGTCCAACCGGAACGGACGGTATCAACAAAACCCCGTCTACAGCGGGCGGGGCGGCGGAAGCTGTACCGGGGATACCTGCTGCGACCTGTTTATCGCGGATAAATGCTGCGAATGTATGGGAGGAGATCTCTGCTCATGTTTCTAAACACCAAACGACTGACCATATCCGGAGCGCTCCTGGCCATATCCGTCATATTGATCTATCTGGGCAATGTAATTGAGAGCAGCACATTGTTTCTGCTGGCGGCCGCCTCCTTTGGTACGGGCATTGTATACCGGGAATTCGGCGTCCGCTCGGCTGCCGTTTTTCTCATCGCCAACATCCTGCTGGGGTTCCTGCTATCTCCCCAGAAGTTGTACATGCTGACTTTCAGCGTACTGGCCCTCTATATCCTGCTCACGGAGCTTTTGTGGGAACGGCTGGGCGCCATGGCGGACGGCCAGAAGAAAAGGCGGCTTTTCCTGGCCGCCAAATACGGAATCTTCAATGTCATGTATCTGCCCGTCATCTTCCTCTTTCCCCGATGGATCTTAAGTCCCTCCCTGACGGATCAGATCGGCGGCTTTCTCTATCCCGCGTTAATCCTGGGCGGTCAGGTATCCGTCTATCTCTTCGACTGGGCCTACTGCCATTTCCAGGATCAGATCTGGGGACGAATACGACGGCATGTGCTCTGAGGCAGGCAGTTTTACCTGTACTTCCGTGCCCTTTCCCAATGTGCTCTCATAATGGAGGCCATATTTCCTCCCGTAGAGAAGCTGAAGCCTCAAATGCGTATTATAAATGCCTATATTGCTGCCTTTTCCGTCTTCATAGGTACCGTCCAGAAGAAGAGGCAGCTTTTTGTCGGGAATACCGATCCCATTATCCGAGATCACAAAGACGATATCCTCGTTTTCCATCCAGGCCATGATGACAATAGACCCCTCCTTGGATTCTTTCTCAAAAATGCCGTGCTGAATGGAGTTTTCCACTATGGGCTGCAGCACAAGCTTCGGTATCTCAAAATCCATAATCTCGTCCGGCACATCGATCAGAAAAGATATTTTATCTTCATATCTCATATTCTGCAGCTGAACATAAAGCTCCACGTGCCTCAGTTCTTCCCTGATAGAAGTTGTAATATTTTTCTTGGAAAGAGTCAGCTTGTAAAATTTGGAAAGGGTCTGCACCGCAATGGACACTTCTTTTTGCTTGCCGCTCTGAGCGAGCCAGTTGATCATATCCAGCATATTATACAGGAAATGCGGGTTAATCTGCGCCTGCAGAGCCTTCACTTCGGAAACCTTCAGCTTTTCCGCGGTCTCCGTCTGCTCCCGCATCAGCTGATTGATGCGGTCCACCATGGCGTTATAATTACTGACCAGCTGGCCGATTTCATCCCGATCCGAATCGTCCTCAAAGGGGACAAGACTCTTTTCCCGATTCTGATTGATCTTTTCCACCACAAGGGAGAGCCGCCTGGCAAGGCTTCCGGATAAAAAGAGCGCGGTTGCGCAGGCCAGAGCGACAAAGACCAGATACAAAAGCGCCGTATTGATCAGCAGCTGCCGCCCCTCTGTAAAAATATTGTTTACCGGTATGATGGAGACCAGACGCCAGTCCGTCCGGTCAATATCCCGATATCCCATATAGAGGTTTTCATCCAAAATCGTCGTGGTGGCAAACTCTTCTACGCTGCCCACCGCGTCGGGGATAGCCTCATAGCGTTTATAATACGTGGCCGCCAGAACAGTATCAGAGGAAACGACAAGGGAATTCCTGCTGTTGATCAGATAATACACGCTGTTCGTACCGGTCAGATTATCCCGCAATATATTTTCCAGATATTGTTCAGAAAAATAAATAGCAATATAACTGCATTCTCCGTCCGCATTGGCGAGATTCGTGAATTTCTGAATGAACGCCAGGGACCCCCGGTCATTGATTTCCCCGGACGTCAGATAAAAAGAAGGACAGAGCAGAGAAACCATACTTGGACGCCCGGCAAAAATGCCGTGCCAATAACTGCCGGAGACATCGTCCACAGAAGAAACGAAGCCCGAAAAAGAAACGGGAAGCTTTTCCTTTGTGGGGATATAAATTTTTACCGCAGTGATAAACTCACGGTCGATCAGCGCATTGATATTGCTGAAAAACTCCAGCGCCCGGGGGCTGTTCCTGTTTTCAGAAAGATAGCCGTAGACGTCCGAAGTATAGGTAGCCTCTGAAAGAAACGGATTGGAAGTAATACTGTCCATGGACAGGCGGAGCTGGCTGACCGTGGCCTCCAGCGTATCCGCCGTCTGGCTCACCAGGGCCTGTTCCGACTCAATGGTGTGGTCGGTGATGATATGGGAGAGGCGCCCGTACAGAAAGAGAAATACCACCAGCGTCGGCACAAGTACCAGCATCAGATGGGCGATCATAAATTTGTATTTAAATTTCATATGAATGAAACCAGATAAGGAGAAAACTCAAAATTTTGTTTAAGACAACAGACACAAGAGTGTGGAGTGAATATTTTATCTGGAGGTAACAGAAAATGGCAAATATATTATTTGAGGAACTGGGCGGCAAATACGAACGGAAAGGCGATTATCTAATTCCATGTATAGCTTTACCCGCCGAAGAAGAACAGCCGATAGGCACATGGGG
>CASWRE010000003.1 GCA_949471785.1 uncultured Lachnospiraceae bacterium | reverse complement strand
CAGGTTGCTTCATCCAAAAGAAGATCCCGTTCTCAGAAAGTGTAGTTTTTGAGAATCGAAAAAACAAATCTATGTTCTTGCTTATTCTATTACATTATCGGCAATACGTCAATAAACTTAACCCCTTTTTTGTATGATTTGCATATATTTTCTGCCCTGGAATTTCTTCTCAAAAACTACACTTTTTGATATTTTTCCCAGATAAATACCGTCGGCCTGCGCCTGGACGAAATATAAAAAAACATCCTCACGGAAAATTTTCCGCCAAGGATGTTTTTCAATTTATGTCCGGAATCAGTGAGCAACGATGATTTATAATACAAATTCCCTGTTCCGGGGCAGCACTTCCATATGTAATTCGCAGTCCGACGCATGGGCGTCGTTCATATCCAGAACATAGCGCACGTCCACCGACAGCCTGTCCTCCTCCTCCTGTAAAACATAAGAGGTGGCGGTGATACCCATACGTATGGGGCCAAAGGGAGTCGTATAAACGGAAAGGTTCTTTTTATTCTCCTCAAAAACCATATTGGCGCTGATCACACCGTTTTTGATCACCTCAAACCGGGAGGCGGTAAACTTCACCACATTAACATTCGGCTGGTTGTAGCCCTCCAGGAGCTCTTCATACCGTATGTAATGGGACCCGTTCCTCAGATAATGCATTCCGGCCGCCACCATCTCCAACGGCTCGTCTGGTTTCCCGCCGTCAGTCTCCTGCGTGCCCCTGATGCGTATAATCACCTCATCTGTCATGAATATATCCTCCCTTTCTGCCCGGCGCCGTTCACCAATACCCCTGCCGGCAACCGCTGAGAAACAGCTTACCACATATGGAGGAATATCTCAAGCCGCGCGTTAATTGCGGATTTAAACGCGCAGCGCCGAGAGTATCTCATTCAGGCCCTTTCCCGATGTAATCCGGCGATAGCTGTCCTCGGAAAGCAGCTCCCGCAGCAACAGGTCCATATCTTCGGAGAAACTGTCTGCGGAAAAGCACAGGCCTGGATAGAGGATACACCACCAGTTCGCGCCGCCAGCCCGGCCGATGCGAATCTCCAGGGCGTCATACAGCCCGGCAGGCAGCGTATAAGGACCGTACGTTTTGGCGGGAAACGGGGTACGGGTAAGACATACGGCTGCAGAGTACCCCAGAGAGCCGGCCAGGCTTTTTGCTTTTTCCTCCGCCTGGGGGAGCAGCCGCTCCATGCGGCAGGCCGCTTCGTCCCGTCCCTCACAATCTGACAGGCGGGGCGCCAGCCAGTCCAGCATCTGCCGTGTCACGGCCATTTTAGCAGACTGGGCATTGGCGGAATCGTCGTCTCCCACCACATGAAAACGCCACACCTTTTCCGATAGCTCCCGCTGCACCAGACGGTTTTCCAGGACAGTAAGGGAAAAACTCAAAGCCGCCAGAACAAGCAGGAACGCCGCCAGATTCCCGATAAAGCCCTGACGGCCGCAGGAAGCAAAGCGCCTGAGCCACCGGTGGGAACACGCCGTTTTTCCCCGGCCTGCCTGATTTTTTCTATCATGTTTTTCACCGTACTTTATACCGTTTTCTACACTTCCCATGCGCATCGCCATGTCCTTTCTATTTTAGACAGGGCCTGCCTGCCTGGAGTGTTACTTCCGGTATGGATTTATCATACCGCTTGTTTTCCCATGATGTCAGAAGCTCCCGAAGCTTTAAGGGTTCCCTGGTCTGCCCCTGCTGGTTCTCATAGATACCGCTCAGATAATCCCCCAGGGAGGAATCCCCCAGATCGGCCTCCGCCAGCTCCCGGACATCTTTGCACTGATAGACAAAACTGTTTTCATCCATACGCCACAGGGCGGCCAGCTCCGCGAAAAAGGGTTCGGCCGCGGGACGGTTGGACAGCAAAGTATCGTCCAGAACCACCACTTTCACATGGCCAAGATCCAGATAATGTTCATTGGAACGGGCGAATTCATCCAGTACCTCCTGAAAAGCAGCCCCCGCATAGCACTCCTCCTGGTCTTCGGCAGACTTTCCGTCCTCCGATACGGTCTGGCTGCCCCCGGAACCGTCCTGACTGCCTCCAGATTCTCCCTGTCCTCCGGAAGATTTTCCACCGCCCTCCCCGCTGCCGCCCTCCGGAACGGTTTCCAGAAACCAGACTTTGTATTCATCATCCTGCCAGTCTACGCACATAGCCAGAGCGTAAGACCGGTTCTGGGCCTCCACGCAGGAATAGCCGTAAATCAGCACGGTCGCCGCCAATATGATCAGGGCTGCCACGTCCTTGATTCGCCGGGCCTCCTCCGTCAGCCGGGGCAGATGTAAGCTCCCCAGCAGCTCATCCACCTTGCCAAGGATCAGTCCCAAAGCCAGAAATCCGGAGAAAATCAGCGCGGCCACCCAGAATACATCCAGCCGCTCAATAAATTTTCCCGGCAGGCTCAATCCCTGCAGCAGGCTCACTGTGGGCCATTTGCGGTACGCCGTACCACTGGCACCGTAAACCAGTGTCAACAGCAGACAGAAGGCGATCTGGATGACGCCCAAAGCCAGATAAAGCCACTCTTTCTCTCCCGGCCAGCGTCTCCTGCCCCGGTTGGACGGATTTCCCAGCATCAGCACGTACCAGTTCAGGCCCAGATACACCAGCATGGCCTGGGCCACATGACGGATATCGACCTCAAGAAGCAGTCCCGCGTAGGAAAGATCTATCTGCCTCGCCGACATCACCAGCAGACCGGTGAAAATCACCGCCAGCCATTTCCAGGAAATATAGACGAACCGCCGCCAGACAGCGCTGCGCCGCCCCACGCCCAAAAGCAAAAAGAACAGATACAAAGCCAGGGCAAACCGCCAGTCCATCCCCTCCAGCACCCAGTCCGCCGTCACCTTCGACAATAACCACAGCACGGCCGCAAATACGGCCAGCAGCCAGACAATCATCACTCCGGCGGCCAGTTCTCCACGAGCTTTTTCCCCGCTCTCCTCTGTTCGATTCTCCCACAGCCGCTGTAATACGCACATGCATACCGTAGCCAGCGCTACGCCGATAGCGCCGCTGGTACCGCCAAAGGCAGGAATCTGGGACGTAAGCAGCAGGAAAAATCCTTCCGCTATGCCCAAATAGGTATATGGCTGTAAATGATGTTCCCGTCTCATGACCGACCTCCCTGACTGCGCTTTTGCATTGTCCGATTTTTTCTCCCGTTCTCTTTAGATCCTCCCGTCTTCTCGTCCTTTTCCCTCAGGCGTATTGCCTGATCTCTGGACACATAGTAAGGGCGATAACGCAGGAACCGCAGAGGAGCCCGCCATACCCGGTCATTACTTTCCTGCGTCTTCGGTTTACTGATCCGCAGATAAGGTACCCCGAAGCTCTCCAGTCCGCACAGATGAAGGCCCAGCAGATACAGGCCGCCGGCAATACCCGCCAGCCCCAGAAAGCCGCCCAGCAGAATAAACGGGTATTTGACCAGCCGCAGAGCCGCCGACAGTTCCTCGTCGGGAACCGCAAAGGAACTTAAGGCGCTGAAAGCCACCACGATCACGGACATGGGGCTCACCAGATTGGCCGACACCGCCGCGTCGCCGATGATCAGACCGCCCACTATGCCGATGGTGCCGCTCAAGGGCCCCGGCATCCGCACGCCGGCCTCCCGTATCATTTCAAAAGATATCTCCATAATCAACACCTCCACCAGCGCCGGGAAGGGCACGCCGGAGCGGGCTTCCGCCAGCGAAAGCAAAAGGGAAGTCGGCAGAATCTGGGTATGAAAATTAATCACGGACAAATACAGTCCCGAGATCAAAAGGGCCGCCAGCATGGCCCCATAACGCAGCAGACGCTCGAAAGTCACTAGTTCAAAGCGGTTATAGCGATCCTCACTGACCCGCAGGTAGGAAGAAAATCCGGCGGGAAACAAAAGGGCTGTGGGGGAATTATCGCAGAGCACCGCCACTCGTCCGTCCAGAAGCTCCATAGCCGTCCGGTCCGGCCGCTGGGTGGACTGGAACTGGGGAAAGGGAGAAATCCAGTCCTTCTCCAGCAGCTGCTCCAGCGTTCCCCCGTCGAACAGGCCGTCGATCACATATTTTTCCAGCCCGTTCTGGAGCTGCTCAAGAAACGAAGGGTCGACCAGCTCTTCCATATACAAAATCGCTATCGTAGTGTTGGATCTGAGCCCCTGCTGCAGCTCCAACACCTTCATCCCCGTACTGCGGATTCTCTTGCGTACCAGGGCTTCATTGGTTTTCACGGAATCGCTAAAGCCTTCGCTGGAGCCCCGGATTACTTTCTCGGCTTCGCAGTTTCCCACCGGCTTGCCGGGATACCCTTTGTCCGCCAGCTGGATGGCCCTGTCATAACCGTCCACGAAAAGGATCATATCGCCGGTCAGCATTCCGGTCATGGCTTCCTCCATGGTAGCCGGCTGCTTGCTCCTGGACACGCCCATACGGTTTTCCTTGAGCACCGTGGTAAGTGCTTCCGGTGTCAGGCCGTCCAGCCGGGCGAACAGCCGTCCCATAACCGACTCCTGCAAAAGCACATTCGAGGCCGTAACTTCCACAAAGACGAGCAGCCCTTCGGTCTTTTGTCCCTCGCCGAAATGCACTTCCTGCCGGATGATATCTACGCAGTCCGCGCAGACGGATTCGACGTAAGCCTTGTTTTCACGGATGTCCATAGATACCGGTGTCTGCATACGAATTCCTCCTCAAATAAAGACATTAAAAAAGAGATACCCTTGGGTACCTCTTTTACTATGTCCTTATTTTTCCTTTTTATTCTTTAAACTTCGAATAATCGCCTGCTGCTGGTTTTCTATATGGCTGCACAGGGCTCCTCGGGCCCGCTCTACGTCCCGGGTCGCCAGCGCGTCGCAGACCTCCCCGTGCTCCGCGGCCAGCTTCGCCCGCACAGCCCGGTCTTTCAGATATTCGATCCGGTAACGGTATACCTGCTCCCGCAGGTTGTTTGTGATGCCGCAAAGGCAGTCATTGGCGGTAGCCCTGTAAATCAGACCGTGAAAATGCTCGTCGGCCTGCGCCAGGGCGGTCAGATCCCCCTTGTCCACCAGACGCTCAAACTCTCGGGCCGCCTGACGGATCTCCTGCAGCTGCGCCTCGGATATCCGCTGACAGGCAAACCGGACAGCCATCTCCTCCAGACCGATCCTCACTTCCAGCACCTCGTTAAGATCTTTCTCCGTAATCTGGGCTACATGGGCGCCCCGGCGGGGCATCATGACCACCAGGCCGTCCAGCTCCAGTTTACGGATCGCTTCCCGCACCGGCGTGCGGCTGACGCCGAGCCGGTTGGCCAGGGCAATCTCCATCAGACGCTCCCCCGGCTGTAGCTCTCCGGTCAAAATAGCCTGTCTCAGCGTATTGTATACCACATCCCTCAGGGGAAGATATTCATCCATATGAATCTGAAAATCATTCATCTCTTGTACTTCCTCCACTATGAAACAATTTTGTCAGATACACAATCTTTGCCTTTTCCGACCGGCGCAGAACCTCTCTGGCCTGTTTCGCCCGGGCGACGTCCCCGTACAGCCCGAACACCGTAGGGCCGCTGCCGCTCATCAGAGCCCCCAGAGCGCCGTTTTCCATCATGCTCTCCTTAATCTCACCGATTACCGGCCAGGCCGGAACCGTCACCGACTCCAGCACATTGCCAAGGCCCGCCGCCATTCCCGACAGATCACCCCGGTCTATACAGGCTAAAAGGCCGTCAATGTCCGGGTGAACCGTACCCGAATCCAGACGGAGATGCTCATATACATACCGGGTAGATACGTTGACCGACGGTTTGGCGATCAGCACATGACAATCCGGCGCCGGCGGCAGGGGCGTCAGCGCCTCACCGATCCCCTCTGCCAGAGCCGTCCCCCGCATCACACAATACGGCACGTCGGCCCCCACCTGAACGCCCCGTTTCATCAATTCACTCCTGGACAATCCCAGATGAAACATCCGGTTTACCCCCACCAGGACCGCCGCCGCGTCCGAGCTGCCGCCCGCCATTCCGGCCGCTACGGGAATATGCTTGTTCAACCGAATATGCAGACCGTTCTTAATAGCAAACTCTTCCATCAGAAGCTGTGCCGCCCGGTAGACCAGATTTCCCTTATCCACCGGTAAAAAGGGAAGATTGGTCTCCACGGTAATCCCCGGCCTGACCCGCATCGTCAGATCCAGCGTGTCGTACATATGGACGGTCTGCATGATCATCCGCACATCATGGTATCCGTCGGCCCGCTTTCCCAGCACATCCAGGCCCAAATTGATCTTTGCCATCGCCCGCAGCCTCATCGCCTTCCTCCTTTGTCACTTTGTACCTGATCCGTATTTTGTATACTGTATTTTAAATACTGTAGCATATTTTTTTCGGAAATGTAAAGGCTTTTATCTTATTTTTCTAACTTTCCACGTTTTTCACAAGGAGCAATGTCTGGCCGGGACGGATCTGGGCATCCTCCGGCATCTCATTCAACGCCTGGATCTCACCGATGGTGGTATAGTAGCGTTTCGCCAGGTCCCACAGCGAATCCTCCGGCTTTACGCGGTAACTGACAATCCCCGGCAAATCGCGGATGCGGGCCGTATTCAGCTCATTCTCCCGTATCTCCTGCACCAGACACACCCGGTTCGGGCAAAGCACCAGCGTGTTAAAATTCAGCACCGCTTTCAGCTCAATTTCCCGGCTGTCCACCATTGCCGTGGAGAGCTGCTCCAGATCTGTACGCATATCAAAACGACAGTCTGCTTCGATCTCTGGCACCTCGATCAGATGCTGGAAAGGTACGGAAGCCTCCATGGCATAAAAAGGCATATTATCGTCGCTGACAATGTACAGGATACGCACCATCAGCACGCCTTCCACATAGATGCCCTCCTTCCGGATCTCGGTGCGGTCCACTTTGACGGAACCATCGCTGTGGCAGATCTGCAGGATCTTCCCCGGCACATCACCGGCCTCCACCCGGTCGCTGATACGGCATTTCGCGTCGTTTTTGATCAGCAGGTGCTCCGTATCCTCCTCCCGGCACACGGGGATAAAATCTTTCGTCGGCGCGTAGGCATCCATGAGTAGATTGAACGTTTCCTCCCGCTGGAGACGAATATCCGCCTCCAATACCACCTCCGCCTGTAAAAGGCGCTCTTCGCCGTCGGCATCGGGCTTCGCCGTGACACTGGCCTGAATCATCTGCAGGTCAATATTCGGAAGCATATCGGCACGGCACTGCTCGCACTCCAGAGAATCGTTAAAGGGGATCGCCTGCTCAATCCACTCCGGCGGATTATTCTCCTCGCCGCCCATATACAGGACAAACACAAACAGTTCGCCCTTCAGCAGGATTTCCCCGTCTCCGCACCGCATCTCCATTCCCCGGATCTGAGCGTCATACCACAGAATCTCCTCCACATCCGGTTTATTGGAAGGCAGAGCGATCTCTTCTTTCCTGCGAATGGTGTCTTTTCTATGTACACAGATACCCAGAATACGCACATCCTGTTTCTTGATCGACACTCCCTCGGCCGCCCGCACATCCTCCGGCAGCATCAGAGCCACATTTTCATGGACCACTGCCTCAAAAGTAATGATTGCCTGGATATTCAGCTTACGGGGATGGATCAGCCGGATCGTCAGATCCTCCACCTCCCACTTCAGACGGATCTTATCACCGTCGTGAAGTCCCTCCAGATTCAGCGTCTCGTCTAAAGGAATCACGCCCTCCAGACTGTGAATTCTGTGCTCCTCATCGTCCGACACATATAAAAGACAAAACGCCAGCCGGCCCATCAGCCCCGCCCGGCCCTCCTGAACCTTCACTTTCTGAATCTGCACACTCCCCTTCTTCTGGATCATCCGGCCCACATCCGGCCTGCTGTCCGGTACATTATAATCCTCGTCCAACGTAATCTGGCTGGCCGCGCAGCTCTTCTGCCGAATAATCCGATACTCCTTCTTCTGAATTTCCATCTCCTACCTCCTACTCACATCAGCTTTCAAAAATCACCGGCAGATCCAGATACTCCGTCTTCACCACCAGCCAGGGCGCCGTCTCCTCCTCAGCCACTGTCTCTTCCCCCGAAGGCCCCAGAAGTTCCGACTGGAAATAAATCGCCTCGTCGGTGGCTGTCAGCTTCTTCACCTGCACGCTGTATCCGCTGGTCTTCTGCGTCGGATATCCGCAGATCAGATACAGATACTCCTCATACTGACAGGCCGTCTGGAAAGCCGTACCCATCTGCTGGGACAGCACCGCCTCCACCTCCTCGGGTAACTCTGAGCGGGACACTACCGTAAAATCCAGTTCCCGCCCTTCTCCGTCTGTAAAAGAGGAAAAACTGCAGCCCCCAAGACTTGCTGCCAAAAATAAGACCACACAAAGACTTCCTATCCATCTACGCATCATTTCTTACCCCGGCGCGCCGCGGCGCCCTCCTCACTTACATACTGCTTTGCTTAATTGTATGAAATTCCGGCGAAAATATGCGTAACAGTTCGGCCTTCGGCTTCACTGTTGCGGAATCTGCAGTAAGTGCAAAGTCCCGGGCCGAACCGTTACAAATATGCCGATTTTCCTGCGCCCGTTTCTTGCAATGTGACTACGGGTCAGCTATAATAGAAAAAGAGTCCGGCATATTTCTACAACCGCCGTCAAGAGAGGATATTTGATTATGATTCGTCTGCTATTCGTCGCCCTGTTTTTGATTATCTTCCTCATCCTGTCCATCCCCGTGTTTTTCATAGAATGGCTGATCGGAAAGAAAAACCCCGCCCTGCGGGATATCTCTTCCCTGCGCATCGTGCAGTGGGCCTTCAAAGTCATCCTATGGCTCTCCGGCTGCCGGCTGACCGTAATCGGCGAAGAAAATGTTCCCACGGACGAGGCCGTGCTTTATATCGGCAACCACAGAGGCTTTTTTGACATCGTGATCACCTACGCCCGCTGTCCCCGTCTCACCGGCTACATGGCCAAAAAGGAAGTGGAGAAAGTCCCTCTGCTGTCCGTCTGGATGCGGTTTCTGTACTGTCTTTTCCTGGACAGAGACGACATCCGCCAGGGTCTTAAGACCATTTTAGCCGGCATTGAGCATATCAAAAACGGAATTTCCATCTGCGTATTTCCCGAGGGTACCCGCAGCATGGGTGATAATCAGACAGAGCTTCTCCCCTTCCGCGAGGGTGCTTTTAAAATCTCCACCAAAACAGACTGCCCGATCGTTCCTTTCGCCCTGACCAACACCTCGGCGATCTTTGAAGATCATTTTCCTTTCATCAGGAAAACACATGTTACGCTGGAATACGGCAAACCCTTCCGTCCTTCGGAACTTGACAAAGCCGACAAAAAAGCCATCGGTGCCTATACAAGAAATCTGATTACGGAAATGGTGAAAAAAAATACGGCCGGATAATTTTTTGATCCGACCGTATTTTGACATTATTCTTTTTTCCCCGTCAGCCGCTCCACGATCTGTCCAAATTCCATAAAATGAGACGCTTTTACAAGCACGGTATCTCCCCGTCCCGTCTTTCTGGAAACTAACGGCAGAAAATCTTTCAGCGCGGCATAGTGTTCTACCAGAAGCCCGGGATTCTCTTTTCTGGCCGCTTCCGCCAGATAGCGGCACAGGGGCCCCACGGTATAAAGCGCCTCAATCTTTTGTCTTCCCGCAAATCTGCCCACCTCTTCGTGAAGCTCCACCTCGTCGTCTCCCAGTTCGCCCATATCGCCGAGAATGGCTACCCGGCGTCCCGAACCGTCCTGAAGCATCTCCAGCGACGCTTTCATGGATACCGGACTGGCATTGTAACAATCATCCACCACCGTCATACCGCCGCACTCAAGAATATGGAACCGTCCTCCCATGGCCTGCAGACCCTCGATACCACGGCAGATTTCCGCCAAATCCATACCGAAAGCCAGCCCCACTGCCGTCCCGGCCAGAGCATTGTAAACCATATGCAGTCCGGGCAGGGGAATCGCAAGGTCCTGTTCCTGCCCGCCGGCATGGATACGGCAGCGGATACCTTTAAGCCCCATGCCTTCCACATGATCCGCCCACACGGGAAAATCCGGATTCAGACCAAAAAACACCGGTTTCAAACCTCTGCACTCTTCTACCCGGCACAGCATATCATCGTCGCCGTTCAAAATTATCCGCCCCTCCGGCTTGATCCATTCCAGAAGTTCTGTTTTTGCCTGAAAGACTCCCTCCCGGCTTTTCAGATTTTCCAGATGGCACCAGCCGATATTCGTAATCACCCCCACATCCGGCCGGGCGATCCGGGCCAGACGGGTCATCTCGCCGAAATTACTGATCCCCATCTCCAGGACGGCAATTTCATCCTCTTCCCTCAGAGAAAACACGGTGAGGGGAAGACCCAGCTCGTTATTATGGTTGCCCTGCGTCTTTAATACCCGGAACTTCCTGGCCAATACCGCTGCGATCACTTCCTTCGTACTGGTTTTCCCCACACTTCCGGTGACCCCCACTACAGGGATTTTAAGCTCTTTCAGATATGCCTCCGCAATGTACCGCACCGCCCGCAGACAGGACATCACCCGTATGTACGGATAGGGCCGCGAACCCAGCTCACGCTCCGACAGCGTGACCATGGCTCCCTTCTCCATCACCTGTTCTATAAAGGAATGGCCATCCGCATGAACGCCTACGATTGGTACAAACAGCGCGCCTTTCTCCACTTCGCGGCTGTCAATGGTAATCGACGAAATCTCCTTCTCCAACAATTCCTCCGGTCCATGATATACCCCGCGGCAAGCTTCCGCGATACGTTGCAAGGTCATATGCTTCATATAAACTTCTCCTTTTTCCTCTATGTAATTTCATTCCGGAGGAATTTTCTCGTTCCTGTTCCTCTTACACAAACGCGGGGATGCCTCATCAGGGGCATCCCCGGATCATATACTTATAGTTTATGCTCTTCTCACTGTATTGACACTTGAATCAGCCGCTCGCAAAACTCTCCGTAACCCATACCCAGGGCCGCAGCCTCCTGGGGAATCAGGCTGGTGGGCGTCATACCCGGCAGCGTATTCGCCTCCAGGCAGCAGATCCGGCCGTCCTCGCCCATCAGAAAATCCAGACGAGAATAGCCGCGAATCCCCAGCGCGTCATTTCCGAGAAGGGCCAGCCGCTGCATCTCGACGGTCTGTTCCTCCGTAATCCGGGCCGGACAAGTCTCCACGGTGGCCCCCGCCGAATACTTGTTTTTATAATCATAGAACCCGTTCAGGGGCGCAATTTCAATCACCGGCAGGGCCTTACCGTCCACAACCCCCACAGAAAACTCCCGGCCGGCCACATACTCCTCAACAATCACTTCCTCCTCATAGGAAAAAGCTTCTTTCAAAGCCGCCTCGTACTCCTCCGGATCGCGGGCAATACTCACGCCCACGCTGGAGCCGCCGCAACAGGGCTTCACCACCACCGGGCAGGCCAGCCCCAGACCTGCAAGCCCGGTTTCCATGCCCTTTACCAGCTTCGTTCCCTCCGGCATCGGCACTCCCGCCGCCTGCATAAGCCTGCGGCTCAGCCCCTTATCCATAGCCAGGGCGCTGCTCAGATGCCCCGTGCCCGTATAACGGATACCGAACAGATCAAAAGCCGCCTGTACCTTTCCGTTTTCGCCGTCAGCGCCGTGCAGAGCCAGAAATACCACTTCCGCCGCCCGGCAGAGCTCTAACACCCCCGGTCCGAAAAACTCCCTTCCCGAAGCCTGCATCTGCTCGATTTTTTCATCAAAGGAACGGATATAAGCCGCAGCTTCATCCACATCATAGGCCTCCGGAAACAACTCCCTGGAAGCATCCTTCTCCACGCCGCCGTATACATCCACCAGAACGGCCCTGTGGCCTCTTTCCCTCAACGCCCGGCATACGCCGGTACCGGACACAATGGATACCGCCCGCTCGGTGCTGATACCTCCTGCCAATACTACAATATTCATATTTTCCTCCAGCGGCCTTTCGCCGCAGCCTTTATCTTTCTATTAGTATACGATTACCGCCGTTCCGATCTCCACAGCGTTATAAATTTTCTCCGCCGCGCCATGAGGCGTATTCACACAGCCGTGAGAACCATTATTCTTATAAATATTTCCACCGAAGCTGTTTCTCCAGGCCGCGTCATGGATACCTACGTTACCCGTAAAGGGCATCCAGAAATCTACCGGCGAACTGTACCCCATGGTATCCATCGTGCCTAACGTGGCGTTCCTCTTCTTGGCGTCTATGGCCCATACGCTGCCCTTGGGCGTATCATCCCCCTTGGCCGGACAGCCCGTGACCACATCCGTCGTAACGATGCACTTGCCGTCTTTATAGCACCACATCTTCTGGGCGCTGATGCTGATCTCCACATAGGTGTCGCCGATATCATTGGCCGAACGGTCCTTGGCCGAGTACAGATACTCCGGCTCCAGCTTCTGCTTCTCGCCGGACTGAATGGCCTCAATAAGCTGTTCCGTGGTTTTGTCCCGGTTGATACACCAACCGTAATCTCCTCCCTTTAATTCGATGGTCTTGCCGCTATGGGTGGTAAAGGTATGCGTCAGACCGAAGGTGTCATATTTATATGCCATCTCTGTTTTGACAAACTCAGCCACTTTATCTTCATCCAGGACAAACTTACCGTCGTCACCCTCCACCAGCCATTCCATCACCCGCTCGGCGTCTATGACCACATCCCTGTCTCCGCCTCCAAAATCATAGGTGGTCTCCGAATTCAGATATTGATTGGAAGATTCCACGAGATTATTCAGCCGTTTATCATCACTGCGGACTTCCGGTTCCTTATAGCAGCCCAGTTCGTCCAGATTCACTTCTGTCTCGCCGTTCTCCACGGCTGCGTGAACCGCATTCAGAACATCGTCCAGTTTCAGCTCATTACCCTCCACTTCCGGGACAATCTCATAACTGGTCTCCCCTTTCTCCACCCGGGCGTCTTCCGGTGAAGTATAATTTCCCTCGGCAAAAGCCTGCAATGCTTTCACCGATTGATCCGTCCTCTCCTTGTCATATTCCGTAGCGGCGGATACCGTCGTCTCTGCTTCCTTTGACAGATGGGTAATCCATGTGACCGGGTTCTGCTCCGCCATCAGCCTGTCCACCGACTGATCATCCACATAGGACATGCCCAATTGAGAAGCCAGCAGGCGCTCCGTCACGCCTCCCCGCTCCCGGATGCTGACCGCGTAGGTCATGAGCTCATCTTCAATCTTGTATTTTACCTCCTCAACGGTCAGATTACTGCAATCTATGCCATTAATGATTGTTCCTTTAAAGAAATGGGTAGTATAATGGTAGGTCACGCCCGCATAGCAAATGCCGCACACCGCCACAATAAACAGCAGGACACCGCCTGCCAGCCATTTCCAGATTTTTTTCTTTTTCTGTTTCGCCATACACGCCCTCCCCTGTATGATATTTTTCCATTGCCCTATTGTAACACCGATTGCCGGGCTGGTAAATAGGTGAAAATATTTCTTCAATTTTCTTTATTTATCATAAATCGTTATTCTCATTTTTCCGGTTCCGGCAGGTTTCTATGTATCTGTGCGGCGGATGGCAACAGTTCCCTTGCCGGCAAATCCGTCTCGGAAACCTCTGTCCTTTTTTACATAAATATAGTATAATGTCACCATTACATTTGAGGAGTTTTTTTATGTGGACTGCCAATAACTGGAACGACTATGAAGTACTGGACGCCTCAAAAGGCGAAAAGCTGGAACGCTGGGGAGATTATCTGCTGATACGGCCCGACCCACAGGTGATCTGGGATACGCCCCGGTCCGCTCGGGGCTGGAAACACTGCAATGCCCACTATCACCGCAGCGCCAAAGGCGGCGGAGAGTGGGAATTTTTCGACCTGCCCAAACAGTGGCGCATCCGATACGGAGAACTGACTTTCAACCTGAAGCCGTTTGCCTTCAAACATACGGGAATTTTTCCCGAACAGGCCGCCAACTGGGACTGGTTTGGACGACTGATCCGCCACGCGGGACGCCCCGTCAAAGTGCTGAATCTCTTCGCCTACACCGGCGGCGCCACCCTGGCCGCGGCCGCGGCAGGCGCGGCCGTTACCCATGTGGACGCTTCCAAAGGCATGGTAACCTGGGCCAGAGAAAACGCCGCGTCTTCAGGCCTGGACCGGGCGCCGATCCGCTGGATCGTAGACGACTGCGTGAAATTCGTACAGCGGGAGATTCGGAGACAGAACCGTTATGACGCCGTCATCATGGACCCTCCCTCCTATGGACGCGGTCCAAAAGGAGAGATCTGGAAAATCGAAGAGGCCGTCCATCCGCTGATTTCTCTGTGCGCCCGGCTCTTATCCGACAATCCCCTGTTTTTCCTGGTCAATTCCTACACCACAGGACTGGCCCCGGCGGTACTGACCTATATGATTGCCACGGAACTAAAAAGCCTTGGCGGAGACGTGCGCTCTGAAGAGATCGGGCTGCCGGTGACGGGCAGCGGTCTCATCCTGCCCTGCGGCGCGTCCGGAAGATGGAGCCGAATGCAGCCGCCAAAATAAATTTTCCGCACCCGAATGCAGAGAGCCTGCCCGACACATTCCTGTGCCGTGGCAGGCTCCTCATCTTTACCGTCGGTCTGCCCTCTCACAGGCATCTCCCGCATCTGTAATTAAAAATCTCCTTCCACCTCAAACAGCAGATCGCTGTATGTGGGCATGGGCCAGTCTCTTTTATCCATCAACATTTCCATGGCGTCGATGGGCGCGCGCAGAGCCTCCATAGCCGGCATCACTTTATCATGGTAGAATTTCGCCTGGCCGGCCACATCGGTTACGGCCATTGCCGCGTCGGTGATCATTTCCAGCTCCTTTAACGCCTTCTGAGCCTTTTTCAGATGGTCGGCAATCTGCGTCAGAATTTCCGTCTGTACCTCCGGCTCCACCCCCACAGCCTTTAAGCTGGCGATAGACTGGGCCAGGGTAGTGGTATATTTCATGATGGCCGGAATAAAGGTTTTCTTAGCCATATCAATCATAGTCTTGGCCTCAATATTGATCACCTTGGCATAAGACTCATACTTGATCTCCACCCGGGACTCCAGCTCCGCTTTCGTAAACACGCCGAACTCTTCAAATAATTTCACGGCTTTCTCCGTAACCAGAGAGGGGATCGCCTCCACCATAGAGCGGATATTCGGCAGACCTCTGCGGGCCGCTTCCTCCACCCATTCGTCGGAATATCCGTTGCCGTTGAACACAATCCTTTCATGCTCGGTAAACCATTTGCGCACCAGGCCGTGGGCCGCCATCTCCAGATCCTCGGCGCCCTCCATAATATCGCAGGCTTCCTTGAACGCCTCTGCCACAATAGTATTCAGCACCACATTGGGACCAGAAATGGAATCCTTGGAACCGACCATACGGAACTCAAACTTATTGCCGGTAAAGGCGAAAGGCGAGGTCCTGTTGCGGTCCGTGGCATCCTTGCGGAAATCGGGCAGGGTGCTGACGCCCGTGGACAGCGGCTCCCCGGCCAGACTGTGATTAGCCGAACCAGACTCGATGATCTGATGCAGGACGTCTTCCAGCTGCTCTCCCAGATAAATGGAAATAATCGCCGGCGGCGCCTCGTTGGCGCCCAGTCTGTGATCGTTACCCGGGTCTGCAGCAGACTCCCGCAAAAGATCCGCATGGGTATCCACAGCTTTCAAAATACAGGCCAGCACCACCTGGAACTGCAGGTTCTTGTGGGGATTCCTGCCCGGATTCAGCATGTTAATGCCGTCGTCGGTGGTCAGCGACCAGTTGTTGTGTTTGCCGGAACCGTTCACGCCGGCAAAAGGTTTCTCATGAAGCAGGCAGTGCATGCCGTGCTGGCAGGCCACCCTCTTTAAGGTCTGCATGATAATGTGGTTGTGATCCACGGCCACATTTGCCTCGGCATAGATCGGGGCCAGCTCATGCTGGGCCGGAGCCACCTCATTGTGCTGGGTCTTGGCAGTGACGCCCATCTTCCACAGCTCTTCATTGACCTGCTTCATGTAACCGGCAATCTTCTGCCGGATAGTTCCGAAATAGTGATCCTCCAGCTCCTGGCCCTTGGGCGGCATAGCGCCGAAAAGGGTACGGCCGGTAAAGATCAGATCCTCCCTCTTCAGATATTTCTGCTTATCCACCAGGAAATACTCCTGCTCCGGACCCACGGAAGGCGTCACCCTCCTGGAAGTGGTATTGCCGAACAGGCGCAGCAGACGCAGGGCCTGGGTATTGATCGCCTGCATGGACCGCAGAAGCGGCGTTTTCTGATCCAGGGCCTCGCCCTTATAAGAACAGAAAGCGGTGGGAATACAGAGAATCGCCCCCGCCGCGTCATAGCGCACGAACGCCGGCGAAGTACAGTCCCAGGCCGTATAGCCCCTGGCCTCGAAGGTGGCCCTCAGACCTCCGGACGGGAAAGAGGACGCATCCGGCTCACCTTTAATCAATTCTTTACCGGAAAAGCTCATCAGCACCTTGCCGTTGGGCATGGGAGCCGTGATAAAGGAATCATGTTTCTCGGCGGTGACGCCGGTCATGGGCTGGAACCAGTGCGTATAGTGGGTAGCCCCCTTATCAATAGCCCACTCTTTCATCTCATGGGCAATGACATCGGCCAGGCTTGGGTCCAGATCTTTTCCCTCCTCAATGGTCTTTTTCAGCTCCGCATACACCTTTTTAGGAAGGCGCTCCCGCATGACACTGTCATTAAAGACGTTCTCGCCAAAAATTTCCGATACATTCACGTAATCGCTCATAATATTTCCTCCTCTTGCATCCCATCCACACATAAATCCGCCGAATCCGGCCTGTACCTCCACGTTTTCCGGCCCATGCCGCCGCGGATCACCGCGGCCGCCCTATGTATACAATGGAATAAAATAGGGGCATCCCACCTGTGGTGGAACGCCCTTGTTCTCTACATCATTGAATCTTTGTATCCAACTTTTATTAAAATACAACACACTGCCCCAAAAAGCAAGCAGATTTTCTTTTGTACGAAATTAAGTACATCCGCCGGTCAGGCTTTACCCACCGAACCGAACAGCTCCATCTTTTCCTTCACGCAGGCAACGACGGCGTCTGAGCCCGGTTTAAGTATCTTGCGGGGATCAAAACCCTTACCCTGCAGATCTTTGCCCTCCTCGATATATTTACGGGTAGCCTCCGCGAAAGCAATCTGGCACTCGGTATTTACATTGATCTTGGATACGCCCAGACTGATGGCTTTCTTGATCTGATCTGCCGGAATGCCAGTGCCGCCGTGCAGTACCAGAGGCATGTCGCCGGTCTTCTTCTGGATGGCGTCCAGGGTATCAAAGCTTAAGCCGGCCCAGTTTGCCGGATATTTTCCGTGAATATTGCCGATGCCCGCCGCCAGCATGTCCACGCCCAGATCCGCAACCATCTTGCACTCGTCGGGATCGGCGCACTCGCCGCTGGACACCACGCCGTCTTCTTCGCCGCCGATACCGCCGACCTCTGCCTCGATGGACATACCCTTACCGTGGGTCAGGGCCACCAGCTCCTTGGTCTTCTCCACGTTCTCCTCGATGGGATAATGGGAACCGTCAAACATTACGGAAGAAAAGCCCGCCTCGATACATTTCATACAGCCATCGTAGCTGCCGTGATCCAGATGCAGAGCCACCGGCACGGAAATATTCATCTCCTCCAGCATGCCGTTCACCATACCGACTACCGTGCGAAAACCGGTCATATATTTGCCCGCGCCTTCGGATACATTCAGAATAACCGGGGAATTGCATTCCTGAGCCGCTGTCAGGATGGCCTTCGTCCACTCCAGGTTGTTGATATTGAATGCTCCCACCGCATAATGGCCTGCTTTAGCCTTGTCCAACATTGCTTTAGCTGATACTAACATGACTACCTCCTTGGTTTCGTTCATTAGAATTACCCCGCGGCATCCATCACCGCGGGCGCTGAAAATCCTTTTCTATTATAACGCATTCACAGGCGGTTGAAAAGGCCAATCTTGGTATTTTTATGGTAAGCCAAACTGTTATGGTAACAGTTCATTCCGGGCCTTTGCCAGATAAGCGATAACGCTGTGGGCCGCCGTATTGCCCTCCCCGACGGCTTTGGCGTACTGATACGGCCGCCCCGTGCAATCACCGGCGGCATAGACACCGGGGAGGTTTGTGGCCATCCCTCTGTCCACAGCAATATGTCCGTCCTCTGTCCCGATCGAAGGCAGCAGAGCGGAGAGGGCCAGCGAATCCCGCAGGCAAAAAACCCCGTCCACGGCGAGCGTACCGCCGCCCCGGAGCTTTACCCCGCTCACCCGCTCTTCACCCAGAATGGCCGAGGCTCGCTCCTTTACGACCTCCACATTCTCCCCGGACAGGGCCGGGTCTTTGTAAACGGGAAAATAGTACACCTTAGCCGCCAGGCCGGCCAAAAACGCCGCCTCGTGCTCAAACCGGGCCGCGTTGCAGATGACCGCAATGGTCTTTCCACGGTACAGGCCGCCGTCGCAGGTGGCGCAATAGCTGACTCCTTTTCCCACCAGGGCGCTTTCCCCGGGAAGGACAGCCGTGCGAACGGTTCCGGTGGCGAGGATCACCGTCCGCGCCTCATAGAACTCGCTCCCCGCCATCAGCGCATACTTCTCTCCCATGGGTACGATACTGTTCACCATCTGCTCCGTAATCGCCAGTCCCATTTCTCCCGCCTGGGCCGAAAACGCCGCATTCAGCTCTCTGCCCGTAATATGGGGCAGTCCGGGATAATTGTCAATGCGCTCCGCCTTTCCCGCCTTCTCGCTCAGATCCCTGCTGCCGATCCAGATAAAATTCTTTCCGAGAATTTTCAGATTCAGCGCCGCCGAGAATCCCGCCGGTCCCGTACCGATCACCGCCACGTCGTACACCATCGTCTTTCTCTCCTTTCACCGGGCCGTCGCCCTGTCCCTATCTTCCCCCGAAATCCGCAAATTAACCGTAACAGATCGGACAGAAATCCCCGTTATCCTTTTAATTTTTCCGCAAAATCCGCCATAGCCTCCGAAATCCTGATCTGCTGTGGACAAACCGCCTCGCAGCTCTGGCATCCCAGGCAGGCCCCCGGCTGTTTATCTTCCGGCAGGGACATGAGAGCCATCGGCGCGATGAATCCGCCCTCCGTAAAGCAGTGCTCATTGTAAAGCTCCACCAGCCAGGGAATATTCAGTTTCTGAGGACAGTGATCGACACAGTAATGACAGGCCGTACAGGGCAGCGTCTTCCTTTTCAGCATGCGTTCCGCTACGGCCAGAAGCGCCGTCATCTCTTTCTCATTCAGGGGCTTATCTTCCGCGAAAGTGTGGACATTCTCCTTCAGCTGGTCGATATTCGACATACCGGAGAGTACCATGGTTACGCCGGGTACCGCCTGCAGAAAGCGGAACGCCCAGGCAGGAATTTTCTCGTCGGGCCGAAGAGCCGTCAGGGTATTTTCATGCTCCTCGGGCAGAGACGCCAGCTTTCCGCCCCGCAGAGGCTCCATCACCCATACCGGGATATGATACTCCTCCAGGAGTTTCACCTTCCCTCTGGCGTTCTGGAATGTCCAGTCCAGAAAATTGAGCTGAATCTGGCAGAACTCCATATGTTCCCCGTAAGCTTCCAGAAAACGGCGCATTACCGCCACGCTGCCGTGGGCCGAGAAACCCAGATGCCTGATCCGGCCGTTTTCCTTCTGCTTCATCAGATATTCAAAAATACCGTACTGCCTGTCCAGATACTGCTCAATATTCATCTCGCAGACATTGTGGAACAGATAAAAATCAAAATATTCCACCCCGCATTTTTCCAGCTGTTTCTCAAAGATCTCCTCCACCTTCCCCATATTAGAGAGATCATAACCGGGAAACTTGGTGGCCAGATAAAATGTATTCCGGGGATATTTTTTCAAAGCCCTGCCCAGGACCGACTCCGAATGCCCGCCGTGATAACCCCAGGCCGTATCGTAATAATTTATTCCCTGCTCCATGGCGTACGCCACCATCTCCTGCACTGCAGGTTCGTCGATTCTCCCGTCGTCCCCGTCGATTACCGGCAAACGCATGGCGCCCAATCCCAGGGCGGACAACTGCAGATCCTGAAATTCTCTGTAAATCATTATTTTCCTCCTTCACACTTGAAACGGAACTTTTTGCGGGCCGCGAAGCCCTCCTGCTTTTTCCAGTGTAACACATTCTTCCTCTTTCGCAAATATTTTTATCCGGATACCCGGCATACTAAAGGCGGAAATCATTCAAATTTGATCATGTTTCTATGACGTTATCGAATAACACCAGGGAAAAGAACATGCTATAATTTTATAAAAAGGAACAGCTCTGTAAAGAACAGAAAAACTCAGGAGGTATGTTGTATGAGCCAGAGAAAATGCAGATGGGCCATGTGGAGCCTCGGCAGAATCGCAAAACGGGTAATCAAAGAAATGAAACGGGCGGATACTTATGAAATCGCCGCCGTCTGTTCTTCCAGCCTGGAAAAGGCGCGGCAATTCATCGACGACAACGGCCTTGCAGAGGCGGCAGCTTATACGGATATCCGCGACGTCCTGAAAAGGGAGGATATTGACGTCGTATACGTGGCGTCCCCGCCATGGCTGCATAAAGAGCAGTGCTGCCGGATCATGGACGCCGGAAAAGCCTGTCTGGTGGAAAAACCGATGACGCAGAATGCCCAGGACGCCCGGGACATTTTCGCCTGTGCAAAAAGAAATAACGTCTTCTGCGCCGAAGGCATCTGGTCAAACTATTTCCCGGCCATGCGCAAAACAAAAGAATGGATCAGGGAGGGACGGATCGGCGACGTAGTAGAAGTCATCGCCACATTCGGGTGTCCGATCGAAACCTTCGGGAACAGTCTGAGCAACACGGCTCACTGGGGCAACAACCTTTCTTCCGGCGGCGGCACACTCTCCCAGTTCGGATGTTATACGGTGAATCTGGCCCAGTTTGTCTTTAACCGGATGCCGGAAAAAATCCTTGGCGTATCCGAGACTCTGCCCCGTGAAGACGGCGCGGACCTGAATTCGTCTTTCCTCTTTTCCTATGATGGCGCAGGCAAACATGCCATGCTTTCCTGCTCTTGGACGGCGAGGACCCAGAGCGTTGCCCGTATCAGCGGCACAAAAGGCGAAATTCTGATCGGCAATCCTTTCTTCTGCCCGTACCACGCATCCCTGTATACCCATCAAAACCACCTGTGGTACAACGATCTGGAAGAATCCTTTGACGATCCTTATGAGGCGGAACAATTTGAGGGGTTCAAATATCAGTTTGACGCCGTGTCCAGATATATTATGGAAGGAAAAACCGAGTCCGATGACGTGCCCTTTAAGCACAGTATCGAACTGGCGCAGACCATGGAAAATCTTCGCCGTGTCCTGAAACATACAGCCGGCTCAAAGGACTAAATCTTTTTGCACGGGCCGGGCGATGCCGCCGCAAAGCCACGGCTCCGAAGCTCATTCATGATACATTTATGAAAGGGGGAATCCTGTATGGAAGCCGTCTCTATCAATGAAAACAGCTGGTATTTTTCCGGCGCCGTCGGCCGCGCTTTTCTTTTCAAAGGCGAAAAAGCCGCCCTTCTGGTCGACTCAACAAACGGACCCGGAGATCTCAGAGGCGAAATACGGAAGCTGATCGGAGACTTTCCTGTCATTCTTGTCAACACCCATGCAGACAGTGACCACATCGGCTGCAACGATCAATTTGAAACAGCCCTGATGCACCCCGGTGAATTTGCCTACTATGCGGCCAAACGCAAAGAGGGCTACGCCGTACCGGCGCCGCTCTTTGAAGGCGATACCATTGACCTGGGCAAAAGGACTTTTGAACCCATTCTGGTTCCAGGACATACCGGCGGAAGCATCGTACTCCTGAACCGCAGGGAACGGTTTCTGGTCGGCGGCGACACCGTCCTGCAGAGGGTCTTTATCTTCGGGCCCCAGCGAAATCTGCGGGCGCTGATCGCCAGCCTGAAGAAATTACAGGAACAATATCTGGACGCTTTCGACTTCATTTTTACCGCACATCAGGATCTTCGGCTGGATAAAAGCTTTATTGCCAAAGAACTGGCTGGAGCCGAGGCGCTTCTGGCAGGCAGGCTGACGCCTGAAGACGCCGGCGGCATCCCGTTGGAGCCGCCGGAATTCCGTCCGGCTTCCCGATACACACTGGGAGAATCCGGCTTCTTCTATTACACCGAACCGGATCATTAATCGGGGAACCCATGCGGGGAAGATCATTTTATTCCCCGCCGGATACGCTGTCCAGCTTTCCGTAGCTGTCGCAGACATACTCGGTAAACGTATTTACGGCGTCGCTGTTCATATTTTTCCTCACCGTCAGAACAAGTCCTATGATGATGGGGTTCACCAGGCGGATCAGACGAATCCTGTCATCATCGGCATTTTTCATTGACCGGTACATCATCAGCGAAACCCCCTGCCCCTGGGCCACCAGATTTTTAATCGTGCTGCCGCGGACGTCCAGCACCCGTTCCGTCGGCTCAAAGCCCGCTTTTTCACATTGTCTGTGACAGCTCTGGTACATGCCGCTCTTGGTGCTTAAAAACAAAAAAGTATCTTCCCGGGCTTCTGTCAGATTGACGGTCTCTCTGGCCGCCAGGGGATGATTTCGGTTGACTACCAGAACCAGCTCGTCTTCCGCCAGCAGATACCTGTCAAAACTGGTTGTTTCCTTCGGAAGATGGTTGTCGCGTAAAAAAGCGATATCGATCATTTTTTTATCAAAACGTTCAACGATCGGCATACTGTTATCTTCCACCAGCTGGATCTGAATATGGGGATAGACGCTCTGAAACTCATGAAATATGTCCGTCAGCCCGTAGTCATCAATGACCGGAATAGTGCCCACACGGATAATTTCCCGCGTATCCTTTGAAAATCTGCGCATATCCCGCCGCATAATATAGTATTCTTCCAGCATATTCTGCGCATATTTGTAAAACTTCCTGCCGGCTTCCGTGACCACGACTTTTTTCTTGGACCGGTCAAAAAGCTGAATATTTCCCAGCTCCTCTTCCAGGGATTTTATATTCTTAGACAGAGAGGACTGCGAAATAAAACATTCCTCTGCAGCCAGCGAAAAATTTCTGTTTTCAACGACAGAGACAAAATATTTAAGCTGATCAATATTCATGGCTTCCTTCTCTCTAATGTACCCCGGAATCCTTTTTGCCGCAGGCAGATTTATTTGGACCGGTTTCAGACACAGTGCAGCTTTCATCTGGATAACTTACGTTTTTTATAATTATAGCAGAAATAAAAGCAAATTACACTACCGTTTTCTGTCACAGGAGAATATCACGCATGCTTAACAAAACCGAACTGCAAATTCAGCTTTTCCATAAACCCCTGCAGGTGGTCGTGCTAAATACCGCAGAAGGCGTCCAATTATTAATTTCCGGCGGCGACCGGCCCCACATCGGAGCCGTGTGCGTCATGGATTCCCGGGGGAATGCCGTATCGCACTGCTTTCCCGGACACAGGGACGATATTATTGCCAATACATGGGCTGCGGAAATACACAAAAAAACCCGGACAGCCGTTGTCGTTTCTGCCGGAATTCACTATGATCAGATTTCAAGAGAACAGATACAGACGATCCTGGACACAACTGACGCTCTTCTCCATACTGTTCTGGAGCGAATATGAACGGTATCACGCTGCGGTCTGCGCAAAGAATGCGCAGACCTGTCTGTATTTCGCCCATGCTGTCACTCGGCCGGCTTATAGATATACTTGCCATGATTGACGTCGCGGAGGGCTTTTTTCATCTCCTCATCCGACGTTTTCCTCGGATAGCTCGGAAGATCACGGCCCGCAAACTGCATATCTACGATTCTGTCGCACAGCTCATCCGGACATCCGCCCTCTATACCGCGGGATTTGGCATACTCATCCATGGTCATATTATTCATGATATTTAAGTCATAATTCAGCTTCATTAATTTCTTTACCATGACAGCCAGATCGAAATCTTTATACGCAACCGTCTCCGTGGGCCACATGGCATTGAATACTTTCCAGAATTTCTCCTTTTTGTTCTCACCGTTCCACTCCACAAACCACGGCAGCAGGATTGCGCAGGCATCGCCATGGGATATGTGCAACAGCTCCGTAATCGGATGATTGGAAGCGTGGATCTGCGCGATAGAAGCGCAGTTCCAGGAAAATCCGGCAAACATGGCGCCCCTGCAGATCGCATCCGCCGCATCTTCCTCGGCAGGATTGCGGACATACCTTACGATATTGGGCCCGATCAGCTCTACGGCGCGCAGCGCGCACATCTCCGAAAATTCTGTAGCCGCACGGCATACATAGGACTCGATGGCCTGCACCAGGGCGTCCATAGCCGTAGCCGCCGCCACATGGGCCGGCAGCGTCGCCAGCAGATCCGGGTCCTCAATCGCATACTGCGGAAGAATACAGTCATGCTTCGGAACCATTTTGTGTCCCCTGGAATCGGTAATAACCGCGTTGCGGATAACCTCCGACCCCGTGCCGCACGTCGTGGGGATGCAGATCATCGGGTACGTTTTCCACGGACAGGGAGCGTTCGGAGACATGTTAAACAGGATCGGCTCAATTTCGTCAATCGTCTTATCACTCTCCCCGATCATGGCAATACCTTTGGCGCTGTCCATGGCAGAACCGCCGCCCACGGCAATCATGGCGTCCGCATGCATTTCACGATACATTTTCAGTCCGATTCCTTCTATATCCGACTGCAGCGGATTCGGTTTGATTTCCGAATAAATTTGATAAGCGATCCCCGCGCCTTCCACGATTTTGATAATCCCGTCCGCCCCGCCCGCTTTCAGGACGCCCGGATCGATTACCAGAAGGACCTTTTCCCACCCCTCATCCTTACAAATCTTCGGGATCACGGTGACGGAACCCTTCCCTACATACACATACCCTTTCACATTGATTGGTCTGTATTTTTCCAATACTCTCTTTGCCATCGTTTAACCTCCTATATTCTATCCATCACGCACAACTCTGTTCTGACGGGCCGCTCTTACAGATCCGGACACCATCTCTTATAATCCAACTCCATAAACTGCGATCTCCGGAACCGTTTTTTCTGTTCAAAGGGAACGGTACAGTCAAAAATTGTTTTGCAGGAAAGACCGTCGTCACGGAAATTCAGATTATATTCCTGCTTCTGACTCGGGTCCAGGGGATGACATCTGACGCCCGGAATAAAGATAGTATCTATATCTCCCTGATACCGTGTGTTCAGCGCCCATATCACGTCGTTCATATCAAAGGGGTCCACATCCTCGTCGACCAGGATCACATGTTTCAGTTCGGAAAAAGCCGCAAACGCCAAAATCGCCGCCTGGCGCTGTCTCCCCTCGTCGCTGGGTACGCTTTTCTGAAACTGGAGAACTGCCATATATTTTCCGCCTCCCGGCGAACAGCAATATACGTTTTTCAGTTTACCGGGCATGGCCCTTTCCACCATCTGCAATATACTTGCCTCCGTGGGTATCCCCGCCATATTTACATGCTCTTCACTGGGCCCGATACAGGTCTGCATAACCGGATTCCGTCTGTGTGTGACGGCTTTTACCTTAATTAACGGGACCGACGGATTGGCCGCCCCCGTGTAGCCCGGGAACTCCGGCATGGCTTTACCGCTGTTTGTCGTTATATCTTCCCGGATATAGCTGTTGGGGATCAGTTCTCCCTCTATGACATATTCCGCGTTTGCGATGCATTTTTCATTGATCGTAAGGCACTGTGTCAATTCCACAGGCCGCTTCCTCAGCGCGCCGGCCGCCTGGAGCTCATTGTACCCGAGAGGTGTTGTCGGCGGCTCAAAGCACGCGGCAATTTCAATGGCCGGATCTACGCCGACGCTGATGGAGATCGGAAGCGGCCTCCCGGCCTGCTCCGCTTTCTCGCGGAACACGGCAAGATGTCTGGCTCCCGGCACAAAATACATGGATATCTCATCTTTTGTCTGCAGGCATAACCGGTGAATGGTAATATCGGAAACGCTCCCGTCATCCGGATCGGACGCATAACATATCCCCATGGTAATGTAGGGGCCCGCATCTTCCGGCGTATTCGTCGGCGCCGGAAGCAGCTTCCGGATATCAAACCCTTCCTCTGTTGCAAAATGTTTTACCTCCTGACATACCGCCCTTTCATTGGGAATAACGACCGGCGGCACCGGATTCTTCACCGCTTCATTCAGGGCAAAGCCCAGCTTCTCCGGCTTCTCGTTCAGAAGCAGCCCCACCCGTTCCCGGGTGGCCAGAAGCCCGATCAGAACCTTTGCGTCTGGATGTCCTTTTACTTTATTAAATTGCAGGGCAGGACCCTTTTTTGTCGGACGCATCACCGTACCGCCCGCACCCACATAACGATAGATCCCCGCGATTTCCGCGACCGGGTCCGCCTCCACGTCCGTCTGCGCATACTGTTCGGGTACCGTTTTCAAAAACTCAATCGCCTCTCTTAGGCTATATATATCCGCCATACCAGGCTTCCTCTCTTTCTTTTTACTTTAGAGCGTATCTGAACAATGCTCTAGTGAAACAAAGCGGCTTTCGCCAGCGCCGCCTCTTTCTGGGGGCCCACGATCTTCCAGTATTCGTCCATAAATACATCCGGATGCGTGATCAAAAAAGACCTCCATGCCAGATAGCTTCCTCCGGGGGCCAGCTCTGTCAACACCCGCCTTACTTCCTCCCGTGTCTGTTCGGCGGTACACTTCTCATGATCCAGAATATCCACATTATCAAAACCGCCGCAAAAGCAGATATCCCTGCCGTATTTGTCCTTCAGCTCCCCGGGATTATTGCTTACCTGAACCGGATGGACCCCGTCTACACCCAACTCGACGATATCCGGAAAAACCGGTTTGTAATATCCGCATCCGTGCAGGATATAAAACAACCCGCAATCGTGGGCCGTATCCACCATTCTCTTCAGCTGCGGTTTGATCATATCACGCCAGATTGCCGGGCTGAACATCATGGACTCCTTTGCACCGTAATCGTCGAAAACCATCACCGCATCCGGTTTATAGTACCGGGCGATTTTCCGGATCAGCCCGCACCGGTAATCGGTGAACACACGGAACCATTCAGCCATTTCCTCCGGTTCCTCCAGAAGAGCCATAAGCACCTCCTGAAACCCCATCATAATATGGGCGCGCTCAAACATACCGTTGTACATCTGCACAATGGAAAACTTATTTTCCCTGTCCCATCTCGCCGTATCTTTCGCGGCCAGAGCCTCCCAGTCACGGTTCTCCAGATCCGGGAATATCAGGTCATGCCACTTGTCAATATCCTGAAAAGCTCTGTAGCCGGGCCGGACAACCGGCCCCCGGGATTCTTCGTCGTATATGTACTCTACGCCGAATTCATCCTTTCCCTCTGTCCTTCCCTCATAACGCTCCTGAACCGCCTGCTGTAAAACAATATCGCAGTCCGTGACATTATTGGGAATCCAGTACGGTTCCTCATGCTTCATGGCCAAAAGCACATTATCTCTCGGTCTGATCATCATAAATATTTTTCACCTCCTTGCCGTTCAACGCCAAACTATCGCTTACCGTATCCTTTCTGCAGAACGGACCGTCTGCCACCGTTTGAAGCATTCCGGATCGATTCCCATCCGTTCCACACATTTACAGGCCATATGACGCGCCATATCCCGGATCGTCTCCGGTTTATTGTAAAAAGTCATCATCAACGGCAGTATATCCGCCCCCATGTCCCACAGGTTTTTCATATTTCGAAGATGAATACCGTTAAACGGTGTTTCCCTGACCGCCAATACCAGCTTTCTTCTCTCTTTGAGCGACACGTCCGCCGCCCGAAGCAGGAGAGAATCGCTAAAACCGCCGGAAATTCCCGCTACGGTCTTCATGCTGCAGGGAACAATAATCATGCCCTCTGTCTTGAATGTCCCGCTGGCGATCCTGCTTTCGATCCTGTCATTAGGATAGACTACGTCCGCCATCCCTTCCAGCGTATCCTGACCATACGTACATTCCAGCTCCATCGTGCGCTTCGCGCTGTCCGACATGACCAAATGGCTTTCAAAGCCGTCCGCCTCCGCAATCAATTTCAGCACTTCGTACGCCACATCTATACCGCTGGCGCCGGTAACACCCACTATAATCCGTCTGTTCATCTGCCGCCCATCCTTTTAACAAAAGTACGGCTTCCCCTCTCAAGAAGCCGCACAGTTTTCTGTTACCGTCCACGGTCCTGCGAATAGTAACCCTTTATGATCAGATTTTTGTTTCAAACAAAACCGCTCCCTGATCCAGCAGAATCTGCTGAAGCTCCCGGATATCCTCCTGCAGCTTTCTCGGAGTCTTGCCTTTTTTCACGGAAAGCGCCGCAGCCGCGCCCGCAGCCTGCCCGGTTACCATAGTCTGGTGCAGATATCTGAGATACGCCGGCCTGTCCGTAGAGACACATTTTCCCGCAGCCAGAAGATTTTCAATTTTCCTCGGAATCAGGCATCTGTACGGGATATCATAGGATTTTCCGTCTTTCGGAAATGCCAGATCATTATGTTTCTGATCTTTTCCGGCCACAACAGAAAGCGTATCCATACCGGCCACATGATATCCGCCCGCCTTGAAAGAGGATTTCCCGATGGTGTCTTCAAACTGCCGGGCCGCCTCCACATCGTCGCGGGTCAGCACATATTCGCCTACGATCCTCGGGCCTTCGCGAAGCCGAAGCTCCGTACACGTCCTGGTGATATAGGCATGCTCAAATCCGGGGACATATTTTTTAAAGAAATTCCAGGCGATCTTGTTCTGTTTACGACACTCGATATTACAGCGTGTCAGATCCCACGCGTCTGTGGGCAGCGCATGGTCAACCTGGGAGGAATGCTGGAAATGGGCCTGAATATGCCCTCCTTCCTTTGGCGTCAGGAAGAAACCCGCGCCGGAATACGGATGCCAGTCGCCGTTTTTGAACGCCATATCCCGCAGTTCATAAAAGCCCATGAGTTCGCCAAGATCTGTTACTTTATAACACTTCCGGTAATATTCAAGAACGTCTTCCCTCGTATTGGCATCCTCATAGGGGAAAATGAGCTGTTTGAAGGAGAACTGTTCCGGATTGGTGCGGATATACCACAGCAACTTGTCCCAGTCAACGCCGTCGACGGTAAACGCCAGCGTGTGAGGTTGTACGGTCTCTCTGTCCACGCATGCCGTTTCCGCACCGGCCTGCATGGACACATATCCCTCGCCGGTACAGTCAATGACGATCTGTCCGCTGATCGTGTTGCGCCCGTTGGCATTCTCCACCACAACGCCTGTGACAGTATCTCCCTCTTTCTCAACACCCACGACCAGCGAATCCAGAAGCAGCTCCACCCCCTCTTCTTCACACATCTCAAACGCCATCATCACCCACCAGTCCGGGTCGATGTAAGAAAACGTGTACCCGGCCCTGGCGCGGATATCCGATCTCCACTCAGGAAGAGCATGTCCCTGGGCAAGGAGCCTGTCGTAAGTCTCTTTCACGATACCGGCGACGTCTCTCTCGCCTTTCATATTGAAAAGCCTGGCATAGGCAAATCCGGGAGGGCCGGAAAGACTCATCTGTCCGCCCAGAACACCGGTTTTTTCGATCAATAATGTTTTTGCGCCGCCCCGGGCGCTGGCAATCGCCGCCGCAAAGCCGGAAGTACCGCCGCCGCAGACGACGACGTCATATTTCGTTTCGTATCCCATGATCTACGTCCCTTCCTCTCTATTTTTTAAACTCTGAAACAGATTTCGCAATTTTTCCATTCGGAAGAGCTACCGGCTCCACGCAGCCTTCACTGTGAAGGGCCCATGGAAGGATGACTCCGGAGTGTCCGCCACGTCCGCCGATGACGACGACTTCCACATCTTTCGGGGAGCGGGTTACCGGCAGGGGATGTCTGTTGTCCCACTCTTTCGGACGAACCGGCACCAGGCCTCTGTTGCGGACCATCGGCACTTCATGATACACGTACTGATGGATATGCTCCTGAATCATTTCCTTGGTATAACCGGCTTTCTTCAGCATGATACCGTGATCCGGAGTCAGGCAGACCACCAGCGGCCCCGGCATGTAGGCATTGTTGGACCCCAGCGTCGTACAGCAGGCCGTGATGGTATCCAGCAGATCATGTCCGTCCAGGCTCAGGAAATCAATGATGTCGTGAAGCGGTTCCGCCTTCAGTACATATACCGTCGTAGTCTCCGAATCAAAATGATCTTCATTGATCATATTCCACTGGGCCAGTTCCGGCTCTTCTGCGAAGCAGTAGGTAAATTCGGCCTGGGACGCGATACAGTCCAGATCACATACTCCCGGCACGGAACGGAAAATATTCATCATGACCAGGTTGATCGCGCGGCCGATCGTCGCGTTTGCCGGCCATCCCGGCCCCTGGCAGCCCTGCTTACCGGAAATACCGATTTCCTGGGCGATCGGCCCCGATACGATCACCATATTTCCGCCCGGATGAGAAGTCGTCACAGACTGATTCAGATTATACTCTTTATGATTGAGGGCTTTGAAGGCAGCGACGAGAACGGGCATAGCGTTCGGTTTGCAGCCCGCCATAACGGCCGCAACAGCCACGTCCTTAACGGTGACGGTCTTACCGGACGGGCCGCTGGGATTACAGAGGACCAGATCCTCGTCAAACGGGCAGTATGCCATCATCTTCTCATAACGCGCCCTGGTCGGCGGAATGATCGGGAGGCCGTCGCTGATGTGCTCTTTGTTAAAGAAGTCGTTAATCTCTTCCAGTCCCGCGCCGGCTTCCGCGGCGTCGTCCACTTCCACTTCCAGAGGCAGCAGGCCGTCTGCCCGGGGAGCGACAAGATCCATCTTCGCTTTTATCTCGGCCAGCTTCTCAAGCTCTTCTCCGTTGGCAGTCAGAGACGCCAGTATGTAATCCCATTTCTTATCCACTTCCGCGGCTACTTCTTCAACGGTGGAAGCCTGCATGATATCCACAGAGCACATGCACAGATGGCCGGCGCGGTACAACCCGACGCCTTCGGTGATGCCCGTTCCTGGAGGCGCTGTCATATACAGCGTGGGAATGCCCAGTTTTTCGATTTCTATAGAAAGAACCGTTGTGGACGACGACGTTCCCATATCGCCGAAAGCAGTGATCGCCGCAACGGGCTTTTCTTTTGCCAGCATGGCCGCATATTCGGCCAGCATGGCCGCGTCTTTACCGCGGACCGTCTCCGTATATTCCACCCAATTCGCCGGGTCGCATCCGATCTCCTCCAGGCGCTCTTTGATGCGGTCAAATACCGTATAATAATGACAGAATCCGAGCTTGGTATTGTTGTAAAACAGGATTTTTCCTTTCTTCAGCTCTTCCAGTGTCGGACGTTTCGCCAATGTGATCACCGTGCGCTCCTGAACACCCCGCGGGTCAAGAAGCCGACTTAATTTTGTTCCCATAGCTTGATCTCCTTTTTTCTAAGTATTGAATATCTTTTATGGTTTTATGTTACCCTCCCCGAAGCTGCCGTTCAATTCGTTTTCACTTAGCTCTCTATTCCAGAAAAGAAACGATCTGGATCACTGCTCCATTCTCTTCATACGGACATAGTCCAGAATCAGAGCCATAATCAGGAGGAGTCCTTTGGCCACGGACTGCCAGAAAGAGGATACGCCGATGACGGACAGACCCGTATTGAAACATTGAATGATCATCAGGCCGATGAAACAGCCCAGCATATCGCCTTTGCCGCCGGAAAGGGCGACTCCGCCGAGAATAGCCGCCGTGATCGCGTCCAGATCCGCGCCCGCACAGGCCGTGGGCTGCCCGGTATGCATTCTGGCCGCCAGTATACCGCCCGCCAGCGCGCCGATCAGGGAAGAAAGAATATACAGAACCGTAGAAATTTTCTTCGGGTCAATACCGGCCAGATGAGCAGCCTCTCTGTTCCCGCCGATAATGTAAATCTTTCTGCCAAAGGTCGTCTTCTTCAGAATGACGCCGCAGAAAATAAAGAAAGCCAACAGGATAAGCACCGGTATCGGGACTATTCCGCCGATTTTATAGGTGCCCAGACTGATGAACGCGCGGTCGCGGATCGGTATCGGACGGCCGTCGGAGAGGATGTAGCCGACGCCTTCACAGATCTGTGAAACGGCAAGGGTCGCAATAAACGGCTGAATATTGAACACATTCGCCAGCGCAGAATTCACCACGCCCACCGCCGCGCCGATGGCCAGGCCGATCAGAAGCGCCGCCGGCCATGGGATACCCGCCTGTATGAGAAGGGCGACGATCACGCCGTTCATGGCTGCCAGCGCGGAAATGGAAAGATCCATATGGCCCGCAATGATCAAAAACGTTTCACCTATGGCCATCAGCCCAACCGTCGTGGCCGAATAAAATATATTCGTCGTATTCTGCAGCGTATGATAATTGGCATTCATCACAGAAAATACGAGAATAACAATTACCCAGATGACAAACAGAGTCATGCTGTTCGACCCGAGTACCACATCTACAAAACTTTTTTTCCTTTTTTCACCCATCATAACCACCTTCTCACTTGTTCAGATGATCCATAGCCGCAGAAAGAACCGTTTCTTCCGCAACATGGTCTTTTTCACGATTTAGCTGCGCCGTTATTCTTCCTTCGTACATGACAACAATATTCTCACAGACGTTAATCACTTCCGTAAGTTCCGAAGAAATGAAGATCACGCCGATCCCCGCCTTTGCCAGATCATGGACCGTCTGGTAAATCTCCGCCTTTGCACCGACATCAATCCCCTTAGTCGGCTCATCCAGAATAAGGATTTTGGGATTCGTGGAGATCCAGCGGCCCAGAATCACCTTCTGCTGATTACCGCCAGACAATTCCTTAACCACTTTCCCTGACGTGGGCGTTTTAATGCTAAACTGTTTAATCACTTTGTCTGCCAGCTCCTCTTCCAGCTGCCGGTTCAGAAAATGATTCTTTACCACCGAGGGCAGGACAGACATGGAGATATTCTCCCTGACATTCATCCCCAGGACCAACCCCTGATGTTTGCGGTCTTCCGGGCACAGGCCGATACCGTATTTCATGGCCTCTTTCGGCGAGCGGATACTGACCTCTCTGCCCCCGATCAATATTTGTCCGGAGTCCAGTTTGTCCACCCCGAAAATCGCGCGCATAGTCTCCGTCCGTCCGGCGCCTATCAGTCCCGCAAATCCAAGAACCTCGCCTTCATGAAGTGAAAAGCTGACGTCTTTGAGCCATTTATTATTCAGATTCTTTACTTCAAGAAGCGTTTCCCCTATTTTTGTGCACCGGTCGAGCCTGTCATAGATATCGCCCAGGTCGCGGCCCACCATATACCTTACGAGATCCTGGGAAGTGACTTCCGATGTATGGACCGTTGTCACATGGACGCCGTCCTTCATAACAACGACTCTGTCCGTCAGATCAAATAATTCCTGAAGCCTGTGGGATACGTACAGAATGATCTTACCCTCTTCCCGAAGTTTCCGGATAATCTTATACAGGCCCTCAATCTCTGAATCCGTCAGCGGCGCCGTCGGCTCGTCAAAAGCGATCACGGGACACTTTCTTCTGACAGCTTTGATGATCTCCACCATCTGCTGATGGGCCACATTCAGAGAAGATACCTTATCTGTTGCCTTAAACGGCAGGCCAAACATATCGATCAGCGCCTGGGTGCGGGCATTTGCGTTTTTGTAATCAACGAAGCCGTTTTTCGCGGGGATATTTTCCATATATACATTTTCCATTACCGTGAGATCATACACAAGCTGCCTCTCCTGGTAAATAATATTGATACCGCTCCTGATCGCATCTAGAGGAGAAGTAAAATGCATTTGTTGTCCGTCCAGATAAATCTCACCCGCATCCTGAAAGTAAACGCCGCTCATAATTTTCAGCAGAGTACTTTTCCCGGCGCCGTTCTCTCCCAACAGGGCAACGATTTCCCCGCTCTTCGCCTGAAACGTGATATCCTTAAGCGCCTGAACCCCGGAAAAAGATTTTGAAATATTTTTTAACAATAATTCGTGTTCCATGTATTCCTCTCCCATGTTGCCTGCGTCTGTATGAAAGATGCTTTCCACTCACATGGGAAGCATTTCCGATCTTTTACGCCATGACAGCCATTGTTTTTCCGGCCTGTCAGCCGACATACTCTTTATAATCATCGTATGTGATCCCATGGCCGGAGATCAGTTTTGTGCCGTAAGTCTGTCCTTCTTCCAGATTATCCGAGAAAACGCTCTCAAGGGTGGCTCCCCCGTTTACCACGGACAGAAGCCCCTCCACACAGGGCTCCACGAAATCCATGGAGCTGTAATATACGGTTGCATACCAGGGTTTGGTCGTTCCGCCGTCCCACTCCGGAATGGCCTGCTCGCCGCCAAGGCTGACGAGAATCGTATTGTCGGTATTGCCATTTTCCTCGATAGCGCGGCATGCGCCGAGGGCATAGTCATCCTGGACGCCGATCACGACCCAGGATTTCATATCCTGATGGGCGGTGAGGACAGCGCTGGTCTCATTGTATCCGCCTTCCACATAATCATTAGATCCTGCGGATATATCGACAATGAAATAGTTGTCCTCGGGAATATCCGGCATTTTTTTCTGCAGCTGCGCTTTGGCTCCTTCATGACGGAGGACGGCATTTTCCGTCAGCGTATTGGTTACCAGGGCAACGCCCACTTTGGACGGATCGCCAAGATCAACGCCTGTGGATGCCCAGTTATCGGCTACCCAGTCTGCCGCGACGGTTCCACAGCCTGCCGCGTCCAGAACCGCACAGGGACACAGCCAGTTGCCGTCGCCGTCTTTTACCGGAAGAGACTCGCCGACCATGGGGATACCAGCCTCCGCCACTGCTTCCGCCGCCGCTTCTGCAATACCCTCATCCGCGATATGCATGAAAATCGCATCCACCCCCTGGTTGATCGCGTCGTTGAGCTGGTCCAGCTGTTTAGCGGAATCCCCGTCGGCGTCAAAGGTGAGCAGCGTATACCCTTTTTCTTCACCGAGTTTCTTCAGATCCTCCTCAATACTCTGATTCCACTCCGAAGCCATGGATTTCATCATCAGCGCAATCACAATATCCCCGTCGCCGTTCGTATCCCCAACCGCGCCGGAGGTTTCTGTCTCCGCCGCGCTTTTCTCCGCTTCCGAAGAAACCGGTGTATCTGACCCGGCCGCGCTTCCCCCCGCTCCCGAAGAAGCCGGTGTTTCCGCCGTCTGCGAAGACGAGCCGCATGCCGCAAGACCCGCAATCATTGTCATCCCCAGCAAAACTGCCATTAGTTTTCTTCTCATAATTTTCCTCCTTATAAATTTCTTTCGGCGGGCATTTGCATGTCACTCTGCCGATATGAATATATATTAAGTTTACCAAAATTGATAATTTCATCAATTCTATTTTCCGCTCACTAATATTCCATAATTGAATTCAATAATGATTATTGCCATTTATTTTATTTTTTTGTCACTTTAAGCCAAAACGGACATATAAAACGGCGGTTGCCAAGAATAGACAAAACGGTTATAATGGGGCTTGCGCGGACTCAACCATATTCCGCGCGGAAAAATATACCGGCATCCCTGCGGATGCCCAGAGAGGAGAGCGTATGCCTATCCGAATTCCCGATTCCCTGCCGGCTCACGCCATACTGGAATCTGAAAATATTTTCGTCATGACCGAATACCGGGCCATCCACCAGGATATCCGTCCGCTAAACGTGCTGATCCTGAATCTGATGCCCACCAAAATCGTCACCGAGACCCAGCTTCTCAGGAAGCTGTCCAACACGCCCCTGCAGATTCAGGTGGAATTCCTGCAGACTGCCAGCTATCAGTCCACCCATGCCGATCCCAGCCATATGGCCCAGTTTTACTATACCTTTGACCAAATCAAAGACAAACGGTACGACGGCATGATCATCACAGGGGCTCCCCTGGACTATGTTCCCTGCGAGGGCGTTGCCTACTGGGACGAAATCTGCCGGATTATGGAATGGACCAAAAGCCATGTTCACTGTACCTTCTATCTCTGCTGGGGCGCTTATGCGGGGCTCTACTACCATTACGGCATCCAAAAGCAGGATCTGGCGCAAAAACTTTTCGGGATCTATCCCCACAGAATCCTGAAAAGGACATCCCCGCTGTTCCGCGGTTTTGACGATACGTTCATGGCTCCCCACTCCCGGGCTACAGATGTACGCCTCAGCGACGTCATGGCCGTCGACGCCCTGGAGGTCATGGCCACCACCGAAGAGGGCAGTCTGGCCATCGCCAAATCCAGAGACAGCCGCCAGTTTTTCGTCACCTGCCACGCCGAGTATGACGCCGATACCCTGTCCCTGGAATATTTCCGGGATATGGAAAAAGGGCTCACCTCCGTGGATCTGCCGAAAAACTATTTTCCCGGGGACGACCCTGAAAGAGCTCCCGTCGTCACCTGGCGTTCCACCGGCCAGCTTTTGTACTCCAATTGGCTGAACTTTTATGTCTATCAGAGCACACCCTACGATGTCAAAGAAATTCACTGAATTTTTTCTGCCTTATATACAGATAATTCCGGGCCGCGGTTGATAAAACCGCGGCCCGGAATCGCCTGACAATCATTCATTTATAAAAATTTCTTTCTCGCCTCATATACGGCCAAAATATTTTCCACCGGCACATCCCCCTCAAAATCCTGACTGGAACAGAGAATATAGCCGCCGTCCTGATTCATGATCTCGATGATATGCTCCGTCTCGGCTCTGACCTCTTCCGACTTTCCAAAAGGCAGGAGATTCTGCGTATCCACGCCTCCCTGGAAGGCAATCTGTCCGCCGAAATCCTTTTTCAACTTTGCCGGCTCCATACCCGGCACCTTCTGCAGCGGCTCCAGAATATCCACGCCGCAGGAGATCAGGTTGGGAATGATATCCCTCACGCCGCCGCAGGAATGCTGCAGGTAATAGGCGTTATTCTTATGGGCCAGTTCTACCAGCCGCCGGGTATACCCGGCAAAAATACGTAAATACCTGATAGGGCCCCGGCCAGCCCACCCGGATCGCCTTATCCCCATGCCGGTCGCAAAAGCGTTTCACCGCCTCATAATCGAAATGGTCCGGATTGGGCCAATCCTGAAATTTTTCCAGTTCCTTAAGCGTCTCTACTTTCTGGAGCGGAAAATATACCGGATGCTCGTTATATTCCACCCCGTTCCACTTGTGCACGTACCGATAGCCGAACGGATGGGTATACTCTGTCTCTCCCGTCGACCCCGTCACCCGGGGAAGCTCCGGCCCGATATACGGGGGCAAATCCATGATCCGTGTATCAATCGCAAGCTTTTCCAGTATCGTATCGATATCCCTCGTACCAAAGTGTTTCTTCAGCTTTTCCCACGCGGTCTCCACACACTGCATGGTGGAAGCGCAGCGATCCGGCTGTCTGTGCTCGATCGCCGCCCTCACACGCTCTTTACTGTTCATATTCTGTCTCCTTCTGTTGCCTTAAATCGCCTCAAAAATCGGTTCCGCTTCTTCAAATTCCAGGCAAACACAATAATTCTTTCGATCCCACATTGTCTCCGGAAGCTCCACGGAGATATAGGACGCACCCTCACAGGACTTCTCACACTTCACGTTATAATCTTCTTTCGTCTCCACCAGGTACGCGCGCGTTACCTCATTGGCGATGTTCTGCAGTTCAATGATACTCTTCGGTTTCAAAATATGTACATACAGTTTATGCTCTTTATGGGTAAATTCCGCCCAGTCCAGTTCATAGGGATACACCGCTGTAATGCTGGTATCGTAGATCGCCTCCGCATTACCGCTGACATATTTTCCCACTTCATCCAGGACAGCCACACAGGCATCCGGAATACGCCCCTGGGCGTCCGGCCCCACATTCAGGAGGTAATTGCCGCCCCTGCTCACCGCTTTCAGCAGCAGACGGATAATTTCATCGGCGCTTTTCCACTTGTGGTCAAACTTATTGTATCCCCAGGTATCATTAACCGTAGCGGGAAGCTCCCAGGCTCCTTTATCATAGGGCAAACGGGGAATCGTATTATCTCCGGTGGTGATGTAGTCGCCCGCTTCATTGCCGATCCTTCCGCTGACCACACAGTCCGGCTGCAGAGATTTGACCAGTTCTACCAGTTCTCTGCTCTGTTCCGGCGTTGTAGACATCGGCGTATCAAACCAGATCAGGCTGATTTTCCCGTATTCCGTAAACAGCTCCCGAAGCTGCGGTTTCACTTTATGATCCAGATAATACTGATAATCCTTGGCGGAATTATCGTAATTGTTGGCCAGGCCGTTGGGATCATGCCAGTCCTGAGCCTGGGAATAATAGATACCGAAACGGATACCGTATTTCTCACAGGCCTGGGAGAGCTGCCGTACAACGTCTTTGCCGTAAGGCGTCTTCTTTACCACATTGTAATCGTCTACTTTAGAATCGTACATGGCAAAGCCTTCGTGATGTTTGGATGTGAATACCAGGTAACGCATACCCCACTCCCTGGCTTTCTTCACAATCGCCTCCGCGTCAAACTCCCTGGGATCAAACTGCTCCGCCAGCTTTTCGTACTCCTCCACCGGGATATTGAAGGTATTCATAATCCACTCCGCAATGTGATCCGTCCGCCTCCCCTTATACTCGCCGGCAAGGACGGCATAAAGCCCCCAGTGGATAAACATACCGAACTTTTCCTTTTCAAACCACTGTTTCGTCACTTCGCTCATAATTGTAATTCTCCTTTATTTATACAATGTCGCCACGGATTCTCTCTCCGTAAACAGGGTACGCACTTTCATTTTCCGCGGGAAATCCGAGTAATCCCCGTCTATCCTGCGCAGAATCAGATCCACCGCTTCCCTTGCCATCAGGTCTGTCTGCTGCCCCACCGCCGTCAGAGGCGGCGTCACGATCTTTGAAAATTCCAGATCATCAAAGGTAATCACGGACAGTTCATCGGGAACACGGATGCCCAGATTATGCATGGCCGTCACCGCGCCGATACACATATTATAATTGCCTATCACCAACGCCGTGGGATGGCGTTCCCGTTTCCAGAGCTCCTGCATACACCGATATCCGGAAGCAAAAGAAAAATCCCCGTCTATGAGATATTCCTCATCCAGCGCGATATCATAATCCGCCAACGCCCGCTGGAATCCCCGATATCCGTCCTCTGCTCCGGAGCGGTAATCTTTACTTGTATGGAAATTCATCCCTGTAATCATACCGATTTTCTCATGTCCCCGGCGGATCAGATATTCTACCGCTTCATAAACGCCGGGAGCGGCGTTGGACATCACGTAATCCACAGGCAGGCTTTTCAACCCCCTGTCCAGAAGCACGATCGGTATATGGTTCTCCCCGGCGATCTTTACACACCGCTCGGCCCCATGGATCGTGACCATCAATATGCCGTCCACTTTCTTCTGGATCAAAAACCGCATATCCCTCTCGGCCCGCTCAATCTTGTCATGGTAACAGCATACATACAGGGTATACTGCCGTTCTTTCAGGTACTGCTCGATCTGCCATTCCAGTCTGGCAAAAAACTGATTATCCAGCCCGCCCGTCAGCAGCCCGATCGTAAACGCTTTCTGGGCGCGCAGCCCCCTGGCCGCGCTGTTTGGATGATAATCCAGCTTCCGGATCGCTTTCTCTATAATTTCCTGATTTTCCCGACGCACTCTGCCTCCGTTCATATACTTTGAAATGGTCGAAGGCGCCAGCCTCGTCTCTCTTGCCACATCCTTGATTGTCGCTGCCATCTGTATACCCCTTTACCCTTATAAATCCCGTGTAAATCCGGCCAATATAGAGAGTAACACAAAATATGGCATCCTTCCACCTCATTTTCACTTTCGCCGGGGGGCGCGCCGGCGTAACGATACGGCAGGCCAAACCGCTACCCTTTCACGGACCCCGCCAGCATCCCCTCCTGTACGCGGCTGTGAAAAAACAGATAGAAAACCAGAATCGGCAGCACAGCCATGATAATGCAGGCAAAGATGGGGCCCAGCTGCTGATTATAACCGCCGGAAAATGTCATCATGGCCCTGGAAACCGTATATTTACCCGTATCGGTGATAAGCAGCAGAGAAAAGATGAGTTCTCCGTAGCCGTACACAAAAGTAAATATGGCTTCCGTCGCAATGATGGGTATACTGATCGGGAACAATATCCGAAACAACAGCTGGAAATCGTTGCACCCGTCGATCAGTGCCGCCTCGTCCAGTTCTCTGTCCACACTGTTCAGAAATCCCACATACAGAAAGATTGCCTGGGACAGATTGAAAGCAACATAAATAAGCGTAAGAAACACAAAACTGTTTCGCCCGTTTACCTTTGTCGCCAATTCGGAGATGGGAATGATCGCACAGTGAACCGGTACCATGACGCCTACCATAAAAAGAGCATATACCGCGCCGTTCAGACGGAATTTTTTTCTGGAGATCACATAGGCCGCCAGCATCCCCACCACGGTAATCACGATCGTGGATGTGACGCCCAGGATCACCGAATTCAAAACAGCCTGCAGGATATGGGCGTCCATTACGGCCGACACGATTCGACCACAGCCAGGTTTTCGGTATCTGCAGCATGCCCAGATTGATTCCCTGATTGTCTTTCACAGAAGAAAGGAAGGTGACATACAGCGGAAATAACGTCAATATCCCCCACAGAACCGCAAAAAAATACACAATCCACCTGCTTACTTTTCTGCTCATTGCCGCTTACTCCTCCTTTCCCTGAAACGCCTTGTTGAGAACCAGACTGCACGACACGCCGATGATCAGCAGAATCACTCCGATGGCGCTGCTCCTCCCGAAGAATTTGTATCCGAAAGCTTCATTGTACAGCAGCGTAGCCGGCGTCTCCGAGGAATGCATCGGTCCGCCCTTGGTCATCGCCCAGATCAGATCGAACACTTTCAGACATCCCGTCACACAGGTGATGGCAAATATTTTGAAGCTTTCTTTCGACAGCGGTATGGACAGATACCATACTTTTTTCCAGCCGGAGCAGCCGTCGATCTCCGCCGCCTCATACAGCTCTGAAGGAATCGCCACCAGGCCTGCCGCAAACAGCAGCATATTATAGCCCGCATACATCCATTCATTGACCAGCACCACGCACCAGACGTTCACCGTGGGCGTGGCCAGCCATTCCTTTGCCAATCCCCCAAGCCCCACAGCCCGCAGCACCTGATTGATCACGCCGTAGGAAGGGTTCAGCATATATACCCACATCAGCGCCACAGCCGTCGTGGAAAGCATGATCGGCATGAAATAGCAGGTTTTCATGACGGTCGTCCCCTTGAGCTTTGACGTTACCAGCAGGGCCAGCGCAAAAGAAATCGGCATGAGAATGACAAAACCACCGATCATAAAAAACAGCGAATTGCGCATAGAGAGCCAGAAACCGTCGCTGCCCAAAACCTGCCTGAAATTATTCAGTCCCACAAATTTCATCGGCGCCCCATAGACGCCCTTCCACTCACGAAAAGAAAGAAACACGGTCCTTCCCACCGGGTACAAAATAAAATAAGCAAAAATTGACAATGCCGGCAAAAGAAACAGCATGATGACCGCATGGTTTTTTATTTTTGCTTTTGACACATTCATCCCGCCTTTCTTATTTCCCCGTCACCACCGCGCCTGTCGGACAACGGTGGTGACATATGCCGCCCCTTTTCTATTCCGCCGGAGACAACTGCTCCTGTATGGATTTTCCGGTATCCTCCGCCGAAGTTCCCATGGCCAGTCCCTGCAGCGCGTTCCGCACCACATCCATGGACTGAGAATCCGGATCTACATTCTGTATATCGGTCATCATACTGCTATAGGTATCCACCAGGCCGTTGACTTCGTCCAGTAACGGATTGGACGCTTCCTCCGAAGCTTCCAGCCCCACCGGATAGATCGCCGCCGCCGCGTCTCTGTAAGCCAGATACTGTTCCTGAGAGGTAAGCCACTTGATAAAATCTACGGAAGCCTGAATCTCTTCCTCGGATTTCCCCAGCTTGCTGATAAACCACATATCCGACGCGCCGCCCTGGGCCTGATCTTTATATTTCTCGTCCAGATAAGGGAAGGAGACCACGCCCACCTTATCATAAAACTCTGTGCCTTCGATCTCCGCAATATACCAGGAGCCGCCCAGGAACATGGCGCTGTCTCCGCTGGCGAAAACAGATTTTTCCGTATTGTAATCTGTACTGAGCAGATCGGTTCCGAGATAACCTTTATCGATCATATCGATCATCTTCTGGAAAATGTCGACCATTTCCGGGCTGTCATAACCAAGGCTCCGGTCCGCCAGCTTATAAGCCGCGTCCGTACCGAGACCCCTGTAAACCATATTGTTGAGCAGATGTCCGAATCTCCAGGGATCGCTGTCCCCAAACTGGAAGGGCTTCACCCCTGCGTCCGTCAATTTCTGGCAGACATTCATCAGATCGTCCCAGCTCTCCGGCGGAGTGAGATTATTCTTTTCAAAAATTTCTTTATTATAATAGAGCGATACGGTGTACGCCTTATAGGGAACGCCCCAAATCCCCGGATATTCATCATAGGTCAGATCCCCAAACATGGACGGGAAAAAGCTGTTATACCAGTCCGGATCTTCATCAAAATAGGGCTGCATATCGATGATCGCGTCAGATTCCACGTAATCGATGGTTCTGGAACCGCCATATTCCAGAAAAATATTGGGTGTGTCCCCGCTGGCAAAGGAAGTGCGGACTTTCTCATAATATTCCGTCTCCGTTGTGATCGTATCCGACTCAACGGTTACGCCGTTATCCATCGCATTATACTGATCAACCTGCTGACGGAAGAAAGCCTCGTCCGGCGCGTCGGAACCGTAACGGGAAATAATACTGATCGTTATGTCTTCTTTGTTTCCTTCTTCTCCGGAAGCTGTCTCGTCCGCCCCGGATGCCGCCGCGGCCTGACTCGTTTCATCCGTCCCTCCCGCGCTGCCTGAGCCGCCGGAGCCTCCCGTACCGCCCGATCCGCAGGCTGCCAGAGAAACAGCCATACATCCGGCCAGAGCCAATGCGATCACTTTCTTTTGTTTCATAGTCATTTCCTCCTTCTTTTTGTAAAACGATTCGTTTCTTTTTTCAATCGTATTATAGTGTTTCTCTTATATTTTTACAATACATTTTTATTTCCTTTTAATCTTTGTTAATTTTATATAATTTTCGAATTCGTTTCTTGTCATTATCACCCAGATATAAATTAAACGATTCGTATACTTCACATTTTATCAGGTTGATTTTTGAACGAATATGAGATACTATCTAGGTAATATGCTTTTCCGTTATTTTCTAAGGGAGTTATGTAAGATACGATGAGTACAATCAAAGATATTGCAAAAGATACGGGGCTGTCCACGGCTACCATTTCCAAATATTTGTCCGGCAAGCCTATAAAAGCCCACAACAAAGAGATCATACGAACCAGCATTGAAAAACTGGGGTATATTCCCAACACGGCCGCCCAGTCGCTGCGCTCCCGCAGGACCAATGCCGTCTGTATTTTCATGCCCAGTCTGAACGATTATTTCTGGGGGGCCCTCTGCAATGAGCTGGAAGATCAGCTGCGCAAGAATAATTATTTCTCCATTATACGATTTTATGCTGAGGATTCCGCCAATTTCTACGATGAACAGCATTTTCTGCAGAGTCGTCAGGTCGACGGCGTCATTTTCATCCCCAGCACCTATGTTACCGCCAATTTCGCCTCCCTGATCAAGAAGGCAGACATACCTTTCGTTTATATTGACCAGCTATATGCCATCACGCCCTCTGACGGCGTTACCTCCGCCAACGCCAGGACCGCAGAGCAGGCCGTGGATTATCTGATCGCCCGCGGCCACAGAAGGATCGGCGTCATCGGCGGGGACCGCAACAGTTATACCGTCACCGAACGCTACAATGGCTGCAGAAATTCATTCCGCAGCCATGGATTACCCGAGGAGGATCTGCTCTACCTCGCGGGATATTTTTCTATGCATTCAGGCAACGAACTCAGCAACACGCTGCTGTCCATGCCCAATCCGCCCACCGCCATCCTCAGTCTGGGCTCAAACCTGACTCTGGGCGTACTGATGAGCCTGCCCGGCAAAGGACTGTCCATCCCCCGGGATTTTTCCTTTATCAGCTTTGATGACGACCAGATTTTCCCCGCTTTTGACCCGCCCATCACTGTATTTCATCAGGATTTTCCTGCGATCGCCTCCCAGGCCGTACAGATCCTGCTCCGAAGAATTCACGGGGACTATACGGATTTCCCACTCAGCGTCCAGATACCCACTCAGTTTATCGAACGGAATTCCGTGCGGGATATCCGTTAACCATTCCCGGTCCGCCGGGCAGCAGCGGAACCTTTCACCGGCATTCTTTTTCCCGGTCTCTTCGGGCTGCCTCGTCTCGCTGACGACATAGCTCCGCCCAGCTGGGAATCTTTTCCAGGGCCCCCACCAGCATCTTCATAACGTCGGGAATGTCAATTTTCTGCGGACAGACTTTGGCGCATTTTCCGCAGGCCACACAGGCGGCGGGCCGTTTTTCCTCCGGCATCGAATCAATACGCATCCTGGTATTCATAGAGGCGGATACGCACACGTCATTGTATGTAGTGATCAGCATCGGGATATCCAGCCCTTTCGGACATCCGTCGCAGCAATAACGACAGCCCGTACAGGGGACCGAGCTCTTCATGGCGTCTGCGATGGCATATAATTTCTCCGTTTCCCTCTCGTCCAGCGCTTTACCGCCGGAGAAGGTCCCTACATTATCTTTCATCTGCGCCATATCAGACATACCGCTTAAAATCATTTTCACCCCCGGTAGTTCCTGCAGCCAGCGGAATCCCCAGGACGCGGCGGACTCGTCCGGGCGCAGAGCCTTCAGCTCCTTCTCCGCCGTCTCACCGAGATTAGCCAGACGGCCGCCCCGCACCGGTTCCATGACCCACACCGGGATACCCCGTTTCGTCAGCAATTCATATTTTTCTTTTCCGTTCTGCAGCGTCCAGTCCAGATAATTGAGCTGAATCTGACAAAACTCCATCTCATCCCCGTATCGATCCAGAAATTCCTCTATAAGCGCAGGACTACCGTGGGTGGAAAAGCCCAAATGCCGGATGCGTCCCTGTCTTTTCTGTTCCAGGAAATACTCCACAATCCCCCAGCGCGGGTCCAGATAGGTCCCGATGGAATTTTCATATACATTGTGAAGCAGATAGAAATCAAAATACTCCACACCGCATTTTTTCAGCTGCTCCTCAAATATCTCCGAAGGATTGTAGGTCTCGCTGATCTGGTGTCCCGGATATTTTGTGGCCAGATAATAAGAATCCCGCGGATACTTCCCAAGGACGCGCCCCATAACCCGCTCCGACTGGCCGCCGTGATAAGGATAGGCCGTATCATAATAATTGACGCCGTGTTCCATGGCATAACGAGTCATCTCCTCCACCAGAACCTCGTCCACCCTGCCGTCCGCGTCCCCCGGAATCAGGGGCAGTCGCATGGCCCCGAATCCCAGCCGGGAAAGTTTTAAACCCTTGAAATCATTGTAAATCATCGTATACCTCCGTTCCGGCGTTTCCGCGCCCACTGTATTCTATCCTTATCGGAGGCCGCTTCACGGCCTCCGCATGGCACGAACAGTAACTTTACTCTGTCTCCGGCGACTGGCTTCCCTCCGTCTCCGGCGCGGCGCTCCCGCCGTCTTCCGCCGTTTCCGAAGGCCGGCTTTCCTCCACCTCGGAAGTCTGGCTTCCCGCCGCTTCCGGATTCCGGCTTTCCTCTGTCCCGAAAGTCTGGCTTCCTTCCGTCTCCGGCACGGCGCTTCCCGACGCTTCCCCGGCTTCCGCCACTTTCTCCGATACCGTGGCATTGTCAATAATGAGATCACTGATCCGTTTCATCATGATCGTCTGTTCCACATTAAACATGCCATAGTAAGAAATAAAGGCCTCCTGATCCATACCCGAGTCCGCCACATACTGATCCAGCAGCGTATGATATACCTCGTCCTCATTGGACAGGCCTTCGGCGGATTCGATGGCCGCCATGACCAGAATCTGCGCCGCCAGATTTTCTCCATAGCTCTTCTTCTGTTCCTCGTACTCCTCCCGGGACGATCCAATGGTACTCAGATAATCCTCCAGCGAAACGTTATAATACTTACAGTAGCCCTCCAGCTGATTGGCATAAACCGCGCTGCCGAACTCCACCAACTTTTCCGGGTACTGGTTAACCGTGGACCCCTCCACCACCGCCTGCCATGCTGAGGACTGCAGATTGTACTCCGCGCTGGTGGCGTTGTTCTCCTCCAGCTGCACTCTGGTAGCCCTTTCATAATCCGCAATGCTGGCCGAATCCGTGTTTGCCAGCACCCACTCCTCGGAAATCTCCTTGGCCGCCCGTTTCACCGCGTTGACTTTAACCTCAAAGACCACATCCTTTCCGCCGAGACCCTCTTTATAATTGGCGGGGAAAGTCAGATTCAGTTTTTTCTCATCCCCGGCCTTGCAGCCGACCAGCCCGTCCTCAAATCCGTCAATAAAAGAATGGCTGCCCAGAACAAGATCATAGCCGTCCGCCGAACCGCCCTCAAATTCCTCGCCGTCCAGTTTACCTACATAATCAATATTGACCGTGTCGCCCTCAGCCGCCTCGTCATCCGCCTCCTGCAGCGTGGTAGCCACCGCACTGCTGATGGCCTTCTGTACGTCCTCGTCCGTCACCTGTTGGATCTCTTTTGTCAGAGAGAGCCCTTTATATTCTCCCAGCGTGACGCAGGAAGCCACGTCAATCCCGTCTAAAAGCTCCGCAAAGGTGGTATCTGTCACGTCCGGCGTCTCGGAGGACTGATCCGCCTCCGTCGAAGAGCCCTGAGCCTCCGATGATACCGAAGACGTATTTCCCCCGGAGGAACTCTCCCCCTGATCCTTACTGCAACCGGCTGCCAGCAGCCCCAGCATCAGCACGCCGACCGTCCATATCGCTTTCTTTCTCATAGACATTCTCCAATCTTTTTCGGATATTTATTTCATTTTCACACCAGACAGGCGTCTTTGCGGCATGCAGGCTGCTCTGCCCCAAATTGCCCAAACAGTATTCATTATAACACAGTTTGTACGCGAATAAAGGCAAAACACCATATTTTCACAGAAAAACAGCCGCTGCCGTCCACAAATTTAATTGCTATTTCCTGTAAACAATGGTAGAATATTTCCGTACATTTTGAAGAGACGGGGAGGCACACTATGAAACCATGGCATATCCTGCTGATTATTCTGGTTGTTATTGTTATTGTTTTAGTGGTTCTGTATTTTCTGGGCAAGCGCATGGAAAAGAAACAGGCCGAACAGCAAAAACAGATGGAGGCTATGAAACAGAATGTTTCCATGCTCATCATCGATAAAAAGCGAATGCGCATCAAAGATTCCGGACTTCCACAGATGGTCATTGACCAGACGCCCAAGTATATGCGGCGCGCAAAACTGCCTATTGTGAAGGCCAAAGTGGGGCCGAAGATCGCTTCTTTCATCTGCGAGGATAAGATCTTTGATCTGATTCCGGTGAAAAAGGAGGTCAAAGCAGTGGTCAGCGGACTGTACATTACCGATGTGCGGGGGCTGCGCGGATCTCTGAACCAGAAGCCGGAGAAAGCCGGATTCTTCAAGCGGATCAAAAATAAAATCAGCGGTAAATAAGACACAGAAAAGCTGCCCGCGCGGGCAGCTTTTCTGTGTCTTATTTACCAGTAACCATACCATGACGAATGCTGCATGGACAGATCAGCCACGGCCATGACAAAAGAAAAAAGGGTCAGGAAAACGAGCAGAACGATGGCCGTCTTGTCATAGACAAATGCCGTATTCCGGCGACAGTTGCTAAACAACACCTCCAGCCCCAGAAAGATAAACAGGACGGGCCACAGACGAAAAATCAGCTCATATCGCAGATCGGGAAGAAACAGGCGGGCCAGAAACAGTATTCCATACAGAATCAGCATACCGCCGAAAGTCCATGTGCCGACCCGGTACGTCTTATTATTTTTCATTTCCATCTGTACCCTCCTCCGGCGCCGGCATGTAGATCACGGTGCGCACATTTTCAGGGTCGGGAACCGGCGCGTCCTCCCCGTCCGTGTCCGCAGACTTCTGACCCGCTCCGTCGTGATACCCGTCCTGTCTTTCCCCGTGAAAATCACTGTGGTATCCCGCGGACGGATTATCTCCGTCCCGGTGTTGGGCAAACCGGCCCTCTCCGTAATATTTTTCGGAGCCGGCGGATTCCCTCTCCTCGTAATACGTCTCTTCATCGTCATCCATCTCCAACCGCTTTCCCTGGATCAGCCGCACCCCCACGTAGATGACCAGCAGGCCAAACAGCAATCGAGGCACATTGTAGCCCAGATAATCCATGATCTCCCGCAGAAATCCGGGCAGCACCCGCCATACCATGCTGTACAACGACTGATAGCACAGCATAATACCCACAAGGATCAGGACAATGGCCGCGGGCTGGCGGAAACGCCGCAGGCTGTCTCTGTCCAGTTCACCGAAGTCCTCCACATGAAACAGGTAGTCATCCTCCACCTGGATAAACTGATCCGGCGGCAGGGAAGCCAGATGATGTACCTGAAAAAAACTGTAAAACCAGACGATCAGGGCCAGGCAGACCAGGGGGCCCAGTCCCAGCCAGGACGCCAGGGCAATGATGCCCACAAAGACCGCCATAGTGCTGACTCCCCGTTTCATAAATCCCATATACATCTCTCCTGCCCCCGGGATCAAAGAAAAGCAGAAGCGCCAGAATCCGTTTTTCTTATTTGTCATGAACACAACCTCCTTCTAAAGACTCCCTATTCGTTAATTCCGACAGATATCCGCAAAATTCATTTGTCTTTCGATCCACTATAGATGTGAACCCGTTAAAAATATTTTCTTTCGCTTCCACCCGGAATCCCGGCCCGGAAATGGGATATTCTCCCGGTTCCAGAGGGATGTTGAGCAGCATCAGCACAGCCGCCGCAGAGGCAAGCCCCACCTTCAGGCTGTAAAAGGCAAACCGCCAGGAAGACGGCAGCATCCGACGGCCCGCGCACATCCCCGGCGCCGGCTGCGCCGCAATCCGACCCGCTTTATGGAGAATCTCTGTTTTCAGATAAGACGGCGCCGCCAGAAGAGGCGCATGTTCCGCCTCATCGATCAGCCGCTGCAGTTCTTTGTCGGACAAATACTCTTTCATCATCTCATCCGCACTCCTTTCGGTAAATTTTTCTGAGGAAATCCCTGGCACGATAAATCTGTGTCTGTACCGTTCGGACATTGCGCCCCACAAGACGGGCAATTTCGTCGGGCCGCCGCTCCTCATAAAAATATAATCTCGCAATTTCGTCATACGGCGGTTTCAGCCTCTCGCAGTGATACAGAAGCCGCTCTCTCACCTCCCTGTCCAGCGCCTGCTGTTCCGGCGAGGGACGCTCGGAAATCAGACCGGAAAAGGAATCCTCACGAGACGGGATCTGCCTGCGCCCGGCACTCTTTAGATAATCCGTACATTTGTTAGCGGCTATCCGGCAGAGCCAGGCTTTCTCATTGGCCCCGTCAAAGCTGTCCAGATGGGTGTAGGCAGACAAAAAGGTTTCCTGGGTCAGATCCTGGGCGGCAAAATAATCCCCTGTAGTTTTATAACATATGGTCAGCACCAGCCTTTGATACCGGTCAATCATCAATTCCAGTCTGCTACGAGCCTCTATCGCATCCACCTCCCCCGGGTTCCTTTCATTATACTATAACGAAAGAACTTCCGTATAATTTTCAACAATTTGTTTTTTATCATTTTCCGTCGTGGCTGCCGTTCACCGCAGCCTTCGCAAATCCTGTCGCTTTCTTTGCATTCTATCCTTGATTCCCGCCGCCAATCCCACTATAATAGACAGCAGTCAAAAAATGCCATTTGCCGCGGCTTTGCTTTTCCTCTTTTTGACATAAAAAAAACGGCCCTGCCGTCATTTTATTCCCAAAGGAGTATACATCATGAATATAACCGTTATTATCGACCAACTGATCCAGCTGTTTCTATTAATTCTCCTCGGTTATCTGCTCTATAAGACCGGCCTGATCAACCAGGCGTCAAATCAGAGCCTGACCAGGCTGGTCCTGCAGGTGACGATGCCCTGTATGGTGCTGGATTCCGTTTTGCAGCAAACCGGCGAGAGGGATATCCGTACCGTAGGCTTTGTTTTCCTGCTCGCTGTCATCTATTATCTGGCCATGCCCTTTGTGAGCTGTCTGCTGTGTATTCTGCTGCGGCTGCCGAAGAAAAGCCGCGGCATTTACATGTTTATGTCGGTTTTTGAAAATATCGGTTTCATGGGCATACCGCTGATCAACGCTATTTACGGTCCCACAGGCGTATTATATACAGCCGTCTTCAATATTATTTTCAATCTCGCCGCTTTCGGTTACGGCCCCTGGATGATCAGTATCGGCGCCGGCGCCGCTACCCGGTTCAGCCTGCGGGACGTACTCTCCCCCGGCTCCCTGTTCTCACTGCTGGCGATCCTTCTGTATTTCACCGGCATCTCGCTCCCTTCCATACTGGCCGGCCCCATCGGCTCCGTGGGTGCCATGACCACGCCTCTGGCCATGATACTGATCGGTTCCACCCTGGCCACCATGAAGCTCGGCGACGTATTCCGGGATATCCATGTCTATCCCTATATTCTCGTGCGTCAGGTCGTTCTGCCTCTTTTAATCTTTCCGGCGCTGAAAGGCGCTATACAAGACAAAATGGTTCTGGGAGTATTCTTCATTCTGTTTATCATGCCCGCGGCCAGCAACTGTGTCCTTTTCGCCACCAACTACCACAACGACGAGGCCCTGGCCGCGCGTACTGTGTTTATTTCCACCCTGCTGTGCATCATCACCATTCCTCTGCTGGTGGCGCTCTGTCTGCTGTAAGTAAAAAAGCCGCCGGCGGCGGCTTCTTTACTTACGGCATCACAAAATGGACGCCGCCGACTGTTCCAGCGCTGTCTTCGCGGCGGCTATCTCCCGGCCCTGATCAGCGGTGACCCGTTCCGGCTTCGTGCCGTGTACCAGTCGTTTTACATAATTCAGATCTTTCTTTATTCTGCTTTTCGTCTCATGATCCAGTTCCTTTTTTCGCTCCTTCAAAACCTGTTCCACACGATACGCCAGCGCCTCCGCCTCGCTGCGGCTGTCTGCGGCCTCCCTGGCCGCCTGATCCTCTCCCGCATAGCGGGCCGCGTCCTGCATGGCCTGCTGAATCTCCTCCTCAGACATGTTGGAACTGGATGTGATCGTGATCTCCTGGGCCTTGCCCGTACCCAGATCCTTAGCCGATACTTTGACGATACCATTCACATCAATATCAAAGGTCACTTCAATCTGCGGTACGCCGGCTCTGGCTCTCTTGATCCCGGTCAGCCGAAAATTCCCCAAAAGCTTATTATCCCGGGCAAAACGCCGCTCTCCCTGCAGCACCTTGATATCCACGGAGGTCTGGAAATTGGCCGCCGTAGAAAAAATCTGGCTCTTCCTGGTGGGAATCGTGGTATTCCTGTCTATAAGCCGGGTGGCAATGCCGCCCACCGTCTCGATGGACAGAGACAGAGGCGTCACATCCATCAGGATAATATCGTTGGCCACGCTGGAAGACGGCAGGCCTCCGCCCAGCTTGCCGCCCTGGATACAGGCGCCCAGAGCCACGCACTCATCGGGATTCAATCCTTTGGACGGTTCTCTGCCGCTTAAGCGGCGCACTTTGTCCTGTACTGCCGGTATACGGGTGGACCCCCCCACCAGCAGCACCATGCCCAGCTCGGACGCCTGAATTCCCGCATCCTGCAGCGCCTGCTGCACAGGAGCCGCCGTCCGGTCTACCAGGTCATGAATCAGCTCGTTAAATTGATTTCTGGTCAGCTCCATTTCCAGATGAAGGGGTCCCGCCTTGCCCATGGCAATGAACGGTATATTGATCGTGACCGTCGAAGCCGACGAGAGGGCCTTCTTCGCATTCTCCGCTTCCTCCCGCACACGCTGGAGAGCCGTCAGATCCTTAAATATATCGTACCGTGTCTGCCGCTTGAACTCCCGGGCAATCCAGTCCACAATGCGCTGGTCAAAATCATCCCCGCCCAGGTGATTGTCCCCCGAAGTGGCCAGCACCTCAATCAGATTATCGCCGATCTCTATGATGGACACGTCAAAAGTCCCTCCGCCCAGATCATAGACCAGAATTTTCTGTGGACTGCCGTGATCCAGGCCATAGGCCAGCGCCGCCGCCGTGGGCTCATTGATGATACGCCGCACATTCAGTCCCGCTATGCGCCCCGCGTCTTTGGTGGCCTGCCGCTGGGCATCATTAAAATAGGCGGGCACGGTAATCACCGCGTCCGTCACCGGCCGTCCCAGATAGCTCTCCGCGTCTCTTTTCATCTTCATCAGGATAAAAGCCGATATCTCCTGGGGCAGATACCGCTTCTTGTCAATACGAACATGATAATCCGTCCCCATATGCCGTTTGATCGAAGTAATTGTGCGCTGAACATTGACCGCCGCCTGCCTGCGGGCCGCATCCCCCACCAGGCGTTCGCCGTTTTTGGCAAAGGCTACCACCGACGGAGTCGTCCGGTTTCCTTCCGCGCTGGTAATCACCACAGGCTTGCCGCCCTCCATAACCGCCACACAGCTGTTCGTCGTCCCCAGATCTATACCAATGATCGTTCCCATATCCTATCACCTCGATATTTTCTGACTCTTACTCTCCTATTGTCCTCTTTCTATTGTAGTCCTCTGTCAAAAAATATCTATAGTCTAAAACTGACTAAATTCTTAACTTTTTGTAAATTTCAAATCTTCTGATTGACATAGGCAATCAATTCCTCGGAAATTTTGCTTAATGTATCCCGGCTGCGCTTCACATAGCCAAAATAGATCCTGCCGTCCTCCTCCGCCGTCAGCGGAATCGTGTGGATCGCCTCCTCACAAAAACCATGAATCATAAGCTCGCAGCCCAGATGGCACAGCGTCCCGTCCGCCACCATATGGCGCAGCATCGCGTCGCTGTTCGTCGTCACAATATCCTCCAGCCTGCTGAAACGGTGAACAGAATCATTCAAATGTCCCAGATGATGAATCAAAGAAAAATAGTCCTCCGTATACTGGACAAATCGCAGATTCCGGAGCTCGGCTTCCTCCACCGAAGCCGCACCGAACAGGGGATGTCTCTTACCTACGATCAGAGCCATTCTGCTCTCCTTCATCGGCACAAATTCCAACCGTTTGTGCTCCAGCGTCTGGTTCAGGGCCGACAGCTGATGTTCCGATACATGGACGAATCCGATCTCCGCCACATGCTTGTGCATGAATCCAAGGATATCTTCCATACATCCCTGGAGTAAACTGAACTGTATGCGGTCTCCCGCCTGCCCTGTATAAAAATCCGCACACACCTGGGCCAGATGAATGCCCGGCATGATGGCCACCGCCAGCTTTTTCGAGCTGTTTTCCTCATTGATACGGCCGATCATGTCCGAATTTTTCAGGATTACAGAAGCGTAATCATAGACTTTCTTCCCCTCGGCCGTTACCCTCACGCCTCTGGATTCCCTGACCAGTAATTTCAGATGAAGCTCGTCCTCCAGCGCCTTCACCGTCTTGCTGACATGGGGCTGTGTGGTGTACAGCATTTTCGCCGCATTCTGAAAACTCCCCATATCCGCACTGACCACAAAATATTGCAGTTGTTTCAGTTCCATAAATCCCCTCCCGATATTTTAGAACAAATTTTTTGTTCTCCTCCGCAATCGGTGGCTGCCATACAGGCATTTTTCCTCAATCTGTGAACTATTCTATCATATTTTGTCAGATTGAACCAGCGAAACATTGCGGAAATCCCCGAGATAGTTCGGCCTTTGGCTGAACAATTACCACAAATACCAAAAAAACAGGGATGCCGAAGCATCCCCGTATGCCGTACTCTTATTTAGTTCATTTTGACCTTCCAGTATTTGTAGACATCACTGCTGGCCACATATTTCTTGCCGATCTTGGCTTCCGGAACGAGCCGGATATAATAGGTCTTGCCTTTTTTGAATTTTGTCTTTCCGTACTTCGTGACGGCAGCCTTCGTAACAGACGCTTTCTTTATCGTCGAAACTGTCTTATAACCGGAATTTTTCTTCGTGGAAACCTGAATTTTTATACGTCCCGTTCCGTTCAGTTTACTCCATTTCAGATTAACCTTTCTGCTCCCGGACCGCATCGTCGCCTTGGTCGTTTTGGGAAGGGCAAAAGCCTTATAATCACTCCATTTGCCATTCTTCACGCCGTTATCCGTCTGCACATACGGCCTTACTCTGTATTTATAAAATTTGTTCGCTTTAACGGTTTTTGTCACTGAGGAAGCGGCGGCGTTAAAGCCTTTTGTCGATTTATATGTTTTCTTATATTTGCTTCCGCCCACATTGGTCAGCTCGATTTCAACGCCGCTGCCGGAATACTTGGCGGCCATCGTCAGCTTCGTCCCTGCCGTATTGGCGTCAACGCCAAAATTTTTAGTGGAAATCTTTTTACCCAACAGGTTTACATACACATCGTTTATCTGGGAACGCGCCGTAAAGCCCGACGCGGATTTCTTCTCCGCCACTACGATATGCTGATTGATCAGATTCTTATCCACCGTAAAGGAACACTTTGTTCCGGTCGTATTGGCGACCTCGCTGCCCAGCTGACGGTTCTTAACGTTGTACACACGATAAATATCCGCCCCCACCGACGGTGAATACTCGATCGTGGCTTTCTTATCGTCCGCATCAATGAATCGGATGTTCGTCACCGCCGCAGGCGCCGTCACCACCTGAAGCGGGCTGCTCCAGTTCGCATAGCAGTCGTCCTTGGTGGAACCGCCGCCTATCCTTATATAGTATGTAGAGCCCGGGTTCAGATTGCTGATCTCTACTCCCTGGGTGGTTACCGCACCTTCCTTCGGATTGCTAAAGCTCGCGTCCGTGGCAAGCTGGACGCCGTACACCGCATACGAGCCCGACCACTCGGCGACGATCGTGCTGGAGTCGGCATCCGTCTGCCGCAGATTGCTTACGGCGGCTTCCGCAGTGACCTTCGTGGCCATGCAGGCGATTACCATCACCCATATGGCGACGGCGCATTTCAGAGTTTTCTTCATTCCTTGCATACAAGTTCTCCCTTCTTTATCTCAGGCCCTGACTACCCCCGTCGGCAGGAACGGGCCTTTTAATAAACAATATTATATATTCTTTACTCTGCCAATTCAACCATAATTTGTACAATAAACAGATGAATTCTGTCGGGTGTTTACACAATATTTTTAATTTGCAGGAAACGGGAAAACTGTATGCACTTTTTTCTATTTCTGCTTATCCGTCCATTTTTTCCGTTCCACCAGACGGCCCATCACAAAAGCGATGATACCGACACCCAGCCCCGTCTGCAGACAGAACATCAGGCTCTCCACCTCGCCCGGCAGCTCACCGCCCAGCAGCGACTCCAGCACCGGCGTGAACCAGGGTTCATATTCCGTCCCGGTCACTTCCGATACCATTACGCTGCCCGCATCGTCAGAGCCGCCAAACTCTGCTCCTTTGAGGGCAAACAGCGGTACCAGGGCAATCAGAAAACATATTACCAGCAGTGCGATTACCAATCCTTTATTACTTTTTGTTTTCATCCGTTCTGCGCTCCTTTCAGAAATCCGATTCCTTTCAGTTCATCCTTCGCGTAGGTTTCCAGCCCGATCACGATCACCACCGTCAGAATACCTTCAATTACGGCCAGCGGCACCTGGGTGGGAGCGAACACGCCCAGATATTTGATCAGCGCGTAGCCGAAGCCACCGGTGGGCGACGGATGAGCCAGAGCCAACTGAAAGCTGGTCACACAGTAGGTAAACAGGTCTCCGGCAAAAGCCGCGATAAACACGTTCACTTTCCGGTTTGCTCCGGATTTCTCCAGCAGTTTATATAAGCCAAAGCTTACAAGAGGTCCCGCAATAGCCATGGAAAAGCAGTTTGCGCCCAGGGAAGTCACACCGCCGTGAGCCAGCAGGATCGCCTGAAAAATCAATACGATGATACCGAGGATACTGGTCACGCAGGGGCCGAACAGGATCGCGCCCAGGCCTGTACCCGTCATATGAGAGCAGCTTCCCGTCACAGACGGAATTTTCAGGGACGAAATAACAAAGACAAAGGCCCCTGTCAGCGCCAGCAGCATGATCATCTGCCGGTTCTCATCCAGCCGTTTCCGTATATTCATAAAGCCGATGATCAGAAACGGCACACAGATCACGCCCCAGAGCACACAGAAAGTAACCGGAAGAAATCCCTCCATAATGTGCATGGCATTGACCGCCGGAACCACCGCGAACATGCCGCACAGGGCAGTGATAAAGACAACGAGTTTCTTTTGTTTTTTAGTCATAACTATTCCTTTCTTCCCTCTTTCGGGACTGCAGCCTCTTCCCTGTTTCCCTGACAGAAAAGAAACAGCAGGATATAATCCGCTCCGGCCATCGTCCGCAGCCGAAAGCGGTCATTCGTAAAAGGCAGGTCTTCTGGCTTGCAGCAGGGCTGCTCACAGCGGCGGGACCGCCCGGGTCTTTCACCCGGTTCCCTATTCTTCTGCGACTAAATACAGACACCTTTCACGACGGTCTGCGCTTACACACAGACCAGGGGCATTCCACCCCATCTATCAATCTACCGCACGGCATTTGTTCAGTTGCAGCGCGGCAAATTCCTCCACGTTTCGGGGATACGCGGAATTTTCCTCCACAACTCCCCGCTTTTGCAGCATTTCATATATATCCAACAGCATGGGCCGTTTCAGATTGGCCCGTTTCAGTGTTTCATGATCCTGAAATACATTCAGAGGAGAGCCGTCGGCAATAATCCGTCCCCCGCAAAACACCACGATCCGCTCCGCCCAGCGATAGGCAAAATCCACATCGTGGGTGGAGATCAGGATGGTTTTGCCATCGTCGGCCATTTTTTCCAGTACCTCCTCCAGCATATCCGCGTTAACCGGGTCAAGAGCCGCCGTCGGTTCATCAAAAATAATGATTTCCGGATGCATGGCCAGGATATCGGCAATGCTGACCCTCTTCTTCTCCCCGCCGCTCAAATAGTGAGGCGGCCGTTCCTCAAAGCCTTTCAAATTCATATAAGCCAGCGCCTCATCCACCCGATCCGCCACCTCCCTTTTGGGAAGCTTCAGATTCATCGGTCCAAAAGAGACCTCGGCACGCACGGTGGAAGCAATGATCTGGTTGTCTGCATCCTGGAAAACAATGCCCACGTTTTTCCGCAGATGATTCAGCGTCTTCTTCGTCATTTTCTCACCGCGATAAAATATTTCTCCCGACCCGCTCTTCAAGACGCCGTTGATATTCAGAAAAAACGTGGATTTCCCCGCTCCGTTGGAACCCATCACGGCAATCTTTTCACCCTCGCGGATAGCCAGGCTCACGCCGTCCAGGGCCGTCTTTTCCTCACTGTAGGCATAGCGCAGTTCCCGCGCCTGCAATATTATCTCTTTCGTCTCTCTGCCCATCTTCTCTCCTGTCATGAAATCCGCCCGTTTTCCCTTTTCCGTCATGCCGTCAATCGCCACACAGTCAGAAGAAGAGCCGCACTCACGGTCGCCACGGCTATCTGTCCGGCTGTCACAGCTTTTTCTTCTTCCAGGAAACGAAGCTCTCCGTCATAGCATCGCGCCTCCAGAGCCTGGTAATAGGCATTTCCCTTTTTCAGGGATACCACCAGCAGATTACCCGCCACCTGACCGAAAGAAATACAGGAAGTCCTGAAATCACAATAACCGAGTCTGGACTCGGCGGCATTTTTCATCCGGCACTGGGTATCCATCATCAGAAAAATATAGCGGTAGATCATATTCATCAGCTCAACGATCAGCCTGGGTACGCGGACACGCCGCAGCACCGTAATGATCTCACTGGCCGGGGTGGAAAGGGTCAGCATGTACATGGCGCTGACGGCCCCGAAAGCCCGGGCAATGAGCCGCAGTGTAGCCAAAATACTCTCATCAGAACAGTACAGATAGAAAAATCCCATATGTACACAATATTGTCCCGTCGAATATGGCGCTATGCCGACAGCAACGGCCACACTTCCGAAAAAAAGAAATACAATCGGAATCGTCATCAGGGACAGATACCTTCTAAAGGCCAATCCGCCCACCATTACGGTGATATAGCCCATCAGCAGGATGGTCCCCAGAGATACATACACATTGTCACAGGCAATACAAAACACCAGACAGACCATGGAAAACAGAGCTTTAAAACCGGGATTCCATCCCCGCAGCTGCGAAGCATAAGCATAATAATCGATGGAAAACACGGACCCATCATGCTTATGGCCAAAACCGTGATGGCTGTGGCCATGACGCCGTATTTCCCTGCCGCGCCGTACAAGGCCCTGTATACCCATGATAACCGCCGTGAGCCCAAGACCCATCTGAACGTAAGTTTCCATACCCTGGTTTCTCCCCTTTTTCTTGTGCTTTACTATTGTAACGGATTGAGAATTTTTTATCAACTTAGCAATTGCTAACTTTTGGCCCCTTCTATTCCTAAAAATAATAGCAAATGAATGAGAAACGTCAAAAACAGAGCTGTCTGCCGTCTTTCTTTTCACAAACAGCTCCGTTTTTTCGCAAAATGCCAATATTTCTTCTATATTTGCACATTTTGCATTTGCTCATTGTCAACTTTGGCATATAACAAATACGAATATCTCGACGCGCTGAAGATTCCGCACCTTTCCCTTACTTATACGGCGGCATCCGGTTACCCGGCACGCCGCAAAACGGTCGGCAGCCTTCACATTCCCCTGGATTTATCTGCGCAGGCTTTCACCGCTTCAAACACGGCGCTGCGCAATCCCCGTTCCTCCAGGACGCGTACCGCTTCAATGGTCGTGCCGCCGGGCGAGCAGATCATATCTTTCAATTCTCCCGGATGCCTGCCCGTATCCAGCACCATCTTGGCGCTGCCCAACACGGCCTGAGAGGCAAATTTGTACGCGGATGCCCTGGGCATTCCTTCCGCCACCGCCGCATCGGCCATGGCCTCGATAAACATAAATACATAGGCCGGCGAACTGCTGCTGACTGCCGTAACCACATCCATCAGACGTTCTTCCACCACCTCGGTATTGCTGAAACTGCCGCAGAGCTCACGGAACATGGCCAATTCGCTCTCCGACACTCGTTCGCTGGGACACAGGGCCATCATCCCTGCCGTCACCATGGCCGGCGCGTTGGGCATGGTACGGATAATCTTTAATTCCCTGCCAAAGGTCTCGGCCACCCAGGCCAGCGTCTTGCCCGGCGCAATGGTCACAATGAGCTGATCATCCGTCACCAGATCCCGGATCTCCTCGATCACCGCTTCATAATACTGGGGTTTCACCGCCAAAAACAGTATCTCGGCAAAAGCGGCCACACTGCGGTTGTCCGTCGTCACCTGCGCGCCCGTCTGCTCTTTCCTGAGCCGCAGCAGCTCCTCAGAATGATCGGAAGCCATCATATCCTCCGGCTCGCATTTCCCCGCAGACAAAATAGCCCGCATCATCGTACCGCCCATATTGCCGCATCCTATAAATCCTATTTTCATCGTATCCTCCTTTTTCCATAACTGATTGATTTTATGTAACTGTACGGAACCGTTACGATTTTACCACGCCATACGCCGCTTGTCAGCAGCCGCAGCCCGGAATCCGCAAATAATCGTAACCGTGAAGCCGAAAACCGAACGGTTCCAAATAATCAAAGCCGGATTTTTCAAAAAAACAAATCTTATCCAAGAAAAATATAAATTTTCGGGTTTTTATGAAGGAATTCTTCTCCTTCATCTGGTAATCTGATACGCGTAAAGAGAAAAGAGAAACAAAAATCTGATACGAGGAGGTCATCAGTATGAAATTGACAAATGTGACAAATGTAGAGAGCTTTTTTGAGGCGGTGAATAAATGCCAGGGCGATGTATACCTGACCACACAGGAAGGGGATCGTCTGAACCTGAAATCTCAACTGACCAAATTCCTGACGCTGTCAACCGTATTCCAGAGCTCCCTGATTAAAGAAATGAACCTTGAGCTTTCCAATCCCCAGGACGTATCTGTGATGCTGAGCTTCAGCATGTGCAGCGCCGCCTGATTCCGGCGCACACATAAGCCAAACGCTGTGGCGGTTTTCTTCCTGGGCCCCGCAAAGGGCCGATACAGCACTTTTTCCCCCGCTGGTTTCTTTTTCCGTCACAGTTTCCTATATACTCATCGGGCTTTTGCCCGAAAGGAGTGCACCTGCATGATATAACGCATGCAGGTGTTTTTTGTCCGGCTCCCGGTCAGTAATCTACTCTTATCAGACACAGACCCTGGGGAGGCGCCGTCGGACCCGCCAGTTTTCGATCACAGGCCCTCAGGATATCCTTCATCTCCTCCGGCTCTCTGCGTCCGTACCCCACTTCCAGCAATGTCCCCACAAGAATGCGAACCATATTCTGCAAAAATCCCGTTCCGTGAAAAACAAACCGGATATAACCGCTCTTTTTCGTTATCTCAATGTGATCCACCACCCGCACCGTCGATTTCTTCATGCGGGGATTGCCGCAAAAACTGGCAAAATCCTGTCTCCCCTCCAGGTACCCCGCCGCCCTCTGCATAGCCGCCACATCGGGGGACCGTTTCAGAATCGTAACATATTTCCGGTCAAAGACCGGCTTCACCGGCCCGTCAAAACAGGTATAACAGTAAGTTTTACCTACCGCCTTATAGCGGGCATGAAAACGGTCGGAAGCCACCGTCACATCTCTCACCGCAATGTCTTCGGGCAGATATCTATTCATATAATCGCGGATTTCTGTCTCGGTCATAGACAAATCAGCCACCACATGGGCTACCATGGCCCGGGCATGAACCCCGGCGTCGGTACGTCCCGCGCCGATCACATCCACGGATTCCCCCGTCAACCGTTCCAGCACGCTTTCCAGTTTCCCCTGAATGGTATCCCGACCCGGCTGATGTTCCCAACCATAATAACGAGTACCGTCATATGCGACGGTCAGTTTGTATGTTTTTTTCATAATACTCTCCCGCAAACGAGCAGACTCTGCCGTCATACTTCAAAAATCTAATCGGCCGATTTTGCCTTCCGGCATAAACCCCTCTGTCATTTTCTCACAATCAGATAAACTGGACAAGGATAAATTTTTAAAAAATGCAACAGAATACTCTTTACATATATAATTCTCCGATGTACGCGGTGGAATAAAAAAATAGGAAAGTTCAAAATGTAAGATATTGCCAGATGCTTTCACAAATGAAATTCTCAGAAAATAACGAACAGATAAAAATACAGAATAGAAAAATGACACAGAACATATACGCCCGGCATTCCCCGGCGTCTACACTATTCTGCCCAGAAGTGTCATGCTAACTTTACTAATTTATCCAGCTGTTTACCATGTTCTTTAATAATTTTACCATGTTCATGGATCATCGCACTATGTTTCTCAACAGCTCCCGTTACAACGTCCACATCCGATTGCAGCGTTTCTATATGCTCGAAGCCCTCCACATACTTTTGAGCCGCCGGCATATAATTTTCCAGCAACAATTGTATTTTAGGATTGATATCATTTTCAAGCTTTAGATTGATATTCCGCACATCGGCCTTTACTTCGACGAGCTCCTGCTTAATTCCGCTTACGTCGGCCTTTACGCCGGCGAGCTCCTGCTTCATTCCGGTCACGTCGGCCTTTACAAAGTCAATTTCGCTTCCCAGATCTGATCTCACTTCCCGGATTTCATTCTCCAGGTCCGATCTCATTTCCTGGATTTCATTCTCCAGGTCCGATTTGACTTCCTGGATTTCATTCTCCAGGTCCGATTTGACTTCCTGGATTTCTGATCTCAACGTAGTATTTACCGATTGAATCTCATGTTTTACCACATCCGAGATGGCGAGAAATAATTCACGGTTCGTCATATATGTACTTCCTCCTGTTTATTTTTTACCGATACGGCGCGAGCAAACTATGTCGGCATATGTTCACATACTATCACACGTTCATGTCCATTTCAACAATTTTCAGTTCACTTTCTTGTATCTTTGTAACAGTTCAGACTTCCGGCTTCACTGTTACGGACTTTCACAGAAATGTAAAATACTGTGTAAACCGACCCCATAAGGAAAGAGCCAAAACCGACCTGTCTCTCCTTGCCAGGCGCCCATTTTGACTCTATTTTACTGGTATGAAATACTATTTTTTCCACTGCCTGTTACTTTTCATTTTTGTGCATTCTATCCTCTTTTCTTCATATACAAGAGCAGCGAGTATCCCGCCGGTATCAGCGATGCCGCCAGAATGACCGCGAAAGACAGCCAATCCACCCGCAGCCAGATATTGACCAGGCAGACCAGGCCCGCAGCCATGTACAGCCAGCCTGCCAGATGGTGGGTGCTGTTCCAGTTCTCCTCGTCGGCCAGAGTCCAGGGAAGCCGTATGCCCACGGTATAATTATGACGGCATTTGGGTATATAATTTCCGATCACCATCAAAACTACGCCCAGCAGCAAATGCACCAGTACCCGTCCGTCCACATCCATTCCCAGAGCATAACCGTATATCTGGATACTGCAGAAAATCGAGCAGATCGGACAGATCAATACCACCATCTGCACCATCTTACCGCTGATACTCTTTCTCTTGGGGTCCAGCATCGTAGCTGCCACACAGATCACGTGTACCGCCAGCAGAAACAGCGGAAGACCAAACACGGCAAAAACCCTGGGGCTCCAGCCGTTTGCTTCATTGTCAAAATTGAAATGGGTGGCCATGGGATCAGGCAGCTCTTTCCAGAAATACACACCCGCAAGAATCGGCAGCAAAACAATCAGACTTGTGACAATAATTTTTCCTTTATTCTCTTTCAACATTTTCTGTACCTCCTCTTAACTCAGACAGCCACATCATGATTTCCTCCACTACGGACACATTCAGCTCGTAGTAGACATAATTTTTATATTTCGTCTCAAAAACCAGACCGGCCTTTTTCAACACATTTAAATGGTAAGATATGGTAGCTCCCGTCATATCAAAATGACTGCCGATCTCTCCGGCGGAGAGCCTGCCCTGTTTCAGCAGTACGAGAACCTCCCTGCGCACCGGGTCTGAAAGGGCCTTAAAGGTATTGGCAAAACTCATGGCATCACTTCCTTACACAAGTATTTAGAAATATTTCTAAATAGAGGATACCATAAAATGCTCCGCCGCGCAAGACCTATTTAGAATTTTTTCTAAATTGTGGCCGTTTGAGCGAAACCGCTGCCTCCGGATTTTCCAGGAACTTTATCCGGGATATACCGATGCTTTCGTAATAACGTAGCAGCCATATCCCCACTCCTCCTTTGACAAATTCTCCTGAGCATGCTACAGTAACATCGTGTCGGCTGCCCAATACTTTCGTGGTCACATGCCGTCATCCATATAAAATACCTGCGATCCACGCAATGTATACGCTGACTTGCCGGATATTTTACAACGTGCACAACTGTGACACCGCAGGAACGACGAAATCAACACTCTGTCCTGGAAAAAGTGAATTCTCACAGATTAAATCGGTTGCCTGAAAAAGTAACCGTTCAGGCATTCCGGGCAGTTACTTGAAACATACAGAGGGAGGAATAGGTTGAAATGAAAACAGGCGTTGACAATGCCAAGTATTTAAAAATGCAGTCAGAGCATATCCGGGAGCGAATTGCCCATTTTGACAATAAACTGTATCTGGAGTTCGGAGGAAAACTTTTCGACGATTACCATGCTTCCCGTGTACTGCCGGGCTTTATGCCGGATTCCAAACTGCAGATGCTCCTGCAGCTCAAAGATCAGGCGGAAATCGTGGTAGTTATCAGCGCGGAAGATATTGAAAGTAATAAGATTCGGGGCGATCTGGGCATCACCTACGACATGGACGTGCTGAGACTGATAGACGCATTTCAGGAAATCGGCCTGTATGTGGGCAGCGTTTGTATCACCAAATATGCCGGCCAGACCGCCGCGGAGCAGTTCCGCACACGCCTTGGCGATCTGGGCATCCGCTCTTATTGCCATTACAAAATCCAGGGCTATCCCAGCGACGTAGCCCGTATCGTCAGCGACGAAGGCTATGGAAAAAACGAGTACATCGAGACAGAGCGTCCCCTTGTCGTCGTCACGGCCCCCGGTCCGGGCAGCGGCAAAATGGCCACCTGTCTGTCCCAGCTCTATCATGAACACAAACGGGGGATCAAGGCCGGATACGCGAAATTCGAAACTTTCCCCATCTGGAATCTGCCCCTGAAGCATCCGGTAAATCTGGCTTACGAGGCTGCCACCGCCGATCTGAACGATGTGAATATGATCGATCCCTTCCATCTGGACGCCTACGGGAAAACCACGGTCAATTACAACCGGGATATTGAGATCTTCCCGGTATTAAACGCCATGTTCGAGATGATCTCCGGTACCAGTCCTTACAAATCCCCCACAGACATGGGCGTTAATATGGCCGGATTTTGTATCGTAGATGATGAAGAGTGCAAACGTGCTTCCAAGCAGGAGATCATCCGCCGTTACTACCAGTGCCTCTGTGACCTGAAACGGGGAGTCGGCTCCCGGGACGTACTGTACAAGCTGGAGCTTCTGATGAAGCAGGCGCAGATCACCACTGACAACCGCACCGTGGTCAAAGCCGCCATGGATCGGGAACAGGAGACCGGACACCCGGCCGCTGCCATCGAGCTTCCCGACGGCACACTGGTGACCGGAAAGACCAGCGGCCTTCTGGGCGCCTCGGCGGCCGCCCTGCTCAACGCCTTAAAGATTCTGGGGAATATAGACCATGAGCTGCATCTGGTATCTCCTGAAGCCATCCAGCCTATTCAGCGCCTGAAAACGAATTATCTGGGCAGTCATAACCCGCGTCTGCACACCGATGAGATCCTGATAGCCCTGTCCGCCTCAGCCGCAGCCAACCGTCAGGCCGAGCTGGCCCTGAACCAGATTCCCCAGCTGCAGAACTGTGAAGCCCATTCCTCCGTACTGCTCTCCTCCGTGGATGAGCAGATCTTTAAGCGGCTGGGAATCCGTCTGACCTGCGAACCCAAATACGAGACCGGCGAGAGAAAATATCACAAACATTAAAGCCTGTCAAAAAGCAGCCATCGTCCTGTGGCTGCTTTTTTATTTTCTATTGTTATAGAGGAATGCCTCGTTTACAGATTTTATGATCCGGGTATATAATTTTTCTGCAACAACGTCTATCACATTTCAAAAATGCCGAAGAATCTAATATCTGCTGTTTTCACAGTCAGAACAATTACGGCAAGTTTCTTTCAGAAAGGATGATTTTACTCTATGTCACCCGAATATAACGCAATCCGGCATTTGCTGCTGAGCCTGGGAGCCACGCCAAATTATGCAGGATTCCGCTATACTGTCCACGCGCTCTCTCTTTCCCTCGAACAAGACGAACGCCTGACCCATGTGTCCAAATATCTCTATCCGGATATCGCCAGCCGTTACCATACGACCTATATGGCTGTAGAGCGGGATATTCGCACGCTTATATCGGTCATCTGGAGGAGAAATCCCCAACTTATGCACGAACTCGCTGGGCATGAACTGAAACAAAAACCCACCGTTGCTCAGTTTCTGTCCATTTTGACTGTACATCTCTCCATGCCGGAGTCTTAAGACACGGCTTTCCGGAAGGAGCTGCCGCCCGCAGTTCTTTCCGAAAAAGGCGAAATCATCCCTCATATCGTGCAAATACCCGCTCCAGCAACAGAACTTTCAGATAGCCTGTTAACCCGAACCCCGCCACCAGATAAAGTGGAACCAGAGCGCCAAAGAGCTGCACCTGTACGATCAGACACACCGGCAGAACGGCATTGATCAGTACTAAAGGTACGGTAATCCAGATATGGCGGCAAGCCATAAGAAAAGAGTTTTTGATCTGATTGGCAGCGGTATTGGTAAATCTGGCCTCCACGGCAAACACATAAGACACTGTCATGGCCCACAGCAGGAACAACACCCCCGCGCCGATACCCAACGCCGTCCACAGGCTGCCCTGCATCCGACCGGTTATATAAAGATCCACAGCCAGAATCATACCCGCAAGTCCTATAGCAGCCCACAGCACAGTACTCTGCTTCCATTCTTCCTTAAATGCTGTCCAGAAATCCCGCACCGCATAGATACTTTCCCTCCTGCGCATCCGAAACAGCATCCGGTACAGAGCCGTGCAGGAAGTACCGATGGTGATAACCGGAAAGCAGCAGATCACAAACATGACGTTTAACAAAATCATATCTCCCAGCCGGTTCATGGACTGAAAAAAAGGATTATCAATATTCAGCTTTTTAGACATAACTTCCTCCGTTCGCCGTCTTCAACGAATTTCCGCGTATTTGGCAAAAGCGTTCGCCAGTTCGCCGTGGCCGGTATCCGTCACGATGCCGTAGAGCAGCGGCTCCGTCTCATCCGCGGACAGTTTCTGCGGCGCCAGATCCAGCTTTTCCATAGTCCGCGGACCGATTTCTTCCGTCTGTTCAAACACAACGCCCATCTCGACGGCGTACATATAAAAGCTCTCCGGCATGATCACCGCGTCCAGCACACCGGCGGCAATATTGAAGAAAAACTTCTCGTAAGAACTTTCGTTGGCCCCCTCCAGCCGCACATCGCCGTAGGAAATCTGGTAGTCCGAATCAAAAATGATCTGGCCCTTTTTCAGATTCAGGGCGGCGGCATATTCTTCAGATATACGGCCGTCCCGCAGGTAATCAATGGGCTGGTTCACCACAGCGCACTGAAACAGCACCTGTGGGGCGGGAAAAAAGATGTGGCGGATGAGCAGCACGACCAGCCCCAAAACCCCCAGGGCGATCAGGATATGATACCAGTAGTACCGCCGTATATAATCAATCTTCTATTTCCGGCTCATGCCTTCCATCCGTTTGGCGATGGCGCATAACCATGCTCTCATACGCATTTTCCTTTACTTTGATGATTACAGGTAACATCTGTTCCCTGCACAAAACAGCTCCCTACTATACTGTAGTCAGCAATGCCTCGAAAGAGCCTTCCAGCTCATATTCACCCGTATTGGCAGTAATAAATATGCTGTCGCCCCGCTTAACGGCCAGTTCCTCCCCGGCAGAACGGGCCACGCCCGCGCCGTCCAGCACCAGCAGGCTGGCAAAGGAAGTTTTATCGATCTCTCCGAAAATCTTTTTCATCTTCTGTCCGTCCAGCACAATCTTATCCACCGTAAAATACTGACAGGAAACGATGTGGGGTTCGAAAGATTTCCTCCGCAAAATCGGTACCCGGTTCGCCACCTGCAGGGCTTTTTCGATATGAAGATCCCTCTCCCTGCCGTCGGCGCCTTTTCTGCCGTAATCGTAGACCCGGTAAGTGACATTGGAATTCTGCTGGATCTCCGCGATCAGGTTGCCGCTGCCGATGGCATGTATGGTGCCGGACTCGATGAAAAGCACATCTCCTTTCTGCACCTCTACTTTGTTTAGGACCTCCAGAAGCGTGTGGTTCCGAATGCGCCCGGCAAATTCCTCCCGGCTGATTTCCCGGGCGAAACCGTAATACAGGCTGGCCCCTTCCTCACAATCTACAATATACCACATTTCTGTTTTTCCGTACTGATTTTCATGAGCAATCGCGTAGGAATCGTCAGGATGTACCTGAATAGAAAGATCGTCATGGGCATCGATAAACTTGATCAACAAAGGAAACTGCTCATAAGGGCGGCTGTGGGTACCTGTCACTTTCTTTCCCTCCATCAGGATATATTCGCTCAGGGTTTCCCCCTTATACTCGCCGCTGTCTACATAACTGGGCCCGTCGGGATGGCAGGAGAGCTCCCATGTTTCTGCCAGTTTTTCCCCGTCAAATTCTTTGCCGCATTCCTCGATCAATCGGCGGCCGCCCCACAGATAGTCTTTGCCGCTGGGTTTCAACTTCAATATTGCCATCGCCTGATTCCTCCTTTTACAGCGCCAGAATCGCCTGTCCCAGCGTTTCCATTTTTTTACCGGCGTCGGCCTCGTCGGCGCCCTTCACGCCTGCGTAATATTTGATTTTCGGTTCCGTGCCCGACGGGCGCACGCAGAACCAGGCGTCCTGCTCCAATTCAAAATAGAGCACGTTGGATACCGGCAGCGTCGTGCCTGTCTCCTGTCCGGTCGGCAGGTCGAGGCAGCGCCCCTCTTTATAATCCGTCAAGGACTGCACCGCAAACCCGCCGATCTCCCGCGGCGGATTTCTCCGCAATTTTTCCAGCATGGCGTCCATCTGTTGTTTTCCTTCCATGCCTGTAAATGTCCTGGCGTACAGTTCTTCCTGATAGTAACCGTATGTCCGGTACAGCCGCTCCATCTGCTCGCACAACGTCAGACCCCGGGACTGATACCAGGCCGCCGCCTCACAGAGGGCCATCACAGCCACCACGGCGTCCTTGTCCCTGGCGTGGATGCCTTCCAGACAGCCATAGCTCTCTTCGTAACCGAAAATGAAAGTACCGCGGCCTTCCTGCTCAAATAATTTGATCTGCTCCCCGATGTATTTGAAACCGGTCAACGTCTCAATCAACTTTACGCCATAGGCTTTTGCAATCGCCCGGCCCATTTTACCGGAAACAATCGTTGTCACCACGGCGCTGTCCTCCGGAAGCAGACCCAGCTCTTTTCTTCTGGACAGCAGATATTCGAGGATAATCATTCCGGACATATTCCCGGTAAAGCTTTTATACTGGCCCGTAACGTTATCCTTTGCATAAATGCCCAGCCAGTCCGCATCAGGATCGGTGGCCAGTACAAGGTCTGCGTCTACCTCCCCGGCCAGCCGCAGCGCCAGCGTAAACGTGCTCTTGTCTTCCGGGTTGGGATAGCTCACCGTGGGGAAACGGCCGTCGGGCTGCTCCTGCTCGGGCACCACATACACGTGGGCAAAGCCCAGCTCCCGCAAAATTCGCCGCACCGGAAGATTGCCCGTGCCGTGGAGCGGCGTATAGACAATCTTCATCTTGTCCGCCTGGCCGGCTATGGCCTCGGGAGAAAGTACCAGCTTTTTCAACGCGGCAATATAGCGGTCATCCACCTTGCCGTCAATCTCCTCATACAGACCGGCTTCCTTTGCCGCCTCCACAGGCATGGTCTTTACGGCACGGAAATCCTTCACCGCCCGCACCTCCCCTATGATCTCGGCATCCCGCGGCGCCGTGATCTGGGCGCCGTCCTCCCAGTATACCTTATAACCGTTGTACTCCGGCGGGTTATGGCTGGCCGTCACCACCACCCCCGCCGTACAGCCCAGCTCCCGCAGGGCAAAGGAGAGCATCGGCGTGGGCCGAAGGGAAGGGAAAATATATGCCTTGATGCCGTTGGCAGCCAGGCACAGAGCCGTCTCCCCGGCAAATTCCGGGGACATCCGACGGGAATCATAGGCAATAGCCACCCCTTTAGCGGAAGCGCCCTCTTTCACAATATAGTTTGCCAGCCCCTGGGTGGCCTTGCGCACGGTATAGATATTCATGCGGTTTGTGCCTGCTCCGAGGACGCCGCGCAGGCCCCCAGTGCCAAATTCCAGTTCCTTATAAAAACGATCTGTGATCTCCTCCTCATTTCCGTCCAGAGCCAGAAGTTCCTCTCTGGTATCCGCGTCAAAATATGGATCTTCACACCAGAACCGATACGTTTCCTTCACATCCATTACACAACCTCCGTCTTAGTCTGTCACTATGGCCGCCAGATAAAAAGGCCGCCCCTCTTCCCCACAATCCTCTGTGAGAATGATCTCTATTTTATGGCGCCCGCGCCCGCCATGGCAAAGTACCGGCTCCAGCCGCAGGCAGTCCCAGTCCTCGTCAAAATTGCCGTCGAGAACCAGCGGCTTTTCACTGTCTTCATCCAGGATCAGAATTGCGCCCGGCGTCGGCCCCCGCATGGTCTTTCTGTACTGGACAGCGATACAGGAAGCCTCCGGGAAAAACGTGATTCGGTCTCCGGCATGGCGGCCCGTCCATCCGCAGGAAAAACAATCCCCGCAGCCCGTGCGTTCCCTGATATCCGGCGCAAAACCAGAAAGGACAGGGGAAGAGTTTTGCACGTTCCACAGCTTTGCCTTCTCATAGGCATTGGCCGTAAGCGGGTCCGGAAGCGCCCCCGTGAGAGCCTCCGCTTCAGCCGCCATCCAGGCCGTGATCTGCCCGGCCACCAGTTCATGCCCCAGGTCACTGGGATGCAGGCCGTCCGGTGTCAGCTCCTCCATGGTATAGCGCCCCTCTTTCATGGCCCGGTAAGCGCCCCCGCGGACGCTGACCTGGGGAATACCATAATGATCCGCGATCTTTCGATGTTCCTTCTCGGCGTTTTTTCCGGAATCATAGTAGATATTGTGCAGGATCAGTACCGCCGGACAGCTTTTGTGCCTGAGTATTTTTCTCACAAGGCCCTCGAAAGTCTCCTGAAAAAACTCTTCCGGCTCATCATTCACACAGAAATCCACAATCACTGCGTCGGGTTCATATGTTAACAAATCTTTCTCCACCCTGGCCACGCCAAAATGGGAAGTCGTCCCGCCTACCCCGGCGTTGATATAGGTAAATTCCGCCTGCGGAAACCGGCCGGCCAGCCAGTCGTATACCCGCCTGGCAAAACAAAACGCTTCCTCCGATGCCAGACAGCCCTGGGTAATGGAGCCGCCGATAAACCCGACGGTCAGCTTTCCGCCAGCCTCCGCTCTTGTGAAAAAATCTCGCCATCTTCCCCGACATGCTTCTTTCATATTCTTCCTCCCAAGTTCCTGCCCGCTTCTCTCCCTGGCCGAATACAAGACGACCGCTTCCACGCGACGGGCCCACGACCCCACAGCAGATACACAAATAGCGGCTCATCTCGCCGTCTCAGGGCATACCTGCGGCGCCAGCCGCCTTCACTGCCTTACAGAAAATAGTTTTCCACACCTGCGTTATAGCTTCTCCGGAGGGGATACACCGCGGATGCGCCGTGCCACACCGGAATATTAAGCCCCCCGATATAATCCACCAGCTCATCCGCCATTTCCTCCGCCTCGGGAATACGGATATGCCCCGGCGTGCCCGCCCCGTTCCGGCGATAGCAAAAGTGCCGCAGCCGCGGATCATTGATCTCACGGCATACCCGGTCAATGGCCTCGTCCCAGCCGGGATCGTGACGAAGAATCGTCGTGGCCGCCAGAATTAAAGCATGTGGATATTTCCCGCGTATCCCTGTGAGGAAGTCCCGGTAAGCGCCGCGCCAGCGAACCGCCGCCTCCCCCTCAGGATCTTCTTTCATGTAATCCACCGGATGACCGTCGTTCTGTCCCACGGCTACCAGCACCACATGGGGCGTATAATTCTCAAAATCCCAGTCCGTGACCGGGCCCAGCTCGGGATGGTAGTGCACCTTATCCCAGATATCCATGATGCCCGGATACACGGGCGGCGCCACATAGCCGGCGCCTTGAAGAAGCGGGATGCCGCCCTGGGCAATATCATGCAGCTCGGCCCCCAGCTTCCTGGCCGCCATCCAGGCATAAGAGTACCAGCTGTTGGAATACTCGCCGTTGTGCTCCGGGTCCGGCCGACCCACACAAGTCACGGCCTCCGATACCTCTCCCGCCGACACGGAATCTCCGTAGACTTCCATACGCCGTTCAAAAGGCGGGCCCGGCGGCAGGAGGCGGCTGCCCGGCGACAGGCTGAGCTTCTTTAACATCAGTTCGTGGCAGCTGTCCATCCGTTTAAAGAAGAGTACCTCATGACAACCATCATCCTCCGTCAGACAGATCCTGGTGTCTCCCCTGGGCTGCAGACGCCAGCATTTCTGCCGTCCGTCCACAATGGCCCCCACATAATTGTCCCAGCAGACCCGCCTGTTTTCCACCGTGAGCGCCGCCCCGCCGCCGCTGTAACGAAAATACAGGGAGGTGGCCGGGAATACCCATTCCGGCCTTAAGGGATCGTGCCGGTCGATCCGGCCGCTGTAACGCAGATTCCCGTCATTCAGCGCGATCTCCATGTCTCATTCCCCTCTTCCCAGCACTTCAAAATTTTTCCGTATCAGCTCACACCGCTGTTTCACACAATCCGGCGAACGCAGGGCGTCTTTCGGCGTATGGAACAGATAGTCCTCCAGCTTCTCTAACGTGGTGGTGGCCACATGCATCCGGGTATCGCAGGAAGCATAATAGATATACACATCCCCGTTCTCCCTGGCAATGGCGCCGTTGGTAAAGACCACATTGGACACGTCGCCCACCCGCTCCGCACCCAGCGGCGCCAGGAACACACCGGAAGGCTCGGCGACCACTTTCGAGGGATCTTTCAGATCCGTGCCAAAAGCATACAGCACATACCGCAGCCCCGCAGCCGTGTTGCGCACGCCGTGGGCGATATGAATCCAGCATCTCTCACCTTTTATGGGGACCGCGCCCGCGCCGTTTTTCGACTCTGTCAACGTATGATACACTCTGCGGCTGATGATCTTTTCCTCATCGATGCAGGCGTGGGCGATATCCTCGCAGAGGCCGAAACCGATGCCGCCGCCGCTGCCCGTCTCGATGAACCCGTCCATGGGCCGGGTATAAAAAGCGTACTTCCCGTCCACAAATTCGGGATGCAGAGCCACGTTCCTCTGCTGGGGCGACCGTTTTGTGACCAGATTGTCCAGCCGCTCCCAATGTTCCAGATCCTTCGTCCGCACGATACCCGCCGCCGCCACCGCCGCGGACAGATCCGCCGTGGACGCATCCTTACTCTCGGAACAGAATACGCCGTAGATCCAGCCGTCCTCATGCTTCGTCAGCCGCATATCATAGACATTTGTCTCCTCGGGACAAGTATCCGGCAGCTGCACCGGATAATCCCGGAAACGGAAACCGTCCACGCCGTTCCTGCTCTCCGCCACGGCAAAGAAGGATTTCCGGTCATTTCCTTCCACACGCACCACCAGACAGTATTTTCCGTCCAGCCAGATCGCGCCGGAATTCATCACGGCATTGACGCCCAGCCGCTCCATAAAGCGGGGATTTGTACGAATATCCAGATCGTACCGCCAGTGCACCGGCGCAAACTCCCGGGTCAGCACCGGATATTCATATCTCTCAATGAGCCCGTTATAAAAGTCGGCCTTCTGATTTTTCCTGGCAACCAGCTTCTCCACTTTTGCCTGTTCGATATAATATTGCCCGTGTAACATAATTCCTCCCAACGCGCACCGGGACGGGTTCCCGCCCGCCCCGCCGGTTCTCTCTTAATCGTAACCGCTCAGACTGTTTGAATGGTTACCTTTTATCTGATTTATTTTGCATACTGCTCCGCCGGATCATTTCCATGCACATTCGTCCGTTGTGATAGGGACATTTCCACGGCTCCACGATGGGCTTCTCCATGGGCCTGTGCCCGCCGTCCAGCGACCAGAACCACTCGGAACCGGGACGCGGGTCAATCATGTGATTGCAGATGTAGGACCAGATTTCCTTCGCCGCTTCCAGATACTCCGTGTGTTCCGGCTGCCTCTGCCAACCATTATAAAATCCAACCACGGCTTCGGCCTGTACCCACCACACCCTTGTGGTATCGTCCACACCGCGCTCCGCCTCATTGAGCAGGGAGCGCTCTCTGTAAGCTTTTTCATAGACCTTCCCGGTCAGCGCCCGGGTAATCGGCGTGAGCTTGTCACTATAACCCTGATTCCCCAGCACGTCCAAACAGCGGTCCGTCAGCCAGGCCGCCTCGATATCATGGCCGTAAGAATGCAGGTCGATCAGGCTGTTCCAGGTCTTATCAAAAAACACTTCCTGCCGTTTCAACACGGGGTTGTACAATTTATCCGCCAGAAGGTCCAGTATAAAACAAAGCCTCTTTTCGGTGCGCCCGTCGGGGCTCACCCGGTACAGCTCCGTATAAGCCTCCATCACATGGAGCAGCGTATTCATGGTCTTTTCCGCCATGACGCCGTTCTCGGACAGTTTGTCATTGTCCTCCGGCTCAAACCGGCGGTTGAAGGCCTCCAGATATCCCCACTCATCCGTACATTTCTCTTCAATCACCGACTGAATCTGCAGCGCCTCCTCACTGCCCACCGCGTCGTAATAGGACGCCAGGGCATAGATAGCAAACGCCTGGTTATAGGTATGCTTCGTACTGTCGATGACACGTCCGTCATAGGACACGGACCAGTACACGCCGCCGTAATCCCGATCCACACAATAGTTTTTCATGAACTCATAGGCATGGCGGGCGTCACTTGCCAGGCGTTCATTCTGAAACATCCTGTAGGCATTGGAGAAAAACCAGAGAATGCGGCTGTTTAAAATACAACCCTTTTCATAGCGTTCATCCACGGCAAGATCGAAACCTTTATACCCATAATAACCGCCATAGACCTCGTCCCGCAAAGATTCCCAAAAAGGGATCATCCGTTCTTTCAGATGATCCTCCATCTCTTTTATAAATTCCTGACCGGCCATGGCTACCTCTTTCCGATCTCCGTATCCGGCTCGCGGACTACGCTGTTCTCTTTAATATAGGATACGATCCTGTCCGCCTCCGTAAAAGCCAGCCCCACATAGGTATCCGCCGCGCCGTAGTAAATGGCGATCCGGCCCGTGGCGCCGTCATGGATCGTGGCACAGGGAAACGTGACATTGGGGACAAAGCCTCGCTCCTCATACCATTCCTGGGGCGTCAGCAGGAAATTTTTACAGCGGTATCTGACCACGGACGGATTGTCAATATCCAGAATCACACCGCCAATACTGTAAACATAGCCGTTACAGGTGCCCGTTACGCCGTGATAGAACATCAGCCAGCCCTCGCTGGTTTCGATGGGGGCCGCGCCGCCGCCGATCTTCACAGACTCCCACCACTCGCTGCTCTTACCCATTACATGGCGGTGACGGCCCCAGTATACCAGATCGGGACTCTCCGACAGGAACACGTCGCCGAAGGGCGTATGGCCGCTATCGCTGGGCCGGGAGAGCAGGACAAACTTCCCGCCGATTTTCCGGGGAAACAGTACCGCGTTCCTGTTAAAAGGCAGAAAGGGGTTTTCCACCCGCACAAAGATCTTGAAATCCGCAGTCTTTGCCATTCCGATGGAAGCGCCGTAAAAATCCTGGCAACCCCCTTTACCGGGTTCCTCCCGATCACCGGGTTCTCCGTATACCGCCAGACCGGCGCGTCCGTAAGCCCAGCCGGCGCATCCTGCCACGGCATATGCGGCACCGGCGGAGCTATGATCTTCACCTCACTCATTTCGTATTACCTCCTCCTATAGCACATTTTACTATTGTCTGGCGGCAAACATCTGTGCACAAACAGCCACGCAAAAGCCGCCAGACAATGACACGCTTACCCTTTCACGGCTCCTGCCGCCATACCGCCGTATACCTGCTTCTGGAAAATCAGAAACAGAACGAGGATCGGGATGATCGTGATCAGCACACCGGCACAGATATAGTTGTACTGGTTGCCGTAAGGGCCCGTAAACGTGTACAGGGCCGTGGAAATCGTCTTTAATTCTTTTGTCTGCAGATACAGGTTGGACATATAGTACTCATTGTAAATACCCACGCCCTTAAGCACCATGGACGTCACAATAGCCGGCTTTAACAGCGGGAACAGGATGCGGAAAAACACGCCAAAATAGGTACATCCGTCCATGATCGCCGATTCATCCAGGGACACCGGCAGATTCTCAAAGAACTGCAGGAAAATGTAGATAGAAATAATATCCGTACCCATCAGCACGATCATGTAACCGTACAGATGGTTGATCAGTCCCAGGGTATACATGATCTTGTAGACCGTAACCTGGGTGGCAATGCCGGGGATCAGGGAAGCGAACAGGAACAGGTTCTGGATCACCGCATTGCCCTTGAACTTAAAACGGTTCAGCACATAGGCCAGCATGGAACCGGTCATGATTGACACAAAAAGCACAACCACCAGCACGATGCCCGTATTCAGGAAACACCGGGCCATATCCGCCTGGGTAAACGCGACCTGAAAGTTTTCAAAGTTAAAAAACGTTTTGGGCAGTGTCAGCACGGAAGTAGAGTCATACTCCTCATTGGTCTTAAAAGCCGTGAAAACACAGACCACCACTGGGATCAGCGCCACCAGAGACGCCGCGATCAGGGAGACATATTTTAAAATGCTAAATAATGTTGAGCCTATGGATTTTCTCTCTCTCATGCCAAGCTTCCCCCTTTCCTGGCCGCTTTCTCAGCCCGTTTCCGTTTTCTCACCGCAGCCTTGGATTCATCCGAAGTGCCGTCGTCAAAAGCATATTTGAAGAACAGCTTCTGCCCCACCGTACACAGGATGATAATCGCGAAGCACGATGGCCATAGCACAGGCCAGACCCACCTTCTGGTTTTCATGGGCCAGACGGTTCATGATAACAAAGTATGTACCCGTTCCCATCGTACCGTTGGTGATAACGTAAGGCGGCTCAAAGGCGCTTAAGGAACCGCTGATGGAAAGGATCAGGTTCAGCACCACGATAGACTTGATGCTGGGAAGGATGATATAGCGGAACTGGTGCCACCGGTTGGCGCCGTCCAGGGAGGCCGCTTCGTACAGGTCGGCGTCCACAGACATCATTGCGCCCAGGAACAGCACCATATTCTGTCCGGTATACCGCCATACCGAAGTGGCCGCCAGGGAGATATTATTGATACTCTGATCCTGCAGCCACATGGGAATGCTCTCCAGGTTCATGCCGAACATCTGCAGAATAGAATCCAGGACGAAGCCCCTGGCATAGAAAAACTTGAAGATAAAACCTACGGCGATACCGCAGATCAGATAGGGGAAGAACATACAGCCCTTGAAAATGGAACTGCCCTTCACCTTAAACACCATCATCGTAGCAAAAAACAGGGCCAAAGCCAGCTGAATAATGGCGCCGCCCATGTAATACAGGCTGACCGCCAGACTCTTAAAGCACTCGCTCCGCTTGAATACCTCAATATAATTCCTCAGCCCAACGTAATTATCGGGGCCGGGAGTTTCCGTATATTTAATATTGTAAAAACTAAACCGCACCATCTCTGCAAAAGGCAGATAGGTGAACAGCAGTAACAATGCCAAGGGTACCAGCATAAAGACAAAGATCACGATCCATTTCTGTCCTTTTCTGCTCTTCAGCCATTCCATAAAAGGCTTCCTGCCTGCGGAAACGACAGTCGTTTGCGGATTACTCATAGTACTCTCCTTTCTCTCCTGCCATACAGAAACCTGCCGCCGCGCAAACTGTGCCCTCCGTGCGGCGGTCTTTCCATATAGGAAACAGCCGGCCGGTACACCAGGGGGAAGGCATACCGGCCCGTCTGCTTATCTCCTGCGGGTAACAGTTCATCCTTCGGCTTCACTGTTACCTCTCCAATCTTTTACACCTGCTTACTGATTCACCTCAACACCCAGAGATTCCTGGGCGTTCGTCCATTTCTCATTCCAGGTATTCATCAGGTCGTCCAGCGTATTGGAGCCGTACAGGGCAGCTTCCAGGATCTCACAGTCCGGATAATCGTCGTTATTGATACCGACCTCACTCTCTTTGTTTACCTCGTCAAACAGGTCGTCCTCGCCCTCGGGAGCCGCGTTGTTGGAAACCAGTTCCGCGTTGGTGAAATCTGCCAGCGTGGCGGGCAGGGGAGCAGATTTGAGCGCTGGGATGCTCTGCTCATCCTCGTAAATCGAAGACTCCTCAATGAGCCATTTCAGGTATACCATAGCCGCAATCTGATTATCTGCCGTGGCCTGGTTGTTGATACCGAAACCATAGTTGCCGCCGGCCGCCGCATACTGCTTGCCGCCCACAGAGATCGGGAAAGGCATATAGCCCACGTCGTCGGGCGTATCGCCCTGCTCTTTACACTGCTGTACGGCCCAGGAACCCAGCACCATCGTTACGATTTCACCTTTATTGATCATGCCCTTGGAGGACTCCCAGTCGCTGCTGGCCGGGTCCTCTTCCACCAGTTTCCTGGCAACGGATTCGTACAGGGTATAATACACGGCGTAAGGGCCTGTCATATCGTCGCGCTTTGCGAAGGGGTCTTTCATATGGGGCATATTATTTTTAAAATCCGGATCGCCGGTGCAGGCCGCGTCGGTATAGGCATCCCAGGCGCCCATGGGCCACCCAGCCGAGAAATTGGTGTACAGCGGCACGGCGTCCGTGTTATCCTTGATCTTCTGCAGATCCTCCAAAAACTCATCCGGCGTGGCGGGCAGGGCAGTGATACCTGCTTCATTCCAGATCCTCTTGTTATACACAACGCCGCTGGCCGTTCCGCCGTTGGCAATGCCGTACACCGTACCCTCAAAGGTCTTTTCCTGGCAGAAATTGTAGATGGCATCCAGGGTTTCAAAACTGCCCAGCGGCGTAAAGAACTGGCTCAGCTAGCTCTTCGCCACGGACGTGGGAATAAAACACAGATCGCCCCAGTCACCGGTAGTCAAACGCAGGTTCAGGGATTCCTCATAATCGGTTATACCCTCATACTCACCGTGATATTGGGATACAGTTTCATAAACTCATCCGCATAGCCCTTGTACACCGTATCCACAATATCCGTACGGTTGGTCAGCACTTTGATACTGGCGGTCAGATCCTGGTAATCTTCACCTACTTTAATCTGATCGATGGTGGGGACACCCTCGGCCGCGCCGCCCGTGCCGCTTCCCCCAGCCGCGCTGCTCCCGGTATTGCTCTCTGCACCCGCACTGCTCCCGGCATCACTCTTCTCGGCATTCCCGCCGCCGCCTCCGCAGGCCGCCAGAGACATGGCCATTGCCGCAGCAAGGCCCAGGCTGATCAATTTCTTTGCTTTCATCTTTCTTACCTCCATTTTCTTTTTTCTTAATAAAGTTTCCTTTTAAGTAATTTAATCCTATCGTATTTAGCTTAAATTGCAATACAAATTAACTTAAAAATTATTTCTGTTAAACATGCAAAGTTTTTAATCAACTCTTTTATGCACTTTTTACAGTTATTTTCCATTTGTTCTTAGAAGTCGTAAAACTCATTTTAGTTAAATTATTAACATACAATTAAGTGCCATCTTCACCAACTTCCCGTCCCTGCTGTTGTAATCCGCCCGGACGGATGATACAATGAAACCATGCAGAAAGGAGATAAACTATGGACACCGTGACACTTTTGGACGAACTGCAGAAAAAGGCCTGGCATGATCCCGCTATCCGGAACCGTCTTCTGGATACCCGGAGGGCGGCCGATCCCCTCTCCGCCTTTTGCCGGGAATGCCGGGAACTGGGCTATGAAATCTATGAGATGGAGCTGATCTGCGCCGGGGAAGAATTCCACGCGGCCATGAAACGAAGTACCAACGGAGGCGGAGAAAACTCTCCGATGCTGACGGATGAGAATGACTTTTACGAACTGTTTATGGCAAGTCTGGAAAGAAAAGAAAAAGAAATGAACCCTGACCAGTAAAGGAAAACACGACGACAAAAGAGACTGCCACTGGCAGCCTCTTCATTTGCGGCAGTCTCTGCAGAACCGGACTGCCGTTTTCTTTTTTTATATATCTATATGGATTTTCAGCCTGACGCTATCCTTCTCCACGATATGACCCGAGACAATATCCAGCCCCCGCCCGGCGCCGGGATTCCGTATCATCTTCAGGATTTTATCCAGAGCCACCTTGGCCATAGCCCGCATATTTACCTCATACGTAGTAATCCGCTTATCCGGGAAGCCCGGATACAGATAATTATCGAAACCCACCACGGATATGTCCTCGGGCACACGTATTCCCTGCTCCTCCAATCGCATGATCATCATGCCCGCTACCAGGTCACAGTTACACACGAACGCTTCCGGCAGATGTTCTGGCACCGTAATCTGCAGTTCCCCCACTTCATTTCGGTCTTCCAGTATCCACTCCGGCTGCACCTCCTCGCCATGCTGCAGCATCGCTCTGTGAAACCCGCAATACCGATCCATAATACTGCTGCTGGCGTGAATAGAACCCACGTAAGCCATTTTCCGTATACCCTGCTCAAACAGATATTCCGTCAGCAAATACATACCGTAGAAATTGTCGGTAACCACCGCATTCTCCGCCAGCTCCTTATCATAGAAATCCAGAAAAACAACGGGTACATGGAACTGCTGCTTCATCCGATGAATATATTTTCGATCCACTTCCCCCATCATGACCAACCCGTCAATGCTGTCGTCACCCAAAATCCGGGGCATAATCAGTTTTTCCTCTGCGTCATGTTTGAGAATTTCCACCACAGTCAGACAATTTTTATCCGTGGCTACAATCGCCATCTCCTGATACATTTTCCAATAAAAGGTGGTATATTCGGCCAGATATTTTTCCGAAATGATCACACCTATATTGCGAAACCGGGAATCTCTGGACTGTTTGGCCATCGCGCTCCCATGACGATACCCCATCTCATCAGCAACTTTCCGTATCCTGTCTCTGACCTCATCGCTGACACCTTTCTGGCCATTGAGCGCATTATGCACAGTCACCGTGCTCACGCCCACCTGCTCAGCAATATCCGCCAATCTCACCTTATTCATCTCTCAACTCCATTTCTCTTTCTCACTGTTAACCTGTTTTTCGGAGCATCCGTCAAAAATACTTTGTCTGTAACAGGAAAAATTATAGAGTTATTCCCCTGTTTTGTCAAATAGGGCGGAAGGATTTTCATAAAAACTTTGTTTTTTTACACCCTCACAAAGTGCAACAACCGGCTCTGATAATCCCCCTGAAGATTTTCCATCAGGAAACCGCCGTATAACAGCATCTCACCGGAATAAATCTGCCCTGTGCCCTCCAGCCTGTACCGGCTTTTGGGATCAAATCCCTGAAGACGCACCCTGCGGCTGTGGACGTTGGGCCGGGCAAATACCTGTACCCATGTCAGCAGAACCTCGGACCCGTCCTTTGCCGCTACCGCCCAACAGTCATGGGAATGATTCTCCCGATAAGAGGCAATCCGATAATAATCCCCACTGCGGATCAAATCATTATATTTGTGATAAAGCTCCACCTGGACAGGAATCATCGCCAGCTCTTCATGATCCAGTTTCGTCACATCCAGCTCGTAGCCAAAGGTACCGGCCAGGGCCACATGTCCTCTGGTCTCAAAGGGCGTGCTGCGCTTCAGCATATGATTGGGACAGGCGCTGACATGGGCCCCTATGGCGGACAGGGGATAGACCAGAGCCGTTCCCTCCTGAATGACCAGCCGTTCAATGGCGTCTGTGTCATCGGAACACCAGATCTGCGGACTGTAATACAGCATACCGGGATCAAACCTGCCGCCGCCGCTGGAGCAGTTCTCCAGAAGCAGATCGGGAAATTCCGTGACCAGCTTCTCCTGCAGCTCATAAAGCCCCAATACAAAACGATGACTCAGCTCTCCCTGGCTGTCTGCCGCCAGCCAGGCGCTGCCCAGGTCGGAGAGCTGCCTGTTCATGTCCCATTTCACATACGTAATATTGGCGCTGCGCAAAATGGCGGCCACGCTCTCATACACATATTCCCGGACGTCGGGGCGGGACAGATCCAGCACATACTGGTTGCGGCTCTGTACGGGCGTCCGTCCCGGCAGACGGATAGCCCAGTCGGGATGGGCCCGGTACAGATCGGAATCCGGCGAGATCATCTCCGGCTCAAACCAGATGCCAAAATCCATCCCCAGGGCATTAATCTGTTCCACCAGGCAGGACAGGCCTCCTTTCAGCTTCTCCTCGTTGACCACCCAGTCTCCCAGAGAACCCTTCGGCTCATTTCTTTTTCCGAACCAGCCGTCGTCCATCACAAACATCTCAATGCCGGCGCTGCCGGCTACCCGGGCTATCTCCAGAAGCTTTTCCGTGTCGAACGCAAAATACGTGGCCTCCCAGTTATTAATCAGAATCGGACGTTTTCTGTCCCTGTAAGGGCTTCGGATCAGATGATTCCGGTAAAAATCATGGTAGCTGCGGGTCATCTGTCCCAGCCCTCTGTCGGAATACGTCAGAATCACCTCCGGCGCCTGAAAAACTTCGCCGGGACGCAGTACCCAGCAAAATCCTTCCGGCGAAATGCCCATAACCATCCGGACGGCGTCAAACTGGGTCAGCTCCGTCTGGGCCAGGAAATTGCCGGAATAAACAAAGTGCATGGCATACGCTTCGCCTTGTTCCTGGGTACAGCCCGGACTGACAAGGGCCATAAACGGATGCTGCTGATGGCTGGATTCTCCCTTGGCGGAGGCCACCGACTGTTTGCCGTAAGCCAGAGAACGGGTCTGGATATGCCTCTCCCTGGCCCAGGAACCGCAGAGGGTCAGCATCTCATAATCCTCGTTATCCATATCGATACAGGCCGAATAGACTTTCTCCAGCCGCAGCGTTTCCCCGCCACTGTTTTCCGCCCGTACGCTGCGGGCGATCACATTTTCTTTCTCAAATACGGCATAGCTGAGAATTACCTTAAGTCCCAGCACCCCATCCTCACAGTACAGATCCAGAGTTTCTGTCTCGTCCTCCGTTCCGAAAGAAGCCGGAAGGCCGGCAAGTTTCTTCTTACCTTTATATATTTTATGATCCGCATAAAGCAGCTCACAACCCGGGCCGCCAGAGGATGCCCGCACTTCCAGACAGCTCTCCCGGTAATCGCTGACTCCGCCTGTGGGATACTCCATGGGAAAAAAATCCATAAAAGAAGCTTTCTCCCCCTCATTTACGGACGGCGTATAGGGCTCCTCTTCCATGCGCAGGAGCCGGGTATCTCCCTCTCCGTAAATCCTTCTGCCATAATACACATGTCCCACATAACCTTCCGGTGAAAGGGCGATCATATAGGTCGTATTGGTTGTATCCAGTTTAAAGAGCCTCCGGGCTCCGTCATAGCCAATTGCCATACTTCTTACCTCCGTTCTCGCTATTAATTTCATTTTAATTTACTTTTAATTAATAGTCAAATTAACTTGTTTTTTGCCAAAAAAACAGGCATCGGTTTATGCACCTTGCCCAACCGACACCCATTCCTGTCTTTATCCCTTCCGGCAGATCTCCACCGCCCTCTGAAGCTGCACATCCTCCTCGCCGTCCGTATTCGGCTCCACCTCCACGTCGGGCTGTATCCCCTTTCCGTGAATACATTCTCCTTTCGGTGTATAATAATAAGCAGTGGTCATCTTAACAGCGCTGCCGTCTGCCATGGTGTAGGTCTTCTGCACGATACCTTTACCGAAAGTCACCGTGCCTACCAGCGTTCCCACCCCATAATCCTTTACCGCCCCGGCAAAAATTTCCGAAGCGCTGGCGCTGCTTCCGTTAACCAGTACCACCAGAGGGATCTCTATGGGGGTCTCTCCTTCACTGCCATATTCTGTCCGTTCTCCTGCCCGATCCTCCGTGTAAACCAGAAGCCCCTGGGGCATAAATACATTCAGCGTATCTACCACGCTGTCCATCAGTCCTCCGGGATTGCTGCGCAAATCGACGATCAGACCTTTCATCCCCTCGCCTGTCATGGACTCGTAAGCTTTGCGAAAATCCTCGGCCACATGAGCTGTAAACTGAGAAATACGGATATAGCCAATCTGGTCCTCCAGCATGCGGCTGTCTACCATATGCACCTCAATTCGCGCTTTCTCCACATCTCTTTCATAGGTCTCGCCGTCCCGCTTCAGTACCAGACGCACCGTTTTTCCCTCGCTGCCTTTGATGGCCGCCGCCAGCACGTCAAGCTCCACCTCCGCCGCCAGAAGACCGTCTGCAGAGATCAGAACATCTCCGCTCTTTATTCCGGCCGCCTCAGCGGGCGTACCCTCATAACAGTCCACAATCGTCACCTCGCCTGTGGTTCCGTCCTTCTGCATGACCAGGCCCAGGCCGTCGTACTCACCGTTATTGGCATTCTGGATTTCTTCGTACTCGCTGGCCGTATAATAGGCCGCATAAGTATCGTCCAATCCGGCCACCAGGCCCCGCAGCATACCGTCCGAGAGCGCCTGTTCATCCCGCTCGTTCAGATAATGGCTCTTAATCAGCGCATTCACCGCACGGATTTTATTTTGTGTCGCCCTGCTCTCCGGCCCGCTGCCGCCGCTCAATGCCGAAGACAACCTCCCTCCCATCAGCACAACCGTTACCGCCAGGGCTCCCACTAAAGCTCCCCACCAGAAATCCTTTCTTTTCTCCCGCATACTCTGACCCCTTTCCGCCACCGCCGCAAAAGGCAGATGAGTCTCTCCCACCTGCCTTTTATCCTGTCTGTATATATAACGATTCGGCACATTCACCGTTACCTGTATACTATATGACGTCTATCCGTCTTTCGATTCCTGCTGGCCATATCGCCGCGTCATACTTTCAGATGCTTGCGGATCGTCATCACACTGCCCATGAAGCCGATTCCCATACCCAGAATCAATCCGATCGGCAGCAGTACCCCAAACACCTGATCCACATCCAGAAACTGCACGATGTTCTGCAGGATATGGAACCGGGTAAGCACATAGCTGACGACCTTGCCATACAGCACATACACCACAGCCAGCGGCGCCGCCGAGCCCACCAGGCCAATCATAATACCTTCCACCAGGAAAGGAGCCCGGACAAAGAAATTCGTAGCGCCGATCAGCTTCATGATCGCAATCTCTTCCCGGCGCACCGAGATACCCACGGAGACCGTATTGCTGATCAGGAATACCGACACAGCCAGCAGGATCAGAATAATCGCCGCCGATACATAACCCAACAGTCGGTTAAATGTACTCAGAGTTTTCATAGCCGCCTCCGACCGGTTGACGGTGCGGACGCCCTGAAGCCCCTCCACATAGGACACCAGACCATTCTGGGATTCAATCGTATCCACATACACCTCGTAACTGGCGGATTTAGCCAGCGGATTGTCACTGCCAAAACCCCGGGCCGCTTTCTCATCCCCCTCGAAATAGTCTACCCGGAACTCGTCCCAGGCCGCCACGGCAGACTTATAGTCTACCTTGACCACCTCATCCCGGGCGTTGATCAGCTCTCCTATCTCATTGATACGCCCCTGATCCAGCCCCTCGTCAAACAATACCGTGATCGTCACATTGGTCTCGGCATTACGGACAATATACTGAAAATTCACAAGAATCGAAAAGAACAGGCCGAACAGAAAGATACAGGCGCCCATGGTTGCAATGGAAGCAATCGAAAACATCAGATTGTGCCAGATATTTTTAAAGCCCTGCTTTAATATATAAAAAATCGTACTAATTCTCAACGTAACCACCCTCCTGCTCATCGCTGATGATCACGCCTTTACGCAGTGTGATCACTCGTTTTTTCATGGCATTGACGATCTCCCGGTTGTGAGTCACCACCAGCACGGTAGTTCCCCGCTCGTTGATCTCCTCCAGAAGCTTCATGATCTCAAAGGAATTCTTCGGGTCCAGATTACCTGTAGGCTCGTCAGCCAGCAGAATGTTGGGGCGGTTCACCAGAGCACGGGCCAGCGCCACACGCTGCTGCTCGCCTCCCGACAGTTCTTTGGGAAAAGAGCGATATTTTTCCGCCAGTCCCACCAGCGTCAGCATTTCCGGCACCCGTTTTTTAATTACCCGGTTGGGCCGCTCAATGACACGCTGGGCAAAGGCCACATTTTCATAAACATTCCGGTCTTTCAGCAGACGGAAATCCTGGAATACTACGCCTACGCCGCGTCGGAACTTCGGTATCTTTCCCCGGCGCAGTTTATTCAGATAAAAGCCATTGACGCGGACCGTGCCCGCCGTCGGCTCCAGTTCCTTCAAAAGCAGCTTGATCAACGTGGATTTGCCGGAACCGCTGTTCCCCACGATAAATACAAACTCTCCCTTATTAATATGTAAAGACATATTGTTAATGGCCGGCTGGCCTTTAGCATATGACTTACTTACTCCATCCAACTCAATCATGACATTCCTCCTTTTAGACAACCGTTTTGCTTCTCCCCCGCAGCTGTCCTAATATTCGATCGTCTCCATATATTTCATGTACTTAACTACCATCAGCGCAATCTTGAATGTGATCGCATCCTCAAAGACCCGAAGATCCAGGCCCGTGGTTTTCTGCAGCTTGTCCAAACGATAGACCAGCGTATTGCGGTGAATGAAAAGCTGACGGGACGTTTCGGATACATTCAGATTATACTCGAAAAACTTGTTGATGGTGAGCAGCGTCTCTTCATCCAGATCCTCCGGCGTATGGTCGCCGAATACTTCCCGGATAAACATCTTGCACAGCGGTATGGGCAGCTGATAAATCAGACGGCCGATGCCCAGAGAACTGTAGGCCATAACCCGTCTGTCGTCCAGAAATATCCGGCCGATGTCCAGAGCCAGCCTGGCTTCTTTGTAGGATCGGGACACTTCCTGCAGCTCCTTCACAATGGTGCCATAAGCGATACGCACGCCGTCGTTTTCATCTCTGCAGACATAATCCAGAATCATCTGGGCCGTGCGCTGGATATCCTGGGGCGTCTCCTGCTCCTCCAGTTCCCGCACAACGATCATACTGTTTTCATCCACGGCGGTGACAAAATCTCCTTTTTTCCCCTGGAGGACCGTCCGCAGCTGCTCAAGGGCGCCGGCCTCCCGGCTTTTCCCGCACTCCACCACAAACACCACCCGGCGGATCTTCATCTCTATGTGTAATTTCTTTGCCCGGTTAAACACATCCACCAGCAGGAAATTATCCAGCAGCAGATTTTTATAAAAGCTGTCCTTGTCAAACCGCTCCTGGCTGGCTTTCAAAAGATTCTGGAGCTGGAACACGGCCAGCTGCCCCAGCATATAGGGATCGGTACCACCGCCCACAATCAGCACATATTCCGGCTGATACTCCTCATTATGAACTTTAAAATAATAATATTCCCCCACGACCTGGCTGTCCGCCTGGGAATCCAGAAAAACGCGGAGTCCCTGACTCTCGAAAGCCGCCTCTCCGGTAGCTGCCAGCACGATCCCCCTGGAATCAGCTATATAATAATCGTTCTTGGATATCCCCTTCATTCCGTCCAGGTTTTCCTGTAATACCTGCACTGCTAACATGTCCTGCTCCCCCTGTATCTCCAATCGTAAACGGTTCCCTGCTTTCGTAACGGTTCAGACAGGCTGAACCGTTACACAATTTCACAGTTGTCTATACTATTTTGATTCTCTCAGCATTGATTGTAATATATCTTCGTAAAAAAAGGAAGAGAAAATGTAATATTTTTTAACATTTCCTCAATATTTGTTGCTGTTCTCTCCATTCGCGGCAATTTTCGCGATTTAATGCTTTTCCTGAAGGAATCCCTCGCCGAACACCTCCGCCGCATCCATGGTAATCATAAAAGCCGTCGGATCTATGGCGAAAACCAGGCTCTTAAGCGCCACAATCTGCCGCCTGTCCACCACGCACAGCAAAACCGTCCGGTCATTGCCTGTATACATGCCCCGCCCCTGCAGGCCCGTGACTCCCCGGTCCATCTCGGCCATGACCCGCCCGGCGATAGCCTCCGCCTGTTCCGAAACCACCAGCACCGATTTGGAAAAATGCTGCCCCATCAGCAGATGATCCGTGACCCAGGCCGAGATGACAACGGCGATCACCGCATAAAGGGTAGGCTTCCAGCCCACCAGCAGGACTCCGCCAATCACGATGACCGCGTCAATCCACTGCAGAATTCTGGCCACCGAGATCCCCCGCAGCAGTTTCCTGTGCAACAGCATGGCCAACATATCCGTACCGCCGGAAGTGGCCCCCACCCGCAGAATCAAAAACATGGCCGCGCCCATAATCACACCGCCGCAGACCGAGGCCAGGAACCAGTCGCCATATATAAAAGGAATCTCGGGAATGACCTTAAGCCAGACCGTCAGGGCCGCCGCTCCCAAAAGGGACTGACGCAAAAGTCCCCATTCCTTCTGCAGCAGGGCGATGAGAAACAGCGGCACATTCAGAACCAGATTGGTCATCCACAGCGGAATGCGCCCACCGCTCAGGAAGGAAGCCAGAATAGCGATACCGCTGAATCCTCCCGTAACCATACTCATCGGATCAAATACGGCCCGGATAGAAAAGGCCAGCACAGCGGTTCCCAAAAAGACACAGAGACCGTCCGTCAGGAAAGAACGGGTGATATGAAACGGAATATTTTTTCTCATCGTTTTTTTCATGCTTCTTCCCCTTTTCTTGATATCTTTATTCCTCCATCTGACGCAACAGATACCGTCCCGTCACCTTGGAAAAGTAACTGATATCTTTAATGTAAGCAAAGTCCTTGCCAAATATCTTTTTCTCGGCGGCCAGGTCTTTCTCCTCTCCGGCAAATATACCCAGGACAGACACGCCCAGATTCCGCAGCTTACGAATCTCCATGGCCGTGTCCCGTATGGCATAACCGCCTCGATATGGCCTGGGATTGCGGGCATTCGGCCGATTGGCGATCACATCATAAGGGCGGCCGTCGCTCAGTATCAGCAGAATTTTTTTCTCTTCGCCCCGCTTCAGCAGATCGTCGGCTATGGCACGGATAGCCAGGCCGTCCCGGTTATTAGAAGAAGTCGTAAATTCAAAAATCTTCTCGTTTTCGTCCCGGTCGTCATCATAATCCCTGTACTGCTGCAAAATAGTATAATCCCAGAAAGTACAAAACCCCGTCACCCGATGGGGAATCCCCACGTTACTCAATGCTTCCATCAATATATATGCCTGCAGAACGACCCGCTCCTGACGGGGACGCTGAGAGCCGCTGGCATCAATGAGAATGTCGATAACAAAATCCTTCTGCTCCTGTTTCTGCTCCCGTACAAAGAGCCGGGGCTCCCTGATCCGTCCCGCCCGCCAGACCCGGGCCGGAACAAAAGTCCCGTAATCCGAAGGCACTTCCAGGATCTCGTCACGCAGAGTCAACGTCTTTCGGAACATATCCGTCAGGGCCTGGATATTCTGCTTCACCGCCCGATGGCAGTCACAGTAAGTAAAGCGATTCTTGCTCATCTGCTTCCTCGCATATTCATACTGATAATTGCGGCACACCGCGCTCTGCAGTATGCCTTTGGTGTAATACAGGCCGCAGTCGCTGTGAATACCCTTGCAGAAACGGAAGTTCCGCCTTTTTTCTTCCAGAGGCGTCAGATATGTCCGGCCAAAATTCCTCTCGATATAGCCGTAGACCTTCTCGAAATCCTCCTGGGTCACGTAAGTGATCTTGCGTACCGTCGGCCCGTCCTCCCGCTCCGCTTCTTCCGGCTGCATGGGGGCCGCCACCATCTCCCGGCTCATCTTCTCCAAAAGCTGATCCAGATTCTCCTCCACCATCTCTTCCGAGAGAAAATCACGCCAGTCAAATTCCTGCATTTCCTCCACGGTCACGGCCAGTACCTGACGCAGATTGCCATGGCGGGTGACAAAAGACGGATCAATCCAGTGATTGTAGAGATAATCAATCTGGGCGATCAGGTCTTCTGTCTCTGTGACCGTTTCCAGATCCGTAAGCTCCGCCAGATAAGGGTCCTCCTCATACCTGCCGGAAGCCCGCCCCGCCGGAGAGCCGCCTGTCCCGCCGGATTTCGGACTTTCCAAAGCCCGCTCCATCAGGGCAATCTTGATCTGACCGATCCGGTGAATGGCCATCCTTTCCCTGTCCGCCGCAAGCTCCGCCGTAAAAGCCCGCCGCCGCAGACGACGGCTGCCCGGAAAATCCGAGGCGATCCGGCCGCCCACTGCCACTTCCATGCACATCTGGGAAATATTGAGAAGCTGCCCCTCGTCAGCTCCCAGAAATACCTTTTTGACCAGATACATGCTGACGGCCTCCCGGTCAAAATAGCGGGCGAAGGCTCCCTGCTTCACCGCATCATACAGGGCAATATCCGGTGCCTTTCTGTATTTCTCCAGATCAGGACGAGCCTCCATGGTATAATCGCCGCATACCGTCCAGACCACATTCCGTATACGGTTTTCGATCTCCATCTGGTATTCGCTGACATAATCTGTATCGTCTGTTTTTCGCTCGCCTCCTCTGGACAAAATTCTCACCTCCTTGCGGACTGTCCGTTTCTTTACTCATTCGTCACAGTACCAGATGCTTATGTCACGAAAAAACATCTCTTGTCGTCCATTCCTCCGGAATACGCAGCGTCACCACGTCGTTCACAATATCCCTTTCAAAGGAGTCAAAGCATTTATTGACAATACCCATCCGCATGGCCGCAGCCGGACCGAGGCCGCAGCGAATTGCGCCCAGAGCCGCGATCATCCCCCGCAGATCCAGAGCCTTCGTGGATATCTCTCCATTCTCCGCCTTCTCCTGAAGATCAAGAAATACACCGGTAAACTGTTCTAGAACGCCCGGCTTCGTATCGGGAAAGTTTGTCTCGAGAATTTTTCTCAACGTCTGCTCTGTCTGTTTCGGCATATCGATCACCATAAACCGTGACACCAGAGCCTCGTTCAGCTCCCGGGTACCGGCATAGCCATGATTCATCGTAGCTATAAACCGGGCCGCGTCATGCAGATGTATGCGATCATAGCCGGGAATATCCATGTACCGTCTGTCATCCAACGCGGCATGGAGCACCGACACGGCCTCGTTTTTCGCCATATTGATCTCGTCGAGAATACCGAAACCTCCCTGCTCGGCACACAGGCACACACTCCCTTTGCGAAGCTCCACCTGATTATTCCGAAAAGTATCCGTACCGACCAGCTCCGCGCTCCCCGTATTGACATGGAAAGAGACATTATAGGAGGGCCGCCCAAAGATCCAGGCCAGATTTTCGGCCAGCACATTTTTTCCCGTGGCCTTGGGCCCGGTGAGCAGCAGATTCTCCCCCTCCAGAAGCCCCGCAACGGCCATTTCCAGAATTTCCCTGCCGTAAAAAGGCATCGTGGGTTCTATAATCCTTTTCCTGTCTTCCTCTCCGGCAGGATATTTTTTTCGAAATTCTTCCACGCCTGCCACCAGCGCCGGGGATACCTTTTGCTCCCTTAGTATGTGTAATTCCCGCATATTTATCTCCGTTATCTTTCTTCACTGTTTCTATAATGATTCTGCTTTTTTCGCGTTCTTATATCTTACCATACACGGGAATTGGCGGCAAGCCGGACAGGACAAAGTTTTCCCATACAAGAGTTTTAATCATAACGGTTCGGACAGGCCGAACCGTTGCTTTTAATCATTTAGCGTGGTAAAGAAAATTGTTGCATCCGCCGGCATTTTGTATTAAACTAGTGTACTGACCTGTTGATTTTCAGCCAAATGACGCAGAATGAATTTTCAGTCTGCAAGGCGGCTGAATGAGGCGATGCGGTGGCATCGTCGATGGAAGCCAACGCAGCAGATGAAAATTCAGGTAAGTCATTTGGCGAAATATGAGCAGGTCAGTACACTGGGTGCGACGAAACATTCAATTTACAAAAGGGAGATTATGAAAATGAGCTATGTAGACGAGGTACTCGCAAGAGTCAAAGAGAAAAATGCCTCTGAGCCGGAGTTTCTCCAGGCGGCGGAGGAAGTGCTGGAATCCCTGCGTCCCGTGATCGACGCCAATGAGGAAACATACCGCAAAGAAGCCCTGTTAGAGCGCCTAACCGAGCCGGACAGACAGTTTAAATTCCGCGTGCCGTGGGTGGACGACAAAGGCCAGGTACAGGTAAACACCGGCTACCGCGTACAGTTCAACAATGCCATCGGCCCCTACAAAGGAGGCCTGCGCCTTCATCCGTCGGTAAACCTGGGTATCATCAAATTCCTGGGCTTTGAACAGATCTTTAAAAATTCCCTGACCGGACTGCCCATCGGCGGCGGCAAAGGCGGCTCCGATTTTGATCCCAAAGGCAAGTCTGACCGCGAGGTCATGGCCTTCTGCCAGAGCTTTATGACGGAGCTTTGCAAGTACATCGGCGCCGATGTGGACGTTCCCGCCGGCGATATCGGTACAGGCGCCCGGGAGATCGGCTACATGTTCGGCCAGTACAAAAAAATCCGGGGCAGCTATGAGGGCGTGCTGACCGGCAAGGGCTTAAGCTTCGGCGGTTCCCTGGCCCGCACGGAAGCCACCGGTTACGGCCTGCTCTACATCACCGAGGAACTGATGAAATGCCACGGCGAATCCATGCAGGGCAAAGTCTGCTGCGTATCCGGTTCCGGCAATGTGGCCATCTATGCCACGGAAAAAGCCCAGCAGATGGGCGCAAAAGTAGTCACCATATCCGATTCCACCGGCTGGATCTACGATTCCCAAGGCATCGATGTGGCCCTGCTCAAGGAAATCAAGGAAGTGCGCCGCGCCCGCCTGACCGAATACGCCGCCGCAAGGCCCAGCGCCCAGTACCACGAAGGCCGCGGCGTATGGCAGATTAAGTGCGATATCGCCCTGCCCTGCGCAACCCAGAACGAGCTGTTCCTGGAAGACGCGAAAATGCTGGTAGAAAACGGCTGCAAAGCCGTATGCGAGGGCGCCAATATGCCCACCACCCTGGACGCCACCAAATATCTCCAGGACAGCGGCGTATGGTTCATCTGCGGTAAAGCCTCCAATGCCGGCGGCGTAGCCACATCGGCCCTGGAGATGACTCAGAACTCCGAGCGCTTAAGCTGGAGCTTCGAGGAAGTAGACGCGAAGCTGAAAGACATCATGGTGAATATCTACCACAATATCGACGACGCCGCCAAACGCTATGACATGGAAGGCAACTATGTGGCCGGAGCCAATATCGCCGGTTTTGAGAAGGTCGCCAACGCCATGCTGGCACAGGGCGTGGTGTAAAGTATTAACTCTTCTTAAAGTATAGAGGGACACCATAAAACCGCTCCGCAGCAGTTTCAGACTGTCTGCGGAGCGGTTTGACTGTTCTTTATCCCGCACACAAAAAACAGCGCCCCCACTCTGGTAAGTAAGGCGCTATTTCTTACACCGATATTTTGCCTGCGGCCAGATGTATTCCGGCCATTGGCTTTCTCCACAGGAAAACCTGTTTTCCCCAAAATCACTCCGCCGCATAAGCCGCCGTAATTTCGGCAATATACATCCGGTGATAATCCCTGTCCGGATACCATTTCCCGTCGATTTCCGGATCTATGAAAAGTTCCGGCTTGATGTCGTCCTCGTAAAGCTTCCGGCACACCAGCACCAGCTTCGCTTCCTTAAAGGCCGGCTCGCCATCTACATCCGTAAGCGTCAGCCCGCTTTTCGCGATCTTGTCCTCATCACGGCCGGACACTTTACCCAGATAACCCATTTCTTTTTTACAGTCTCCGCCGAAAAAGCTCAGCGTAAATTGATCCCCCGCATCCACAAACTCTTTGGTATACCGCTGCGGACGGATGTACACCGTGGCCACCGGCTTTCCCCAGAGCACGCCGAGCCCGCCCCAGGAAGCGGTCATGGTATTGGCCGTCTCTCCCTTTTTGGCGGTGATCAGCATCCACTCGTCTCCGATCATCCGAACCGCATTCATATCCAATTGGCCGATATCTGTTTTCTTCATCTTTTTCACCCCGCTTCTATCCCTGGATCATTTTCAGCGCTTCGCTGAGTTTCTCGTTTCCCCTGGCAAAATCCGCCACCGCCGCCTCAATACGGTCGGCGATCTCCCCGCGTCCCTCATGGCGCAGCGTGTGGGCAATCTCCTTCAGCTCCTCCGCATGATGGGCGTTATGGGAAACCATATACCCAATCAGGGCATCCGTCTCGGCGTATTCGCCGTGATGATGGGTATGGGTATGATCGTGATGATGTTCCCCGCCATGGGCATGGGTATGGGTTCCGTTCTCGTCAGCTACAATATGCATGATACAACCTCCTTTTTGTCTGTTTACATACAAAAATCTGCCGTTTCAGTATAATACATAATTTCTAAAATAAAAACCTCCCCACGGGGATAGAAATTTATTTTGTAAAGGTTCAGCTTTCGCAAATCCATTGAAGATTCCCCTTCACGAACAAAATTTTACCGTGTACTGGACAGATACTCGTCGATCCCGTTGGCGATTCCTTCCGCAATCTTTTTCTGATACGCCTCCGTCGCCATTTTTTTATCCTCTTCCGGATTTGTCATATAGCCCATCTCCACAATGGTCACCGGCACCTGACACCAGTTGATGCCGCTCATGGTATCCGTCTCCCACACATTATTTTTCTTACACCCGGCGGTTTCCGCCAGATTGTCCAGAACAAATAGGGAAAGCGCTTTGCTCTCTTCATACCACTCGCCATTGTAGGGATTATCCTTTGTCTGACAGATCGTCATGGCGCCGTTTACCGAGCTGTCCTCCGAACCGTTGGCATGAATGCGCACAAACGCATCCGCCCCATTGTCGTTGGCCACCGCGGCCCTCTCGGCATTGCTGATATCCACATCATGGGTGGTACGCACCATGATCACTTCATAGCCCCTGTCCGTAAGTTCCGCCTCCAGTTTCAGGGCTACTGCCAGCGTCAGCTCATACTCCGCCAATCCGGAGGCTTTGCCGCTGGTACCGCCGGAAACCTTCGCTTTCTTCTCGTCGGCTCCGGGGCCGATGGGCTCCTTCTCACTGTTGCCCTTTTTCTGATGGCCGGCGTCGATCACCACCAGAAAGCCGTTTTGCTGTTCCTGCGGCAGGCCGTTCCCGGAACCGTCCTCGCCGTTTTCCGCTCCCCCGCTTTCTTCCGAAGCGTTACCAGCCTCCTCATACCCGTTTTCATCCCCGCGGGATACCTCCGATTCTCCCGCCGCTTCATCCGGGACCATTTCCGCCCCGTTCCGCGCGCCGTCTGGCGATACAACCGCAGACAGTCCGTCCGTCTCTTCACTGCCTGCATGCCGCAAATCACCGGCGCTATCCGACGCCGCCTCATTGGAAACCGCGCGCCGTACCGCAGATCCCTCCTCCTGCTCCGGCTTCGCTCCACACGCCGTATACAGGCACAGCAGCAAAACCAACAGCCCGATTCCTTTTTTCATGCCGTTTCCCCCTTTCGGAACTGTACGCCGGCCGCCTTGAGCTCCGCTTCGCCTCTATCATCGATTCCCATACATATTCTCATAATAGTTTCGATATTCCCCGGAAATGATCGTCTCCCACCACTCCCGGTTTTCCAGATACCATCGGATCGTCTTCCGGATACCGTCCGCAAAGGATGTCTCCGGCAGCCAGCCCAGCTCTCTGTGGATCTTGGCCGGATCAATGGCATAACGCATATCGTGACCCTTGCGGTCTGCCACATAGGTAATCAGGCTCTCCGACTTGCCCAGTTCCCGACAGATCAGCTTTACAATATCTATATTTCTCATCTCATTATGGCCGCCCACATTATACACCTCGCCGTCCTTCCCCTCACGAATGATCAGGTCGACGGCCCGGCAATGATCTTCCACATACAGCCAGTCGCGGACATTCAGGCCCTGTCCGTAAACAGGCAATGGCTTATCGTTCAGCGCGTTGGCGATCATCAGGGGAATCAGTTTCTCCGGAAAATGATAGGGGCCGTAATTATTGGAACAGCGGCTGATCGTCACCGGCAGCCCGTAAGTCCTGTGATAAGCCAGCGCCAGCAGATCCGCCGAGGCCTTGGAACTGCTGTAAGGAGAACTGGTATGGATCGGCGTCTCCTCCGTGAAGAAAAGATCCGGCCTGTCCAGGGGCAGATCGCCATACACCTCGTCGGTGGAAACCTGATGATATCGTCTGATACCATATTTGCGGCAGGCGTCCATCAGTGTGGCCGTCCCCATAATATTGGTCTGCAGGAAAACCCCCGGGTCCTCGATGGAACGATCCACATGGCTCTCGGCGGCGAAATTCACCACCACATCCGGATACTCCTCCTCAAACAGCCGGTACACGGCTTCCCTGTCACAGATATCCGCCCGCACGAAACGAAACGCCGAGCTTTCCATCACCGGCGCCAGTGTGGACAGATTCCCCGCATATGTCAGTTTATCCAAACACACAATCCGATCATCCGGGTGTTTCTTTATCACATAATGAATGAAATTTCCGCCGATGAACCCGGCGCCTCCCGTCACGATAATATTCATGCCTATCCCCCTTCTTAACGTGCTCTGCCTGTTTTGGTATTCTAATGCAGCGTATCCATATATTTACCGTCCAGCACGTCTTTCAGATACTGGCCGTACTGGTTCTTCTTCAAAATCTCATACATGGCCATCACCTCATCCCGGCTGATCCAGCCGTTCAGATAGGCAATCTCCTCCAGACAGGCGATCTTCCTGTGCTGGTGAGTCTCCACTGTTTTCACGAAATTCGTCGCGTCCACCAGACTCTCATGGGTCCCTGTGTCCAGCCAGGTAAATCCCTGCCCCAGAAGCTCCACATGCAGCGCGTTCTGCTCCAGATAGATACGGTTCAGATCCGTAATCTCCAGCTCTCCCCGGGAAGAAGGCTTAAGCCCCCTGGCATACTCCACCACCCGGTTATCATAAAAATAAAGTCCCGTCACGCAGTAATTACTCTTCGGCCTGGCCGGTTTCTCCTCAATGGAAACCACACGTCCCGCGGAATCAAATTCCACAATACCGAAACGCTCCGGATCGTCCACATAATAGCCGAATACCGTGGCGCCGGCGCCGCTCCGGGCATTCTTCACCGCATTCTCCAGACGTTTTTTCAGACCATGCCCCGCAAAAATATTATCGCCTAAAACCATGGCCACCGTATCCTGACCAATAAAATCCGCTCCGATGATAAATGCCTGTGCCAGCCCGTCGGGGCTGGGCTGAACGGCGTAGGCAAGATGCAGGCCAAACTGACGTCCGTCTCCCAGCAGGGCCTGAAAACGCGGCGTATCCTGGGGGGTAGAAATAATCAATATATCGCGAATGCCCGCGCTCATCAAAACCGACATCGGATAATAGATCATCGGCTTGTCGTAAACCGGCAAAAGCTGCTTGGACGTAACTTTCGTCAGCGGATAGAGGCGGGTACCCGAACCGCCCGCAAGAATAATACCCTTCATCATACCTATGTCCTTTTTTAAATAATGCCTAATTATACCTCTCCCCGGCAATATTTACAACACTTCACAGACATTTCCAGAGTTTCCTCCCAGAAATTCGCATTTCCCTCTGGTAATCTTCTGAAAATATGCTATAATTTCGGATACAACAATTTTAAGATAAAGGAGTGGAAACTTTTGGACTCACAGCCACAGCCTGCCTTACAGGCCATACTGTTACTCGTACTCTTAGCCGGTTCCGCCTTCTTCTCATCGGCGGAGACGGCCCTGACTACCGTAAACCGTATACAGGTACAGCTTCTTGCCGACGAAGACAGCCGCAGAGCCCGTCGTGTCCTGCAGATTCTGAATAATTCCGGCAAAATGCTGTCAGCCATCCTGATCGGCAATAACATTGTCAACATATTTGCCTCCTCGCTGGCCACAACCCTGACCATACAGGTTTTCGGCAATGCCTATGTGGGCGCAGCCACCGGCCTTCTGACCTTATTAGTGCTGGTATTCGGGGAGATCACGCCGAAATCTCTGGCATCCATCTATTCCCTGAAGCTGTCCCTGGCTTATGCGGAGATCATTTGGTTTATCATGAAAGTGCTGACGCCGGTTATATTCATCATAGAGAATATCCGTACCGGACTGATGAAACTCATGGGGATAGACCCCAACGCCAAATTAAACACCATGACCGAGGACGAGCTCAAGACCCTGGTAGATGTAGGCCTTGAGGACGGCGCCATTGAGACAGATGAGTTTGAAATGATTTCCAATGTATTTGACCTGGATGATTCCCTGGCAAAAGACATCATGATACCGCGGGTAGATATGGCCTTTATTCAGGCGGACAGCACCTACGAGGAAGTCATGGATCTGTATAAGACCTACAGCTACACCCGCTATCCCGTCTATTCAGACACCACCGATACGGTCATCGGCACCATCAATATCAAGGATCTGCTGATCTATCCGAAAGGCGAAGAATTCCGGGTGCGGCGCATCCTCCGGGAGCCCCATTTCACTTTTGAGCACAAAGAGGTGGGAACTCTGCTGATGGAAATGCGAAACGCCATGGTCAGTATCGTCATCGTTCTGGACGAGTACGGTGCCACCTCCGGCATGATTACGCTGGAGGATATCCTGGAAGAAATCGTGGGAGAAATCCGGGATGAATACGATAAAGACGAAAAGGACGCCATTCTGGAACTGAAACCCGGCCGGGAATATCTGGTGGAAGGTTCCACCAACCTGGACAATGTAAACGATACGCTGAAAACAGAGCTGGTTTCCTCGGAATATGATTCTATCGGAGGCTATCTGATCGAATACCTGGACCGCCTGCCCAAGAGCGGCGAGTCTGTGACCCTGCCCGACGGAACGAGAATCATCGCCGAGCTGGTACGCCGCAACCGGATCGAGAAGGTACATATTTTCCTTCCCGCCAAAAAGATCAGCGGGGAAAATACCTGATCTGCCGGATATTTCATAAATCTGCTCATGAAAAAAGCTGCCTACGGCAGCTTTTTTACATAACCGATGCTATTGCTCACTTACCGGCTCGAAATATTTTGCCATGGAAGGCAGGACGCCGGCCACCTCATCGTGGGGGCGGGGGATGACCTTGTAAGCGATCAGGTCGCCCAGCTTCTTCGCGTGCTCGCAGCCGGCCTGCACCGCCGCCTCCACGGCCCCCACATCGCCGACCACCATCACAGTCAACAGAGAAGAACCGATCCTCTCCATCGACACCAGCTTCACGCCGGAAGTCTTCAACATGGTATCCGCCGCCTCCACAATCGCACAGTATCCCTTTGTTTCAATCATTCCCAATGCCTGCATCTCTCTACCAGCTTTCTCTTAAAATCTTATTTCCGAAACTTTGTTCCACTGCCTATATACTAGCAGAAAACCGGGGAAAAAGAAAGACAGAAAATCGTATTCTTTGCCTTTTCCCCATTCTAACCTCGCATTTCCGTCATAAAATGAAAAAAAGAACTTTTGGGTAAACCATATGTCCCGATACACTTCCCGGGGAGTATTCCTCCTCGCCCTCATCCTGATCACAGGTCTGGCTTTTGCCTACCAATACAGGCAGAACGGGCAGGTGGCCGTCACCAGCAGCACGGTGGGCGACCGCAAACTTCCCATTTACTGTGTAGACACCCCGGAAAAAAAAGTGGCGTTGTCCTTTGACGCGGCGTGGGGCGGCGGACATCTGCGGTTCATTTTTCCGACTGCTCTTTTGCCAGGGCCATACCGAGCCCCACATAATCCCGGGAAAACTTTTCCCGGATCTGCCAGGCATACCGCTTCTCCCTGTTTTCTACTTTCTCCCGCTGGTAAACCAGCGTTTCTTTCACTCTGTCATTCTCCGGCATATCGGCGAAATAATCCTCCATTTTTGACAGTATGTCCAAAAGTCCATCATACAACGTGCACATTCTGCCGCAAAGCAGTTTACATTTAATCTCTTTCAAATCAAAATGAGAAGCAATTTTGTAGTTCTGGATTGCCTGCACCTGCTGTTCCGCCGTCAGCGACAGCCGCGGCTGCGCCGCCAGCCAGACCAGAAAGAGCTGCAGAAACCGAATATCTTCCAGCGCAACGCCGCAGGAATCCAGAGGATTCAGATCCAGCATACGCATCTCCAGATGATCTATACCCCGACAAACCAGCCGTTCCAGCGTATTGATTCCCTCCGGCTTCAACCGCACCGGATAATAAAGCTCTGAGGCCGCCGCCAGCAATCCCTGATCGATGTAAGCCTGGATACTGGCCGCATAGGCTTTCAGATTCCGATAATCCAGGATGGGCGTAAAGTAATTCCAGTACCCCAGCTCACTGCACCGCAGCGTGGCTATTCCGGAAAACATGGTGATGCCGGTCTGGCCTTTCTCTATATAGGAGCTGTCGTAGAGAGGGCTGGCCGCCGTCAGCGCCACCACGATCCATCCATAGGCCAACGCTTTCTCCGCCAGTTCCAGATAAAACTCATTTTTAAAGGTACCCGTCTCCTTTCCGCTCCTGGCAGCCAGCATCCGCATCAATTCTTCGGAAAAGGAATAGTTAAAATGGATACCGGAAAACAGCATTTTATAGCGGCCGTACCGGCTCGCCAGATACTCCCTATAAGCTGTCTTTGCCGCCATCTTCCCGCTGTAATAGGCAATAGGAATGTCCTCCTCGCTCTTTACATATGGAGGATTGCTGAAGGGCCACAGATATTCCCTGCCATCGGGCATATCTTTCAGGGTAGTGATCACCGTCTTCCGCAACTGCTCCAGCTCCCGCCGCACCTCTTCCGGTCCTGTACAAACCGTCGTCACCATCTCCACCTGATTCTCACAGAAATCCCTCTCAATGCTGGCATTATCTCCAAAAGGATGCCCTGTGTGGGCCAGATATCCCTCCCCATCCACACGTAGCCCTTCCATTTCCAGGCCGAACCCGCCCTGCATCAAAAGCTCCGCCATCGTCCGTTGTCTGATATCCAGTATCATATCCGCTGTCCTTTATGTCCCGTCTCCCGTCATTCTGTCCGAAAAACCGGTTTCGTATTTTTTCCGGCAAGACCATATTGCCGGCATTTCTATCTATTATACCCGATACTTCGATATTCACAAAGGCTTTTTCCAATTTTAAACAATTTTCCGACGCCGCATCGGACCGCCTCCCTGGGGTAACGAAGATACCCGGCAGATCCTGTCCATTCTCGACAAAATGGACGTAAAAGTAACTTTTTTCATGACCGGAGGCTGGGTAGAATCCTACCCCGACGATGTAAAAGCCATCTATGAAGCCGGCCACGACCTGGGAAACCACAGCGAAAGACACAAAGATATGGCCACCATCGGCATAGCCGAACAAAAAGACGAGCTCATGAGCGTCCACCAGAAAGTGAAGGAACTGACCGGCTATGAGATGACGCTTTTCCGCCCTCCCTACGGCTCCTTCAACAATGAGCTGATCACCACCGCCGAAGCCTGCGGCTATTATCCGATTCAGTGGTCCGTGGATTCTCTGGACTGGAAAGATTACGGCACAGACAGCATTATCTCAACAGTCTGCGAACACAAAGCCCTGGGAAACGGAGCGATTATCCTGATGCACAACGGCGCCACCTACACTGCCCAGGCTCTGGAGACTGTCATCACCAATATCCAGGACGCCGGCTATGAGATCGTCCCCATCTCTCAACTGATCTATACTGATAACTATCATTTAGATGTAAGCGGACGACAGATTTCCGACGAAGCGGCTTCCTCATCTCTACCTGAACAGACATAAGCGCACACGACTCTTCTCTGCGTACATTTTTTCTTTTACATAGAGACTAAAAGGAAACGGGTACACGATTGCGCGTTGTCGGCCGCACCGTATACCCGTTTCTTTTCCGCTTGACAGTCCGAATCAAAAAACTGTCTGCTTATTTCCGATTATAATTAATCAGGCATCCCTTCAAAATAATTTCCCGCTCATCATCGGTCAGATCACCCAGTTTCATGGTAAACGCCCGTTTTCCGTCGCCCACCACATAGGCGGTAATCTCATCCTTTTTTTCTTCCACGGCGCGGCGAATACCCGGCACAAAGAGGTAATCGCCATTTTTAAAGGGCAGTTCCCCCTCGGGAATCACAAAAGGCAGCATACCCCAATTGATCAGGTTGGAGCGGTAACGCTTCGTGGCGTACTCGTGGGCGATATTGGCCCAGCCGCCCAGTACCTTCTGGCAGGAGGCTGCCTGTTCTCTTGCAGAACCGTCTCCGGGCTTTACGGCAAAAATCGTACTGCCGATGCCTGTATTTTCCGCCTTTACGCCGTCAAAACCATTCTCCAGGGCCGCAAACACTGAACGGATCTCCGGCAGAGCCTCCGCCGGGTCCTTTTTTGCCTCCCTGGCTTTCTCAGCCGCCTGTACCGCCTTGGCCCGTCCCACATAAGCCGGATCTTTTCGGGACAGGGTGAATTCCGCAAGACCCAGAGGATTAGAGCGGAAAGACGAAGTCTCGCCGGAGGGAATCAGCTCGTCTGTGGTAGTCACCGGATCATGAATTTCGGACACTACCTTTAAAAGCAGGTTCTCCGTCAGAGCCACCATCTCGGGCCAGTCTTTGATGTTGGGCCCAAGCTGGATTTTCACCGACGGGTCCGCCACACCTTTGCTGTCAAATACGCGGTTTTCATAGATCGTTTTATCAAAATGATACACGGGCCTGGTATATTCCCCGGCAAAATCCGTAGCCGGAGTCAGGAAACCTTTGTTGGCCGCCGTGGCCGCGATAGAACGGGCGTCCATTAAGGCAACCGATGAGATCTGCCCGTTCTGAATTTTCGATCCCTCCCTGTTGGGGAAATTCCTGGTAGAATGACGGATACTGAAAGCATTATGGGCTGGCGTATCGCCCGCACCAAAACAGGGACCGCAGAAAGCCGTCTTCACCACCGCGCCGGTCTGCATCAATGTAGCCAAGACGCCGTTTTTCGCCAGCTCCACATAAATCGGTGTGGAAGCCGGATATACGCTGAGAGTAAAGGCGTCGCTGCCGATGCTGGCTCCTTTCAAAATATCCGCCGCCGCACAGATATTTTCAAAACCGCCGCCGGCGCACCCGGCGATGATCCCCTGATCCACCAAAAACTTCCCGTCGCACACTTTGTCTCTCAGAGAATAGGGAATCTTACCGTCCAGACTGACCTGGGCCCTTTTCTCCACGTCCTCCAGAATATCTTCCAGATTGGCATTGACTTCTTCTATAGTGTAGGTATTGCTGGGGTGGAAGGGCATGGCGATCATCGGTTTGATCTTGTCCAGTTCCACATAAACCACACCGTCATAATAAGCCACCGCGCCCGGATTCAGTTCTTTATACTCCTCGCTCCTGCCGTGGATATCATAGTATTCCCGTATAGCGTCATCGGTCCTCCAGACGGAAGACAGGCAGGTGGTCTCCGTGGTCATCACATCAATGCCGATACGATAGTCGGCGCTTAAAGAAGCTACGCCGGGACCCACGAATTCCATCACTTTATTCTTCACATATCCGCAGTCAAACACTTTGCCGATAATGGCGAGAGCCACGTCCTGCGGACCTACGCCGGGCGCCGGTTCCCCGGTCATATAGACGGCCACCACGCCGGGCATATGAATATCATAGGTCTGCTCCAAGAGCTGCTTTACCAGCTCCGGTCCGCCCTCGCCCATGGCCATGGTCCCCAAAGCCCCATACCGGGTATGACTGTCGGAACCCAGAATCATTTTTCCGCCGCCCGCCAGCATTTCCCTGGCAAATTGGTGGATCACGGCCTGATGAGGCGGCACATAAATTCCACCGTAATGTTTCGCGCAGGTCAGACCGAACATGTGATCATCCTCGTTGATGGTGCCGCCCACCGCGCACAATGAATTGTGACAGTTCGTCAATACATAGGGGACGGGAAATTTCTCCAGTCCCGATGCTCTGGCCGTCTGAATGATACCCACGAATGTAATATCATGAGAAGTCAATTTGTCAAATCGGATTTTCAGCTCTTCCATGTTCCCGGAAGTATTATGTTCCTTTAAAATCCCATAGGATATCGTAGCCTGGGCGGCTTCCTCCTTTGCCGGCGCCCGGCCCAGATCCCTGGAAAGCCGGGCCCGCCCGTCCTCCGTATCCGGGATGACCGTCGTTCCGTTCAGCAGATACGCGCCGCTTTTTTCCAATGTCACCATATCTTATCTCTCCTATTCTTCATCCAAAATCTGTATTTCCAGATAATCAAAATCCACGTTCTCGATAAAGCAGTCCCGTGTGAAGCGAGTTCTGCTGCTCCGCCTGAATTCCCGGATATTGGCATCCAGCCAGATCGGTTTCTCCAGATCCCACTCCAGACAGATGTCCTCCAATGCCTGAAAAATCTTGTGGGTGCGGGTATCGTCAATATCCAGACAGATCACCGTATCTTTCAGAAGTCTGTTGGACTTCCATAATCTTCCCCATAACCGAAACATGGGCCCCTCCTTTATCCGTGGTTTTTTACTGCCGGATTTAGTATATCGTGGATAAAATCTTATGTAAAGTGGCAATTCGGAATTCCTGCCCAAAAATATCGTCTGCAAATCACTAGTTTGACGGATAACTTATTTCTTTTTTACAGATGCGTATAAAAAATTACCAATAATTTTGTATTTATTTTAACTAATATGCTTCACAGTGGTTGAAAACTCACAAGAAATAAGGTATATTATTAGATATAATGTGAATGGAGAATAAGAGTGGCATGGTATCGAGTCAGGTTCTGCAAAAAACACTGGATGAATTAAAAAATATAACAAAAGTTGATCTCAGCATCCTGAATCTGGATGGTACAATACTGGTTTCTACGTTGATAGATGAGCAGGTTGATCATACAACTATCCGACAGTTTGTGGAGTCTCCTGCAGACAGTCAGATTCTCCAGGAACGCTATTTTTTCAAAGTGTTCGACGACAACAACGTGGAATATATTCTGGTATCCTCCGGCAACATGAACGATCCTTATCTGATCGGCCGGGTGGCAGTTTCCCAGATTCAGAATCTGATCATCGCTTATAAGGAGCGGCTGGATAAGAATAACTTTATCCAGAATCTTCTGTTGGATAACCTGCTCCTGGTGGATATCTACAATCGGGCAAAAAAACTGCGCATTGAGACCAATTCACGGAGAATTGTGTTTATGGTGGAGACCGCCACCGAAAAAGATACCGGAGCGACGGAAAAGGTAAGGAGTCTGTTTACCGGCCACCCCCAGGATTTTATAACGGCTATTGACGAGCACAGCGTAATCGTAGTAAAGGAATTAAAAGATGGGGAAGATTACGGGGAGATGAACCGACTGGCCCGCCTGATCGCGGATACCCTCCAGCAGGAACAACAGGAAATGATCCGCATTTCCTACGGCAATGTGGTGGATGAGATAAAAAACGTTTCCCGTTCTTATAAAGAAGCGCAGATGGCTCTGGAAGTAGGCAAGATCTTCCATCCGGATAAAAATGTGATCCCCTACAGTAATCTGGGAATCGGCCGCCTGATCTACCAGCTTCCCATACCGCTGTGTAAAATGTTTATGCGCGAAGTGTTCGGCGAACAACTTCCCGATACCTTTGACGATGAGACTTTAATGACCATTAATAAATTTTTTGAAAACAACTTGAATGTCTCTGAAACGTCCAGGCAGCTTTATGTCCACCGGAACACGCTGGTCTACCGACTGGAAAAACTGGAAAAAAGCACCGGATTGGATATTCGTGTTTTTGATGACGCGCTCACCTTCAAGATCGCCATGATGGTGGTCCGCTATATGGAATACATGCAGAAACAGAATCCCTGACGCCCGGAATCCGGCCGGATTTCCTGGCCGGCGAAACCCTGAAGCATTATTTGAGAGAAAATATATGTATATCACATATGGGGGCACGGAACGGTTTATGCCGTCCGATGCCCCTATAGATCTTTTCTGTCATCGGGGCCTCTGCCCTCCGGTCGGGACATATACCGATTTGAGCGGGAATGATAACAGTGAAGCCGAAGACTGAACTGTTACCGGGAATGCTTCCGTTCCTTATGCTCCTGTTGATAAAGTCAACTCTTTGCCCACCGGGCAGATAACCGCCGCAAACCATTGTAACAGCTCAGACAGGCCGAACTGTATCTCTGTCAAACACCCTCTATCTATGACCACACTCTGGAATTACAAACACCATGAATGCTGCTGCTCCGTCGTAAACTGTTTTTTCCTTATCTTAGAAAAACTTTACCAAAAATCCCGAGACGGTTCCGGCGCCAGAAAACCGTCTCCCGGACATGTCCGAAAAAAGTTCTACACCTATCTATACCTGATAGAGAGAAACTCGCCACTATTTCCGAATCAGACCAGATATTCCCGAATCACTTCCCGGAGGACCTCCTCTTCTTCATCCGTTAACAGACCCGAAAATTTTGTACCGGCCACCGCCGTCTGCCTGATCCCCTCCATCACCTGATTCATCATAGCATCCTGATTCTCAGCGGAACTGTAGGACGGCTTCTTTTCCTGTCCTGTAAACACGGTTCTGTTTTCAATATAATCCGTCAGATTGTCCAGTATCCGCTCCTCTTTAAAAGCAATACCAAACAACGGATAGAGCAGTAACAGCAGCGCGCATACGGACACACCGCCGGCCAGATACTGCAGCCGCACCAGCATGTCCGTCTCTACCAGGAACGTATCATAAACAGCCAGCCCGGTGCACACTGCAGCCAGAAGCGTCATCAAACTGTGAAAGGAACTCCATGTCCCTATTCCTATTTTCAATATCCGCCCTTCCTCCAGTTTACTTCGGATAAACACTTCCGAATTTGTGATTTTCTGATTCATCCTCGCACGCTCGTCCATACTGGACAAAAACGTTTTCATCCATTTGCCTTTGGGGGAATTCATTCTTGGCAGGTCTCTCAATATTCTATGATAGAACTGGTTCGTCAGCAGCATGCTGATGATTCCCAGCACACCTGCGGCCATTATGCCAAAATAAAAATAATCCCTGTTCATAAATAAATGCAGCATATACCTTTCCTCCTTATGGTTTGTGAGACAAGTATATGGGCATTTTTTCAAAATAGAACCGATTGATAAAAAATTTTTATTTTTCGATATCCACCGTCAAAGCCGTGCCATCATACCCATCGTCAGCTTCACGCTGTGCTCTATGGCCTGTTTCTCAAAGGTGGGATAATCCACGGAAGCGCTGTTGTCCGCCTTATCGGAGATAGCGCGCAGGATTACAAAGGGAATCCCGTTCAGATACGCCGCCTGGGCTATGGCCGCCCCTTCCATCTCCGTACAATATCCGGCGAATGAATCCAGAATTCTTTTTTTTACGCGGTCTTCCGAGACAAACTGATCGCCACTGACCACACGGCCACAATATACGGAAATCTCCGGATTGACTTCCCCGCATACTTCCCTGGCCAGTTCCACCAGTCTCTCATCCGCTTTAAAAGCCAGCACATCCATCCGGGGAATCTGTCCCACCGGATAACCAAAATTCGTCGCGTCCATATCGTGCTGTAACGCGTCTGTGGATACCACAATATCCCCTATATCAATCCAGCTCCTGAGCGAACCCGCAATTCCCGTATTAATCAATGCTTCTACCTGAAAATCATCCGCCAGAATCTGAGCGCAGAGAGCCGCATTCACCTTCCCTATCCCGGAGCGCACCACCACTGCCTGTTTACCGCCAAGTACGCCCTGGCAGAATTCCATCTGCGCCTTTTTCACCACACGTACATGTTCCATCTGATCTTTCAATTTTGCCACTTCTTCATCCATGGCGCCTATAATCCCTATCTGATTCATTCCGTGACCTCCTATCTCTTGACCCTGTCCGGTCATGATCTACCTATTCAGTATAGCAAACCCCTCCTTTTTATCCAGTCCTTTTTTATTTTATATTGAAAAAATATTACTGGACGGCTCGATTATATGCTATACTAAAGTCAGCGTCGGGATTGTTTTTTTAAAGAAAATGTCCTGAACTTTATCTTACAGGAGGTAACCAATATGCTTTATCGCACAAAAGGCGTATGTTCCCAGTCCATAGAATTTGAACTGGTGAACGGAAAGATACACAATGCGCAATTCCAGGGAGGCTGCAATGGCAACACCCAGGGCGTATGTTCTCTGGTGGAAGGCATGGATGCCAAAGAAGCCATTCGACGGATGTCCGGTATCCGCTGCGGCCATAAGCCCACATCCTGTCCGGACCAATTTGCCAAAGCTATTGAAGCGGCGCTGGAACAGGAATAAAAGCAGTTTCCCTGACGGTTTCTGTGATACCGCCCCTCTGCTTAAAGAAGGGCGGTTTCTTCGCATAAAAACTTTCACTTTACTGCTATCCGCTATTCAGATTTCCCGTAAAATTTCTTTATCCTCAGCCGCCGGTAATGTAAGGATCACATCGGCCGCTGCATGTTCCGCCTCCTTTCCCCTATACTCAAAAACCCAAAATCCTTCCGGGCCCTTACATTACATACAGAATACGCATAAAAGCAAAAAAAATCTCGCAATTTTAAAAATTTTTTATCTTACAAAGGGATATCTTCTTTTCTTGACATTTACGGGAAAGGGTAACATAATGATAGAATTAATGGCCGTCGGACAGACAGCACGACAAATCCATGCAGGAGGCAGTATATGAAACATATCGTACTAACCGGCGGAGGAACTGCCGGACATGTAACCCCCAACATAGCCATGATCCCCCGCCTGCGGGAACTGGATTATCAGATATCTTACATTGGCTCTTATAACGGCATCGAAAAAAAATTGATTGAAGAACTGGGTATACCTTATTACGGCATTTCTTCCGGCAAGCTGAGACGTTACTTTGACCTGAAGAACTTCACAGATCCCTTCCGCGTCCTGAAGGGCTTCCATGAAGCCCGCAAACTGATGAAACGGCTGCAGCCGGATATCGTCTTCTCGAAAGGCGGCTTTGTCACTGTTCCCGTGGTAATCGCCGCCAAAAAACTCCATATTCCGGCCATCATCCACGAATCAGATATGACCTCCGGACTTGCCAATAAAATCTGTATTCCCTCCGCCGCCAAAGTCTGCTGCAATTTCCCCGAAACGCTCCGGCAGCTCCCGGAGGGTAAAGCCGTAGTCACCGGCACTCCCATCCGGCAGGAGCTTTTAAATGGCAGCCCGGACCGGGCGTTGTCTTTCACCGGCCTTTCTGCAGGCAAACCGACGCTCATGATTATCGGCGGCAGCCTGGGTGCGGCTGCCATAAACGACGCTATCCGGCATATCCTGCCCGAATTGCTGCGGGATTTTCAGATCATCCATCTATGTGGCCGCGGCAAACTGGACGAATCGAAAACAAAAACGGACGGATATGTTCAGTATGAGTACATCGAAAAGGAACTTTCGGACCTGTTTTCCCTGGCCGATATGGTAGTTTCCCGCGCCGGGGCGAATGCCATCTGTGAACTTCAGGCGCTGAAAAAGCCTAATCTCCTCATCCCGCTCTCCGCCAAAGCCAGCCGCGGCGATCAGATCCTGAACGCCCGTTCCTTTGAAAAACAGGGCTTTAGCATGGTACTGGAAGAAGAACAGCTGACCGATACCGCCCTTCTTGATGCCATCCATACCCTCTATCGGAACCGTGACAACTACATCCGGGCCATGGAAAATGCCCGGCAAAAAGACTCCCTCCAGATCATCCTGGATCTGATCGTTCAGTACAGTTAGCTCCCCTGTGGGAATTGCTCCTTCAGCCATTTTCTGGCACGGTAGATCTTGTTCCGGAGATTTGACAGGGATATCCCCATCTCTCTGGCGAGATCTGCCTGTTTCATCCCGTGTATTTCCAGGCAGATCATGATCTTCAGCCACTCCGGATTCTGTTTCTGAAGAGCTCTGAATACCTCGGCCTGATGTTCCCGCAGCAATATTTTTTTCTCCGGATCATCATGAAGGGGGAATTCTGTCTCTGCCGTCTTCTCCCCCCCGTCTGACGCCACCGGATAATCCAGCTTTAATCGCCTGCGCATATCCAACGCCGTTGTTTTCGTAACCACCAAAAGCCAGGGCCGTACATGAGCCTCTTCTGCCAGGGTCTCCAGTTTATCATACAGCTTCGAAAATACTTCCTGGCATATGTCCTCCTGATAATGAGAATCCTGTACATAGTTCTGGGCTACCCGCAGAACTAAACGATAATATTGATCATAAATACGATTAAAGTCCGAATGATCCACAATGTCTCCTATTCTGTTTTGGCAAGCTCTGCCCGCACTTTATCCAAAACTTCTGTTTTCACTTCATCCTTCAGCGTTCCGTCATTCCATCCAAATCCCGCCTGATCGCCTTTATAGCGGGGAATCAAATGCATGTGAAAATGAAATACGGTCTGTCCCGCCGCTTCCCCATTATTCTGCACCAGATTAAACCCGTCGCAATCCAAAGCCTTCGTCATAACACTTGCCATCCGCTTAGCCAGCGCCATGGCCTTCATGGCCAGCCCTTCCGGCAGCTCGTAGATATTAGCGTAATGTTCTTTCGGCAGAATCAGCGCATGACCTTTTGATGCAGGCCCCAGGTCCAAAATGACCCGAAACAGCTCATCCTCATACAGAGTTGCCGAATCAAAAATTCCATTGGCCAATTTACAAAAAATACACTCTTCCATCTCTAAGTCCTCCTTTTTTGTTACCGTTCATTCCGTTCACAGCACCCTGCTTTTTTCTGTTGTCGGAATTTGTCGAACGAATCTGTTTGCGTCGTTTTCGCTATGGTGATACACTTTGCCCATACGGTAGTTTCGCGCAGCATGGGAGGATAATTATGCTGACACAGGATGATTATGAAAAATTGAACCGATTTTACGAAGAAAACAGCACATTTCGGGAATTATTCCAGGCGATTGAAAAAGATCATTTGAGCTCTCTTTCCAAAATCTCCCACGAGATCCGCAATCCCGTCACCCTGATCAACAGCTTCCTGCAGATGATTGCCGCCGAGCACCCGGAAATCTGTACATACCGTTACTGGGACGACATTATAGAAAACATGACATTTCTGCGGGAATTGCTAACTGATCTCTCCGGTTACAACAACGCAAGGAACCTGCACAAATCCGAGGTCAACCCCTACCGTCTACTCTCCTCCATCGTGCAGTCTGTCCGCCCCTCCCTGCGCGAACAGCATGTGGATATTCAGCTGAACAAGGAAAGTGCCGTCCCTTCATTTTTCATTGATAGCACCAAAATTCGCGAAGCGCTGTTAAACCTGATCCGCAATGCCGCGGAGGCTATGCCCGACGGCGGGAAGATTACATGCTCTATTTTTACTGACGGCGAACGTCTGTTTATCCAGATTCTTGACAATGGGCCGGGGATTCCCGAAGAATATCTCCCTACAATCTTTGACACCTTCGTGACCCACAAAAAAGACGGCACCGGACTCGGCCTGTCCATCGCCCGCACCATTGCCGAAGCCCACGGAGGCAGCCTGAGTATTTTCACGGATCTGGGAAAAGGCTCCGAGTTCACCCTGGCTCTTCCGATCGTCTATGCCTGATCGCGATTTCTTTTCCGGTACACGAAAGCGCCGAGCAGAAATCCTCCCAGGAAACCGCCGAGATGGGCGTAATTATCCACGCCGGAAGCCGTGAAACCATGATAAATCGACAGCAGCGAGATAAGTCCCAGCCGCCGGAGAGTCAGATCCCCGATACGGCCCCTCTCCCGCAGAAGAATCGCAATCAACGCTCCCATCACTGCAAATACGCCGCCGGAAGCGCCCGCCGACACATAAAAATCCACTGCATGCCATTCATAAAAACAGGAACATACATTTCCCAGAAGGCCGCCTCCCAGATAGATCAGCAGATATCTCCCTTTTCCCACCTGGCTTTCCAGCGTATCGCCCAGAAACAAAAGCAGCAACATATTGTTGCCCAGATGATTCAGGTCAAAATGAAGAAACATTGACGTAATCAGACGATAGACCTGTCCCTCCTGTATATAGGGAAGCCAGGAAGCCCCCCAATCCAGCATATGTTCCGTATCCATACTGGACCCGGTCAACTCCACCGCCGCAAACCCCAGCACATTCATGCCGATTATGATAAGGTTCGCCCAATGTTTCGGCTGCCGCCTCATACGGTCTATCGCGTCTTCATCTGGATAGCCATACTCTTCCATAGACTTCGCCTTCCTGAAAATTTCCTTTATGATCCATGTCTGATTATATGCTTATTTTCAGCAAAGCACAAGCAATATTTTACCTTAACCCCGGAATCCTCGTAACAGTTCGGCCTTCAGCTTCACCGTTACGAATCATCTTCCCTTTTCCCTGTGAAAACGGTAGGAAAGATCGGCAAAACTGATTTCATCCTGCTCCTTTAATTGTTCAAATTGCTGGCTGACCAACGGTCGGCCATTTATACAGGTTCCGTTTCTGGAATTCAGATCCTGTACAAAATATTCCTCTCCCCGGCAGATAATTCTGGCATGTATCCGGCTGACGGCCGGAGAGGGAAGAATAATATCCGCTGCCTCCGGCAGCTTACCCAACACTGCCCCGGCTGACGGAATAGTAAACCGCCCGCCGTGCTGCCCCATGGCTTCCAATATGGCCAACAGTTTTTCTTCCCCGCACGCCTGCGGGTTCTGAAGTACCGTCGTCTCTCCGTCAAATCCATTTTCCCGGAGTGGCGGCATACTTTGATTGACCGGCCCAGCGATGTCTGTCCTGCGGTGTCCGCCGCTGTTCACATGCTCCTTTTCGTCTTCAGAAGAAGACTTTTCTCTCCTCGAATCCTCCGTTTTTTCTTTACCCTTTATATGCTGTCCTATACATGCCGCCCCGGTACATATGGCCGTAAGCAGAAAACCGCATGCCAGCCATCCCGGATGTATATGGCGGCCGTTACGAAAATAAAAGAATATCTCCAGGCCAAGCACGGCCACAGCCGCCAGCAGGGCATACAGAGGCAAGTATTCCCGTATCCCCTGCTCTATCTCCTCGTCATCTCTAAAAAAAGAATCCAGAATTTTCTGCCGCTCCGTCTCCCCGGTCATGGTATCTTCCGGCGGTATCTCTGAAAGCTCCATTTTTCCCCGGACCGACGCCTCTGTATACACCGTGTCACGCCCAAAACGCCGTTCAGAAACAGCCCCGCCGGGTAAAGAAGGTTCTTCCTGCCGTTTTCTGACAAACAGAAGATATTGAAACTCCCCGCGGGAAAAGTTTTCCTGAACTGCCAGCCTGTATAGTCCATATCCCAGCCGCATCTGTTCCTGATCTTTATGATCAATTCCTGCCAGAACATATTCCGCCAGCTTCATCATCCCTGTCTGAAAGCTTGCCTCATCCCCGTAATCACAGATAAACTCCACTTTTTTTCTGGAAGCATCCAGATAGATCTGTTCCGGCAACAAAACCAGATAACCGCTGCTGATCAGATAACCGTCCAGCTCCTGCATAACCGCATAGACAGCCCGCAATACCCGCTCCAAAAGCTCCAGGGTAAATCCCCCTCCGCTGAGTTCTTTCAGGCTGTTTCTGGATGTAATGTCCCAGCAAAGGTAAGTTCGTCCATCCATCAGTTCCGCGCTGCAGGGCAGAAGCCCGGGAATCGAATTGCGCAAACACATCTGTAAAGGATAGCCATAGCTCGACTCCTCCTTCTCCAGTTCGCAGCACATCCGGGAACGGTACAATTCTCTTTGATAGCTGACTTTCACGGCGTATCCTCCTCCCCCGGTTTTTTTAACCTGTGTACGCTCCGTACAAATTCCGCCGGTCGGATCTGTTCCCTCTGCACCTCCACGGTAAAGTTCATTCCGGCGCTTCCCCACGCACCGGATACGCCGCTCCGCAGAGACATGTCCAGACTGCTTTCCTTTTCCGAAACCTTTGCCGAGACATCGCCAACCGGAAATGCCTGACAGGAGGCCAGTTTCTCCCAGTGTGACAACACTCCTGCCGCAGCTTTTTCCGCATCTGCCCCAGCCAGTATACACTCCCAGGCCGCCTCCCTGTACCAGCTCTGATGATGTAAGTACAATCCGCTTTGCAATAATACAAAAATCACAAACAAACACAACGGCGCCACAAATACGGCCTCTACGACTATACTTCCTTTTTTCTTATCTCTGCCCATACAGTACTCCTCCGAAATAACCAATCAGAAAAAACGGCGCAAAAGGAATTTCGCTTTTCTCCGATAACCTTCCTGTCGCCAACACCCCTGCCGCGTAAAAGAAGGCGGTCAGAAAGCTCCAGAAAAGCTGTACCGTCATCTGCGCCGGTGAAAGATATAAACCGCTCAGAAGGACCATCCAACCGTCACCGTAACCGATCTTTTCTCCACTGAGCCGGCCGACTCCCAGACAGATCAGCCCCGGCAGGCAGGACAGCGCCGTAACGACTCCCCTCTGACCGCCACACAGTTGGAACAATATGCCCGCCGCTCCCTGCCAAACCAGCGGAGCTACATAAATCTGTTTCTCCCTTATATCCGTGACCGCATGTACTGTCAAAAACAGCAGGTATACCAGGCTTTTTACCATCTGATCCCTCCGTCTGCTCTTTTCTCCCAATCATTTTCCTCTTTTGGCACAGCGGCTGCACAGAGGAAGACCGGATGCTTCCGACCGCAAAATCAGCCGTACACTGCGGGACAGGCCGCTGCAGGACAACGTACTGTGATAATGGGTTCCTCTTCCCGTCACGTAGACACTGTCCGTTACACCGGCGCCTTTACAGCATTTGTCGCAGGGACGATAGCGTTTCCCGGAAGCGTTTCTCACAGAACCTGCCTGGCCGTGGCGGATCTCCCTGATATGAATATCCAGGTAGCTGCAGTCGCCATGGGTATGATAGGCCTCCCGGTTATCGCTGACAAAAACCATCTCCCCGCCATCTTCTGCTTCCCATTCTCCCGAGTCCCCGATCCAGGGATATACCTCCGCGGCCGCAGGCAATGTCCATTTCTCCAGTCCGGGAAACGATACCCATGGCGAAAAACCGTAGAATGCCGCAAGGGATATGGTTTCTTCATTAATCACAGATCGGGAAAGACTCAGACCGTCCGTCCAGGGATTATCTTTCACCTGTGAAGCCGCCCAGCTGACCGTGCCCTTTCTAACGGCCGCATCGGCCAGCTTCCGCCAGGTATCGTCTCCCGGCAGAGCGCCGTAACCATAGCTGTACACGGCCGCTTTTTCTGCCTCTGCCTCCAATCGTACCGTCATTTCCGTCTGCGCGGCATAAACACCGCTAAAACAAAACAGAGCCATACAGATCAGAAAGAAGAACGGGAGAATGAACACGGCCTCCACGGACAGGCTTCCTTTCCGAATTCTGTCCGGCGAAATCCGCCTGCGCCCGCTTTTGTCTCCATATTTTCGCCAAAGCACACAGGGCAGCCCTCCTCCTGCAGCGGATATATCGTCGTATGTCGGGGTATTTAACGCGATAAGATATGCCTGAAGAGAGAGTGTTATTTTCCTTTTTATTGATAGCCATTCCAAATTGTCAGTTACATGCCCCAGGAGGGGGGCCGCCCTGTATGCTTTAGTTTTCATAGCTCCTTTTCTCCGTCACCGTAACATCTGATGCGCCGGCCAGGCCGGCTTTTACCTGTACCTCCATGGCATAGATACAATAATCTATCCGAAATCCCTCCCGGCCCTTTATGCCGCGGATACCATCCTCCACCATATCCAGGCTCCGGCTTATACACAGCGCCTCGTTATTCATGAAAAGAAGCATCTGCAAATACTGCTCATAGTCCAGCCCTTCTGTACGATCCTGCGCCGGGTTCCGCAGACGTTCTGTCAACCTGGCCAGATCCTTCAGTTCCAACTGCCATCCGGCCTTCGTCTTTTTCAGTGGCACTTTTCCGCCTGCCAGCAATGTTCGCACATCCATCAGGCTCTCTCCATAAGCCCAACAGGCCAACAACACCTGGGTTACCAGCTCTTCCGCTATGGGAACGGCCAGAGAAGCACAGATCGCCGCTGCCAATATACGCGCCTCATTCTTCTTTCCCGCATCCGTTTCCAGACAGAGCAGATTAGCCGCTTCCCGGGCCAGCAACAGCTTTTTCACTGTTTGTTCCAGGTTCTCCCTGTCACTTTTCCTGCCGTTAAGTACATACTCCATCTGATAAGCCAGAGAACCGTTCATTTTACTCTCCATGCAATTTCCCATATGTCCGGCCAGATATGACAAAAACAGTACCTTGTCTGATGCACTGTGATTCTTTACCATAGGAATCAGTCCCATCCCCTCCAGCACTTTGCGCCCGGAGGGTAGTTGAGAAGCTGAGACTGCGCCCTCCGACAATAACCGATCGGTGGGTAACACCAAAGCCAGCAGCCCTTTCTTTTTTATTTCCCTTATGACAGTAATGGGATTTTCCTCCGCCGAAACGATTACGCGATCTGCAGAACCGGAGGGCGGTTCTTCTTCCTGTATCGTTTTATCCTCTCCGCTCTTTTTTTCTCTTGCTTCTGCTTCGGCCCTGTCATAAGCTGCCAACGCATTTTCTACACTACCCTCCGGAACTTTTTTCTCCTGCCCTTCTACCGCCTTTACCTGTTCTTTGAGTCTTTGCAGCGCTTTCACCCCCAGCATTTCCCGCTCCCAGGCCACGGCCTCGCGGTAAAATGCCTCGCCGTTTTGATCCGTGGCCAGCGTATAGCCGGTAATAGCCGCCGCAGGAGAACCCAGCCGCCAGAGATTGGCGGCCTTTGCCCGACCTGCCGTCGGAGTGGCTCCCCAGGGAATTCCCGCGTATTTCTCTATCTGGCGCGCCAGCCGCCCCGGCGCGAAATCACCTGTGCGACAGCCGGCGTCCATAAACAATAGATCATACTGTTCAAACAAGTCCCGGTCATAGCGGCCAAAGACGGAAAACAGCCCCGCCCTGGCTCCCGCCTGTACCATCACCCTGGCGCCTTCGATACGAAGAGAATAGAAAATGGCGCAGGCGAACAGCAGTAAGAGAGAACATATCATCAACAGATATACGGTTATGCTGCCTTTCTTCTTCATGCTCTTCTTCATGCTCTTCTTCATGCTCTTCTTCATGCTCTTCTCCCTGTCACACCGAATTACTCTGGTTTTTAATTTTTGTCAGTGTCGAATTTACCAGGCTGGTAAGCTGCGACTTAAAAATCAGTACCAGGCCGATCAGCACAACAAGAATGAGAATGATCTCTACCACCCCCACGGCGTCTTCTTCCTGCCAGAAACTATACATCTTTTTAACCATACGTTTTCTCCTTTTCACGTAATTTTTTGTTCTCCACATCAGTTATAGAAAGATACACATGCCGGAAATATCACCAGTATCAGTACTACCACCAACATCAGCCCCATGGGCATCAACAGTTTCGTCCCTGCCTTGCTGCCCAGCATCTCTGCACTTCTTCGACGATCCGCAAACGCTTTATCCGCTTCACTCTGAAGTGTAACAAGCAGTTCCTGATTCCCTTTTCGTATATTCTGTACCAGCAGAGCCGTAAATCTTCTGTATTCCGGAAGTCCGCTCCTCTCCCCCAGGCGCCGATATGCCTGCGCCTCTGCAATCCCCTGCTCCAGCTCTCTGCAAGTCAGACAAATCTCTTCCTTTAAATCATCACAAGGTGGCTTCCTGATTTTTTTGCCATGGTTTTCTCCGCCGTCAGCCAAACGATAAAACACCTGCCGTACGCTGAGTCCCGCGCCCAGAAAGAGACACATGCGACTGACAAATGCGGGATAATCCCTGAGAAGCCCAGCCCTGTGCCGCCGTTCCTCCTGTCTGCTCTGTTCTCTTCGCCGCCAGACAAGCCAAACGCCCGCCGCCAGTATAATCAGAGATAAAGCCAGAGCCGGATTTTCCCTGCCATGCTTCCAGACCACCGTCCGGCCGCTAATGTCCCGAGGCAAACGGTACCATTCATCCGTACCATCCTGATTTGCCTCCTCCAGAGCCCGCTTCACCTGTCCGGCCCAGGTCTTTTCTCCTTTCGTTTCAGGACACAGCCTGACCTGTTTATGATAATACAGTTCCTCCTTCTGGCAGCTCAGTCTTGCCTCCAGCCGAACAGGCACGCCCTCCGGCGGTAAATCTTCCGCCGGTACGCCGCCATACGAAAGGTACTCCGGATGATCGATACTCCATTCCACCGCCACCCGGCCGTCTGCCGCTTCCGCGGCCAGATACAACCCGCTTATCACATGATCCGGCGAGTCATTTTCCCCCAACAGCCGCCGGTCCAATTCCTCACGGCCTTTTTCCAGCAGCCGTTTCGCCTCTGCGGCGCCATACAGTCTGGCGGGCACCTCCACGACATAACTCCGTGCTCCCTCCTGACCGGCTTCAATGAATAACCGCTCCTGCACGGGTTCCCCGCCTGCCTCCGGCTTCTTAATCTCCCTGACCTCTTTTGCCGTTTCCATTCCCCACACACCGGTAACAACAATTCCGACGCAAACAGCCAGCAAGCCAAAAAGAGCCAAAATTTTTTGTTCTCCCGTCAGGGAACTTCCCAACTTCCTCTTGATTTCTCTAAACTTCAATTTCCGTAATTTTCCTTCCCCAAAACCAGGATAACAGATATACGGCCAGACATGCCGTAGCCACTGCCTTTCCCGTCGTTGTAGTATAAAGCACATCCATATACCCCGGCGATGATACGTTCAGATATAGTATGATTCCCCAGGGAACCAGACTCATGACTGTCTGTTCCGTCCGGCGGGATGTCACCTGCACCTGTATATCCTTTTGTACTTCCAGTTTCTGCCGGAGCTGGTCTGCTGCATGAGACAAAACCTCTCCCAGATTTCCCCCGGTCCGTTTGCCGATGGCAAATACCAGCGCAAAATTCCGTATATCCTCCAGTGCGCTCCTCTCTCCCAGATCCGCAAACAGCTCTTCCAGCGGTACGGACAACGTAATCTGAGCCTGCATATACCGAAGCTCTTTCACCAGAACATCTCTACTCCCCGCCATCCTCTCCAAATCGTCTGCGCACTCCGCCAGGGCATTTTCCGCCGCATAGCCTGCCCTAAGCGCCACCACAAAAGCCGTTGCCGCAGACTGGAACCGTTCCAGAAGCTGCTGCCTTCTTTTATGAATCAACCCGGCTTTTATCCGGTAAAACCAGAAAATCAGAAATACCGGCAAGAGAAACAACAATATAAGGCTGCGATATAAAAGAAAATCCGCTGTAAGATACAGAAAAACTCCCAATCCCGCATATCCCAGACTTTCCGCGGGGGTAAAACGGTAATTTCCGTAATCCACCCCGGCCTTTACGACAGGCCCGCCCTTTCCAGTTTTGCTGTACGGCACAATTCCCCACTCCTTTCCAGCTTCCCCGTCTGATAATTCCTTTCAAACAACGTCTGCATACACACGCGGTTTTCTTCACAACCCGTCACCTCCGTAATCTTCATAACTTTTCTTCTTTTTTCCCTGTCCCGTCCCAACTGGACAAAAATATCGATTCCCGAAGCGATCTGCCTCCTCACCGCCTCCGGCGGCAGCTGCATTCCCATGAGAACCATAGTCTCCAGACGGCTGACCATATCCTCCGGACTATTGGCATGAGCGGTACTCAGAGAGCCTTCATGCCCGGTATTTAATGCCTGCAGCAGGTCAATAGCCTCTGCGCCCCGTACCTCTCCCACGATAATCCTGTCCGGCCGCATTCTGAGAGACGCCCGAATCAGATCCCGTATGGATATTTCCCTGTTTTCTTTCATGTTGGCGCTTTTCGCTTCCATACGCACCAGATTTTCTATACCATGAATCTGGAGCTCCGCATTGTCCTCAATGGTGATCACCCTCTCATCTCCCGGAATATACGCGGACAGAGCATTTAAAAACGTAGTCTTCCCCGCCGACGTCCCCCCGCCAATCATCAGAGAGTACCCGGTCTCTACCAGTTTTTGCAGAAAATCTGCCGCTTCCCGGCTGATACTGTCCATGCGGATCAGATCCTCCATATCGATGGGGTCATCGGGAAAACGCCGGATCGTCAACACCGGCCCGTCCAGCGCCACTGGAGGAAGCGCCACATGGATACGCGAGCCGTCCGCCAGGCGCGCGTCCGCGATGGGCATATTTTCATTCACAACCCTGTTGCAGCCTGCCACGATCTGCTGAATCACGTCCTCCAGACGCTCGCGGGAAGTAAATGCCTTTTCCCAGCGAAAAATCTTCCCTGCCCGTTCCACGAAAATTCTGTCATAGCCGTTGACCATGATCTCCATCACCTCCGGATCATCCAGCAATTCCTGGAGCACATCCAGTTTCCGCACAGAGCAAAACAGCTCCGCCTGCAGGCGATTCATCTCCCTCACCGGACAATATGTTCTGCGGCTCTCCTTCAAAAGCAGAAGGTCAATCTGCCTCATCACATCCTCATCCGTACAGGCGCCGCTTTCTGCCAATCGGTCGCTTAATTCTTTTCTAAGTCTCTGTATGGACTGTTCCATCTATTCCTCCCCTCTTTCTTTTTGTCATCATTCAGACCTGCCCGTTACTTTTTTTCAATATCCTGCGCACATACTCCCCCATGTCGCCCCACAGAAGCTGCTCGGCCCAGGAACCTTCTGTTTCCCTGGACGCCGCAGGAGGCATGGACACGGTCTCTATCTCTGGCGCCAGTTCCCCACAGACGCTTCCCCTGATAAACTCCAGAAAACACGCAAGCTTTATCCTGGATTCCCTATCGGAAATCGTTGGCACATATACCCTGGTACACATGCCCAGCAACTTTTCGACCGGCTGTGGGCCGTCTCCGATATCCATCACCACTGCCTCATAGCCGCTCTGACAGCGCAGTGTTTCAAATAAGTACTGCCAGTCCTCCAAAGACGCCGCCGCCAGATCCGCAGGGGCCCGCACGGGAGGAATCATATCCAGCCTGTCCGCCGTCACTACCATGCCGCATAAACGTTCCGGCAGCGAATCGCGCCTCTGACGCAGAAAATACAGCAGATCGCTGAGATTACCCCCGGAAGACTCCCCAAGCCTGTGTGCCAGTCCCGACCAGGATTCCAAATTCAGATAAAGAGTTTTCCGATGTCTGGCAAGCTCCAATCCCATAGCCAGAGCAAAACGGCTTTTACCGCAGCGGCCCACGGGAGAGTACACCCCAAACACCTCCATGTTTTTCTTACAGACCAGGAAATCGCCTTTTTCCTTTGTCATACGCCCATACTGCGCCAGCACCTCGTTCAGAATATCCCTGGCCGGCTGGTATCTGAAAATCCGCGGCGGATATTCCTCTTCCCCGATGCCGTTTCCCAACAGACACAACACGCCGTCATACCTCTGCCAATGCACTTCATCATAGAATTTCTCATCCAGTAAAACAGCATCAACACTTCGCAGCTTCAGATAATCCGTCAGCGTCGCCGCCGCGGAAAAAACCTGCGCCTGAAAAAGGCAGCTGTTTTGATTCCGGACATATTCGGCCAGCCTCACGCCATACCCCTCCTCCCCGACGCACACGGCCAGCATTTTCATTTCAGCCACAGCGCCCACCCCCTTTCCCGGGCCGCCAGCAGCAGCGCCGCGCCAAATACGGCCATGGCAAAACAGATTTTTATTCCCTGACCACTGGGCCACACCGGCTTTTCTCCGGTAAATACTCCCCGGATATACATCCCCATCCGGCCCAGACAGGCCTGTCCTTCGCCGGCCCGCCATGCGGCAATCAGGCCCAAAAGCCCTCCCAAAAACAGCGCCGCCACAGACAGCCAGATCCCTCGGCGCAGCCCCAGTATGCCGCCCGCCACAGATAAGAGCTTGACATCTCCTGCGCCAATCCCCCGCAGCAGATACACCCCCAGCCCGGGAAGCAGTGTACACGAAGCTCCGGCCAGCCAATACAGACATCCTCTGTATCCCTGAAATCCCAGCCACAGTCCCAGGCCCGCTGACCAACCGCAAAGAATCACCCGATTGGGAATCTTTCGTGTACGCAGATCCATCAGTGCAGCCATTCCCGTATAAATAAGTACGCAAAAAACAGATACGGACATTTACTTTCTCCTATTCAATTGATCGATTTCTGTATGGAAATCTCCGACGAGCTGTCGGAAAAGAAGTGATGGGTACAAGACTGTACCCGCTTTGTATGAGTCTATTAAATCACAACTTTGAACTTTTGTCCAGTACTTTTTTCATTCTTTTCAACATTTTTTATATTGCGGCAAAACAGATGGATATTCTGCTGTTTTGCCGCCGCGCTTTCCCTGTCTGAATGTTGATAGTAAATATGATCCAAAAGCGTACCGTGTTCATCTCCTCCAGACAGGATTACGTCAAATTCTTCCTTGCGCATCCGATAGGCGATATCCACGCCTGCCGCCTCTCATCCGCCAACCACAATATCCGCGAAATTTGCGCCCGTAAGCTCTGCCAGCGCCTCCGGCTCCATCACGATAGTTACGCCGACGCGTCCTCCGCTTATATAAATCCTGTCATACGCCCTGGCGCTCTCGTGAATCACTGTGGGAAACAGTTTCTTCATACCCAGCGGGCTGCAGCCGCCGCGGACATATCCGGTGACTTTCTGAATGTCTTTAACAGGAAGCATATCCAGAGATTTTTCTCCCACCGTCCTGGCGGCCCGCTTTAAGTCTGTTTCCGCGGCCACCGGCAGGACAAACACATAATGCCGGCCGCTTTTCCCCTGCATGACCAGCGTCTTAAACGACCGCTCCGGCGGCGCCCCGGTTTTCTTTGCCACATGGATACCGTCGATAAATTCCTCACAATCATAGTTAATCGTTTCATAAGGAATCTTTGCTCTGTCCAACATACGCATGGCATTGGTCTTCGCCTCTTTTGCCATTTCCCATCCCTCCCGTACACATATAAAATCTCCGGCGTTTTACGGCCGGAATTCTTTCAGCTTTCTTCTTCTCTCCCGATAATCCGGCAGCACATTTTCCACTTCCCGCCAGAAAGCCGGGGAATGATTCATCTCCTTCAAATGGGCCAGCTCATGTACCACCACATACTCCAGCTGATCCGGCCCCGCCAGAATCAGCTTCCAGTTAAAGTTCAGGTTCCCCTTCGCACTGCAGCTCCCCCAGACCGTTTTCTGCTCCTTAATAAAAATACGATTATACCGAACCCCCATCAACCGGGCAAAATAGGCCGCCTTCATATGCAGGATCTCCCTTGCCTGCTGGCGCAGCCGCGCTTTCTCCTCGGGGGCGTAAGCCGCCTCTCCTGCGACAGCCTTCCGGCTCTCCGCAACTTTTCTGCGCAGCCAATCCCTGTTCTCCCAGACAAACCGGCGTATTCTGTCGCTCTCCACTCTCCGCGGCGCGCGAACCACCACCTCGCCGCCGGAACGCACCTGTACAGCCAGCGTTTTTCTGTCCGAACGGATTATGGTATAAGGATAAACCTCATCCGCATAATGCAATTCCGCCTGTCCCTTCATCTACAAAACCCCCAGGTGTTCCAATAATATTTTTAAGCCGATCAGGATCAGAATCGTACCCCCGGCATATTCCGCTTTGGCCCGAAACCTGCTGCCAAACATATGACCGACTTTAACCCCCGCCACGGACAATACAAACGTCGTCACACCGATCATACACACCGCTGTCAGGATTTGTACCCGCAAAAACGCGAAGGTAATGCCTACGGCCAGCGCGTCAATACTGGTAGCCACCGCCAGAAGCAGCATCGTCTTTATATCGAAGGAATCATTCAGACACTCTTCCTCACCATGCCTCGCCTCACGGATCATATTATAGCCGATCAGCCCCAACAGAATAAAGGCAATCCAATGATCTATACTGATAATCAGGTCAGCCATCGTCGTTCCCAGAAGATAACCGATCAGAGGCATAAGAAACTGAAAACCGCCAAAATACAGCCCCGCCAATACCGCCTGTTTCCAGCTCATCCTTTTCATGGACAGCCCTTTACAGACCGAGACGGCAAAAGCATCCATCGAAAGACCGAGACCAATGACAAATATCTCCAATACTCCCATAGAGACAACTCCTTTCAAATATTTTTTAAGTATATCGGAACCTTAGGCATGATGCAAGAGAAACTCACGTTTTATAATTTTCAGAATATTTTTAATTTTGTGTTCAATTATCAATTTGATTAAATGCATTTTTGTTTTTTTCAAATTTCTTATTGACAAACACTTTTTTGTTTGATATCATTAGTTCATACAAAAACAACAGATCTTCAAAGCGAGGTACAGTCCAATGAAATAGTAGATCTTGTTTAACAATTACTGTTTACGAAATCATTTTTTCAGCGAGGTATGGTCCAATGAGAAGATAATAATTTACCGGTAAGCAAAAATCCGAAAGAGGTACGGTCCCATGGGCAGCAAATGAGAAAGTATACTTTACCGAAAGCACACATGTATTACATAATAAGATTGTAGTTTCAATTTTCGCATGTATGTTTTAAGAATCCAAAAAGGAGGTACGGTCCAAAGGAAGTATAACGATTCAACCCAAAGTTTTGCAGAAAGGAAGGTACGATCCAACAAAAACTTAACGATTTACCCTATAGTTTTAAAGAAAAGAGGTTTGATCCATTGAACACAGATGAGCAGAGATGAGCCATCGTTCCGAATTCCACTAAGGACGATGGCTCATTTCGTGTCCGAATCTTTTTTCTAAGAATCTATATACTATATCAAATTCTATAATGAAATGCATTTCCCGACTATTCTCATTTCCTTTAAATCATACGTTTTTCCTGCTTTTTATGCAGACCAAACAGCTATTTGCACACAGTTGTCCACAAAATCATTTCCGCATGTTATACTGTATGCACGATGAGCAGAGTGTTTCTTCCTTGATTAAGGAGGACTATATGTATCACATCAAACGATTTTCTCTGTTACTTTGTGTTGTTTGGGCACTGTACCTGTCTGTATTTTTACCGGCTCAATTTGTACCGGCTCGGGCTTCCTCTCTTCCCAACTTTATTATTCTATCCCGTTACAGAGTGACCATGGACGTAGGGGATTCTTTTCCTCTGCTGGCTATCAGCAGCAATGGGCAATGGCCCACATTCAAAAGCAGTAAGCCTTCCGTGGCCTATATCGACGCCTATGGCATTATCACCGCTAAAAAGGCCGGCACGGCCACCATCACCGCTAAAGTCCGACGGGGAGAAGCCCACTGCAAGATCACCGTGAGAAAAACAAACCTGACTCTGTCAAAAACTTCTGTCTCTCTGGTTTGCGGCGATTATATCCGTTTAAAAGCAAAAACCTCTAATGGCAGCAAGGCCACATTCAAAAGCAGCAAATCTTCAGTAGCCAGCGTAGATCAAAGAGGCGTCGTTACCGCCCTTAAGCCGGGAAGCGCTAAAATCACCGCTACAGCCGGAGGTACAAAAGCCGTCTGCACAGTACAGGTTACCCATCCCTCCCTAAAGATAAGCAAAAACAAAGCCACACTCTACCGCACCCGCACGCTTCAATTGACGGCCGACGTATCCAACGGTCACACTCCCGTCTGGAAAAGTTCTAAGACCAGCGTGGCTGTCGTAGATGAAGACGGGCTTGTCACAGCCGTTGGACATGGTACTGCCCGGATCACCGCCACCGTGGACGGCGTAAAACGCTATTGCAAAATCACAGTAAAACAACCGACGATCACGCTCAGCAAATCAACACTGAAACTAACCGTCGGCGAAAAAAAGACCCTGACCTGCCGCGTTTCCTCCGGTATTAAACCGCTGTGGGCTTCCACCAATGCCGCCGTCGCTTTCATATCATCCGACGGGAATTTCAAAGTTACCGTTACAGCCCGTAAAGCGGGAAACGGAACGATTGTCGTTTCAGAAGACGGTGTCAAAGCGCAATGCAAAGTTATCGTCAGGAAAAAGTAGTATCCCTCTGCAGCTGCCGTTCCAGGCGCAGCCGACCATTACGGTATAGCTCGCTGCGATTTACATCCCGTTGGCTGGGATGCTCCAACCGATTCAAATTTTCATTATCGGCCATATCCGCGCATTTGACGATCATGGCCAGCCTGGAAATCATCAGTCGATCCAGATAAATTTCATAATCTTCCCCCTCTTTTCGGGAAAGCAGCACGACGGCGCGAATAATCCGCTTGCTGAAACCAAAGCATTTCAACGCATTTTCCGTAACCAGCGTATCTTCCAGCGTATCATGGAGCATAGCCGTTACCATAGCCCGATCCCTTTTCTTGGAAGGTTCCCTATGTTCCCGGATATATAATGCCACCGCCACAGGATGGCAAATATAGTCCAATCCGGCCTTATCGCACTGTCCCTTATGGGCGGAACAGGCCAGATAAAAAGCAACCTGAAACTGCTTATACAGGCGTTTCTCGGTAAAACCCATTTTTTTCATTCCTGCAGCAGCGCTCTTATTGCAGACAATATTCTTCATCCAGCAATATTTTTCCAACCTCCGGCCGGTCTCTTTCTGGTACTGCATCTCGTGGGTTAATTTTCTCGGATTTTCCAGGATCATAATACCCTCCTGTGTAATAACAAAGGAGAGAAAAAATGCTCTCCTCTATGACATGGCATTTTTTCTCTCCACATTCTATCGGTTCTTCACTTTTACCCGTCCTTGAGCCAGCCCGTTTAAATCAGATAATTCATCATCGTTCCAACCGCATAATAGTTACTCATATTGTAAGCTCCGCTTCTGGAGTACATCGCAAATACATTATAAGGATTGGTAATATTTTTTGATGACGCACCGGATATATCTCCGTTTACCAGTGAACGGGAACTCACATTCATTCCTGTTACGGCTTTGGTATACGCGCGCTCGGCCATATTGCTCACATTGGCTATCAGGCTTCTCGCCTGAGAAGGGTTTTCCTTTATATTCTCTACAAGCGAACCCCTGTCAAAGCTCAGGGTGGCATCCTTATTCACTGTAATGCCCAGTTTTTCCATAGCCTGGCTGGAACCAAGACCTGACGCCATATTGCGCAACTGCCTGTCTACGCCCGTGCCTCTGCCATAATTATTACCGAGAAGTTTCAATGAAGAATTATAGGACTTCACCAGATCATCCAGCGCCGACGCAATCTTATCCACATCCACTCCGGCAGAAATTGTCGTCTGTCCGGTTCCCTTTAGGGTCACGCCAATTCGAGTAGAATCCACCGTCACCTCATTGGTACGGGACTCAAACTGCATGGTCAGTCCATTGCCGGTCACAGCGTATTTCGCATTCGCTGCCTCTGTCTGCACATTTTCGGCTCCTGTGGCCGCCCCCATCTGACCGCTCACACGGAAAGTCTGATCCGCACCGGTTGACTTACTTTCCAGCCGCAAAGATGCCTGGCCGTCTTTCTGAACTACGCTGGCAGTCACGCCGATATTCCCTCTGTTGATCTGCTCCGCCGCTTCCTGAAGCATATCCGCATTCGTTCTGGATATTCCGCTGCCGTTCACCGCGCTCACACGAATATCAATCGATTTGCTTCCGTCGTCTACAGTAAAATCCATATCCGACTCTGCCCTGGCCGAAGCCCGCACATTCTCGCTGACATTTACCTGAGCCTGAGCAATCTGCTGAACATCCAGCCGGATATCTTTCTGATCCCTGACTGTCAGTTTTTCTTTCGCCGTGGCCACAGACGTATCCGAACTGGTAATCGTCAAATCGTTCACAACGCCGCTCCGATTCGACGTCCGCAGCTCATTTGCCGCGCTCATCAGCTCCGACATACTCGTACTGTACTGTCTGGCAAAGTTGATGCCCGATTGCATGGCCGTGCTGCGCGGCCTGGAGTATCTTGATCCATACCCGGCATAAGCCTGACTTGCTCGGGAATTGTTTGACAGGGCCTGTGACAGCCGCATATGATTAATGGTTGACTGATAACTGTAATAGCTTGATCCAAATGAATTTATTCCGTTAATTGCCATATTCCGCTTCTCCTTTCTTTTATATTTTTATGCCAACAGTTCAGACAGCCTGAGCTGTCTGAACTGTTATATGCTATGTACCGCAAAATATTCTTTTCTTTTTGTAAAGCCAAAGAGTCTCCTACATTCTCTTGGGGTCCCTGAGTTTGAAGCGGGATACCAGGGATTTCAGCAACTGGGACTGGCCTGCCAGTTCCTCGCTGGCCGCCGCGCTCTCCTGGGCTGTAGCCGAATTGGTCTGGACAACGCTGGAAATCTGATCCATACCTGTGGTCACCTGGGAAATGGCCTCCGCCTGATTATTCATGGCTGCCGTAATCTTATCCACATAGGTGACGGCGCTCTTGGTACTGTCCACAGTCTCCATAATCGCCTCTGCCGTGCGGCCCGCGATATTTGTGCCGCTCTCCACGGCCTGAATCGTTCCCTCAATCAGGACCGTCGTATTGCTGGCCGCCTCTGCACTCTTAGATGCCAGATTCCGCACTTCGTCTGCCACAACGGCAAATCCTTTTCCTGCCTCACCGGCACGGGCAGCTTCCACAGCCGCGTTCAGCGCAAGAATGTTCGTCTGGAAAGCAATATCCTCAATAGTCTTAATGATCTTCCCGATATCGCCGGACTTCTGGCTGATATCGTCCATAGCGGCGATCATATCCTGCATCTGCTCATTGGAAACGGACAGCTTCTCCTGAGCGTCCATAACCTTGTTGCTGGCCTCTCTGGCATTCTCGGCCGTATTGGTAACTTCTCTGGAAATCTCGTTGACCGTGGCCGCAAGCTCTTCCACCGAGCTTGCCTGCTCGGTAGCGCCCTGGGACAGCGCCTGAGCTCCGGAAGAAACCTGATCCGCCCCGCTGGCCACCTGATCGGAGGCGTCGTTAATCTGCCTCATCGTACTGCTCAGACTCTTGTTCATCTGACGGACAGCAGACAGCAGCGGAACAAAATCTCCTTTATAGACTTCGTCTTTCGCAAAAAGATCAAAGTTACCCCTTGACATTTCCTCCAGAAGACGGGTCAGATCCTGCACAACCTCTTCAAGACCTTTGCAGGTACTCATCACACTGTTCACCAGCATACCGAGCTCGTCACGGGAATCATGATCCAGAGATTGAGACATTTTACCCTCGGAAAGACCTTCCATTGCCGCTTCAATCTGCTGTACCGGCATCACAATATCCTTCGTAACTGCAATACAGATGAACACGGCGATGGCAATGGCAATCACTAAAATAACGATCAATATGATCATACTCTGATTGGTCATGCGCACACTGGCCTGCATCGTATCCGTACGGTTCTGGGTCGTATACTCACTCAGTTCCCTCACTACACCGACCAGACTGTTCAGTGCCGGCGTACACTCATTCAGGATCGTCTCCTTCGCCTCATTGACCTGTCCCCTTTGCAGCTGGTCAATGATGTTATTACCGATGACAAGCCAGTTATTCATAGCCGTATCATACTTCTGAACCGTATCCTTATCCAGAATGCTCTGGCTGTCCAGGAAAGTGATATTTGCCTGAATACTCTCAATATCTGTATTAACGGTTTCCATTGCCTCGTCATTCACCGCCTCGAGCAGCACCATATCCCTCAAATGCCTGGCAATCTCATTAGTGTAAACGCGATTCTCCTGAACGGCATCGTCCACAGCCACATTTTCCGCCATGAAACTCTTCAGATTATCACTTGCTTTCTGCAGCTGCGTTATGGAATAAAATGCAATAATAAGCGTCAGAACCAACACGCACGCAAAAGATACCAAAAGTTTACTCCGGATTTTCAAATTTTTCAACATCTTCGTCTCCTTCTGTTTCGTTTTCTGTTTCTGTTTGACTTACCATAACCTGAGAGCCCGTCTTAAAATCCTGAACTGCTTCTTCCTGATCCTGCGGTTCCTCCCCGGATGAATCTACATCTTCTTTTTTTCTTATCAGCCCTTTCATCTTTTCTTTTATATCCAAAAATCTGATGCTGATGCCACACCACGCTCTTCTCCACCTGATTGCGCCAAATTGTCTCAAAAAGCGAAGCCACCGGATCATCCAGCAAAAGAGTAATAAAAAAGGATATCGGTTCAAAACGGGAAAAAACTGGCACATATATTCCCTGGGCGGAAACAGCCACTCTCGCTTTTTCAATTCCCATTCCGCATCCCTGTTCCGCCAGTAAAAATCCAACCTGGTTTTCTCATTAGGCAAAAGCCTCTGATCCAGACGCTTATTTTCATGACCGGAAGAAAGGATATATTCTTCCAGTTCCAGCGCGACGCCGTATTGCCGGGTTGCACTCTCACCAAACCAGAGTGTGGCAAGCAATTCTACCTGCCTGACAAATTCCTGCCATTTGACGCGCTGAAAAAAATCTTTTACTTTTTTACTCTGAACAACCTCTTCCGCAGCTTTCTGATATTGCCAAAAGCCAAGAACTTCCCGTATTTTCAGTTCTCCGGCCAGATAGGATTCCACCATTTTCCCTACATGATATATATATTCGTCTTCTGCAGGCAACCTATGTATACACCGGTAGTTCTCCATACACGGATACTTCTTCAGGGATACGGAAAAATGCTTTTTAAACAGCCTGTTATGAACCGGCATTTCGTCATAAAATATAACCCGGATGCCCGGAACCCGTTCATACATCGTTCCCGTCCCCATACGGTTCTCAACTTCCCCGTAATCCATATCGCGCATCAGACGGTGAATCTGGGGTAAACTCATCTTATTTACCAGAATTTCAAGCCCCCCAAGGCTGGCCATCTCTGGTTTGGGATATAACTCTTCTACTCTCGTATCCGAAAGAATCAGCGCTTCAATCCTGTATTTTTCCAGCTGCCACATAATCACTTCCTCGGCATTGCTGTATGACTCACGCAAAAGAAGCTCTTTTTTGTAGCTCTGAAAAAACTGTTCCTCGCATTCCTCTGAGATCTCTTTCTCGATCCCCAGAATGCCAAGATAGACGATGTTGATGACATTCTGATAATCAGAAACCTTTAGAACCGTCTCCCATTTTATATATCTTCTTGGCGGTTGAAGAGTCTTCTGATTAATTATGGCTGCCAGCAGCATCAGCATATATCTGATTTCATAATTAATAGCAGTCCCTCCTTCCGGTTACCAAAAAATAATACTCTCTATAGTATTTCGGACGTTTTTCATAAAATATTAGTCTGTTTTTTTAAATCTTAACTAATTTCTACATTTTTCTTATTTTTTCCAGCACTCTCCTCTCCTCAAAAATATCGATTGCCTTAGGATTATAAATGGCGTTTTTCTCATCGGCCACCAGGTTACCCGCCACCAGAGTCAGACAGCGTTTTCTCATAATCGTGACCAGATCTCTGGCATGACTGGCCATGACGATTGTCATGCCCTGATAATTAATCTCTGCAAAAAGCTGCATCAAATCCCAAGCCGAATCGGGGTCCAGATTTGCCGTCGGTTCATCCGCAACCAATATGTCGGGGCAGACGGAAAGAGCCCGCGCCACCAGTACCCTCGCCTGCTCTCCGCCGGAAAGCTCACCCGGAAATGCCTGATACCTGTTAGCAAGGCCCACAAGCCCCAAAAGGCGAAGGATTGCCGCTCCGGCCTGCCGGTTTGCCCTCCCGGTGGCCCGCATGGCAAACATAATGTTATCATAAATCGAGCGATCTTTCAATAGGCCCGCTTCCAGGGAAACAATTCCCAGTCTGCGCCTGTAGGCCGGAACCCTCCCCTTTTTCATACTCTCTATACTGCACCCGTCCACGACAATCTGCCCGGAAGTCAATTCCTCCTGCTTGGTGAGCAAGTGCAGCAAGGTACTTTTCCCGGCTCCGCTCTTTCCGATTACAAATACAAATTCACCTTTTCTTATCTCAAAAGAAACATCATTAAGCGCAGTCAAATCGCCGAATTTCTTCGTCACATGATGAAAAATAATCTGCGTCATGCTTTTCTTCCTTAATTTTTTTCTACTATTTCCGATATTTATTATATACTATACTGTTTTTGAATAATGCAGTCAATATAGTTTCAGAAAAACAGGGAGAAAAAAATGGCAAAAAAAATACTGTGTGCGGTAATCAGCCTGGCCCTATTTTGTTCTCTTCCCCCTGCCCGGACAGATCTGGCCTCCAGCGTTATGTATACGTCCCCGGCCGAACCGGCGGACGAAGCTTCGGAGACCGGGGAGCCGTCATCCGCCCCCGGGGAAGACGGCGGCTCCCCGGTCTCCGAGAATACAGAAGCCTCTCCGGAAGACACCGATACGCAACCCGACGGCGCTGCCGGTACCCCGGCCGAAAAAACTGCCGGTACAAAGCAAAAAGCCAAAAATAAAGACGGCACATATACCTTATCCCTCACCAGCAGCATGGGGACTCTTACCTATTATAATCAGGGCGACTCCCGCTGGACCGATTATTCCTACGGCGGCAGAGACCGTTTCGGAAAATACGGATGCGGTCCTACGGTACTTGCCATGATCGTATCCAGCTTTACCAATCAGGATTATCTCCCCTCAGAGATGGCTGACTGGGCCGCTGATCATGGTTACTGGGCGCCGGGTTCCGGCACGAAACACAGCTTCATTCCCGAAGGCGCCGCCGCTTTTGGTTTCCAAGTGAAATCCTTTGATAATTTTACCGAAAAGGCTGTATTGAATGAACTTGCCAACGGGCACATTCTGGTCGCTTTGCTGGGACCGGGACATTTCACCGGCGGTGGGCATTTTATCATTATCGCTGACGACTGGTCCGACACAAAAGTATCGATTGCCGATCCGGCCAGTCTGAAAAATACCCAAAAAGCCTGGGATATTGAGCTCATTCTCGATGAACTGAAGTACAGCGCCACGGACGGAGGACCCATGTGGAGCATATCCGTCCGTTGACACTGACCCCTTAAATTTAGCAGAGCCTGTGGTATCATACCACAGGCTCCTCTCTTTAACATTTTAAGATTATGATGGAGAATGATAATAGGAATCTTCTCCTGCCATTCTTGAACTGATTGCTTTATCCAGGACAATCGTTCTCTTGATCGCCTGACGGATCTGGCTGCTCAGTTCCTGTATCTTAACAGCCTCAAATCCTTTGCAATCATCGGTCTTTTCCCCTTTCAGCCACGCTTCGACTGCGCCTCTTTCCTCTTCGCCCACATCATGAACAAGCGTTTGGATCTCTTGTTTCGACTGCGTGGCTTCATCCATCTCGTCGCCGCGCATTTTCAATAACAGCTGAGCCGAATCATGGTCATTCCTGGAAAGGGCATTGCCAAGCTCCTTTGTCAACCGCTCAATCTCCACCACATGCCGGTAATTTCGCTGCACTCGTTTTAAAATCTCTGACAAAAGCTCCTGTCTGTTGTCCATATTCCTTCTCCCGTCAAACAGCCGCCGTCTTACTGGCTTCCCTGAATGCATCACGAAGCTCCATCACGAGGGGTTTCAACTCCTGAATCACAGTCTCGTTTCGCCCGACCTGCAGCCTGCTGATTTCATAAAGGAAAAATTCATACATTCTTCTCAGCTCATAACTGATCCGATATTCCATATTCAGCGTACGATTGAGATACTGTACAATCTCCTTTGATCGCTGCACCGACTTTTCGAAGAGATCATAATCTTTCTCCTCCAGCGCGATCTGCGCCCTGGTGAGGCGTTTAATCAGCTCATCATAGAGAAGCAAGAGCATCTCTCCGCCTGTCATCGTGTTTACAGACTGTGCCTTATACTGTTGATAACCATTCTGATACATATTTTTCCTCTTCTATCGTTTATGAGAACGAACTGAGCCAGCCGGACTGGGCGTTCATCTGGGAAATAAGCGTCTCCAGAGAAGTAAACTGGGAAATATAGCGGTCCCGCTCTGTCTGCAGCCGATCCTGCAGACTGGAAATCATCTTATTAATCTGCTGAAGCTGCTGATAAATCTCATTATCCGTGAGGCTCATGACCGAATAGGAAGTACCCGCCTTCCGGACCAGCACACCCTTCGATTCACTGGAACCCAGCGGATTGGAGTACTGATGGATCACGGATTTAAGATTCGTAGCCAGACCGTTATAGGAGGCCGTACCGTCGGCATTTACTCCTTTTGTAGAGGTAAACAGTCTTTCTACATTTTCCGGATTGGTGGCCAGTGCGGAACGCAGTGTGGTTTCATCCAGCTCCAGCTTGCCGTTGTCGGAATAGCTGCTGGAAGTGGTAATACCGATCTTCTTGAATTCCTCAATCAGGCCGCCGCTCATAACCGTCCGCAACGAGCTGCTGAGCATCCTCAGATCGCTGTCGCCAAAGAGCAGTCCCTCTTTTGCCTTCTCCTCGTAATTTTTGATTTCGCTCTCGCTGAGCTCTTTCCTCTGATCGCTGGTCAGCGGAGCATAATCTTTGTCATGTTTTGTGGTCAGCTGAGAATTCACTTCCGCCACAATAGCATTGTACTCTTCAATCATGGATTTGATATTGTCCACGATCTTGTCTTCGTCCACGGAAGCCGAAATACTTACGGCAGCCTCCTTATCAATCTCGCCGTTTTCCTTATAGCCAAATTCGCCTTTGACGGCGACGGTCAGTCCGTCTATGGTAAAGGTATTGGAGTCGCGATGCAGCTCAATGATCTCGTCGGAGCCGGCATATTTGACGGCAACGACGGCATCCTGGCCCTGGATCTCCACGCCCTGGCCGACCTGATGTGCAATGCCGAACATATCCGCCATCTTCTCATCCATGGCAATGGTACCGCTGGCGCCGTTTTCTTTGGACGTAAAGGTGAATTTATCCGACGCGGACTGATAAGTCACGTTCATATCGGTATTTTCGCTGATTCTCTTCATCAGCGTATTCACGGTATCATTCTCCGTAAGCGTAATGGCCGTGCCGCCTTCCTCGGTGGTCAGTTTCCCGTTATTTATATAGAACGTATACGTCGTCTCGCCCGTATCCGCCGCCGTGCCTTTTTTAAGGCCGCTCAGATCCAGCCCGGACGCCCCGATGGGAGAATCCAGATTCAGTCTGTTGGAGGCGCCGGAATTCACATTCAGCGCGCCGCCCTCACCCAAAAGACCGGAACCTCCCCCTGTGATGCTCAGCGTAGAGCTGGTATCCACGTCATTCGTTTTGGGGTCCATGGTCTTAAAGGAAAGGCCGCCGTTCGCCGCCTCTACGGAAATCCTCCCTTTTCCGAACGCGGAATTCAGTTCTTTCTGAATGGATTCCGCCAATTTATCCAGATCCTTCGTGCCGGTCAGCGTAATATTTTTAGAAGTACCGTTGTAATTAAAGGTCAGCGTCTTTCCGTTGATCATGTCGGAAAAACTTCTTTGGGTTACCAGATCCGCTTCCGTAATATTTGTGGTTACTGTCTGGCCCTGGATCTCTTTACCTTCTTCCAGTCCCAGCGTCTCCAGCGCCGTTCCGCCGGACAGTGAAACCACGTTGGGGCCTTTGCCCGTAATCTGGATCTGCCCGCTGGCCGCATCGTAGCTGACGTCCAATAACTCTTTCATCTTTACGGCGTCATCATTATTCGCATCTTCCAGAAGCTTGTTAATGGACTTGGCAATCTCTTCCGCCGAGTCATATTTTAATGTATTGCCGTCTTTGTCCTTCTCGGCCAATACCAGGCTGTAAATGCCATCGCCGCCATTGTTTCCTTCCTGAATCGCAATAGTTTTGCCCACCAGATTCTGCGTGGAATAATCTTTGGTCGTATCAATTACGCCCGTAGTCAAAGCCCTGTCCGCCGCCTTGCTCTCCGAGCTCACTGTTGCCTTCTGAGCCAGCTGCTTCACGGCAGAAATCGTCAGAGCGTTGGCGCTGCTGGCCCTCCCGGACAGAGCCACATATTTGCTGTTATCCCCGGAAGCCGTGATCTTGTTCCTGCCCCAGAAATTGGAGTTGAACAGATTGGTGGAAGACGTCAATGTCGTGGTATATTTGTTGCCGAAGGCTATCATCTTATCGGTGATAGACCGAATAGCCTCCTGTTTCCATTCCAGCTGCTGCTTCTTCTGCTGCTGCTGGGTGATCTTACTGGTAGTGCCGTAAGTCATGTTTTCAATCAGAGTATCCCTGTCCAGACCGCTGGCCAGACCACCGTATCCACGGAGACTGGTGCTGCCGATACTGTTGCTCGTACTGCTGCTCAGACCACCTATTGATGCCATAATTATCCTCTCCTTTTACTGTATATTTACACGCAAAAGTAACCGTTCAGACAGGTCCGTGCATTTACCGCACAGGCCGTAATCAAATGATTCAAGCGTGCAAAACCTGACGCAGGTTTACATTTTTCAATTTATCCTGTACTTATTTATCGGCATATAGTATACTTTAAATAATAGTTAAATTTATGTTTTAATT
>CASWRE010000002.1 GCA_949471785.1 uncultured Lachnospiraceae bacterium | reverse complement strand
CCGTCGATAAAGCGGTTGATCGTGCAGTAGGTACAGCCGTCGATAAAGCGGTTGATCGTGCAGTAGGTACAGCCGTCGATAAAGCGGTTGACCGTGCAGTAGGTACAGCCGTCGATAAAGCAGTTGATCGTGCAGTAGGTACAGCCGTCGATAAAGCAGTTGAAAGATCCATAAAACCATTAAAAAATGATATTACGGATCTGCGAGGGGATGTCACGGAATTAAGGGGCGACGTAGCCGTGTTGAAGGATAACGTGGAGGGATTGAAAACCGACGTCACGGAATTAAAAGATGATGTTATGGAAACACATCTTGTGCTTGAAAATGTGACCAATAAGAATATCCGGATCGTGGCTGAAAATCATTTATCGCTGAACCATAAATTGAATGAAGCTTTGAAGGTGGACGAAGAAAAAGAAATGCTCCTGATCCGCATGAATTGTGTGGAGAGTGATGTACGCCAAATGAAAAGGCTTATAAAAAAAGCCGGCATCGCCTGAAAAGCATATTCTGTAAATTCATTTCAGAGTCTGCTTGATAAAATCCGGGTTTGCCTGTTGGCCTGCGAAAAACCGGCTGGTTTTCGGGGGATTGGGTTGCCCGGATTTTCTCTTTCTTTTTCTTTCCCAATTAGTAAATTCATTTGGGATCTGTGATACATAATTCAGGAAGTAATATGAAAATTACCATACTATGCGTAGGAAAAATCAAAGAAAAATATCTGCGCGACGGCATAGCAGAGTACAGCAAAAGGCTTGGCCGATACTGTAAGCTAGAAATCGTGGAAGTAGCCGATGAGCGTACCCCCGACCGATCATCCCCAGCGGAAGAAACGCAGATCCGCCGCACAGAAGGCGAACGCCTGTTGCGTCAAATCCGCCCCGATGATTTTGTGATTACCCTTGCTCTCCAGAGCCGAATGCCCGACTCCGTAGAACTGTCCCGTCAGATTGAAATTCTGGGCATCCAGGGCAAAAGCCGTCTCGTCTTCGTCATCGGCGGTTCCCTTGGCCTTTCTGATGAGGTTTTGAGCCGAGGCAATGATTCTATCAGTTTCTCCCGTCTCACTTTTCCCCATCAGCTGATGCGAGTGATCCTGCTGGAGCAGATTTATAGAGGGTACAGGATCATGCATCATGCACCGTACCATAAGTAAGGGCGAAGTTCATGGTCACAAAAAATCAGAATAGATGAACAGTAATGCGATGACAAAAAGAAAAGGATGAAAAATGGCTCTTAACAAAGCGGTGCAAACGATATTGAAGGCGTTATCCGAACCGGGCGTGGATGTGGAGCGGGATCGCCGAATCGCAGAATTAAAGAAACTGGATATAACCCGGATATTTATGGAAAAAGTGGATGTACATATCAGCAATGACGGATATGAGATTCCGATCCGCATTTATTTTCCCTCCAGAAAGAAAATGAGAGAGAAAGACATCTCCCGTTATGGCAGAAAGGTGCTTCTCTTCCTGCACGGCGGAGGCTGGGCCACGGAGAGTATAGAGACTTATGAGCGTATCTGCGCCCAATTGGCTCAGAGCACGGGACAGCTGGTACTCTCTGTAGAATACCGCCGCGCGCCGGAGCATCATTTTCCCATTCCACTGATGGACGGTTACGCCGCGGCCAGAGAACTGTATGCCGGTCATCTGATTCCTCATATTCGACCCGAGGACATTACGTTGATCGGCGACAGTGCGGGAGGCAATATGGCGGCTGCCATGGCCCTGATGGCCCGGGATCGGGGGGACTTTTCCATAAAGCAGATGATTCTGGTGTATCCGGCTCTCTGGAATGATTACACAGAGCATACGCCGTTTGAGTCAGTGAGAAAAAACGGAAAAAATTATCTGCTGACGGCATCCCGCATGGAATCCTATCTGAATCTGTATCAGAACGGGCCGGAGGATCGGCAGAATCCCTATTTTGCCCCGCTGCTGGCAGACCGCCTGGATCATTTACCCCGTACGTTGATCCTGACGGCGGAGTACGACCCTCTCCGGGATGAAGGGGAGGAATTTGCCAGACGGCTCCATGACGCAGGAAACGAAGTGGAAGCCTGCCGAATTCCCAATGCTTTTCACGGCTTTTTTGCTCTGGGATTCAAACATATCCATGTATTAGACAGCCTGGAAAGAATTCATGCTTTTCTTGAGGAAGGAACAGACGGTGAAGACAGGGAAATCAAAGAAGAGAAGAAAACTTGACAATATTGCGCTGGCTTTTCCCGTGGCGGCGGGAAAAAAAGACAGCAGGGTCTTTCGAGTATACTGTGAACTGAAAGAGCCTGTAGATCCTTTGCTGCTGCAAAATGCGCTTGAAAACGTACGCCGGCACTATCCTATGTTCCAGAGTGTTCTGAAACGAGGAAATTTCTGGTTTTATTTTGAAAAGAGGGACATAAAACCTTTTATACGAAGGGATCGGAAGACGCCTTGCAGTCCCCTTTATCGGAAAGATCAGGAGACTTTGCTGTATGAGATGAGCTACGACGGAAATCGGATCAATTTCGAAGTGTTCCATGCCCTGACGGATGGAACCGGCGCGATACGATTTCTCTCAGAAATCGTATCTGCCTATCTGGATAAGAAATATTCCCTGACGGCATCCTCTTCAGCTGAGCCCGTATCAGAGGCGGCTCAGGAAGAGGACAGCTTCAGCCGGAATTATTCCCCGAAAAACTGGCCCAAACAGGTGCGCAAAAGTGGTCTGGCCTATCAGATCAGGGGAAAACGCGTCCGGCAGAGTGATATGGGAATCACAGAATGCACTTTATCCGTCAGAAAAATTCTGGAAAAAGCGCGGGATAGGGGGGTATCCATCACAGTATATATGACTTCCGTACTGCTCTGGGCCATCGCGGACGACATGACCGAAAAACAGAAAAAGAGACCTGTCGTGATCATGATTCCCGTCAATCTGCGTAACTATTACCGTTCCGAATCCATGGGCAATTTTTTTGGCTGGATGGAGATTGAATATCGTTTCCGTGAAGATACTACTTTTGAAGAAGTGCTCGCCCATGTGAAGCTGCGTTTTAAAGAAGAGCTGGACCGGGAGCAGGTAGCGCTCCGGATGAACCGCCTGGTCAATATTGAAAAGAATCCGGCTCTAAAGTATATGCCCCTTGGTCTGAAAAACTTCTTTCTGAAAATAGGCATATGGGCGGGCAGCAGGAACGTGACGGCTGTGCTGTCCAATCTGGGCGCGGTGATCATGCCGGAAATCTATGAACCTTATATTGACCGTTTCGGAGTTATCACCAGTACAGATAAGATTCAGATCTGCGCCTGTTCCTGTTATGATATTTTTCATTTCAGTATTACCAGCAAATTCGCGGATACGGGGATTCAGGACAGAATTCTGGAATTTTTGCGACAGGAAGGTATTTTGACCTGAGACCAGAGATACTGTACAGCTCCGAAAGCAGATGACTCAGGCACAGAAAAATCCCACCGTTTTTAGCGATGGGATTTTTCTGTGAAAGTGCGGAAATAGAAAAGCTTTTTTATTCTGTTTTTGAGGGACCCGCTTCGTTTACCATACTGCCCATAGCGTAAAAATCATTCAGTATCGCATTCATCTGGGTATAGCGGTTGGTATTTTCCACTAACTGTCCTCTGGATATGGTGTCCTGCATATGTGCGGCGGCGCCTTCGGCAATCCTCTCGCCCGGGTCCTTAATCTTTTTGGCTTCCTCGGATTCTTTTTTCGCCTTTTCCTCCTGAATCCTCCTTTTCATTTCCTCCAGCTTATCCTTGATTTCATCCACCCGGAGAGAAGCGGCTTCTTTTATCTCGTTGAACTCCGCCATGATTTCATCTTCACTGTAAGTGGCCTTAATGTATAAATCCGTAACCTTGTGAGCCACGGTATCGGCCAGTTTATCATAAGCGTCCTCCAGATTTTTTAATTCCTCCTCTTTTGTCAATTTGCGGTAGCGTACTGTCTCGTCGCCAATCTGAAATTCCAGCCCGTCAAAATCCTCCCCGGTGCTGTAATCCCGCACCCATACTTCTCTGGTTCCGTCTTTATATCCCTGGACAATCTCGTCATACATTTTGTCATATGCGTAGCCCATGCTCTCCGTGTGTCCGTCTATATCCAATTGATTCGCGTTTTCTGATTGTTTTTGCTCATATAATGCTTCCATCCTGGCGTAGGGATCTTCTCCCAGATGATCGTTTATATGGGCCAGCATCAGCTGATCCGCAGATGGCAGACTGCTCACTGGTGCGTCGCCGTCCTCCTGCATTTTTGTCAGCATGTCCCGGATGGCGCTTGCGCCTTCCGCGGAGAGGCTGAACTGATCCTGCCTGGAATTCCCCATCAGCCGGTCCGCCAGTTCCGCCAGCTTCGTGGGCTCTCGCCTGGATAAACTGTTTGCGGGATTCATAAGAAACGAATACTGACTGTAAGCTTTTTGATCACCATAAATTCTCATTAAAATATCCTTCCTTTCATGAACTTTTCTTTGTCATCCTCAAGGATGGGAGCTATCTGGGAGGCCAACCTTTCCTTGTCTGCGACTTCCTTCAGCCGACGCTCGGCCGAAGGAGAACCCCATTGGGAAGGAGAGCCATATTGGCTTTCCCCTGCCTGGGTCTTCGCCGTGCTTTTTTCCCGCTCCCGCGTTTCCCGGGCGTCTTCCAGAGTCTGGGCTTTTTCCATGGCGGCAGAATCTTCTGTGGACAACTCCATGATGTGCTCCTCCGGCGTTTTTTCGGAATCCGCATCCCGGGGATCTTTATAGATCGTACCTTCTTCCTTTTCACCCTGGGCCTGCTTAGCCATCTCTCTGGCAATCTGTTCGTCCAGTTCCTCAAGCTGCTTTTCGTATTCCTCAAGCTGCTTGCTGAAATTCCCGGTTTTTATGCCGTCCTCACCCAGCTCTCTTTTAATCAGTGACTCCTTATTCATCTGAATCAGCTCTTTCTGGTTCATCAGGGATGCCAGCAGGCCGGAGGATTTTCCCTGGGGCGACAGGATGGTCTGATCTGTTCGAACGCCTGCTTTTTGCTCCTCCCGGGAAATGTTTCGCCGCAGACTGTTGTTGATTGCCTGGGTACAGAATAAATCTCTTGTCTGTCCAATGTTGATACGCATAATTTCCTCCCCGAATCATGTATTTGATTTGTCATAAAATAACAGTGCTTATATTTACTATCGGCATAATATTCTGAAATCTTAATCTTGCTTTTCTTCACGGTTCTTGCTATGATTAGTTTAATTAAAGTACAGAAAGAGGTGGATGATTCTATGGATATTCCCGCATTATCGATGGCTATGTCTATGGACAGACTGCATATGGAGGTAAGTGTGGCCGTCGCGTCCAAGGTGATGGACACCATGGAGACTGCCGGAGCAGAGATGGCAGAGATGCTGACTGCTTCTGTATCCCCGGATCTGGGTCAGAACATAGATATACTCGTATGATACTATACGGTCGGGCCGAAGGAGCATCCTCCGGCCCTTTCCTTTAGACAATGAATAGAGGTTATTATGATTTACGATGAAATAGAAGAATATATATGCCAGTATCCTATCTATCAATATGCCTTCGCAGAGACCGAAGAACTGGAATTTTCGGATAAAGTGCGCAGCATTTGCCGAAAAGAATGTTCCCGTTACGGCCATTCCTGGTCCTGTCCCCCGGCGGTGGGAAGTGTGAAGAGCTGCCATACCCTCTGCTTAAGTTATCCCAAAGCGCTCTTGTTTTCCACGGTGGCAGAGGTAGAAGATTATTCCGATATGGACAAACTTCTGGAATCCAAAGAAGAGCATGAGCTGATCACCCGCCAAATCGTAAAACATCTGAAAGATCATGGCGTGATCTGCTATACGCTGTCCTCGGATTCCTGTTCTATCTGTGATAAATGTGCTTATCCGCGGGAGTGCCGCCATAAGGAGGCCGTGATCCCCTGCATTGAAAGCCACGGTATCGTTCTGATGAACGCCATTGAAAAGTATCACATGGATTTTTATCTGGGGGATCAGAATGTGCTGTGGTTCTCACTGATTTTCCTGAAAAATGTACATGATTTTTGATTTTGTTCCAGTACCTGTGAAGATAGCGGACAGTTACATGTTCTGAATACTGTGTTTGCCTCATATAGTTGATAAAAAGGTTGTGGGCCGGCGGATGGGAGTCATGAGAACACAAACGAGTCGTAAAAAGCCGCCGGAGGATGAGTTTTCCCCATTTGGGAAGGCGCATACGATTGCCACGTTCCAGGGCAGATCGGAGCTTTACATAGAAAATTTTAAAAAGCTGCAGTATTTTTCCTGTACGGAAATATGCGTGCAGACCGGCTCCTATCGGATGCGGATACAGGGCAAACAACTCAAGATCTGTTTTTTTACCCCTGATGAAATGAAGATTACCGGACAGATGGAAGCAGTTTCTTTTTATTAGGAGGAAAGTTTTGCGGGGACAACATATTTCGCCCAGGGGGAAAATTACGTTTTCCGTCCACGGGCAGGAGCCGGTCCGTTTCTTTAACCTGTGCCGGATGGGCGGATTGATGCTGATGGATGTCTGTGAGGGGGAAGACTGTTGTTTCTGTACCCTGTATCTGGATGATTTCCGGAAGATCCGTCCTCTATGCCGGAAGGCCCGTGTGCGGATACATATATGCAAAAAGGAAGGAGTACCATTTCTGGTGCGTGAGATGCAGACCAGAATGGTATTTTTTGTTGGTATACTTCTGGCGGCGTTTACGCTCTGGATCTGTTATCAGTTCATCTGGGATATCCGTATTGAGGGCAACAGCTACTACTCCACGCAGACCCTTTTGCGCCATATGCGGGAACAGGATGTATACTGCGGAAAACGCAAGGCGGATATCGACGCGAAAGCTCTTGCCGCCGCCCTGCGGGAGGTCTGTCCGCAGCTGTCCTGGGTGTCCGTGGAAAAGGAGGGGACCGTCCTGAATGTATCCGTCAAAGAAGCCCTTTTTGAGGAGGAGGGCGAGACCGAGGGGGAAGCAGAAGCCAGCAGCCTGTATGCGGAAAAGGAGGGACGGGTTCTGTCTGTCGTGACTCGGTCAGGTATACCAAAGGTACAGGCTGGGGATTATATATATCCGGGAGACCTGCTAGTGGACGGCGAGATACCGATTCTGGATGACGGGGGAACGGTCGTAGGCTATCAGTACTGTCAGGCGGATGCCGATATCATTCTGGCCTCGGCCTACAGCTATTATGATGAGCTGAAAATGAACTACAGAAAAAAAATCTATACAGGAAAAACATTTAAAGGATTATGGTTTCGTCTGGGGGAAAAAAATCTGACTCTTCATGAGCGGGACAGAGAACCGCAGACCGAATGGGAAACGGATTTTTTCCAGTGGCGTCTGTCAGATGCCTTTCTTCTTCCGGTCAGTCATGGTCTGATCTGGGAAAAAAAATACGACTATGTGAACGCCAGATACTCGGATACTCAGGCGAAAATGATTTTAAATGCACATTTTTCGGATTTTTTTGAACATTTAGATAAAAAGGTAATGCAGATTACGTCAAATAATGTTAAAATACAGATGACGGGGCAGTCCGCCATCGCCTTCGGTACAATCGAGGCCGAGGAGAAAATCGGAATGTCGATGCCCGCTCAAAAAAGCGGGGAAATTATAGAAAGGAATACACAAGCTGAATAATACAGTCTATGGTGGAAGAAATTTTGGAAATACCTGCGGAACATGAGCAGAATGTATTCGGCCAGTTTGACAGCCATATCAAAAAAATTGAGCGCACTCTGCAGGTTACGGCGATTACCCGGGACGGGCAGCTTAAGATCAGCGGCAGCAAAACTGCTGTTCACAGGGCGGCGATTGTTCTGCAACAGCTTCTGGAGCTTTCCCGAAGAAAAAATATGATCAATGAACAGAACGTCAACTATCTTCTGGCCTTGTCCGAGGAAGAGAAAGCCCAGGCCTATGTGGAGATGGATAAATCCTGTATCTGCCGCACCATAAACGGCAGGCCTGTAAAGCCCAAAACATTTGGGCAGAAGCAGTATGTGGAGGCCATACACAATAATAAAATCGTGTTCGGTATTGGTCCGGCGGGAACAGGAAAGACCTATCTTGCCATGGCTATGGCCATCACCGCGTTTCGGAATGATGAAGTGAGCCGTATTATCCTGACTCGTCCTGCCATTGAGGCGGGGGAGAAGCTTGGCTTTTTGCCAGGCGATCTGCAGAGCAAGATAGATCCTTATCTGCGTCCGCTCTACGATGCGCTGTACCAGATCATGGGCCCGGAGAGTTTTCAGAAAAATATGGAAAAAGGGTTGATCGAGGTAGCTCCGCTGGCCTATATGCGGGGGCGTACATTGGATAACGCTTACATTATTCTGGATGAGGCTCAGAATACCACGCCGGCTCAGATGAAAATGTTTCTGACCAGGATCGGTTTTGAATCAAAAGTGATCGTCACCGGCGATTCCACCCAAAAAGATTTACCCAGGGATCAGAAATCCGGACTCGAGGTAGCTGCCGAGGTACTGAAAGGTATCGAGGATATCGCCTTTTGTGAGCTGACAGGAGATGATGTAGTCCGTCATCCTTTGGTACAAAAAATCGTACAGGCTTACGAGGCTTATGAGAAAAAAGCTGCTAAGCCCCAAAAACGCACCTCTGCGAGAAAGGCGAGATCATGACGCTGTGTTATGACAATGAACATGAATACTGTTTTTCTTTCGACGCCGGAAACCTGGCAGAATCCGTCATCAGCGCTGTGCTGGATCAGGAGGGGTGTCCTTATGAGGCGGAGGTAAGCCTGAGTCTGGTCGATGAGGAGGAAATACAGGAAAGCAACCGGAATTTCCGGGATACAGACCGGGTGACGGACGTGCTGTCTTTTCCCATGCAGGATTTTGAACAACCGGCAGTCTATGATTTCCTGGAAGAATCTGCAGACGCCTTCCATCCGGAGAGCGGTGAACTGTTGCTCGGAGACATCATGATCTGTGTACCGCGTATGAGAATCCAGGCCAGAGAATATGGACATGGGGAAAAGAGGGAATTCGCGTTTCTTGTAGCTCACAGTGTCCTTCACCTGCTTGGTTATGATCATATGACAGAAGCGGAGAGGAAGGCTATGGAAGCCAGACAGCGGCAGGTACTAAATGATTTGCAAATTACAAGATAGGAGATAAGAAAATGAAACTGAATATGCAAAAATGTATAGCGCTTGGATTAACGGCGGTTTTATGTCTGTCGGGATGCGGTAAAAAAGAAGCGTCCGAGACGCCCAGCCAGACATTGCCGGAATCTTCATCTGTAGCGGCGGAGAGTTCTGTATCAGAGGAATCGACGCTGGCTGCGGAGGAAATTGAAGAGGATGACGCTCCCGAAGGTCAGGTGACCAGTTTCCTGACCGGGGAGTATGTGGATGAAGCGATCGGAAAGAAACGTCCGGTGGCTATCATGCTCAGTAATGTCAAGGATGCCGTGCCTCAGTCCGGGATTGAGAAAGCATCCATCGTATACGAGGCTCCGGTGGAGGGCGGGATCACTCGTCTGATGGGTCTGTATGAGGATTACGCGGATCTCGAAAAAATCGGTTCCGTGAGAAGCGCCAGAAAATACTATGTGGAGCTGGCTCTTGGCCACGACGCTGTCTATATCAGTTACGGTCATTCCAAATATGCCGTAAAACTGTTGGAAAAAGAGTCCACAGACAATCTGGACGGCGTGGAAGGTTCCGGCGCCAATGTATTTTACCGCACCGACGACCGTGTAGCGCCTCACAACGCATATACCAATACGGAAGGTATCCAGAAAGGTCTTGAATCCCAGGGCTTTAATATGGATTATCCTTCCAGCTACGGGGGTTATTTCCATTTCGTCCACACCGGTGAGAGTACTTCTTACGACGGCGCAGCGGCCACCACGGTCAAACCCGGCTACGTACACAATGCACCCTCCTTTACCTACAATGAGGAAGACGGCCTGTATTACCGCAGCCAGTTCGGTGATAAACAGGTGGATATTGAGACCGGCAACCAGCTGGCTTTCAAAAACCTGGTTCTGCAATACTGCGATTATGAAATGTACGATGACGGAAAGTCTTTGAATATTGACACAAAATCCGGCGGAAAAGCCAAATATATCGCAAACGGCGTGGCGGTGGATATGACCTGGACCTATGATAAGGATACCGGCATTGCGCATTTCTTCCTGGAAGACGGTTCCGAACTGAAAATGAACCCCGGTAAGACGTATGTAGGTATTATCCTGAATCAGGATGCGGACAAGGTGGAAATCTCATGAAATAAGGAATGATTTGTGAAATTTCAGGAAAACAACTGTAAAAATTGAATAGATACAGCAAAAAAGCCAATACTGAGAAAAAAAGGAGTTCACCATGAACCACAGATTTTCGCGTATTGGCTTTTTTGTATTTTGGCTGACCATGACGGTATTAATGTTGGGGCTCGTGGGCCTGACATTCGGAAAGGAAAAAAAGGAAACTCAAAAATCCGAGGCCGGACAAACCGTGGAGGCTTTGCAGACTACGGCATCCGCCGCCCCGACAGACGAAGATTTCCGGCTGGTTGAGGAGAACGGATACGTGACCGTTGTTGATCATAATGGTGTGGTCTACGAGTATACGGACATCAGCCTCAATCATCTTCCCGCTGTCCTGCAGGAGGAAATCCGTCAGGGAAAGCCCATGTCCAGTATTCTGGAAGTATACAGTTTCCTGGAAAACTACAGCAGCTAGTACTGCCTACAATATATTCAGGCAAGACACTGGTTTATGTCAATTTTTCTCCTTGCTGATTTTGACGGGGGGTAGTACAATATAACGGTTTAATACCTTTCGTCATTTTTGATTGTGGGAGAAAAAATATGGATCAAAGAGAATTGGACCGCATTAATGAGCTGGCCCGCAAATCCAAATCCGTGGGTCTGACAGACCAGGAGAAGGAGGAGCAGACCCGGCTTCGCCGACTCTATATTGAGAGTGTACGTAAGAACCTGCGCGCACAGCTCGATGTTATCGATGTACGGGAGAAGGACGGAACCATCACGAATCTGGGAGAAAAGTATGGAAACAAAACAAAATATTAGGAAACAGATCTTCCGACTGCGCAGTCAGATTACTGAGGCGCAGGTACATAGCGACAGCCTGACTATTCTGAATAGTCTGGCAGAAACTAATGAGTATAAAAATGCCCGCCGGGTATTTACTTATGTGGATTTCAATCACGAGGTGGAGACCCATGACCTGATCCTCCGCTGCATGGCCGACGATAAAGAGGTTGCCGTGCCCAGAGTTCGAGGTAAAGACATGGACTTTTACCGGCTGACAGATTTTCATCAACTGGAGCCGGGGTATTTCGGTATTCCGGAGCCGGCCCGGGGAGAGATCGTCACCTGGGAGGATGCCCTGATGATCATGCCGGGCGTGGCTTTCGACCCGGACTGCCATCGTGTGGGTTATGGCCAGGGATTTTATGACCGTTACCTGTCCCGCCATCGCAGCCATCCCGCTGTCGCTCTGGCTTTTTCGTTCCAAATTGTAGAAGCGGCGCCCTGGGAAAATACCGATATTCTGCCAGATATGGTCATTACGGAGAATACGATTTACAGAAGATAATCTTTTGTTCCGCTATGCATAATTGAACCGGCAGCATCATATAGTAGATTCGTACCTGAAAAATACGTACAGATTTTCGGCTGTCGTACAGCCGTATAAAATGTCTTACGGACAGGAGGGAGCTATATGGTGGTTTTGAACAAACGATATTCCAGCCGGGAGATTTGTGAAAAGCTGCAGATTCTGGCGAAAGAATACAGCGATATTGCCGTGTACAGGGAAATTGGCGCCAGTTACGACAGAAGACCTATCGGTATGGTGCGGATCGGAATGGGAAAGCCCACACTGATTCTGACAGGAGGCATCCATGGCAGGGAATCCGTCAATCCGGTTATTCTGCTGCATATGCTGGAACGGTACCTGCAATGCTTTCAGGAGGAAGAAAAATTCGACGGATATGATATCTGTGAATTGTTCGTACATACATCCCTGTGCGTGATCCCGTTGCTGAATCCGGACGGTTACGAAATAGCACAAAAAGGCTTCGGTCAAATACATAATCCCATGCTGGCACAAGTATGCCGTATGAAACGGATACCTGCCGACCAATGGAAAATGAATGCCAGGGCGGTGGACATAAACCGAAATTTTCCCTGTCAGAGTTATATACCGGCCACAGTAGACGATTTCCCCGCCAGTGAGAAAGAGACCCGGGCGCTTATGCGGATTTTTGAAGAGTATCATACCGTAGGATATGTGGATTTTCATTCCCGCGGAAAAATCATATATTATTACCGCCGGGCAAAATCCTATAGTTTTAACACAAAAAGCGCCAGGATCGCCCGACGTCTGAAACGTCTGTCCGGCTATACCCTGGGCGCCCCCGCCGACGAGGGAAATAAACTGGGGGATGGCGGCAATTCCGTCCAATATTATGCGGAACAGTTTGATCACCCGGCGCTGACCGTCGAAACTCTGCCGGATCAGGCGGAATTTCCGCTGGACTGCAGCTATCAGCGGGAAGCTTACGAAGAGATTCGTCTGGTGCCGCTGGAACTGCTGGGAGTACTTACAGGAGAGAAAAAGGAGAACATCAGGAAAGATGTATAACGAAATCGATTGGGACATGATAGATTACAATCAGGAAGCGCCCACGGAGGAACCGGCCAGACAATATTATTACATAGCCAAATGCCGGGAATGGACCAGAAAATTTGAGCGGGAAAACGGCCGTCTGCCCCGGTCCTGCGTGGTCAATATGGGATGCCAGATGAATGCACGGGACTCGGAGAAGCTGGAGGGTATTCTGGAGCAGGCCGGATATGAGAAAACCGACCGGGAGGAATGCGCAGACTTTGTCATTTACAATACCTGTACGGTACGGGAAAATGCCAATCAGCGTGTCTATGGTCGTCTCGGCTATCTGCACAGCCTGAAAAAGAAAAAGCCCCATTTAAAAATCGCTCTCTGCGGCTGCATGATGCAGGAAAAGCAAGTGGTAGAGAAGCTGAAGAAAAGTTATCGCTTTGTCAATCTCGTTTTCGGCACCCACAATATCTTCCGGTTTGCCGAACTGCTCAACCGGATGCAGAGCAGCGACCGCATGCTCGTGGATATATGGGAGGACACGGACCAGATTGTGGAAAATCTGCCTGTGGAGCGCAAATATTCCTTTAAATCCGGGGTAAATATCATGTTTGGCTGCAACAATTTCTGCAGTTATTGTATCGTACCCTATGTGCGCGGAAGAGAAAAAAGCCGCAAACCGAAAGAAATCCTTGAGGAAATCCGCCGCCTGGTGTCGGACGGTGTTGTGGAAGTTATGCTGCTGGGCCAAAACGTCAACTCTTACGGAAAAAATTTGGACGAACCCGTCACGTTTGCCCGGCTTTTGCAGATGGTCGAGCAGATAGAAGGCCTGAAACGAATCCGCTTCATGACATCCCACCCCAAGGATCTGTCGGATGAACTAATCCGGACCATGGCGTCCGGTAAAAAAATCTGCCGCCACATTCATCTGCCCCTGCAGTCTGGCAGCAGCCGTATCTTGAAGGCAATGAATCGTCGTTACACAAAAGAGCAGTACCTGGCGCTCACGGAAAAAATCCGTCGGGCCATTCCCGATATTTCCATCACCACAGATATTATCGTTGGTTTTCCGGGGGAAACGGAGGAAGATTTTGAGGAGACTCTGGATGTGGTGCGGCAGGTACGCTATGACAGCGCCTTTACCTTCATATATTCCAAACGTACCGGAACTCCGGCCGCCGCCATGGAAAACCAGGTACCGGAAGATCTGGTCAAAAGACGCTTTGACCGGCTGCTCTCACTGGTACAGGAAATTTCCAGAGAGGTTTCCTCCCGCTATACGGGACAGGTGAAGGAGGTACTGGCCGAGGAGGTAAACAGTCAGGATGCCTCGCTGATCACCGGTCGCATGGACAACAATCTTCTGGTACATTTTCCGGGAACCGCCGCGGACATCGGCAGGCTCCTTCCCATCCGTCTGGATACCTGTAAGGGTTTCTACTATATGGGGAGCCGAGTATGACAGAAAGTCAGAAAACATTTTACCTGGCAAACCGATACGGTATGAACGTTACTGATAAATGAAATAAAATACGAACAGGACGGTAAAAGCTTTGACATTATCACCAATGATGCAGCATTATCTGAAGACCAAGGAAGAAAATCCGGGCTGTATTCTCTTTTACAGGCTCGGAGATTTTTATGAGATGTTTTTTGATGATGCCCTGACGGTAACCAAGGAACTGGAAATCACCCTGACCGGTAAAGACTGCGGCCTTAAGGAGCGCGCGCCTATGTGCGGCGTACCCTATCATGCGGCGGAATCTTACATAAACAGGCTTGTGGCCAAGGGCTACAAGGTGGCCGTATGTGAGCAGATGGAAGACCCGCGAACGGCTAAAGGCATGGTAAAACGGGAAGTAGTCCGGGTAGTAACGCCCGGCACGAACATGAATACCATGGGGATTGAGGAATCGCGAAATAATTATCTTATGTCAATCGTCTATATGGAAGATCATTTCGGCCTGTCCATCGCGGATATCAGCACCGGAGACTGCTATGTCACCGAGGTTGACAAGTCCCGAAAGCTTTTAGATGAAATCGGGAAGTTCACCCCCTCGGAAATCATCTGCAACCAGCCCTTTTTTGTCAGCGGCGTGGATGTGGAGGATTTACGGGAGCGTCTGCAGATCGTGTTGAACGGCCTGGACGCCTGGTATTTTGACGACGCTTTGTGCAAGAAAACACTGTTGGAGCATTTTCAGCTGATTTCTCTGGAAGGACTGGGACTGGCCGACTATGACAGCGGCCTCATTGCAGCAGGCGCTCTGTTTCTCTATCTCAAAGAGACACAGAAAAGTAATCTGTCCAATATGACCCGGATCAGCCCCTATGTAACCGATAATTTCATGCTGATCGACAGCTCCAGCCGCAGAAATCTGGAGCTGGTGGAGACACTGCGGGAAAAACAGAAGAGGGGTTCCCTGCTTTGGGTGCTGGACAAAACCAAAACGGCCATGGGGGCCCGTATGCTCCGGGGATATGTGGAGCAGCCCCTCATCGACGCGGAAGATATTGAAGCCCGCTATGATGCCGTGGAGGAACTGAACAAAAGTGCCATGAGCAGAGACGAGATCCGGGAATATTTACATCCCATCTATGATATGGAACGTCTCATCGGCCGAATCAGTTATCAGTCGGCCAATCCCCGGGATCTCCTCGCCTTCCGTTCTTCTCTGGAGATGCTGCCCCATATCCGGAATGTACTGCGGGAATTTTCTTCAAAAGAAATGAAACAGATTTACGAGGATATGGATGCTCTGGAAGATGTCTGCGAATTGATCGGTTCGGCTATCGTAGACGAACCGCCCCTGGCCATGAAAGAGGGCGGCATTATCCGGGACGGCTACCATGCGGATGTGGATACATACCGCCATGCTAAAACCGAAGGCAAGACCTGGCTGGCCGAGCTGGAGGCCACAGAGCGGGAAAAAACCGGGATCAAAAATCTGCGGGTAAAGTATAATAAAGTATTCGGCTATTATCTGGAAGTAACCAATTCCTTCAAAAATCTGGTACCGGATTATTATACCCGCAAGCAGACGCTGACGAATGCGGAACGATACATAACTCCCCGGCTCAAGGAACTGGAGGATACCATTCTCGGCGCGGAGGATAAGCTCTATTCTCTGGAATATGTGCTGTTTGCCCAGATTCGGGATACTGTGGCTGCCCAGGTGGAACGAATTCAGCGAACGGCCAAGGCAGTGGCCCGTCTCGACGTATACGCCTCCCTGTCCCTGGTAGCCATGCACAACAATTATGTCCGTCCCACTTTAAACGGTAAAGGGCTCATCGATATCAAAAACGGTCGTCATCCCGTGGTGGAAAAGATGATTCCCAACGATATGTTTATTGCCAATGATACCCGGCTGGATAACGGCGGCAACCGTATTTCCATTATCACCGGACCGAATATGGCGGGAAAATCCACTTATATGCGGCAGACAGCCCTGATCGTCCTCATGGCCCAGATCGGTTCCTTTGTTCCGGCCGAGAAGGCAAAGATCGGCATTGTGGACCGGATCTTCACCCGGGTCGGGGCTTCCGATGATCTGGCCAGCGGTCAGAGCACCTTTATGGTGGAGATGACGGAAGTGGCCAATATCCTGCGGAACGCCACGCCGAAGAGCCTGCTGATCCTGGATGAGATCGGCCGGGGCACCAGCACCTTTGACGGTCTCAGTATCGCCTGGGCGGTCATTGAACATATCGCCAATACCAGGCTTCTGGGAGCAAAGACACTGTTTGCCACCCATTATCACGAGCTGACGGAGCTGGAAGGCAAGCTTCCCGGTGTCAACAATTACTGTATTGCCGTCAAAGAACGAGGAGACAATATCGTCTTTCTGCGGAAAATCGTGCGGGGCGGAGCGGACCGAAGCTATGGTATACAGGTGGCCAAGCTGGCTGGGGTGCCGGATTCCGTTATCGAACGGGCCAAAGAACTGGCGGAGCAGCTCTCAGATGCGGATATCACCGAGACGGTGAAAGATATGGCCGGGGTGAAAAAAAACAAAAAGAAGGTTCCCCATTATGATGAAGTAGATATGAAGCAGATGACGCTTTTTGACACGGCAAAGGACGACGATATTTTGCAGGAATTGAAAGATATCGATGTGGGAAATCTGACTCCCGTGGATGCGCTGAATACCATTTATCGGCTGCAAAACAAACTGAAGAACCGGTGGGGGTCACTCCGTGACCAGTAACGAAAGGAGAAACCCATGGCACAAATTGCCGTTTTAGATCAGGAGACCATTGATCAGATTGCTGCCGGCGAGGTGGTGGAGAGACCGGCTTCAGTGGTAAAAGAGCTGGTGGAAAATGCCATTGACGCCGATTCCACGGCGATCACTGTGGAGGTAAAGCAGGGGGGGATTACCTTTATTCGGATTACAGATAATGGCTGCGGTATCGGCAGGGAACAGCTTTCTCTGGCCTTTCTGCGCCACGCCACCAGCAAGCTGCAGAGATTGCAGGATCTGTGGGCCATCGGTTCTCTGGGGTTTCGGGGGGAAGCTCTGTCCAGTATTGCGGCGGTGGCTCAGGTAGAGATGATCACAAAGCCGCAGGAGGATCTGACCGGAGTGCGTTATTGTATCGACGGAGGAAGGGAACAATCCTGCGAGGAAGTGGGAGCGCCGGACGGCACCACGATCCTGGTGCGCAACCTGTTCTATAATACCCCCGCCAGGGCAAAGTTTCTGAAAACGCCGGCCACAGAGGGGAATTACATCACCGGGTATATGGAACAACTGGCCCTGTCTCATCCGCAGATTTCCTTTAAATACATGTTAAACGGGCAGATACGTTTTCAGACGGCGGGGAACGGTAAGCTAAAGGAAATTATTTATCAGATTTACGGAAGGGATATCACCGGAGAACTGATAGAAATCGGTCATCGCAGAGAGGGATTATCTATTCACGGATATATCGGCAAACCTGCGGTATCCCGGGGCAATCGGAATTTTGAGAATTATTACGTGAACGGGCGGTATGTGAAGGACCGCATTCTGATGAAGGCCATAGAAGAGAGCTATCGTGGCTTTCTGATGCAGCACCAGTATCCTTTTACCTGTCTTTTCCTGGAACTTGACGGCGGGACAGTAGACGTCAATGTGCATCCTTCCAAAATGGAAGTGCGCTTTTCCGATCAGGAAGACGTTTACCAGACAGTGAAGCAGGTGCTGACAGACGCCCTTAGAGGGACAGTATTGATTCCCAAAGTGCAGCTGGAAAAAGGAAAAAAACCAGACCGTAAAACGCAGGCCCCCATGCAGATGCCGGAACCCTTTGAGCAGAAACGCCGGCAAGAATATCTGCGCAGGATGGAAAAAGAAATCCCGTCAACGCAAAATGATCCCGGTCGGGAAGGAGCATCCGTACAGGAAAAAAGCGCCGTCCCTGCAGCAGATACCGTCAGCCGGACAGATACCGTCAACCAGAAGGGACAAATGGCTTCTGTATTGCGGGAAGATGAGAAGCGTTACGGTGTAAGAGAGGGCGCGTCCGCAGCCGCCGGGCTTCAGCAAATGTCTCTCTTCGACAAGAAGGAAAATTTTCCTTTCTCCAGAAAAGACAGATCCGTCTATCGGATCATCGGACAGCTCTTTACTACATACTGGCTTATTGAGAAAGGAGAGGAGCTGTACATTATCGATCAGCATGCCGCTCACGAGAAAGTACTCTATGAACAGATGATCAGAGCGCACAAAAGGAGAGAAATTTTCTCACAAATGATATCGCCTCCCATTGTCATTCATCCCTCCATGCAGGAACGGCAGCTTTTGGATACCCACAGGGAGCTGTTCGCGGAGTATGGCTTTGATGTGGAGGAATTCGGCCCGGACGCTTACTGTATCCGTTCCGTTCCCCATAATCTTTACGGCATTGCCACGGACAGGCTTTTCTTGGAATTACTCAGTGAATGTACCGACAGCCTGGAAAAAGCGGACAGCCGGGAGATGATCGGTCATCGAATTGCCACCATGGCCTGCAAAGCTGCCGTGAAAGGCAATAGCCGCATGAGTATACCGGAAACGCAGCGGCTGATTGATGAATTATTGACGCTGGACAACCCCTACCAGTGTCCTCATGGCCGCCCCACCATCATTAAAATGAGCAAGGCGGAACTGGAGAAAAAATTCCGTAGGATCATATAGGGAGGATATCATGGAGAAAAAATCTCTCGTCATATTGACAGGCCCCACGGCCGTGGGAAAGACTGCGCTTTCCCTTGCGCTGGCAAAGCAGATCGGCGGAGAAATCATATCGGCAGACTCCATGCAGATCTATAAATATATGGATATCGGTTCCGCCAAGATCTCCCGCGAAGAGATGGCGGGCGTGCCCCATCATCTGATTGATGTACTTGATCCCAGAGAGCCTTTCAATGTGGTCACCTTCCAGCAGATGGCCCGAACGGCCATGGAGGGGATCTACAGTCGGAGTCATATCCCCATATTAGTGGGCGGCACGGGATTTTATATACAGGCTGTAGTCCGGGACATCGACTTTACGGAATCTGAAGATGACCCGGCATTCCGGACGGCCTGTGACGGCTTGGCGCTAAGAGACGGACCAGAGGCCCTGCACGACAAACTGAGGGCGGTGGACCCGGTTTCTGCCCAGGCCATTCATCCCCACAACACCAAGCGGGTGATTCGGGCTCTGGAATACTATCATCTGACCGGACAGCCTATATCCGTCCATAATCAGGAGCAGCAGCGGAAGGAATCCCCATATGCCTTCGCCTATTTTGTACTCAACGATGAGCGGGAGCGGCTGTACAGACAGATCGATCGGCGAGTGGACAGCATGTTGGCCCAGGGCCTTCTGGATGAGGTACGACGGTTGGCCGCCATGGGCTGTGAACGACGGCTGGTTTCCATGCAGGGCCTCGGATATAAGGAATTGCTGGATTATCTGGACGGAACGATCAGTTATGAAGAAGCCGTTTACCGGATCAAACGGGATACGCGCCATTTCGCCAAGCGGCAGATCACCTGGTTTAAACGGGAAAAGGATGTCATTTGGGTCGATAAAACAGATTTCGAATACGACGATTGGCAGATGCTGGCGTTTATGGTTCAAACCCTGACAGAACGGGGAATATGCGCATAAATGCCGACAGAAAATCTGTCTTTTGCCGCTTGTACAGGGAACGGGCATCGGCACAGGGCCATACGGCTACGGCGCTGATGTGTGTAAAGGAGAGGAGAAAACATGACAACGGAAAAACAGCACGTATACGAACAGCTTGGCATCTGTCGAAAAGTATTGACTTTTGGGGAGGAAACAGAAAAAAATCTGCGGAATCGTTTTGACGAATTTGATGTCCATGCAGAAGTGAATCAGCTTAAGGTCCTCCAGGCGATGCAGGAGAGCAGAGTAAGTGAGGCCTGCCTGTACGGCACCACCGGATATGGCTACAATGATATAGGAAGAGACACGCTGGAGCAGGTTTACGCCCGCACGTTCCACACGGAAGCCGCGCTGGTGCGGCCGCAGATCGCCTGCGGTACTCATGCCCTGGCAGTGGCCCTGGCAGCCAACCTGCGCCCCGGAGACGAACTTTTATCTCCGGTGGGCAAGCCATACGACACGCTGGAGGAGGTCATCGGTATCCGGCCTTCCCGGGGGTCCCTGGCCGAGTACGGCATCCGTTACCGTCAGGTGGAGCTTCTGGAAGACGGCTCCTTTGACTATCCGGCCATACAGGCCGCCATTACGCCCAGAACAAAACTGGCGGCCATTCAGCGTTCCAAAGGCTATCTGACCCGTCCCACCTTTTCCGTAAAGCAGATCGGCGAACTGATCTCTTTTCTGAAATCCGTGAAACCGGATCTGATCTGCATGGTAGACAACTGCTACGGCGAATTTGTGGAATTGTCCGAACCGTCCGACGTGGGCGCGGATCTGCTGGTCGGATCGCTGATCAAAAATCCAGGAGGCGGCCTGGCTCCCACAGGTGGCTATATTGCCGGCCGGACAGATCTGATTGAGAACTGTGCCTGTCGTCTGACTTCACCGGGACTTGGCCGGGAGGTGGGCGCCACCCTGCATGTAAATAAAGATTTCTACCAGGGATTTTTCCTGGCCCCAACAGTGACGGCGGGGGCCTTAAAGGGTGCCGTATTTGCCGCCAACATTTATGAAAAACTGGGATTCTCGGTGACGCCAAACGGCAGCGAGAGCCGCCATGATATTATCCAGGCCGTAACGCTCGGTACACCGGAGGGCGTGGTGGCTTTCTGCAAGGGTATCCAGGCCGCCGCTCCGGTGGACAGCTTTGTGACGCCGGAACCCTGGGCAATGCCCGGCTATGACAGCGATGTGATCATGGCCGCCGGAGCTTTCGTTCAGGGCTCGTCCATCGAACTGAGCGCCGACGGCCCCATAAGGCCGCCCTATACCGTATATTTCCAGGGAGGGCTGACCTGGTACCATGCGAAAATCGGTATCTTGATGAGCCTGCAGAAATTGTATGAATCAGGAATTGTAAAGCTGTAAAGTTGTAAAGAATTTCCGTCAGGAGAGAGATTATCTATGGACATCTGTATCGTAGGAGGAGGCCCCGCAGGGCTGATGGCCGCCCTGTGGGCAGCAAAGAACGGCAGCCGGGTCACTGTGCTGGAACAAAATGACCGGCCGGGAAAGAAACTCCTGGTAACCGGAAACGGCAAATGCAATATAACCAACACGGATCAGGACATACGTCATTACCATGGCGGCGATCCTCTCTTTGCCGAGGTGGTACTGCAGCGCTTTACCGCTCAAAAGACAATCGGTTTTTTTACAAAACTGGGCATTTTCACCAAAAACAGAAACGGCTGGATCTATCCCTACTGCGAACAGGCCCAGGCCGTCTTGAAACTTCTGGAGGATGAAGCCCGCCGCCGTAAAGTACGGATTAAAACCCGGGAGCATGTGACCGGCGTCGACCGTTTCGAAAAAGGGTTTACTGTACACACAGAGGGCTGGCAGTATCCGGCTGACCGGATCATCCTCTGCGGCGGCGGGCCGGCCTCGTCGGTACAGGGCTCTTCCGCAGATACCATGGAGCTGGCTGCCAGGCTGGGGCACAGCATCGTTCCGCCGCTGCCGGCTCTTGTCCCTCTGCGGGGGAGGGGAAAGGCCTATAGCCAGTGGGCCGGCGTGCGTATGGACGGTATGGTGACACTGTACATCAACGACAAAGAGTGCCGACGGGAAATGGGAGAGATCCAATTTACCGAATACGGTGTGTCCGGCATTCCTGTTTTCCAGGTCAGTATAGACGCCATTCGGGCCGTCCAGAAAGGACACCATGTCCTCCTCACATTGGATTTACTGCCGGAATTTACAGACGATGAGCTGGAAGCTTTCCTGGCGGATCGAAAGGATGCACGACGGGGCCTGACGGACCAGGAGCTCTTTGTGGGGCTGCTTCCCGATAAAATGATCCGTGTCATAACCGGAAAAAGTCCCCGCACACCGGAGGCATACGCAAAACTGCTGAAAGCCTATCCTGTCCCCGTTAAGGGGGCCCATTCTCTTGAACGGGCCCAGGTGTGCAGCGGCGGCGTCAGTCTGTCCGAGGTAAATCCTATGACTATGGAATCACGTCTGGTTCCCGGCCTTTATTTTGCCGGTGAAATTTTGGACGTCTGCGGGGATTGCGGAGGTTATAACCTGCAATGGGCCTGGTCCACCGGAGCTCTGGCGGGAAGGGCAGCTTCCCACCGGGACAATAGTTGAAATCCTTTAGATGAAAAGACTGATCTTATGACATACCCTATCAGGAAGGAGATTGCCATGCTTCGATTGCAGCAGATCAAATGTCCCATATCCCATGACCGGAAATATCTGCGGCACAAAATATGCCGAATCCTGGGTATTTCTGCGGACCGGCTGATTTCCTGCAGGATCGTACGCCGATCCATCGACGCCCGAAAGAAACCGGAACTTTTCTATATTTATACCGTGGACTGCGTCGTATCCAGAGAAGAGAAGCTGAAAAAAAAGATCGACGGACGGACGATCCTTCTACATGAAGAAACACCCTACCGTTTTCCGGATGAAGGAGAGATCCCCCTGTCAGGCCGTCCGGTCATTGCAGGCAGTGGTCCGGCAGGGCTTTTTTGCGCGTACATGCTGGCTTCCCATGGCTACCGTCCCTTGATTCTGGAACGGGGTGACGATGTTTCCCGGCGGAAAGAGAGAGTCGGTCATTTCTGGGATACAGGCACGCTGGACATCCGGTCGAACGTCCAATTTGGGGAGGGGGGGGCAGGCACTTTTTCTGATGGTAAATTGAACACTTCCGTCAAAGACCCTGCCGGACGAAACCGGCTGGTGCTGGAAACCTTTGTTCGTTTCGGCGCGCCGCCCACCGTCGTTTATGACCAGAAACCCCATCTCGGCACGGATATTTTAATCGATATCGTAAAAGCTATGCGTAAAGAAACAGAACGGCTGGGCGGTCAGTTTCTCTTTCGCCATCAACTGACCGGGCTGGAGGTAAGAGAAGGGAGACTGGCAGGAATTGTGGTCAACGATGACGAATGGATTTCCACAGAAATCCTCGTGACAGCCATCGGGCACAGCGCCAGAGATACCTTTTCCATGCTGTACAGCCATGGTCTTGCCATGACTGCCAAATCCTTTGCCGTGGGCGTTCGTATCGAACATCCTCAGACCATGATTAACCTTGCCCAGTACGGGTTGGCCGACCCTAAAGAGGTGGGAGCAGCCCCTTATAAAGTGACCCGAAAACTTGCGAACGGCAGGAGCGTCTATTCCTTCTGCATGTGCCCAGGCGGCTATGTAGTCAACGCCTCGTCAGAGCCCCATCGTCTGGCTGTCAATGGCATGAGTTATCAGGCTCGGGACAGCCGGAATGCCAACAGCGCTCTGATTGTCACGGTGACCCCCGAAGATTATCTCCCCTATGGTTCTGACGGTACGCCGGCTGCCCTACGGGGCGTAGCTTTCCAACAGGAGCTGGAGGAGCGGGCTTATGCCCTGGCCGGCGGGCGCGTTCCCGTGCAGCTTTTTGAAGATTTTTGCCGCAATCATCCCAGTACTGTGCTGGGAGACGTGGCCCCTTGTATTAAGGGAGACTGGAGTCTTACAAACCTGAGAAGTATCCTGCCGGAACCCATCGGAATCTCCATCGAACAGGGTGTCAGCGCCTTTGATCATCTCATTCACGGCTTTGGCCGTCCTGACGGATTGCTGAGCGGCATCGAGAGCCGTACCTCTTCCCCTGTCCGTATGGAACGGGGAGAGACCCTGGAATCCAATATTGCGGGAATCTATCCCTGCGGGGAAGGCGCCGGATATGCCGGAGGCATCACATCCGCAGCTATGGACGGCATCCGGGTGGCAGAAGCCATCCGCAGAAAATATCGGGTTACCCGCGATGCAGGAGTGAATTCGTAATAAAGCATAATAAAAGTATGAAATTTTTTTGAATTGGTATACTTTACCTGGATTGTATGTTAGAATAATTGTATTTTCCTGTGACTGTATTTATACAGCATTGACGCCTGAAGAGAGAAACAGGAGGTCAAATGGAAAAACAATGGTTACGAATGAAAGAATTGCCCACAGAAGACAGACCCTATGAAAAATGTCTGCAGTACGGCCCGGAAGCCCTGCAGGACGCAGAGCTGCTGGCCGTGATCCTGCGCACGGGTACCCGGGGGAAATCAGCCCTTGACCTGGCGCGGGAGATCCTGTACCGTTCCCGCAGTGAGACAGGGCTTCTGTCTTTACATCACTTATCTTTACAGGAACTGACAGATATTCCGGGTGTGGGCACTGTAAAAGCAATACAGACAAAATGCATCGGCGAGCTGTGCAAACGTTTGGCCAGGACAGAGGCCCGACGGACATTATCTTTCGACGCCCCCGAAACCATCGCCGATTACTATATGGAGATTCTGCGTCACGAAGAACAGGAAAAGATTTTTCTGATGATGCTGAACACAAAGAACCAATTGCTGGGAGAGCAGTGTATGTCTATGGGTACGGCAAACACTTCTGTACTGACACCGCGGGAGGTATTGATTACGGCGCTGCAATATCACGCTGTCAATCTGATCCTTCTCCACAACCATCCCAGCGGTGACCCGGCGCCGAGCCGGGAGGATACGTTGCTGACTGAACGGATACGTCAGGCGGCAGAAATTATCGGCTTACATTTACTGGATCATATCGTGATTGGAGATCATCGGTATGTCAGTTTTCGAGAGGCAGGTTATCTGATCTGACTTGGTTTTGAAAGGATTTACATGATATTTCGGCAGGAATATGGCATAGATCTCGGCAGTGACGTAGTGAAAATCTACGCTGTAAAACGGGATACCATCGTTAAAGAAAAGAATATGATTGCTGTCATAGACAGAGACTCCTACCTGGCTGCAGGTAACGAGGCTTATGAAATGTACGAAAAAACGCCGGAAAACATCCGTGTATCCACCCCTATGGCAGACGGTATGATCGCAGATATCACACATCTGGAGATTATTCTCTATACACTTCTCAAAAAAACAGGCCGGTTCGTTGGTAAAGACCCGCTGCTGTTTTTTGCCGTACCAACCGATATGACCGAGATTGAAAAGAGAGCCTACTATTCTCTTGCAAGGGTCGGTGAGCTTCGCAAAAGCAAAGTGTATCTCGTCTATCGGCCCATTGCCGATGCGGTGGCTCTGGGGATTTCCATCAAAACTACAAAAGGTGAAATGATCGTCAATATCGGCGCGCAAAGCACGGAAATATCTGTGATTGCGGATGCCAGAGTGATCTTAAGCCGTGTCTGTCCTCTGGGTGGCTATACGCTGGATCAGGCTATTGTAGACGATGTACGCCGTAAACAGCAGCTTTTTATCGGTCGACGCACGGCTGTCCGCCTGAAGACATCCATGGCTGATCTGGGGCATGACAGAAAAGAAGCCCGAAAAGTTATCGGTATCAGCTCCGTCACCGGCCTTCCCAAAGAGATACCGGTGACGGAGGGCGTGGTCAGCGAGGCCTGCCGCCGTACTATGGCACGGATCGCAGAGGAAATCCGCACGGTTATGGAACGTACGCCGCCTCAGGTCAGGGAGTATGTCCAGAAAGAGGGTTTTCATTTAATGGGAGGTACTTCAGCCATGCCCGGTATCGACCGCTATCTGGCCGATGAGCTGGATTGTCCTGTGGTTGTATCCCAATTTTCTGACGAGGGTACCATTCATGGCCTCAGGGAAATTCTGCTCTCTCATGACCTGAGGAAAGCCTGGGCTTTTCCGGCAAAAAAGCAAAAACGTAAAAAACAAAGCTATCTTTAAACGGGGAATAGATTATTTATGAAAAACAGGAAAAAACTGTCCTTTAGAAGTAAAAATATATTGGTGGTTATGACGATTCTCTGTGTCGCTCTGCTCCTATTTGCCTATACGGCCCGCCTTCCTCTGGATTCCGTCCAATCCGTAGCCGGTTATGCCGTGGTCCCTTTCCAGAAAGGAATCAACAGCATCGGCAACTGGCTGTATAATCAGGGACGTGGCTTCGAGGATATCCGCGCTCTGCAGCAGGAAAATGAAGAGCTGCAGCAAAAAGTGGATACCCTGACCGAGCAGAACAATCTGCTTTTACAGGATCAGGACAAGCTGGAAAGATTCGAAAGTCTGTATTCTCTGGATATGGATTACGCAGAGTATGATAAAGTGGCTGCTTCTGTCATATCGAAAAATCCCGGAAACTGGTATAACACCTTTACAATCGATAAGGGCACGAAAGACGGCATTGAAGTAGATATGAATGTGATTGCGGGCGGCGGGCTCTGCGGTATTGTTACCGAGGCGGGTCCTGACTGGGCCGCGGTCCGCACCATTATTGACGATGCCAGTAATGTCAGCGCCATGGTATCCTCCACGCTGGACAATTGTCTGGTAGCGGGAGATTTGACACTGATCGAGGACGGCAAGCTGAACTTCATCCAGCTCAGCGACACAGAGGATCTGGTAAGCGTGGGGGACAAGATCGTTACTTCCAATATCAGCGACAAATTTTTAAAAGGAATCCTGATTGGCTATATCAGCGAGATCAATTACGATTCCAATAATCTGACCAAATACGGATATCTGATTCCGGTGGTAGATTTCCGACACCTGCAGGAAGTGCTTGTGATTAAGGAACTAAAGAAAACTGGAGAAAAGAAATGATTCAAAAAGTAGTGACAGCCCTTGAAATATTTTTAACCTTTCTCCTGCAGACCACATTGTTTCCGGCGATCTCCATCGCTTCGGTGGTCCCGAACCTGCTGCTGATCCTGACAGTGTCTAACGGTTTCATGCGCGGAAAGAAAGCGGGACTTTTTACCGGCTTTTTTTCCGGCCTGATGATTGACATCTTTTACGGTGACTTACTGGGCTTTTATGCCCTTGTATACATGTATATCGGTTTCCTCAACGGTATGCTCTGCAAAGTTTACTATGACGATGATGTGAAGGTGCCCATGGTGCTGGTTGCCATCAGCGATCTGGCATATGGACTGGTGATCTATGGATCTCAGTTCCTTTTACGGGGAAGGACCCAGACATTCTATTATGTATGGCACATCATAATCCCGGAAGTGGTTTACACAACCCTAGTGACGCTGATTCTCTATCGAATCTATTATCGAATCAATAATCTGACAACAGGAAACGAAAGGGAAGGTCAGAGATTACCATGGCTAAAAAAATAAAATCTTTTTTCAAAAAAATTGCATTGAAACGAACCACCGTACTGATACTTTTTTTCGTCTGTCTGGCAGGCATACTGATTCATAAGCTGTATGACCTGCAAATTATCAACGGCGCGACTTATGCAAACCGTTTTTCCATTCAGACTACCAAGGAAAGAGGTATAAAAAGTACCCGTGGCAATATCTTTGACCGTAATGGCAAGCTGTTGGCCTATAATGTCTTATCCTATTCTGTTACTCTGGAAGATAATGGCTCCTACAGCTCTACCCGCAGTAAAAATCTGAGCCTGAACAGCGAAATATACCGGCTGATCCAGACTATTGAAGAAAATGGCGATACGATCAATACAGATTTTCATATCGCTCTGGATGAGCACGGAAATTATAAATACAGTGTAGAGGGAGTGACTCTGGCCCGTTTCAAAGCCGATGTTTACGGCAAACAGAAGATTGAAGATATGACGCCCCAACAGGCGGAGGCCACGGCAGAAGAGCTGATGCAGGGCCTGGTTGGCAGCAGTCTGAGTAATTCTTTTATGATCCTGCCCGACGGCAAACCAGACACCAGTAAAAAGCCTTATACAGCCGAAGAACTGGAGGAAGTCGGCTTCCCGGCTGAACTGACCAAGGAAGAAATCCTGAAAATTGCCTGTATCCGTTACCAGCTTTTTACCACCAGTTACCAGAAATATCTTCCGGTTACGATTGCCACGGATGTGTCTGAAGAAACAGTGGCGGCAGTCATGGAAAGCCAGGCCACCCTGCAGGGAGTGGATGTGGTGGAGGATTCCAAAAGAGTCTATAATGACAGTCTCTATTTTGCCTCGATTATCGGCTACACCGGAAAGGCGTCCACAGAGGAACTGGAGGAGCTGAGAGAAGAGAGTGACAAATATAATTCTACTTCCATCATCGGCAAATCCGGTATCGAACAGCAGATGGAGACCGTTCTTCAGGGTGTAGACGGCAAAGAAACAGTTTCCGTAGATAATCTGGGCAAAGTATTGGAGATTGACGAAGAATCCCGGGTAGCTCCCGTTCAGGGCAACGATGTGTACCTCACCATCGATACCAATCTTCAGATAGCCACCTACCATATCCTTGAACAGAGAATTGCCGGTATCCTGCTTACGAACCTGCAAAATATCAAAGAATTTAATGTGGGGGACGATACGGATACGTCATCTATTCCCATTGCCATATATGATGCCTATTTTTCGCTGATCAACAACAATATTGTAGATTATCATCATTTTTCCGCAGCGGATGCCAGCGAAAAGGAAAAAAAGATCAACAGCATTTTTGAAGACGAGCAGGCAAACATTTTTGAAAAATTGAACAGGCAGTTGAGCGGGGATGAACAGACTCCCTATAAGGAGCTTTCCAACGAGTACAAGGCATACCAGAGCTATATCGTCAATGAAATGTTGTCGGATACGGGAATACTGATCAGTAATGCCGTCGATAAATCCGACGACACCTACAAAGCATGGACTACAGAGGAAAAAATCTCCCTCTATGATTATCTGAGCTATGCAGTCAGCAAAAACTGGGTGGATGTCTCCATTATTGCAGAAAACACGGATTATCTGGCCACAGACGAAATTCTGGCCGCCCTGTCCGCTTATGTTCAGGATTATCTGAAATCCGACAGCGGGTTTTCCAAAATCATCTACAAATATTTGCTGTTGGATGACAAGATTCGGCCCTCAGAACTGTGTATGACCCTGTATGACCAGGGCATCCTGAAAGAAGACAGCGACACTTATAACCGGCTTTCATCCGGCGATCTGACGGCCTACGATTTTATGCGTGCGAAAATCACAAATCTTGAACTTACTCCGGCACAGCTGGCCCTAGACCCCTGTTCCGGTTCGGCCGTAATTACAGATCCCAACACAGGCGAGTTTCGGGCAGTGGTTTCTTATCCGGGTTATGATAACAACAAGCTGGCCAACACCATGGATGCTGATTACTACAATCAGCTGTTGAATGATTTGTCCGAACCCTTCTATAATAAAGCTACCCAGCAGAAGACGGCGCCAGGCTCTACATTTAAGCCCGTGACAGCGGTGGGCGCTCTGACAGAGGGCATTCTGACAGAAGATACGGAAATAGACTGTACCGGTACTTTTGATAAAATTACCGGTTCTCCGCTGCGGTGCTGGAACCGCTGGGGTCACGGAGATCTGAATATGGTTGAGGCTATCAAAGAATCCTGCAACGTTTTTTTCTGTGACGCCGCTTACCAGCTGGGCACCAACAATAAGGGAGTGTTCAGCGAAGTGCAGGCTATGGATATGATCCAAAAATACTGTAAAGTATTTAATATGGATAAAAATTCCGGTATTGAGATCTCCGAAAGTGATCCTCAGATCTCCAACAGTATGCCGATCCCTTCCGCCATCGGACAGGGTACCCATAACTATACGACTTCACAGTTGGCCCGCTATGTATCCACCTTAGCCAGCGGTGGCGTAAGCTATAAGATGACCATCCTGGATAAAGCCACCGATTCAGACGGCAATCTGCTGGAAGACTATAAGGCGGAGGTAGAAAGTGTTCTGGAAGTGGATCAAAACGTATGGGATATCGTTCATGAAGGCATGCGCCAGGTGATCGCCACAAAGAATTATTACGATGATCTGGATGTGGAGGTGGCCGGAAAAACGGGAACGGCTCAGGAGAGCAAAAACCGTTCTCCCCACGGCGTATTCATCGGATATGCGCCCTTTGACAGTCCCGAGATGGCAATCTGCGTCCGTGTGGCCCATGGCTACTCCTCAACAAATGCGGCCATGATCGCCAAGGATGTATTTAATTATTACTTTAAGCTAAAAGAAGACGAGGAAATACTCACAGGTAAAGCGACTATCAGTGACGCTTCTAATGAACAGCACGATTAAGAATCAAAATGTACAGAAGACAGCGTAAAAAGAGGAGGATGTTTTATGAGTGAGGTAATCGTCATTACATCAGGAAAAGGCGGGGTTGGCAAGACAACTACCGCAGCAAATCTGGGGGCCGGTCTGGCCATGGCAGACAAGAAAACCGTCATGGTGGACACGGATATCGGCCTGCGTAATCTGGATGTGGTCATCGGCCTGGAAAATCGGATTGTCTACAATCTGGTAGATGTGATCGAAGGAAACTGCCGGTTAAAGCAGGCTCTAATCCGGGACAAGCGTTACACCAATCTTTTTTTGCTTCCGGCAGCCCAGACCAGGGACAAATCTTCTGTAGAACCGGAGCAGATGGTGAAGCTCTGCGATGATCTGCGCAAGGAATTTGACTATGTGCTTCTGGATTGTCCCGCCGGCATTGAGCAGGGGTTTAAAAACGCCATTGCCGGGGCCGACCGGGCTCTGGTTGTAACCACGCCGGAAGTATCCGCCATCCGCGATGCCGACCGGATTATCGGTCTTCTGGAAGCCAATGAGATGACAAAAGTCCATATTATTATCAACCGTATCCGACCCGATATGGTAAAAAACGGAGATATGATGTCCGTAGAAGATGTGGAAGAGATTCTGGCAATTCCCATGATCGGGGTGGTTCCCGACGATGAGGATATCGTCATATCCACCAATCGCGGAGAGACGGTGGCCGGACAGGATTCTTTAAGCGGCCGCGCATTTCAGAATATCAGCCGCAGGCTGATGGGAGAGGAGGTTCCCTATCTGGATATTCAGGGTAAAAAACGTTTCTGGAACCGTCTGTTCAGAAAATAAAAGTATCGGAGGTGCTGTGCGATGTTTTTTCGCGGAAAAAAATCTTGTCACGTTGCCAAAGACCGTTTAAAGATACTGATTCTGTCGGACCGTATGGGCTGTTCCCCGGATCTTCTGAAAATGTTGAAAAAAGATATCATCAGTTCTGTGTCCCGTTACATATCCGTGGATCAGGAGCATGTTGATTTCCGGGTCTCTCAAAAACCGCCGGTCATTACGGCGTATCTGCCGTTAAAAGAGGCGGCCCAGAGGTTCCATATGTAAAGCGAAAGTTTCTTGATTTACAGAAATAAGGTGTACGTATGCTAAGACTATATCGTTTAAAAAACTATAATTTTCGGCTTGTTTTCTGGTTGTTACTTACCAGCGCCATGGGCGTGGCTTTAGTCGGCAGCGCCAAAGAATCTCTGCAGAACCGGCAGATTTTCGGCGTGGCCCTGGGGATTGTGGCCATGATCATTGTGTCGTTGATTGATTATAGCTGGGTATTGAATTTTTACTGGCTGATCTATATTTTTAACAGCGTGCTGCTTTTAATCGTCCGTCTGGCCGGCAAAACCACCGGAGGGGCAACACGATGGCTGAATATTTTCGGTTTTCAATTTCAGCCCACTGAACCTGCGAAAATCATGCTGATCTTGTTTTTTGCCCGGTTTCTGATGGATCATGAAAACAATTTGAATACGATAAAAACCATTTTTATGTCTATTGTCCTGCTGGCTCTGCCTCTGACACTGGTTCTGATACAGCCGGATCTGAAAAATACGATTACACTGATAGCAGTTTTTGGTCTCCTGATGTATGTGTCCGGATTGAGCTATAAAATTATCGGCGGTACAATCCTGGCAGTGATACCGCTCCTTATTATATATCTCGTTCTGGTCACGCAGACAGATCTGCCAATTATAAAAGAATACCAGAAGAACAGAGTTATGGCTTTTTTCTATCCCGACGAGGAGGAATATCAGCAGGATAATACCCAGCAGGAAAATTCCATCATCGCCATTGGCTCAGGACAGTTGAAAGGAAAAGGACTGAAAAACAATGAAGTCAGCGCCAACAACGGTAATTTCGTTTCCCAGATCCAGACAGATTTTATTTTCGCCGTAGCGGGAGAGGAGTTAGGTTTTTTGGGAAGCGCAGCTTTGATCATACTCGAATTTCTGATCAGTATCGAGTGCATTGTGACGAGCCGGAAAGCGAAAGACCTTTCCGGCACGCTCATTTGCTGCGGCGTCGGTTCTGTTATCGCTTTGCAGAGTTTCATTAATATCTGTGTGGCTACAGGACTGTTCCCTAATACAGGTACCCCTTTGCCTTTTGTAAGCTATGGCCTTACGTCCATTGTCAGCCTGTATATCGGTATAGGCTTCATATTGAATGTGGGGTTGCAGAATCGAACATATCCAGGAGGTGAGAAAGCTTGAATATAGGATTTATCGCAGATAATACAAAAAAGGGACTGCTGGAGGATTTCTGCATTGCCTACCGCGGCATTCTCATAGATCATCAGCTTTTTGCTACAGGTACCTCAGGTCGAACCATTGAACGGGCGGCAAATTTATCCGTATATAAGTTTCTGGCTGGAGAAATTGGCGGAGATCAGCAGATGGCTCTTTTTATTGAGCAATCTCAGTTAGACATGCTGATCGTATTCAAAGAACCGTCCATATCCCCCAGAAATGACCGGGATGTATATACACTGTTCAAACAGTGCGACTTATACAATATCCCCCTGGCAACCAATCTGGCCACGGCAGAAATGCTGATCAAATCATTAGAAAGAGGAGATTTGGACTGGCGTGAAATCTATAGATACAACACCTAAAAAAAACAAAAAAGCCAAAAAAAGTAAACGGCAGCGTAGAAAAATCTGGATCAGAGTTTTTGCCTCGCTGATACTTGTGACCATTTTTGTGATGATCTGTATCCTGGCCGGCTTATATCTGCAAAAGGGGCGCAATCTTGATCTGACTTACGCATACGCAGATCAAATCGACAAAAATACTGCGGGAGACCCCGCCGAGGTGATGCGTTTTACCCCCTTTGCCGCCGGGCTGTGTGTGTCCGACGGAGATGTGGAAAATGCGGAGCTCAGCATCCATGAAGGAGAATCTGGCGCTCTGTTTGATGTGGGAGGCAGAACAGTTCTTTTTGGTAAAAGTATGTTTGAAAAAGTATATCCCGCCAGTATCACCAAAATACTGACTTCTATTGTAGCCATTAAATATGGCAATATGGATGATATCGTAACCATCACAGAAGAGGATCTGAAATTGGAATCCGGCTCTCAGGTGGCCGGGTTGAAAGTAGGGGACAGGGTCAGTATGGATGAGCTTTTCCATGGACTTTTAGTATATTCCGGTAATGACTGCGCCATGGCTATCGCCCGCCATGTGGGCGGTTCCATCGATCACTATGTTGAGATGATGAACCAGGAGGCTCTTGCGATCGGGGCTACGGGAACCCATTATATAAATCCTCACGGCCTTCACGACAAAAATCACTATACGACAGTATATGATATCTATCTCATGTTGAATGAAGCTCTGAAATACGAATATTTCGTGGATACCATGCAGTTACCCAACTATACCATGACCTTATCCAGAAATAATAAAACCGCGAATATTTATCTGGATTCCACAGATCATTATCTGACCGGAGAGGAAGCGATGCCAAACGGCGTGACCGTTCTCGGCGGAAAAACCGGAACAACCAGTCTGGCCGGCAACTGCCTGGCCATTCTGAGTCAGAATAAATACGGCGAACCTTATATCTCTATTGTGATGCGGGCCACTACAAAGGATAATCTTTATGATGACATGAATCAACTCTTAAACCAAATAAACTCGTAACCATCTCGTTACTGTTCGCTCCTCAGGTACGAACAGTAACATAACTTCATAAATTTTATGAGAAATTCCAAAAAAAGATTGTAATTATGTGACAAATATCCTATAATTTTAGTAAGCAATGGAACGGCACATAACGCGGCTGTTACATAAGTATCTAAGGAGGAAACTGCTATGGTTCAAATGATTATCGGCAATAAAGGGAAAGGAAAGACTAAGCAGCTTTTGGACAGAGCCAACACTTCAATTAAGACTGCGAACGGTAATATTGTATATATTGATAAGAGCTCCAAGCACATGCTGGAACTGAATAATAAGATTCGTCTGATCGATGCTTCAAGCTTTGGACTCAGAAATTCTGATGAGTTTATCGGATTCATCCTCGGTATTATCTCTCAGGATCATGATCTTGAGCAAATGTATCTTGACAGTTTTCTGAAAGTTGCCCACCTGGAAGGGAAAGACATCACAGCCACGATTCAGGAACTGGACAAGATTGGCAAAATTTTTGATCTGACCTTTATTTTGAGCGTATCTCTGGACAGACATGAGATTCCGGAAACCATTGCTGATAAAATCCATATTGAATGCTGATGAATTGCTATAAAGTACAGAAAAGCTGCCAATGGCAGCTTTTCTGCGTACTGAGAACGTCGGAAAATTCATCATTTTTTATGCCTGATGCTGAGCAGACATGCCGGTCACACGACCGTAAAGGCTGATAATATACAGACCACTCAGCCCCACAAGGGCATAAATGACACGGGACAGCCAGGACATATTGCCACAAATCCAGGCTACCAGATCAAAACTGAAAAAGCCAATCAGGCCCCAGTTGACCGCTCCGATAATTGCAATTGTCAATGCAGTGTAATCTAAACCTTTTACATTCATTACTAATGTCCTCCTGATGGAATTTTCTCTTAGGATGTACTTTTTTTCCATTTTTATACATTGGTATGAAAAAAATTGAATTTCTTCTTGTAATAATATTACAAAAATGTTAAAATCGTAAATACATTTATGGTAAGGAGATTTTGCATTGCAGTCAGGCGAAAAGAAAGAGAAGGAGCAGCGGCGTTCTCCTTTCACTCTGAATATCGGTATTATACTGTTCGGAGCCATTCTGGTCTATATTATCATATGTATTTTCATATATGCCACGACTACGCATATTTCTACCTGCCAGGTGACAGCAGGGCCTCTGGCCCGTAATCAGACTTATACGGCTATTGCTGTACGAAGCGAAACACTGATTACAGCCAATAATGAAGGATATGTGAATTATTATGCCCTGGAGGGGCGTAAAGTACGCAAGGCCGGAGCCGTCTATTCTCTGAGCCAGACACCCCCAAAAACCACTGGGGAAACAAAGTTGTCTGAGGAATCTTTAAATGGGGTGAGATCCCTGGTGGCCCAGTTTGCCAATTCCTTTGACCCGGCTCATTTTAATGATGTATATGCATTTAAGTATGCCCTATCCGGCAGTATTTTAAATTATGCGGGACTGGAGGGCGGCAGCAGCACAGCTATGCTTTCGGGACAGGGTACTGTTTATCAGTCACCGGAAAACGGCGTAATCGTTTATTCTGAGGACGGATATGAAAATGTGACGGAGCAGAGTGTCACATCAGCAGATTTTGACCGTTCCTCTTATCAATACCGAAATCTAAAAACCGCAGAGAAAGTGACTGCCGGAGCTCCGGTGTACAAGCTGATTGACAACGATACCTGGTCCATATTGATTCAGCTTACCTCCTCCCAGGCGTCCCGCCTGGAAGGGCGGGAGAGCATTAAAGTTAAATTTTTGAAAGATGATTCATCCATGAATGGTGAATTGAAACTGCTCACCAAGTCAGATGGTATTTATGCCATGATCACGTTCAGTTCCGGTATGATCCGGTTTGTTACAGAACGTTTTCTGGATATAGAACTGGTAACCAATTCTGAAACCGGATTAAAGATACCGGTTTCTTCGGTTGTTTCGAAGGATTTCTATCTGATTTCCAAAAAATTTGCCGTGAATGTGGAGAACAGTTCGGACATTGGATTTCTCAAAAGAGTGACGGATAAAGACGGGAATACATCCACGGAATTTATCAATGCCACAATTTACGAAAGCGATGAAGAGTATTATTATGTAGATACCCAGGAGTTTGCAGACGGAGACGTCCTGCTTATGGAAAACTCTAACCAGACCTTCACGGTGAAAGATATCGCCCAGCTGGAGGGAGTGTACTGCGTAAACAAAGGCTATGCGGTATTCCGTAAAATAGAGATCATTGATCAGAATGAGGAATACTGTATTGTGGCCACAGGTACTTCCTATGGACTGTCGTTGTACGACAACATTGTACTGGACAGCAATACTGTACAGGAAGATGAAATACTATTTTAAAGGAGACAAGTATGATTGCTGAGAATTTGACGGCGGTGGAGAATAAAATCTCCGCCGCCTGCCAGAGAGCCGGCCGCAGACGGGAAAATGTGACCCTGATTGCTGTCAGTAAGACAAAACCTGAAGTCATGATTGAGGAAGCTTATGGCGTCGGCCAGAGGGATTTCGGAGAAAACAAGGTACAGGAGCTGATTCGGAAACGTGATCTTCTCCCCAAGGATATCCGCTGGCATCTGATCGGCCATCTGCAGACAAATAAAGTCCGTACAGCGATAGACAAAACCTGTCTGATCCATTCTGTAGATTCCCTGCACCTGGCTGAGATTATCAGCAAAGAAGCTGTTAAAAAAGGCTGCACTGTATCCGTTCTTGTGGAAGTCAACGTGGCCGGGGAAGATACAAAATTCGGTGTGACGCCGGAAGAGACCATCGGACTGGTGGAAAGTATGGCAGCTCTCCCCAACCTGAAAATTGAGGGACTGATGACGATAGCGCCTTTTGTAAACAATCCGGAGGAAAATCGGCCTGTATTTTCTAAATTAAAACAATTAAGTGTTGACATTGCCATGAAAAACATCAATAATGTCAGCATGCGTGTTTTAAGTATGGGTATGACAAATGATTATGAAGTGGCTATAGAGGAAGGCTCCACAATGGTCCGTGTGGGCACAGGAGTATTCGGAGAACGTGATTACACGGCAAGACAGTAAGTAGAGATGGGAGAGTGTGATGGGTATATTCGACAAATTCTTAAATGCAGTTAAACTTAATGATGATTATGATGATGATGACGAATTCTTTGATGAAGAAGACGATATTCAGGAAGATGCCAGACCCAGAAAACGTTTTTTCAAAAAACTGGACGATGACGATGATTTTGACGATGACCTGGCTCCGAAAAAAACCGCTTCTGCCCGGAACGTAAAGGAGCCGGCAAAGACAACAACATCGTCCAAGGGCAAACTTGCAGCAAAACCCAGGAACAGCTCAAAAATAACACCAATGACAGGACGTTCCAACGTCCCCAATATGGAGGTATGTGGAATTAAACCGAAAGGAATGGATGATACACAGGAGATTGCCGATACCCTTCTTGCGGGTTGTACCGTATTTCTGAACTTGGAAGGTGTCGATGTAGATATGGCCCAAAGAATTTTTGATTTTTGCTGTGGCGCATGTTATGCGGTAGGCGGAACTTTACAGAAAGCATCCAGTTATATTTTCATCATGGCCCCTGCCAATGTAGATATTTCCGGCGATTTCCAACAGATTATGGATAATGGCTCAGAGATGCCTTCTGCCCGTATGAGTTACTGATTATGAATGCGGATGAAGTAATCAGACGCCACCTCACGGATCTGGCCCACAGGGCCTATAGCCGAAACATGGCGGTGTATTCTGATTTTCTTGATTTACATGAACTTCATATTTTACAGTGTCTGTCTGTAGAAAGCTTTGGTGTAAATCTTGTGCTTTCCGGCGGATACGAAGCAGCAGAGCGTCAGATGGCAGCCTTCCTACCTGATGCTCTTATCTTTGAGGCAAGTTTTCCAATGGACTGTGTATCTATCACTCCTCTTCAGGAAAAGTATGCCGAATCTCTGACGCATAGAGATTATCTGGGCGCCCTGATGCACATTGGTATGGAGCGTTCCTGCCTGGGAGATATTCTCATGGACCATACAAAAGCCTATGTCTTTTGCGTACGGAAAATGACGCCGCTCATATTAAGCGAGATCAGCCGTATACGGCACACATCCGTTAAAACCCGCATTGAGCTGCCTGAAGCCATCCCTGCTCCAAAATATAAGGAATTATCCGGAACCGTCAGCTCCGTACGGCTGGATTCTGTGACGGCGTTGGCTTTCGGTTTATCCAGAAGCAAGACGGTACCCTATATTGCGGGAGGGGCTGTCTATGTCAACGGCAGGCAGATCTTATCTAATGGCTATACCTTACGGGAAGGGGACCGCATTTCCGTGCGAGGGGAGGGTAAATGCCAGTATCTGGGAGTGCAAAACCAGAGTAAAAAGGGAAAGCAACGAATCCGTCTGCTGCGATATATTTAAGATAAAACTGGGAGAACGAAAAAATGGAAAAAATACTGCGCGTGACGAGAGCACATGCTTTTGATTATCCCATTGTATGGGCCGAAGATTTCAATTCACTGTCCGACCACATGGCTGATTTACATTTATCCTGCACGAAAATCTGTGTGGTAACGGATTCCCACGTAGAAAAACTATATGCCGAATCTTTGCTATCCGCACTACCGGGAGATATACAGGCAGATCTTTTTGTTTTCCCGGCAGGAGAGGAACAAAAAAATCTGGATACGGTAAATGAACTGTATCATTTTCTGATCGAAAAAAGATATTCCAGAAAAGACATCCTCGTGGCTTTGGGCGGCGGCGTAGTGGGTGACCTTGCAGGTTATGCAGCCGCCACCTATCTGCGAGGCATTGATTTCATTCAGATTCCCACCACACTGTTGGCTCAGGTGGATAGTAGCGTGGGAGGGAAGACGGGCGTGGATTTCCGTCAATTCAAAAATATGATCGGCGCTTTCCATCAGCCGCGCATTGTCTATATGAACATGTCGACTTTATCCACATTGGACGACACTCTTTTTTCCTGCGGTATGGGCGAAGTGTTAAAGACCGGGTTAATCCGGAACGGATCACTTTACCGTTGGCTGGATCAGCGGCGCAGCGATGTGTTGAACCGCCGGCCGGAGGCATTGGCCTACATGATCCGAGAATGCTGTAAAGTAAAATCCGGCGTAGTAGAACGTGATCCCATGGAGCAGGGTGAGAGAGCGATTTTGAATCTGGGGCACACCATCGGCCATGCTGTAGAAAAACTCAAAGATTTTTCCATGCTCCACGGTCATTGTGTCGGCGTGGGTATCGTGGGGGCCGCATGGCTGTCTGTACAGCGCGGTCTCCTGGATCAAAGAGATCTTGCATGGATTGAGGAAATGAACAGCGCCTATGGTCTGCCTAATCGTGTGGAGGGGCTGTCAGCCGAAAAGGTTCTGGAAGCGACAAAATCAGATAAGAAAGCTGCCGGCGGAAGAATACGCTTTATTCTCCTGAATGCGGTGGGTAACGCCTTTATAGACGATACAGTAACCAATGAGGAGCTTCTGGCTGCGATTCACTATATCGACGACTCAGAACAGAAAAACGTCTGAAGAAAGTCATATCACAAATGAAGTTACATGAACAATGAAGTTATAAGAACCAGGAGAAGGGATTATGCGCAAACAAAATAAATTGCATGGATGGTGGGGAATTCCATTGCTTTTTCTGTTGGTCTGCCTTGATCAATGGACGAAGGCCATGGCTGTCGCCTGTCTCAAAGGCTCCGCAGGAATAAATCTGATTTCCGGCGTTCTGCGTCTGGAATATCTGGAAAATCGGGGAGCCGCTTTTGGCATATTTCAGAACCAACAGTGGATATCCCTGATTCTGGCAGTGGTATTTCTGATTGCCGCCGTCTTTTTCTGGACACGTATGCCTGTATCCCGACGTATGCTGCCCCTGCGGTTGATCACGGTGGCGCTGGCTGCCGGAGCTATTGGAAATATGATTGACAGGATTGTTCATCACTATGTTGTCGATTTTATCTATTTTTGCCTGATTGATTTTCCGATTTTTAATGTGGCGGATATTTATGTGACATGTTCCTGTGTGTTGGCTCTGATTCTGATATTTTTTTACTACGAGGACGAAGAATTTGATTTTCTGTTTGGTAAAGAGAAGAGGAAAACGCCATGAACCGGATGGTGTTTACTGCCGATGGAAACGGAGAGCGGATCGATGTATTTTTAAACGAACGGATTCCCGATTTCTCTCGCTCTTATTTACAGAAACTGATTAAAAACGGGTGTGTGAATGTTAACGGAAAATCGGTAAAAAGCAGCTACCGGCTCGTTGGGAATGATATCCTAGCTATAGAAATACCGGATAATGTGAAGCCGGACATCCGACCGGAACCCATTCCTCTGGATATTCTTTATGAAGACAACGACCTTTTGGTGGTCAATAAACCAAAAGGAATGGTGGTACATCCAGCAGCCGGTCATTATAGTGGTACTCTGGTCAATGCCCTTCTATACCATTGTGACAGCTGTCTGTCCGGAATCAACGGCGTCTTGCGGCCGGGTATTGTCCACCGCATAGACCGGGACACCACAGGTTCCCTGCTTATCTGCAAAAATGATATGGCCCATCAGGCCCTTGCCGGACAGCTAAAAGATCATACTGTCAATCGCCGCTATCGGGCCATTGTGTGGGGACAGCTCTCAAAGGATCAGGGAACCATAGACGCTCCCATCGGCCGCCATCCCACAGACAGGAAAAAAATGGCAATCAATTATAAAAATGGAAAAAATGCCGTGACTCATTATCAGGTATTACAGCGTTTTTCTTCTTTCACCTATATTGAGTGCCGTCTGGAGACAGGCCGTACCCACCAGATTCGGGTTCACATGGCCTCACTGGGTCATCCTCTGCTGGGCGATACCGTCTATGGACCTTCAAAATCCCCCTTCCATCACCTGGAAGGACAGTGTCTTCATGCCATGACGCTGGGCTTTATGCATCCCCGTACAGGGACTTATATAGAATGCGCAGCTCCCCTGCCGGAATATTTTGAAGTATTACTGGATAAGCTGTAAAAAAATATGTAAACATGTTTCCGGCAGTAGTCTGTGTTTCTCCCCAATCATCTTTCATATCTGTTGATTCTTTCGGGCCATCCGGGAAATTCCTGATTTAATATGGCTCCGAATATTCGCTCTCTGGCGCCCGGATTATCCCGGTAAATGCCGGAGAGCAATTCTTTTGTAGATTCCCTTTTGGTAAAACCGTCTGCCGCACAATAGCTTTTTGTCACAGGAAGGGCTGCATCGCGGCTGTATGCGGCGATCTCCGCTTCATCAACGAATAGCAAGGGACGTATAACTGTAAGATCAGTTCTGTCCAGATAAGTACGCGGAGAGAAGGTATTTATGCGCCCTTCATAGATCAAAGACATAAACAACGTCTCAATAATATCGTCCTTGTGATGGGCGTAGGCCACTTTATTGCATCCCCGTGCTTTTATGGCCTCGTTCAGCGCGCCCTTCCGCATCTTCGCGCAGAGTGAGCAGGGATTTTTCTCCTTTCTTTCCTCGAATATAATCCGGGCAATCTCTGTTTTTACACAAGTATAGGGGACATTCAGTTTATCACAATAGGCCTGAATGCCATCTGTATCAAAACCGGGATTGCCCAGATCCACCGTAATGGCTTCCAGCGTAAAAGGATGAGGATAAAAACGCATAAGACCGTAAAGAGCCGTAAGCAATGTCAGACTGTCTTTTCCCCCGGAAATGCCCACGGCTATTTTATCATTGTCCTCAATCAGCCGATATTCATCTACGGCTTTTCTCGTATAACTCAGTAGCTTTTGCGTATTCATGGTACAATTCCCCCCTTAGATTTTTTTCGAAACTTTGACTATTATAACACATCGTATGAAAAAAGTATCGTAGAGTTAGAAATGCTTGAAAAGGGTGTGAAGAATAATGTCTTCACATTCTATCGACTATAAAAATTTCATAAAAGAGATGCAGAAATCAAAAGCTGTGCTATAATGAAAAATAAGCTTTGTTTTGAACCGACAGGGGAAAAGCCTATCGCGGACGAGCTATATGGAAATGGGACAGGTGACTGCTTTTATGAAATTCAAAATCGACAAAAAGTATATTAATTGGGGGGTGACCGCTTTTTGTGTGGTTGCCGCAAGCATTATTTTCTATTCTCTGATCTTTCGGCTGGACGGCCTGATCCGAAGGCTGGGCTCACTGTATAATATTCTGGCTCCTATTCTGTTCGGAGCGGTGATCGCTTATTTCTTAAATCCGGTAATGAAATTTTTGGAAAAAGATGTGGGGAAGCTTTGCAAATGGCGAGGCTTTGAGCCAAGAGAAAGGCTGGGAAAAATAATACGCCTGGTATGTGTGATTTTATCCCTGGTATTTTTCTATGCCTGTATTTATGCTCTTTTTGCCATGCTGGTTCCTCAGCTCATGGACAGCATCATCAATCTGATCAACAGTTTCCCTCGCTATGCGGTAAATATACAGGATTGGCTGATTCAGTTATTCCGCGATAATCCGGATCTGGAAAGTTCGGCCAGCGGACTGATGGAAACGGCCATTGAGAAAGCGGAGTCCTGGCTGAATTCCCTTCTTCCGCGGCTGCAGGATATTATGAAGCTTTTTTCTTCGCGGGTATTTGATATTCTGGTATTTCTGAAAAATGCGATTATCGGCAGTATGATTTCCATATATTTTCTATACGGTAAAGAAACTTTTTTGGCCAGGGGAAAAAGATTGCTCTATGCCTGCATTCCCAGGGTAGAGATCGCCAATAATATTTTGCGGGATCTTCGATTCGTGGAGCGCACTTTCGGTGGATTCTTCGTGGGAAAAATCATTGACTCGGCAATTATCGGTCTGCTCTGTTACATTGGCACAACGCTTTTGGGCATACCTTATGCGTTGCTGGTAAGCGTGGTGGTGGGAGTAACAAATATTATACCGTTTTTTGGTCCCTTTATTGGCGCTATTCCCTGTGCATTGCTGATTTTATTAGTCAACCCATTGAAATGCCTCTATTTTGTAATATTTATCCTGGTGCTTCAGCAATGTGACGGAAACTTTATCGGGCCTAAGATTCTCGGCAATTCAACGGGCTTATCCAGTTTCATGGTAGTGGTAGCGATTCTGGTAGGCAGCGGCTTCTTTGGGGTAGTCGGTATGATTATCGGTGTTCCGCTGTTTGCCGTAGTCAGCCAGATCTGCAGCAATGCCATCGAACGCCGCCTGAAAAAACATCAGCTTCCACTCGAAGTAGAAGATTATGACAATCTCAATCACGTAGACGAACAAACCAGAAAGCCATGCAAAGATGCCATGCAGCCCTTTGACCGCTCTCAGGTGTTCCGCTACGGTGTGCGGGGGAACCGCCTTTCTGATCCGGATACGGACGATGAGATCTTGCCGGCATATATTATCCGAAAGGCTTCAAGAAAGGGACGGCAGGCAGATATCCCGTATTTACGGGAAGACAGCTTTGTGGAGATCCGCAAAGCTTCTGAGTTTGGAGAGATTGAGGAAGATATGGGTACGAAAATCCACAAACCCAAAAAATAGTAATTGAAATCACTTTATATCTGAATACAAACCAGTATGAAAGGAACAATTGATAAATGAAATTGGTCATTCAGCGGGTTACAGAAGCTTCTGTTACCGTAGATCAGAAAATAACCGGACAGATTGGTAAAGGACTCCTTGTCCTGATTGGCGTAGGAGAGAGGGATACAGAAAAGATTGCCGATAACTATATTCGTAAATTGCTGAATCTGCGAATATTCGAGGATGAAAACGGTAAAACGAACCTCTCCCTGAAAGACGTGAACGGCGAGCTGTTATTAGTATCCCAATTTACTCTGTATGCCAATTGTCGCAAAGGCAATCGTCCCAGTTTCATTGAAGCCGGAGCGCCTGAAAAAGCAGAACTTCTTTACGACTATATCATTGCGGAATGCCGGAAACAGACTCCGGTGGTCGAAACCGGAATATTCGGAGCCGAGATGAAAGTCAGCCTGGTAAACGACGGACCCTTTACGATTTTGCTGGATGAGCATCTTTTTGACTGATCCTTTATTTCGTTTCCCGCAAGCGAACTGCAGAGGCCGCCCGCCTGCGCCGATTGTCATCCATGGCCGCATAATGTTTTCTGGTTGTATTGACATCTTTATGACCCAGCACGTCGGCTACCAGATAAATATCGCCGGTTTCCTGGTACAGGGATGTACCGTATGTACTGCGAAGCTTATGGGGAGTGATCTTTTTTGTACCGGTAATCTCACGAGTATATTTTTTCACCAGGTTTTCCACTGCTTTGACACTAATTCGCTTTCTCTGGGTAGAGTAGAAGAGAGCATGCTCGTGTCCGGCAACAGGCGTAATTCCGTCACGAATTTTCAGATACTTTCGGAGAGTCTTTTCCACTTCCTCGCCAAAGTATACAAACATTTCATTTCCGCCTTTTCGCGTAACTTTGACTGCATTGTTCCTAAAATCTACATCCTCTATGTCCAAGCCTACGCATTCGGATACACGAATACCTGTGCCCAGGAACAATGTGATTAGCGCCAGATCCCTTTCTTTTGTCTTTTCATAATACGTTTTTTTCTGCCCGGTTAACTTTTCCCCACAAGATTCCACATAGTCCAGCAGGGAGGCTACCTCATCAGCGTCCAGGCGAATAATAGCCTTATCATGAATCTTGGGCATATCAATTAAAACGGTAGGATTAGTCTGAATCATTTCTTTGCGGAAATAGTAAGCGTAAAAGCTTCTGAGAGCCGATATTTTGCGTTTTAAGCCCCGTTCACCGTTCGTCATGACCTGATCCTCATGGGTATCATACAGCTTCAAATATTCCATATATTCCTCGATGTCGATGGCCTTAACCTGATCCAGGATATCGACAGGCAGATTTTGCATGGAAGCGCCCTCCAGAGACGGATTCTGCGTCAACAAAAACTGAAAAAATATCCGTATGTCATAGGCATAAGAAATCCTGGTCTGTGTTGTCGTTGTAGCATCAATGGCCCGAAAATAATCCCGACAAAATTGCGGAAGCGTCTGTAGAACCTCCCGAAGTTTTAAAATATTTTCCCGGTCACGCTGCGTATGATAAGTAGTTCGATCAGCCATAATTCCTGTTCTCCTCATTTTTCTTTTAATCTATTCCAAAAACTCGTGTTTGGCGAATAGATTATACCATATCTTCATATGCTTCGCAAGGGAAAAATCTCCAGTGTAATACCTGTCCACAAGGAAATACTCTATATAGAAAGCTCACCGTAATTGTATTTTACTATACAGGTCATAAAACATAATTATTTAGGAGGTATTTATGGAATATCAGGATTCCCATCAAAGAGAACAAGAAAAAAAAGACAAGAATAAAACCACAGAACAAACCCAAAGCCGCTCACAATTATCAAAAAATCCTGAGCGGGATCTCTACCATACTGATGTTGTTGACGATCTTCTGTGCACCTGCAGCGCCACAGATTGTACCGGATTGATCCCCGCCGGGATCACAGATGAAGATCTGGAAGCCTATGAACAACTTTATCCTTATCTGCCCGTCCAATCCGGTGATACCATAGACAGAAATGGGCGCTTTTGAGATAAAAAAGCGTTTGTTTCTGTAATATAGCCACACGGTTCCTTCTGAAGATATATAAAAAAGCAAATCTTCTAACGGGAGTTTCATTGGAAACCGTGTGGCTATACGGGGAGTATAACCATTTAATTTCATCCGCCATATCTTCCGGGGAGCCTACAGGTATGGCGGTACAACGCTAATCTATAAACAGCTTTTCCAAATCTGTTTATTTATATTCTTCATCATAATAGGGAACAACCAGCATCTCTCCCGCATAGATAGTCTTACCGGATAAATGATTGATCTTGCACATTTCCTCTATATACTGGTCACGGCTGTCATATTCATCCGAGACGTACTCTCCCGCTATATCCCACAGAGAATCACCTTTTTCCACCAGAATATGCGTGTAATACTTGTATCGCTTCGTTTCTGCTGCATCCACGGTACTGTGAATACATAATGATATAGTCAGCATAAGCCCTGCCAGCAAAAACAAACTGATCATGGCAACCACCATCCTGCTCTCCTGTTTTCTTTCCGCATCTTTCACCATCATACCTTTCCTCCCATATCGAACATGCGTTCCTTTCTTGTTGAAGTATAACAGCAGAACGTATGTTTGTCAATATAGAAAAAAATTTCCGAACTTGCATTCGGAACGTATGTATGTTAAGATAGGTAAAATCAGATAATACATGACATTTCTATAAACTATACCACATACAAATCAGGAGTTCGGTTATGTCTAACGGAAATATTTCACCTAAGCAACAGGAAATTTTGGATTTTATTAAACAGGAAATTTTAAACAGAGGTTTCCCGCCCTCTGTGCGGGATATCTGCGAAGCGGTTCATCTGAAATCCACCTCCTCCGTTCACGCTCATCTGGGTACTCTGGAGAAAAATGGTTTTATCCACCGGGACCCCACCAAACCCCGCGCCATAGAAATCCTGGATGATGATTTCAATCTGTCACGCCGCGAGGTGGTCAATGTTCCCATCCTGGGTCGTGTGGCTGCCGGAGAGCCGCTGCTGGCCGTGGAGAACATCGAGGACTACTTTCCTATTCCCACAGAATACCTCCCCAATGCAGACCTTTATATGCTTCAGGTCAAAGGGGAAAGTATGGTCAATGCCGGCATCCTGAATGGGGATCACGTTCTTGTGCAGAAGCAATCCACTGCTTCCGACGGTGATATGGTAGTAGCCATGATCGATGATTCCGCCACGGTAAAGACCTATTATAAGGAAGACGGCTACTATCGCCTGCAGCCGGAAAACGATTATATGGAGCCCATTCTTGTATATGGGGAACTGCAAATTCTGGGCAAGGTCATCGGTGTATTCCGTTTTTTTAAATAAAAAATTGTGTTAATCCACAATATTCTGCAGCCATACTCCCTTTTTCACCAGTATAAAGCCAATAACTGCTTTCAGGCTGTCCGTAAGCTGCACAAAAAAATAAATCCACAGAATCGATAATGTCGTGCATGTCGCCAGGGAAAAGGCCGTTACCACATTGACGCACCACATAAATACGCTGTCGAAAAAGAAAGCAATCATGGTTTTGCCCCCGGATCGAAGCGTAAAGTACAAGGCATTCAGCAACGCATTTTGCGGAATAAACAAAGCCGTAATCATAATCAGCCGCATGGCTGTCGATCGTATATCTGCGGATGTATTATAAAATCTCGGGAATACGGGAGCGATAACAAACATCAAAACGGCCACACCGCTACATAAGAGCACTGAGGAAACAATCAATTTTCTGTCTGTATCTTTTGCTTTTTTCATATCGCCCGTACCCAGAATCTGCCCCACAATGATGGCTACGGCCTCTCCCATAGCCGCAAAAGAAATATTGAACAGGTTGGCTATTGTATTGGTAATATTCAGGGCGGCGACCACATGTAATCCCTTCAAAGAATAGCATCCGGCCAGAGATGCCATTCCTGCAGCCCAGAAAGTTTCGTTCAGAAGCAGAGGCGTTCCTTTTATAACAATTTTTCTGATCACATCCCGGGGAATAGACATGGTACGGTATAAGCCTGTTACAAAAGGATTATCCACAGGATTTTGATGAGTTGCCATAACAATAATCGCCGTCTCCGCTATTCGAGAACAAACGGTCGCAACCGCCGCTCCCCGCACACCCCAGGCCGGAAAACCGAATTTCCCGTAAATCAGCAGATAATTCAGCGCCAGATTAATTAAAATGGCGGCTATTCCTGCTTTCATTGGCAATATCGTCTTTCCGCATTCCCTCAGGGTACTGGCATATACCTGAGTAATCATGTAAAAAGGAAGTCCGACCAGCATGATCAGCATATACTGTCTGCCATAGTACAAAGTAGCCCGGATACTCTCGGCAGTCCCCTCTCCTTTTAAATACATATTGATCAGGGTTGGGCCGCCGGCAATACATATGCCAAAAGCCAATAAAGTGGCCGCTATACCTAACAGCAATTTAAATCGGACCGTGTACTGAATCCCCTTTGTATTTTGCTGGCCATAATACTGGGCCGTAAAAATCCCTGCACCGGAGACGGCTCCGAAAATACAGAGATTGTATACAAATAATATCTGATTTACGATCGACACTCCGGACATGGATTCGGTTCCGATCTGTCCGATCATGATATTATCAAGCATGTTTACAAAATTTGTAATACCGCTCTGAATCATAATGGGAATGGCGATCATGAATACTCTTTTATAAAACCGGCCGTCGCCGAAATATTTTTCTCTTATCCTTTGCATAGTGTTCTCTCCAACATAGACATGTATTTTTTGCGAATGTCAGTCCAGTATAGTAGATGCAGGAACTAAAGTCAATCAATTATGCCATAATTTCTACATACATAGGATAACTACCGTTCAGACAGGTCTGTGCTTTGCTGCACACGAAAAAGGACAGCATATGTATATGCTGCATATCCTGCCCTTCTGCTGTTCATTTCCCTGATATATTTTTTATATTATGGAAATATTCCGCTCATACACGAGTAACGTGTTAAAGTTTCTTGATATCTTCTACAGCCATAAGACTTCCGTCTCCCCAGATGCGCTCCAGATCATAGAAAAGACGATTCTCCTCATCGAAGATATGAATAACAATATCACCGTAATCCATCAAAATCCAATTAGCCGTATCATAACCTTCCAGCTTACATTTATGCCCGGCCCGGCCCAGGATTTCCTCCACATTGTCACACAAAGCCTGCACCTGATTGCGATTGCTGCCTCCGGCAATCAGGAAATAATCCGCCAGGGTAGATATTTTTTCGATATTGATTACCTTAATGTTTTCTGCTTTTTTGTCTTCCAGCGCCTCAACGGCCATCCGAACCATTTCCAGGGATTGATTCATCACACTCTCCTCCTTGTTTTTCATACAGCGAGCGATAATAATCGCAGGCCCGTCTCGTGTTTTCCTCCACATCAGCATTTGAACCGTGCAGATACTCCAATGTATCCCGGCAAATTACATACATACAGCGATCCAGATCTTGAAAAGCCAGCCGGCGCACTTCCGGGAGGTTGGATGCTTTTATTCTTCCCGGTTCCATGTAATCAGCAATGAAAATAATTTTTTCCAGCACAGACATTCCGGGCTTTCCTGTGGTATGCCACAGAATGGCCTGCAAAACATCCGGGTCCTTGATATGGTACTTATGTTTAGCCATCCAGGCCCCCAGTTTTGCATGAAGCATAAATGGATGATGCTCTTCATAACTACTGACTGGAATATGATGATTCCGACATATTTTCAGTTTTTTCTTATTTGGGATACATTTTGCACAGTCATGAAGTAACCCGGCCACCTCGGCGCGTTCCATATTTTCACCATGAGCCATAGCCAGCGCAGCGGCCGTAAACATAACGCCCAACGTATGCTGATAGCGGTCATAATCCAATTCTTTTTTCATAAGCTTCTGCAAATGCGTCAGGTCATATTCTGCCAATGGTATCAGTCCTTTCGTTTCCAGTATATATGGTTTTCCTCTATAAAGTCAATCACAGAATCAGGAACATAATATTTAATGGTTCGTCCCTCAGCCACCCATGCTCTGAGCTGGCGCGATGAAATATCAATATCCCGTGTATTCAGTCGGATAAATTCGCCGCAAAAATACCGGCTGTTCATCCTGATTTCGTAATTCAGCAGTTCTTCGTCGGTATGATCCCTCGTTGCCACCACGATAGAGGCGCAGGCACAGATCCGCTCCGGATGCAGCCAGCCTTTGAAATCATATAGAGAATCCGCACCGATGATAAAGTAATACGCTTCATTCGGATGCTCCTCTTTTAGAGATTCCAGTGTCTGATACGTATAACTGTAGCCCTCCCGCTCCATTTCCCGTAAGGACAACTCAAAATAACGGTTCCCCTGAATAGCCCGCCGCACCATCTCGACGCGCTGGCTGTCCGTGGCCCGTCCCTCTCGCTCCTTTTTATGCGGAGGATTTCCCGCAGGTAGAAACAAAACTTTTTCCAGGTCAAGCTGCTGACGGGCATTCTCCGCAATCACCAGATGGCCGATATGGATAGGATCAAAAGTTCCGCCCATAATTCCGATTTTTTTTCTGCCGCCGTTCATAAGATCCTCATATCAGGGTAAAATGATTTTCTTTTTCTTATCCTTGCCCTCACGATACAGGACGATCTTTTTGCCGATCACCTGCACCACCTGAGAGCGGGTTCGCTCTGACAGAATGGAGGCCAACTCATGGGGATCATCCGCACAGTTTTGCAGCACGCTGATTTTAACCAGCTCCCGCGCGGCCAGAGCTTCATCCACTGCTTTCGTGAGCTCCGGCGTCAGGCTGGATTTCCCCATCTGAAATATCGGCTCCGTATTCATGGCAAGACTTTTTAAATAAGCTCTCTGCTTACTTGTCATCTGTACTCTCCTTTTCTTTCTCTGCATATTTGGCATTATCGTTATTTGTAATAATCAAATTCCAGACCGTAGATCCGTACCGTATCGCCCTCGCTGATACCGGCCTTCTCCAGATCTGCCAGGATACCGCTTTCTTTTAAGAAACGCTGAAAAAAGGCAAAACCTTTTTCCGAGTCCAGGTTGGTATAGCCCAACATTTTCTCAATCTTTGGCCCTTCCGCCACGTACACAGGCCCTTCCTTTTCTTCAATCCTCTCTACCGTATAGGGTAAAGACTCGGTCAGCAGCATATCCTCCGGATAAAACTCCCGCTCAAAGATTACCGGTTCCGCGGGACAGGCCGCAAGCAGCTTCTGTATATAAAACAGGAGCTCCCGGACACCCTGGCCGGTAACCGCCGAGATCGGATATATTTCAACGCCCTGAGGCCCAAATTCGGCTTTCAGGCGGGCAATGGGGTCTTCTCCGTTCTCATAAACGGCATCCATCTTATTGGCGGCAATAACCTGAGGCCTGTCCGCAATCCGTTCATTGTAAGCACGAAGCTCATCATTTATCTTATGGATATCCTCCACCGGATCGCGCCCTTCCGTAGAAGCCGCATCAACGATATGAACGATGACCCGGGTGCGCTCGATATGACGCAGAAATTCATGCCCCAGGCCCAGCCCCTCGGAGGCGCCCTCGATTAATCCCGGGATATCCGCAATAACGAATCCGCCGCCTTCCAGATCCACGACTCCCAGATTGGGCGTAAGGGTCGTAAAATGGTAATTGGCTATCTTGGGTCTGGCGTTTGTCACCCGGGACAAGAATGTGGACTTACCCACGTTTGGAAATCCCACCAGACCAACGTCAGCGATCACCTTGAGTTCCAGACGTACTTCCAGCTCCTGAGCCGCCTGCCCGGCCTGCGCATATTTGGGTACTTGCATAGTGGCGGTGGCATAATGCATATTGCCTTTCCCGCCACGTCCGCCTTTTAGCACCACTTGTCTGCGGTTTTCGCCGGACATATCCGCCACGATCTTTTCGGTGCTGGTCTCAATAATTACCGTGCCCTCAGGTACTCTCAAAATAATGTCTTCTCCGTCGGAGCCATGACAGCGGCGTTTGCCGCCCTCCTGACCGTTTTTCGCCGCGTACTTTCTCTTATGGCGGAATTCCGAAAGAGTATTGAGACCTTCATCAATCTCAAATATGACGTCTCCGCCCCGGCCTCCGTCTCCGCCGTCGGGGCCGCCGTTGGGCACATACAGCTCCCGGCGGAAGCTCACATGGCCGTCTCCACCTTTCCCGGAACGGATGCTTATCGTCGCTCTATCTGCAAACATAATACCTCTTTTCTATAATTTCAGAACCGTATTCAGATTGTCTGAACAATGATACTTCTATTGTTCCCAGTTGCCATACCAATTCTACACTAACTTACCACAAAATACAAATAAAAATAATACAATATAAAAATTATTATATGCAGTTCTGTCCATCAACTCTTTGTTTCTGTTCTATCCGTTCACAGTAACATCCTGTATATCCACAATTTCCGCTGCCGGTATGCGAGTTCCATCCGTCAGAATAATGGATCTCTCATAGGGTTCCCACTTTTTCACACGCCCCTCAAGTACGATACAGGCGCCGCCTTCTTTTCTCGCGTCTGCCCGAAAGCAGGTAAATACGGTTTCCCCGGCATCTTTCCCCCGAGCTAAAACCGCCTGCAATTTTTCATCTAATAGTTTTTTCGCATCCTCGTTCAATTCCTTTCTCTCACCGGTAATCCGTTCCTCTTCCCGCACGGCTTCCTCATAACCGGCAAGAGCCGAAAAAGGGGAAAACTGAGCCGCCCGGTCAGGCAGGGGCATAGGAGGATGGGAACCGGAAACATGACGGGGAAGCTGCAGGATATCTTCGTAAGACTTTTCTTTTCCTCTGCTCATGCTTTATGTCCTCCTATCTGCCGGTTCCGCTCCATCGTCATGGCTCCTTTCTCCAGATTCATTCCTTTGAGAACGGCATTTTTTCCAAATCTTTTCCGGATATCCAGCATGGTTTTTTGCATTTTTCTCTCCCGCTCCAGCTCGTCCTCTTCTTCCTTTTTCTGCTTTTCCAACCCATGATAATCTGTAAAAAGATCCAGCTGTTCATAGCGAATCTCCTGCATCGCTCTGCTCTCCTCCACCACACGGCCCGCAGTGATCGCGACTCTCCGGACAAGAAGCCTTTTATCTACAATCCGGTCATACAGTTCGTCCGCCGCATGAATCAGCAGCTTTGCAGAAGAAGTCTGCCGTCCCAAATTTACCGTACCGTGAGCATGTTTGGGCACACGACGTCCAAAATGATCAATAGTAACAGGGCCTTTATACAGCTTTCTGATTTCAGGATCAGACAGATTTTCTATATCGTATCCCACCGTCAGCACAATCTGATCCGTCACCAGCCCTTTATCCAGCAAGTCTAATGCCAGAAGATCCGCCATCTCCCGTACAATCAGCCGGCCATGGACAAAATCATAAGGGCAGCGAAGCACCTGCCCGGAGCCCAGGCTGTTTGACTGCGGTTTATAAGCTTTTACATCGGCAACCGAACAGGGCTCCCAGCCCCAGGCATGATCAATGAGCAGCTCTGCGTTGACGCCGAACAGACGGTACAGTAAATCTTCATTATAATAATCTGTCGATCTCCCCAAAGAACACCGCGCCACATCACCCATGGTAAACAGCCCGTTCTGTTCCAGCTTTTTCGCATATCCCGGCCCCACCCGCCAAAAATCCGTGAGAGGACGGTGATTCCAAAGAAGCTTCCTGTACGCCATTTCATCCAGACAGGCAATCCGCACGCCGTCCCTGTCCGGCCTGACCCGTTTGGCTACCATGTCCATGGCAATTTTACACAGATAAAGATTCGTGCCGATCCCTGCCGTGGCGGTGATACCCGTGGTCTGCAGCACATCTCGAATCATTTTCTCTACCAGCTCATGGGCTGTGAGGCCATAGAGAACCAGATAATCCGTTATGTCCAGAAAAACCTCATCGATAGAATACACATGAATGTCTTCCGGAGCGATATATTTCAGATAAATGCCGTAGATCCTGGCGCTATACTCCATATAAAGAGCCATCCGCGGCGGCGCCGTAATATAGGTCAATGAAAGCTCCGGAGACGACTTAAGCGCCATGTCATCCCAGGATTCTCCTGTAAAAGCGCCTTTTGGCGCCCTTAAACGACGCTCTCCGTTAATCGCCCTGACCTTCTGCACTACTTCGAAAAGCCTTGCCCGTCCCGGAATCCCGTAAGCCTTAAGCGAGGGCGATACCGCCAGGCAGATGGTTTTCTCCGTCCGGCTTATGTCCGCCACCACCAAATTCGTGGTTAAAGGGTCCAGCTTCCTCTCAGCACATTCCACAGAAGCATAAAAAGATTTCAAGTCAATGGCCACATACACCCGATCGCCATCTTCCATTCTCTCAGTTCTCCTCTCCTGCCATATGATGATTTCTGTTACATCGCAAGAACGTATGTTCCTTGGTATTTTATCAGAACTTATGTTCTGTTTCAATAGCGAAATAGCTGTAAAAAACAGGAAAAATCAACAAAAAAAGAGCCCCAGACCACTCTGGCCTGAAGCCCTCTCCCCAATCTTATTCTGCTGCCACCGGAACGATGGACACCTGTTTTTTGTCCCGGCCCTTTCTCTGGAACCGTACAATACCGTCAGCCTTGGCATACAGGGTATCGTCTCTGCCGATGCCCACATTTACGCCCGGATGGATCTTTGTTCCGCGCTGTCTGTACAGGATATTTCCGGCCTTTACAAACTGCCCGTCAGCTCTCTTCGCGCCAAGTCTCTTGGACTCGGAATCACGGCCGTTCTTGGTGGAACCGACACCTTTTTTATGAGCGAAAATCTGAAGGTTTACTCTCATCATAGTTTCATACCTCCTTGGTCATTATCTGTATAAACGTATCTCCATACGATTGCCGAATGCCCTCAAGGCCGAGACAAAGGGATCGCATCAACAGCTTTGTGCCCGGAGACGCTTCCTCATCCACGGTGATCTCCATAAATCCGTCTCCGTCATCACAGGTAAAATCATCCTCCGTAAACGTCTCGATGGAATTTACCGTGTTGACCATCAGAATGGAAACGGCCGCGCAGATGATATCCTGTCCTTCCCCTGCATAACCGGCATGGCCCTTCACAGTGACCTTTATGCATTCCTGATTCTTTTCAGCTATCTGAATATGGATCATAACAGCGGGATCAGGCGTTGATCTTTTCGATCTTTACAGCTGTGTACTGCTGCCTGTGTCCGTTTTTCTTGTGATAGCCAGTTTTTCTCTTATACTTGTAAACGATAACTTTCTTGGCCTTACCGTTTCCAAGTACAGATGCCGTCACGGTCGCTCCGGCAACGTCGCTGCCCACCTTGAGGCCTTCGTTGCTCACGGCCAGCACCTGATCGAAAGTAACTGTCTCACCGGACTCCACGCCGAGCTTCTCCACTTTGATAATGTCACCCTCGGATACTTTGTACTGTTTACCACCTGTTGCAATAATTGCGTACATATGGCACCTCCTATGAACTTACTCGCCAGATGTGGTGACTCCGAAGAGTCTTATACCTCTCTGTGCGGCATACTCGAATATCCTAACACAAGAAAATCCCCCAGTCAAGCGATTTTCCCTGAGTTTTCGCATTTTCAATAACAGTTCAGCCCTCGTCTGAACTGTTACCATTTTCAACCTGTATTTCTGTCTATGCTCCGGCATCTGCGGCAGAGACGGATGAATCTGCTTTTCCTTCCTCTGTGGTTCTCAGCGAATGTATCCATATCCCTCTTTTGAATACCGCCATGGAAATCCCCCAGCGCAGACATTCCTCCAAAGACAGGATAAAGTATACATACGGGATGGACAGCTTCCACACAAAGGCGGCCAACAGCCCCAGAGGTACACCCGCGAACCATGTACCGATAAAATCAATCCACATGATGTATTTTGTTTTTCCGCCGCTTCGAATGATCCCGCCGCCCAAAATCATATTCTGCACCTTTACCGGGGCAATCAGGGCAAAAGCCAGAAGGATCTGGCGGGCCAGCTCCTGCACATCACTCGCCACCCGGAATATTCCTGCATAAAAGCTTCTGGCCGCTATAAGGAACAGCGATAAGATCAGTGATCCCCCAAACCCTAAAAGCATCAGCCCTACGGACTCTTTTTTTGCCCTTTCGTACTCTCCCTTTCCCAATGTTTTGCCGATCATGATACCCGCCGCCTGGGAAATTCCGCTGAGAGCACCGATCAAAAGCGTCTGGACGGGTATAGTCAGCGTCATGGCGGCGCAGGGATCTGTGCCCATATTCCCATAGATTGCGGCATACACATTTTCCCCAAGGCTCCACAGAAACTCACAGATCAGAAGAGGACACAAAATCCCAAGATATTGTACCCTGCTTTCCCTGTCAAAACGCCAGAGAAAGCTAAGGCGCATATCCTGTTTCCGATACTGCCGGATGAAGAGAATCAGGATCAGTCCGCAGGCCGCAAACTGGGATATGACAGTGGCCAGCGCCGCGCCCTTTATGCCGAGAACGGGAAATCCACCCTTCCCGAAGATCAGCAGGTAGTTCAGCCCCGTGTTCAGAAGCACGGATATCAGGCTTGCATACAGCGGGAGGGATGCCGCTTCCATGCAGCGAAGCAATACCGACGTGATACTGCCCAGGGCCATGGGAAGATAGGAAAAGGCATAGATCCGCAGGTATTCCCCCGCCAGTCTCTTTGTTCCCGCATCTTTGGTATACAGCTGCATAATATTTTCCGAAAAAAATACGCACACGAAAAAAAAGAACAGCGCGACTCCGGCGGCAATCCCGGTGTTCGCGAAAAAGCTTCTGCTGGTCTCCCGCTCATTCTTCTGTCCGGTATACTGGGATATCATGATGCCTGCCGCTGTCGCCACAGCCCCCAGAAGCACGGAATAGAGGGACGCGAATTTTCCTCCCAGCCCGACTCCCGCAATGCTCTGGCTTCCCAGTTGCCCGATCATCAACTGGTCTATGACACTGAAAGAAGACTGCAGCAGCGACTGCAGAGCCACCGGCAGCGCAATCCTGGCTACACGGCTATAAAAATGATTTTTCATGATCCTTAAACCTCCATGTGTTTCGCTACATGTATCTTATCCGCATGGAGGCTGTTTCACAATACGTTAAACGCGTAACCCACGCCAAAAAAAGGACAGCAGATTTATGAAAAATCACAAATCCTCTGTCCTACACGAGCTGCTTTACGCTTTCTCTTTTAACCAGAGATACCGGCATTTTGATCACTGTGCTTTCGCATATCCCCGCTTTTAACTGATTCAATACCCGAACTGCCTGTCTGGCCCGCAGCATCACATCCTGCTTTACACTGGTCAGTGGCGGATACATATGTCCGCACAGCGGGATATCGTCAAACCCCACCACGGAAATATCCCCGGGCACATGGATACCGGCCCCGGCAAGAAAGTATATCAATTCGGCAGCATAATAATCCGATGCGGCAAATATGGCCGAATGCCGCAGCATGCATGATGCTTTTTCCTGGTAGAACTGACGCCTCTCTTTCTGAATCATGGGGATCTGCATAAAGTCAATCCGGGATTCTCCAAGACCGAACTGGCAGCCCTCGATCCGCTCACGATCCATGCAGGAAAAATTATCGGCAATGCACAGAACCTGCCTGTGCCCCATATCCCGCAAGTAGGCGCCCACCTGTCGGCCGCCGTCATAATTATCTATGATCAGATTACATATGGATTCCGCCTTTGTAAAATAACCGTCATACACAACGAACGGAATATGCATGGACTCCCGCAACTTTTGATAATCCTGCTCGCAGAAGCCCATGACTACAAGCCCGTCCATATTCCACATAGACGCAAAACGGGGAATCTCATTCCAGTCCGCCGTCACCTTTACCATCATAAAATATCCGGAACGATTCAGCTCCAGTGACAGCGCATTCAGCGACGAAGCGATGAACGCATCCTCCAGCGCATGGTTTTCATATTTTTCGTGGTTATTAACCACGATCCCGATGATCCGGGAATCATTCTGTGCCAGAAGGATTCCCGCCATACTGGGGATGTACTGCCTTTTTTCCAGCAGCTCCTGTACCCGTTTTACAGTCTCGTCCGATATCTTTTTTGTCTTTCCGTGTATCACATTGGACACTGTGGCCGTGCTCACGCCCAGCTCTTCCGCGATATCGGCAATCCGGACTCTTCTTTTATCCACGGCGCACGCCTAACCCTTGACAGCTCCGGCTGCAACGCCTTTGATAATGTACTTCTGCCCTGCCAGGTAAACGATAATGATCGGGATGACTGTCAGCATGATACAGGCCATCATGGGCCCCATCTCCACTTTCCCGTAGCTTCCCCGGAAATACTGGATCAGCATGGGCACAGTCTTGTATTTTTTGATATCCAGAACCAGTGTGGGCAGTAGATAGTCGTTCCATACCCACATGGCCTCCAGAATCCCTACGGAGATCATCGTCGGTTTCAGAATATGCATATCGATCAGGAAAAAGGTATGCAGGGGGCTGCAGCCGTCGATCAGGGCCGCTTCCTCAATCTCGATGGGAATGGATTTTACAAAACCGCAGAACATGAATACGGCAAGCCCCGCGCCAAATCCCAGATAAATGATCCAGATATTGAAAGGTGTATTTAATTTCAGCTTATCCGCTGTCTGGGACAGGGTGAACATAACCATCTGGAACGGAACCACCATGGAAAATACAAACATATAATACAGCGCTTTTGAAATGATCCCGTCCACGCGGGTGATGTACCACGCACACATAGAACAAAACAGCAGGATGGCAATGACGGATGTAAGCGTGATCAGGGTACTGTAACCCAAGCTTCCGAGAAAACCTTTCGATGTAATGGCGTCCACATAATTCGCGAATCCGGCAAAGGACTCTGAATCCGGGAGGGTAAATGCCAGGGCCGTGCTGATGGCCGACTCCTTTTTCACGGAGTTAATCAGAATCATAAAGATCGGATACAGCCATAAAATCGCGGCGGCCGCCAGCAGAATGGACAAAACTGTTTTTCCCGCTCTGTTTTTTTCTCTCATTACTGCTGCACCTCCTTAGAACGCGTTGCTCTTAACTGGATCAACGAGATGGCAATGACCAGCACACAGAAAATAACGGCTTTTGCCTGTCCGTAGCCCTTCCACTGCATACCGGAACGGGCGTAAAAGGTCTGATAGATATTCAGCGCCATCATTTCTGTCGCATGACTGGGTTCTCCCCCCGTGAGGGCTAGGTTCTGGTCGAACAGCTTGAAAGAGTTGGTCAGTGTCAGAAATACACAGATGGTGATGGAAGACATAACCATCGGTATCTTGATCCGCCACAGAATATCCCATTTTCCCGCGCCGTCGATTTCCGCCGCTTCAATCAGATCATCAGACACATTCTGTAATCCGGCGATATAAATGATCATCATATAGCCGACCTGCTGCCAGCACATCAGGATGATCATGCCCCAGTATCCAGCCGTGCTGTTCAGTGCCAGAAGCGGCTGTCCTAGGATCGCCAGAAGACAGTTGATCAGGATCTGCCAGATGTATCCTAACACAATACCGCCGATGAGATTGGGCATAAAAAATACGGTTCGGAATACATTAGTCCCCCTCAGATTCTGTGTCAGCAAAGTGGCCAGCACAAACGCCAACACATTGATGGAAACAATGGAAACTATCGCAAAAAGAACCGTAAACTTGAATGAATTCATGAAGGAGGCGTCTGTAAACGCCGCTGTGTAATTGGATATGCCTACCCAGCTTGCATTATCAACCGTCGTAAATTTGCAAAAGGACAGATACAGTCCCTGTATAAACGGAAGAATAAATCCGATAACAAAAGCGGCAAAAGTGGGGAGGACAAATATCGGTGCATAACGCTTTAATGCTTTTTCCATAGTCTCACTCCTGATTTTTTATAAAAGAAGACAGGCAGGTACCCGCCTGTCTTCCATAAATCCGTGTCCTTTATCCCTGATGGGCAAGCTCATACTCTGTCGTCCATCCGTCCACAAAGGCTGATTTCACTGCTTCCCAGTTATCATCTGTCTGATCCGCAGCATAAGCGGTCAGTGCGGAACCGACGCCGTTTTTCCACTCCTCAGAGGGAATCATGGAGAAGGACCACGCGATGGGGGTCTTGCCGGCCGCTGTCATCTCCGTATCCTGCTTCACGAACAGGTTGGATGTCTCGATGGCGCTCTTGAAGGGGATAACAAATCCCATATCCTGTCCCATGCTTGTTGTGCCCGCCTCAGAAGTTACGCACCAGTACATGAAATCAAGAGTCGCCTGGATATCCGCTTCATCTGCCTCTTTATTGACGCACCAGAAATTCTCTGTACCTGTGCACAGACCCTGGCTGGCCTCATCGCCTATGCCGACATAGATCGGAATCATGGCCAGATCATCATCTGTAAATCCGCCGTCACCGGTCAGATTGCCATACTCCCAGGAACCATTCTGGAAAAATACCGCTTCCTTGTTCAGGAATTCATTTCTCGAATCATCGCCGGTCTTCGCGGCAAGCTCGGAGGGATCGCAGGTGCTGTTATTGATATACAGATTCCATATCTGGCGATAGTTGTCGAGATATGTCCCCTGGACAGACTCGGGCAGGGCGCTGCCGGCATCCTGTGCCTCAAAATAAATCGGAAGGTTGGCAAGGTGAGTCTTGTAACGCCAGTCGGAAGATCCGTCCATACCTGCGGAGGTAAACGCCGTAAATCCGAGTTCACCGGAACGGCCGGAGATATCTTCCGCCACTTTTTTCAGATCCTCAAAGGACTGGATATCTTCTACTTTATATCCGGCCTGCTCCAGAAGGGTTACATTGGTAATAATGCCGTAGGACTCAACCACGTAAGCGATACCTGCTACTGCGTCTCCGTCTTTCAGCGCATGCCCCTCGCTGGTCAGCTCTTTATAAACATCGCTGCCGGACAGATCATAGCAATAATCCTTCCAGTTCGCCAGACCCACCGGACCGTTTACCTGGAACAGCGTGGGAGCACCGCTCTTTCCCATCTCACTCATCAGAGTAGTCTCATACTCTCCGGATGCCGCCGTAACGACTGTGACCGGTACGCCCGTCTCTTCTGTATATGCCTTTGCGAGATCCTGCCACTGGGGATCCTGCTCCGGTTTGAAATTCAGATAGTACACAGAACCGCCGGAAGCGTCGGCTTTGCCGCTGTCGGATGCTTCTCCGGCTGATTCGGCGGCGCTGCTGCCTGCATCACCGGCAGCGCTTCCCGTTGAACCGCTATCTGAACTGCTTCCTCCGTTGCCACCGCAGCCGGTCATGAATGCAGCCGCTGCCATCATTACTGCCATACCAAGGGCTAACCATCTTTTTTTATTTTTCATATGTTCCCTCTTTTCTGAAATCTAAAACTATATATTTTCTTTATCATCTCGAAAACCGGTTTTCTTTTCGATAGTCTTATCTTACCAGCAAAAAGGAAATTCATATAACAATTACAAAACATGATTTATTAAAAAAAATACTTTTTCTTCCGCCTTTCTTATTGTTCTTCCCTGAACTGCCGGATGCTTTCATCCGCCATCTGCACAAATTCATTCGCGGAAATCTTCCCGCTGATAAGCTCCGGCAGGGTCTGCCCCAAGACTTCCTCCTGAAAAATAGAATTCCATTTCACCTGATAATTGGGGACAATCTGCGGTTCATTCTGATAGGCCCTGATATAATCTCCCTCCGCCGTGGAGGATAACTGTGCCATGCTCCGGGAGAACAGTTCATCCTTTTCCTGTTTATTTAATGCCGTCCTGAATTTAAAAAAGGCCAAAACCGCCTCTTTGACGTCCTCCCCGTAGGCGGAAACCAGGGACCAGCCGAAAGTCTCCGGTGATGATATCAGTTTGTTTCCCGGGAATGCGGAAAACCGCACCTTCTCTTTCCAGCCGTCCGGGATCTGATCCATCATCCAGTAACCGTTCGGGATCATTGCCGCCCCCCCGGAAAAAAAGTTGTTGTACGCCACGTCAAAGTCATTGTGTATGGCATCCTCTGTCGTGTAGAGGAACAGCCGCTGTAATGTCTCCGCCAGATGCAGCCCATTTTCATTTTGGTAGCTTTCCGGGTACAACTCTTTCATAAATTCCATGCCCTCCCGGGTGTCGGCAAGCTCCGCCGTGGCCAGGAGCATGGGAGCCCAGGCTGTTCCGTCCGTATGGAGCGCCAGAGGCGTAATGCCCTGCGCCATGAGCTGGTCACAGCATTCCCAGAATTCTTCCCATGTCTCCGGAAATTCCTGAATGCCCGCCCTGGCAAACAACTCCTCGTTCCAGAATATACCCGAGCAGGAAAAAGCCGCCGTGCTCAGGGGCGCCAGATAAATTTTCCCGTCCGGCTCACTGCAGCCCTCCAGCACAACGGGTTCTATCAGGTTTTTCCACTCCTCGTCGCCATAGATATAGGGTGAAAGATCCTCGATCCTTTTTTCGGTGATCATCATCTGATAAAAAGAGGGAAGCATACGCAAGTCTGTAATAACTGCGGGGAGCTTATCCGTCACGTTTTGGCGTTTCAGGTTCTGCCGGTAATCATTCTCCGTTTCCATAATCCACTCCACGTCGGCTTCACACACCCCCTTATACGCTTCATTAAATTCCTCTACCACCTTTTCTTCATTTTTCTTTCCGGTAGAGGAGTCAACGATGAAAGTAATGGGAATTTTCACAGGCGCCGTTACTGTATCCTCTTTTCCCTCCTGGCTGTTCTGGCACCCAAAGAGGCATATGCCTGCAAGCAGTACTGCCGTGCTTCGGATCATCATTTCCCCGAAACGCCTTGTCTTCCTTTTTTTATTCCTCATGGACAACCATCCTTTCCTCCGGAATTCGGATCACGCATTCTGTACCATCTTCTTGGGCATGACAGAAAAAATGAATGCCGTTTCCATATTTCAGACGCAGCCTTGTCACAATATTTACAGTTCCATAGCCATGCGTCTTGTCGGGAAACACTTTTTTCATCTGTGAAAAAGGCATATCCGCCAGCCGGTTTAAACGCTCCGCCATCTCCGTCCGGATGGGCGTGCCGTTATTGCGGACGCAGAAAACCACATCTGTGTCCTCGCTGTATACCTCAATCCGGATCACTCCGCCCTCGAATATACTGCAAAAGCCATATTTAAACGCATTTTCCACAAGGGGCTGCAAGATCAGTTTGAGAACATATGTTTGCGAGGCGTCAACCCGGCAGATGATCTCATATTGAAACAGTCTTTCGTTACGAATATGCTGGATCTCCAGGTAGTTTCTTACGTTTTCCAGCTCATCCTCCACAGTCACAATATCGCAGCCCTTGCTGAGTGACAGACGCAGGTATTTGGACAGAGCCTGGATCATCTGCATGGCCGCTTCCTCCCTGTGCATCCTGGCAAGCATATAGATCGTATCTAGTGTATTATATAAGAAATGGGGATTGATCTGGCTGATCAGCATATTCAGCTCACTGGTCCGCAGCGACTTTTCCTGCTCTTTGATCTCGGACAGAAGCTTTTCGATATTGCTCAGCATCTCATTGTAGGACTGACCGATCTGATCCAGCTCTGTATGGGTGTGCAGCTCGATCATCCGACTGAAATCCTGCCCGTCAAACCCCGTCATGGTTTCTGTGATCATCTGGATCGGCCTGGTGAAACGGCGGGAAAAATAAAGGCTCAGAGCTGCAGCCGCAGCCACCACAAATAGATAAATTCCCGAAAGGACAAGGATGATCCGGCCGGCGCCGCTGTTCAATACAATGTCCGGGACAAAAGTAAAAATAAGCAACCCTCCGGCGGCCTGACGATAGACCGACAGGACTCCTTCCGGCGTCCGTTTTCCTTCCCATATCATTCCTGTGCTGTCTCCCGCCGGCAGCAGCTTTCGTATGCTGTCCAGAGACTGATCAGGCATCTCGTAACCCTCCGGGCTCCATAAAGCGCATATTTGTCCCGAACTGTCCAATATACCCGCCACACAGCCCTCCGAGATACTGTTTCTTCCGCCTATACCCCTTTCCAGAAAACTCTCGCTCATCTTAAAAAAGAGCATCCCCGGCTCGTGGGCATACTCCATACTCCTGACGTAACGGCCGATAAAAAGAGCATCCTGACCGGAGCCAAACAGTGTATCTTTCGCCCAAAACCATCTTGTTTCGGCATAAGTGCCGTCCAAATACTTTTCCAGCCCGCTTTTTTCAAAATCCGCGTAGGATATGGTGGAATAAAAACGCGTATACACATGATTCTTATTATCGACATAACAATAATCTGCCACCTGATCCAAGTCAATATAGGTAAAGTATTTGCTCAGCGTACTTCTGGCCAGTTCATCCAGGGGCCTGGCTTTCAGGCTTTCCTGAATATTATCATTGAAAATACATTCCGCCGTCACCTCATCGCTTTTCTGATACAGGTTGTCCAGCGAAAGCCCCATTTTCTCCGTCATGAACTCATGCTTGTCGATAAGAGCCTCCGTCATGCTCCCTCTGACATATATCCGGACACCGAAACTTGACAGGAGGAGCGCCAAAAGCAGAAGAATGACCATATGTATCAAATATTTTTTCTGGATTCCCGATTTCATCATTCTTCTGTCAGACCTCATAGTCTTTCCTGTATTCACTGGGAAGCTTCCCGGTATACTGTTTAAATAGATGGGAAAAATACGAAGGATTGCCAATGCCCACCCGTTCGCATATGGCACCGACGCTCCGGTTTCCCTCTTCTAAAAGCCGTTTTGCCTTCTCCATGCGCTGCTGAAGGAGATATTTTTTAAATGTCATGTGAAACGTATTTTTAAACACCCGTCCAAAATACACTGGGTTCAGGTAAACACAAGCAGCCACCGACACAATGGACAGCTCCTCGTCATCCAGATGGGCATCAATATAGGCTACTGCATCGGCCATATATTCTTTGAAAAATTTCAGCTCATCCTTTCCCGTATCCTGCGCTCTCGCATCAATAACACTCTGCAAAATTTTATAGCACACATCCACAGCCCTCGACGCGTGCAGGTTCTGGAGATTAGAATAATAATTTTCAAATTTCTGTCTGAGCTCATCTGTCATACCATAAGATTTTTCGATCATGAGCTCTGCTTTCAACATGAGCTTATGTATATAATGACGCTGCAGTTCTTCTTCCCGGGGAAGCTGATAAATGAAATGGATAAAGGATTCCTTGAGCTTTTGTGTGTCATTTTTCCTGACGGCATTAATGACCAGAATTTCCGCATCCCCGGAATAAGCCTGGTCCGGATCTTCATCAATTTCTTCCGGAAGGGTAAACGCGCTGGCGCCGGACATGCTCGCCAGGTCAAACAGCTTCCGCCCCTCCTCATAACACTTCTGTATACCTGCAATCCCCCTGTAAGGCTTGGAAATGGAAGCGACGGTCTCACACTTTTCCTTCTCCTTCATATGCTCCAGAATATTCTTCATTTCCTTTACGACGTCATTTTCTTTTGCCCTGATAATAAAGACATGGCATCCCTCTCCATCCTCAAAATCCCAACAGAAATATTTCCCCTGTACATGTTCCGCCAGATATTTCAGCATGGAAAAACGGGACGCCTCATATTCCAGCAGATTTGTGATCTTATAGGTGAGATCAATGCCCACGCACACGGCGATAAAACGGTCGCCTTCTTCAAAAATACCACTGATTGTGGAAAATACTTCTGCCATCTTTTCTTCCGGAATCTGGCCGCGGGCATATTTTTGCACAATCACATTTAGAAAACTGGTGTCGTCTTTTAGGAGCAGCTTCTCCCAGCTTTCATATTTTGCCTCATTTTTGAGCTGATCCATACAGGTGCGGTAGGCTCCCTGCATCGTCTCCTGCAGCTTCTCGTCCTCAACAGGTTTCAAAATATAGGCGAACGCACCCAGATCACAGGCCGCCTGGGCATACTCAAAATCCCGGTATGCACTCAGCACAATAAACAGGCAGCCCATGCCGGATTTCTGTATCTCTTCCATGACCATAAGCCCTGTCACTTTCTTCATACGGATATCCGTCAGCACCACATGGGGACTTACCCTTCTGATGACTTCGATCGCTTCCTCCCCGCTTTGGGCCGTTCCGACAACCTCAAACCCCATGCTGTTCCAGTCATAGGTATTGTGAAGCCCTTCCAGCAAAATAGGCTCGTCATCCACGATTACCAGCTTTAGCAATTCCATACTTTCTCTTCCGTCCAAATAAAATTACCGCTCCAGGGCGGCCGCGCCATACTGTAAAATAGTATCATAGTTTATGGCGATCATGCAAGATGATACCTGAGCTGCTTTTGTGCATCATCCCAATCAGGTTACAGTTCAGCCGGCAGCTAAACTGTAACGGAATCTGTCCTTCTGCTTCTCTCAATACTCCAAACGGCACAGACTGTCCTGATCGTCCTTAGGCATGCCGTCATAAAGGAGTACCGGACTCTGATCAGGTTTTAGCCCATATGTCCGCAGATATTCTGCGAGGCTGTTTTCCTCCGCCTCCGTCCGCACATACCCATCTGGCGTCGGTGATGCAGCCGCCGAAGAAGCTTCCTCTCCGCTGCAGATCTTATATCCGGACTTTCTGCTTATCAATTATATCGCAATTATTCAGTTTCTCATAGTATTTTCCGCAGACTGCAGCCGGCATATCCGATTCTTTTTGGCAAAAACAGGATAGGATCGCTGTTTACGGCAATAATGCAAATAAACCGTAACTGTTTTGCACTCCTGAATCATATTCTTACGGTCCCAACAACACACCGGATGCGTCCCTTGGGAAGTACTTCGACCTGTGCTGAACAATTATAAGAAACCATCATTTTTGCCATAATAGTATTATGTAAACATCATATGGATATTTACATGAATAGACTGTTATGAAACCGCATCAGGAAAGGGGTTTAACCAATGAACAAAGAATTAAACGCAAAGCTCGCCGGATACTGCGGCAAGCCGATTGACGAAGCGTCCAAGGAAGAAATTTATCTGGCGCTTCTTGCCATGGCTCAGGAAATGAGCGAACAGAAAAAAGAAAAAACAACCGGGCGAAAACTCTACTATATTTCCGCTGAATTTCTTATTGGCAAGCTACTGTCGAATAATCTGATCAACCTGGGAATCTATGAGGATGTGCGGGAGCTATTGGAAAAAGCCGGAAAGTCTCTTGCGGATATTGAAGAGCTGGAGCCGGAACCCAGCCTGGGAAACGGCGGCCTGGGACGTCTGGCCGCCTGTTTCCTGGACAGTCTGGCCACTTTGAAGCTTCCGGGGGACGGCGTCGGCCTCCGCTATCACTGCGGCCTGTTCCGCCAGAATTTTAAAGACGGTCTCCAGAATGAGACGCCTGATTACTGGATTACAGGAAATGACTGGGTAAAACCCACGGAAACCGTCTATCCCGTTACCCTTGCCGGGAGAACATATCCTGTGCGTCTCTATGAACTGGCCGTGACCGGCTATGAAGGCCGTACAAACAGCCTGAATCTGTTTGACCTGGACAGTATCGATGAGCAAATCATCACCAACGGCATTCATTTTGATAAGGCAGATATCGCCAAAAACCTGACCCTTTTTCTGTATCCGGATGACTCCGATGACGCCGGACGTATCCTGCGGATCTACCAGCAATATCTGATGGTCTCTGCCGGGGCTCAGCTCATCCTGGAAGAATGCGTCGACCGGGGCTGCCATTACCACGATCTGGCCGCTTATGCCGCCGTCCAGATCAACGACACCCACCCCAGCCTGATCATCCCAGAGTTGATTCGTCTTTTGACGGAAAAGGGAATCACTTTTGACGAGGCGGTACAGATCGTGACAGATACCTGCGCCTACACCAATCACACGATCCTGGCGGAGGCCCTGGAAAAATGGCCCCGCAGCTTTCTGGAACAGGTGGTGCCACAGCTCCTGCCGATCATCGAAAAACTGGATGTCCTGGCCCGCACCCGTTCAAAAAATGCCTCTACAGCCATCATCGACAGCAAAGGCTATGTGCATATGGCCCATATGGATATCCATTTCACCCATTCCGTCAACGGCGTCGCGGCCCTGCACACCCAAATCCTCAAGAACAGTGAACTGGCGGATTTCTACCGGCTGTATCCGGAAAAATTTAATAATAAAACAAACGGTATCACGTTCCGCCGCTGGCTGCTGGCCTGTAACCGCAGTCTGGCCGCCGAAATCGAGAAGCTGATCGGCGGAGGATTTAAAAAAGATGCCGATGAACTGGAGAAGCTTCTTGCCTTTGCGGACGATGCCAGCGTGCTGGAGAAATTTTCCGAAATCAAAGCCGACAATAAAAAAGCTATGGCGGACTGGCTCTACCGGAAGCAGGGTGTAAAAATTAATCCAGAAGCCATGTTTTCCATCCAGGCTAAGAGGCTCCACGAATACAAACGCCAACAGCTGAACCTGTTGTTTCTGATCCACCAGTTTCTGGAAATCCGCTCGGGCCACCGGCCTGCCACACCCATAGTCAGCATCTTCGGGGCCAAAGCCGCGCCGGCCTACACCATTGCCAAGGATATTATTCACGCTCTGCTTGCCCTCTCCCAGGTTATTGGCGCCGATCCCGAGGCCGCCGCATATATGCAGATCGTGTTTGTGGAAAATTATAATGTGGCTGCCGCCGAGAAAATGATCCCCGCCTGCGACCTGTCCGAACAGATCAGCCTGGCTTCTAAAGAAGCTTCTGGCACTGGAAATATGAAGTTCATGTTAAACGGCGCAGTCACACTGGGAACCATGGACGGCGCAAATGTTGAAATTGCCCAGCGGGTCGGCAGCGCAAATATCTATATTTTCGGCCAGAACAGCCGCCAGGTTATTGAGCATTACCGTAAAAACGATTACCACGCTGCCGACTGGTATGACAGCGATCCCAACCTGAAACGGGCGATCGATTTTCTTATCTCGCCGGAAATGCTGGCTGCGGGCCGGGAGGAACATCTCTCCCGTCTGCGCAATGAGCTGATCCACAAAGACTGGTTCCAGACGCTGCCGGATTTTAACTCCTATGTGGTGAGAAAACAACAGGCCATGGCGGACTATGCCTATAATAAAAAGGAATGGGCAAAAAAAGGATTCGTAAATATTGCAAAAGCCGGGTTCTTTTCTTCGGACAGAACGATTCGGGAGTATAATGAGAAAATCTGGCATTTGGGATAACATGACGGCTTTTTTGTGTTATGACGCATAAAAACACAGCGGCTGTGTATCGTCTATACGATAACTACAGCCGCTGTGCATGAATTTACATAATTGAGTTATGTCTACCTATTCAACATATGTGCCAAGTCACACATTACTGCATCCACCAGTGTTTCGTACCGTTCATTTTGCGAAATATGAGCGGGACACTAGGCATTGGTATCTATGGACTGCCTCGGAAAAACAAGTTTGTCGCCCGATTTTACAAGGGCGTTATCCACAGACTCCCTTGTCACTTTGTCTAAGATACTCCGGTCAAAAGGTCTGCCCAATTCCCAATTCGGATCGGCCTTTTTCGCAGCGTCATAAAATGCCTGACGGTACGCTCTTTCATACTGCCCCAGCGTCCAGGTTCCCTTTAACCTGTCTTCTTTCGGGATGCTGAGCTGGAATTCACGGAAAACCTCTGATCTCTTTGTGGTGTTTCCATTTGCAACGCCATATTCCTGCAAAAAGTGGCGCTTGGTCTCCTCAAACATTTTCTGACGCGCATCTTCGGAAACATCTATGATCTGATGCCGCTCGGATTCCGGTATTCCCGTTGCGTTCATTCCCGGTACAACAATGCCATTGGGACCCACATAGTCCCCGTTTTTATCATACTGGCTCATTAAATTCTTGATAGCCTGCGGATTGGTGAACATGGCGCCGTCACCATGTTTCATCATCTCATTGATGACCGCTTTATACTGTACGCTGTTTGTATCAATACCTGCGGCCCTTAACTGCGCCTGCGCCGACTTGCTGTTGATCTGAGACAGTTGGATAGAATTTATTAGATTTGTTTTCCCAAACATGCTCTGAAATAAATAACTGTAATCTGTAATCCGCAACATACTTGAAGCCCTCCTTGCATCTTCTGCTATTTCTATAAAAATCCGCCAAACATCTTTATAACATATATCGGCAGATACCCCATGTATGATAAAACCTAAATTCCTAAAACAAACAATAAATTATTTTAGGAAAATCAACAACAGACTTCATTGCCTTTCCCCGATTTATATATTATAATACAGACGGTTTGAATGAAATTGTAATATTAGTGACTCAAATCAGGGAGGACATTATGACAAATGATATGCAGGATGAGAGATATACTGTAGTCGATGAGGCCATCCGCGACGCATTCTTTTTGATCTTAAAGGAAAAAGAATTGGAGAAAATAACGGTGTCTGACATCATAAAAAGAGCCGGAATCGTTCGCAGTACATTTTACAATCACTACGAAAATATTCCGGCCCTCGTGACTGCCATCGAAGACAAGACCATAGACGATATATTCTCCCTGATGAACACCTTTCACCCAAACAATGATTGGGATTTATGTAAATCCTACTATTTGACCATCTGTGAGTACACCATAAAAAATCCGCTTCTGGCGAACCTTCTCACTAATCCGGGAGAGGATACGTTCTTTGAAAAAACAGTGACCATGTTCCACCATTATGTCCGGCAGGTGACGCAAAATGCCACTCCCTCTCAGCATGATAAAGAAATACTGTCCTATGTGATTGCCAGCACCATCGGCAGCACCATCGGCGTGCTTCATAAATGGGCAAAGGATAATTTTCAGGTTCCTCCTGAAACCATTGCGGATATTCTGACCCAAACTTTTACGGCAGGGATGCTCCCCCATATACTGCGGGGAGCATAATCTGCTAATTTATATCCTTCTCATATGCCTTGGAAGCATGATCCGCCCTGTTTCCTTCTATGCCACAGGAAGCGGCTCGTCAACCAGAGCTTCCTGTCTCTTGATCTTTTTTGTCGAACTTCTGATGAAAGGGTTTTTCCTCACCACCAGCCCCGTGACCTGGCGATAGGTGGGCTGTTTTTTATTATACTGATCCAGGAATTCCTGCAAAGCAGCCCGAACCGCGTCCTCATCCAGTCCCTTCGCGGCGACAACTTCCTGATCGGGATAAATTCTTGCGGTAAGCCCGTTATTCTCACCCGTTACGACCACCTCTCCCACCAGCATGTTGAGGGCCAATTTATTTTCGATTTCTTCAGGAGAAATATTCTCACCGTTGGAAAGGATGATCAGATTCTTTACACGGCCATTGATGAATAAAAAGCCGTCCTCATCCATATACCCCTTATCCCCCGTGTGAAGCCATCCGTCTTTCAGCGTTTCCGCGGTTTCTTCCGGCATCTGGTAATATCCCTTCATGACGCTGCTGCCCTTTACCAGAATCTCGCCGTTTTCAAATTTAATCTCCACATTGGAGAGCGGCTTTCCGATGGAACCAGCCTTGTGAACCTCCGGCGTGTTTGAGCTGATGACCGGTGAGCACTCTGACATACCATATCCTTCAAGGACATCCACTCCGTACCCGGCAAACTGCTCAATATAGTAGGGATCCAGATGGGCGCCTCCGGTAAATATGATTTTCAGGTTCCCGCCAAATACATTCGCGGCCACGGCCAATTTGGGAATAGCGGCATCCACACTGGCGAGTTTTTTGTAAATAGTCTCAATCATCAGCGGAACCATAAGCATGACATCCGGCTTAAATATGCTCATATTTCTCACCATATGCATAAGAGAGTCATTGATACAGACCGTTGCTCCCAGCGAAAAACCCTTGAGCCAGTCCATCACCAGGCAGAACGCATGGTGGATCGGAAGCACGCTGAGCAGTACGCTTCCGGGTTCTGTGCTATAGTCCACAGCCTCCACGTTGGACGCCAGATTGTACTGTGTCAGCATCACGCCCTTGCTTTTTCCTGTTGTCCCGGATGTGAAGATAATCGTGGCCACATCCTCCGGAGCCGGCCGGCCGGCATCTGCGCCTGTGTTTTGGGCGGCAGCCTTGAGCTCTGCCAGAGATGAAATCTTTTCTTCTGTGGATTCTGCTGCTTCTTCCTGCAGCAGCCAGATCTTTCTGAGTTTGGGGCACTCTTTCAAAACCGCATCTAAAAGCACCTTATTTTTCGGACTCAGAAAAAGCGCCTCGGAATCTGAACGATTGATCAGTTCGATCAGATCCTCCCCTGGAAGCCCCGCGTCCAGGGGTACGGCCACCGTATTTCCGGTAATAATGCCCAGATAGCTCTCCATCCATTCCACAGAACTGGCTCCAATCAGGGAAATATGCTTCCCCTGAAAGCCCTCTGCCAGCAGCCCCTTTCTCACTGCCACAGCATTTTCCATCAGCTCACGATAGCTTCTTTCAAAAATCTCTTTCTTTTTCAGCCATCTCACAGCTGTAATATCCGCAAATTTCTTTGCGCTGCCTTCCAGTATATCACGAATCAATGCTCCCATATTTCTACGCCTCCTGCTGCAATTTTTCCAGTAAATCCAGGGCTTCCGCAATTGTGCGAACCTGCAGGGCTTCCTCCCCTTCCAGCTCTATATCAAAGGTATCCTCCAGCTCGCCCAGAAAAGACATGAAGTCAAGAGAACTGAAACCCAGATCCTCCCTGAACCGCATATCATTGTTCATGTCTTCTGGGGCCGTCTCACAATACTGCGCTATGATCGTCTTAAACTGCATTTCCTGTGTCATATTGTTCTCCTTATTTCTTATTATTTTTTATATCTGCTCCATGATCTCTCCGATACTCATATCCGGATGGGCGATCCCTTTAAACAGAATCCGCATCATGTAGTAATACAAAAGCTCCATATCATGTTCCGCCAGATGAGCCGTCTGATAATGATAGGAAAAATTCATCCCCCCATTTTCCGTATGGGATACGGTCAGATACATTTTCTTGGTGGCCGCGCCGTTGGCAAACCATTTGGAATGCTGCGGGATATTTTCGAGATGGGGATTATCCATTTTCACCGGCATCGGCTGATAGGTGAGATAACAGCTCTCATAGGCGGTATTTTCCGGCGTATGGTACCGTCTCCTCATCTCCTCCTCAATCAGGGCCGGATCATAATTACTGTGCATATAAATTTTATTCTGTACATTCTGGATCTCATAGGCGGCCGACAGAAAATCCGTTTCCGGGGAGATCACGGTCCGGCACGGAAACATGATTGTCCTGCTGCCGCCCGAGGTCCACTCGTCATGGGTGGAACGCCTGGAAATAAAATTCTGAATCGTGATATCCTCCTGCCCGTCATTAACTTTTGACAGATATGTCCGAATGCTTAACAGCAAAAGATTGGTCATGGATAACTGGTGGTTCATACAAAAATCCATCAGATTCTTCGTCGGCTCCGGCTCCAGCCAATAATCTTTGACATCCACAAACAGGTTCTCCAGTTCAATATCCGCGGCCCTCAGGTTTTTATCACCATGCCGTTTCCTTGCCTCCGCAAGAACCGCAGGGCCCTGAATATCGGAATACAGCGGCTCCCCTAAGACATCCAGCTGATCGTCCCAGAACTTCCTGTCCTTCGCAAAACGTTTCTCATTGTTTGCTTTTTTCAGATCTTTATCCAGCGCCTTCTCAAAATCCGCCAGATCGGCCGGATATTCGGACCCGAATCTGTAATGAGTATAGAGCTGCATCAGATCATTGATCATGACCACCAGTCCGCAGGAATCGATGAGTCTGTGATCCATATGGATGAAAAATCCGTTAAAGCCTTCCGGAAGCTTCATCATCGACACATCGCACAACGGAATATTGTCCCCGTCGAAGGTTTCGTACGCCCACTGCTGCATCAGATGATCCGCATCGGCCATGCTCATGCCGGACAGATCCTTAAGCGGGATATCCCTGGTATCTTTTTTTACAATATACTGCTTTACCTCTCCCTGGTTATCAGGCTTTGTAAAGCGGACCCGCATACATCCGCAGCGCTCTAACTCCAATTGGATGCATTTTTTTAAAAGGCCAAAATCCAGAGGCGACTGCAGAGACGCCACGACGCTGACGCCCGATACCTGCTGTGTCTTGTATTTCAAAATCCAGTTATGATGCATTTTCTGTGCTGCCGTTAAAGGATAATACTCTCTCATCCATAGATCCTCCCTGTATTTTCTGCACTTGAGACGTTACCACATTTCATTTTGCTTTTCTATCCCCTGAAGGACTTAACAAACATTTTACCTGAAATTGTCTGAGACTTCTCATGCAGCATCGGCAAAAAGGGACAGCAAAAAACACCGGCTTGCAAAAACCGGCGTTCAGAATGCTGGGGCGTATTGACTGATCTATTCCTGTCAGATGCAACGACCTGACACGCCCTGATCATAGGATGCAAAAAAATCTAACAGCTTCTGTCTGTATAATTCTGGTTCCACATAAGCGCTGCAAAGATGCCTGGCTTTCGGTATCACCACAATCTCTTTGGGCGCCCTGCATATGGCGTAATTATATCTGGAATTTTTCTGGTTTACATAAGTATCTTCCGCGCCGTGGAAAAACAGGATGGGTATCCGGTTTGTCTCCAGGGCTTTTGTCGTATCCGCGTCGCTCATATGGAAGCCGGCCAGCAATCTGCAAAACAGTTCCAGTCGGATCAGCAGCAGCCCGACCCAGTGCAGATGAAACCAGTTTGCGGCCATATCCCTGATCTGAGACTTCATGGAGCAAAAGCCGCAATCCGCGATAATCCCTTTTACCGCTCCCGGCAATCTGTGTCCCGACGCCATAAGCACCGAGGCGGCCCCCATAGACTCTCCGTAGAGATAAATCGGGAGCCTGTTCTTATTCCGCAGAGCGATATAATAAGCCCACCGCTGTACGTCATATTGCTCCCTGGCTCCGAAAGTAATATATTTCCCTTCGCTTTTTCCGCAGCACCTCTGGTCAATAAAGAGCAGGTTACAGTGATGTTCATGAAGAAACCGCGAGATACCGGCAAAGTCGCCGAAGCCGCTGCCCTTATATCCATGGCTCAACAACACAAACCTCCGGGCATTCTCCGCCGGAAGATAGGAGGCGTGGAGCCGCAGGCCCTCCCTGCTCTGCATATAGCAATCCTGCATATGCTGCTGCCTGCACCATGCCTTACCTTCCTCATACTCTTTTTCAAATTTGTGTCTTGGATGGTTTATCTTTATATGGGATAACTGAAACCATTTTCTTTTTATCAGTCTTTTTTTCCCTTTACAGCGGACCGTTATGTTAAAGAAAGACCAGCCGGATGCCATAAATATGCCGGCGGCAGCAAAAACAGCGCCCAATATTTTTAATCCCTTATTTTTCATTGTATATACGCAACCCTTTCTGCTATGAGATACATAAAAATGGTTCTTGTATCTCTTTATTTTTCCAAATAAGAAGAAATGATCCCGACCACTTCGGATCAGGACCATTATTTTAACGAGAATCTTGTTTTAATGGCCGTCACTATCTCTTATGCTCCGGAACGGCCCGTTTCACACACAGGCAAGCCAGCGCCCCCGGCCCGATGTGGCAGGACACGCTTAAAGACAACGGATCCACATGGGTGACAGGGACATCCGGAAATGCCGCCCGGATCTCTTCTTTAAAGCGCTCTGCCTCTTCATAATTCTGGGTGTGGGCCACGGCCAGCTCCATCTCCCCCGCTGCTCTTTCCGCGGCAAAACGCTCTGTCAGATCATGCTGTAACGCGTCTAGCATCGTTTTTTTCGCTTGTTTCTGCCCGCGGACTTTGGCGTAAGCGTCCAGCTTCTCTCCCTGGATCTGCAATACAGGCTTTAATTTCAGCATGGTACCCAGCATGGCCGCAGCCGGGGTGATCCGCCCGCCTTTTTTCAGATATTTTAACGTATCTACCATGATGTAAATGCTGGCGCGGAGCTTTTCTTCCGTCAGGATCTGCTTGATCTCGGCGCCGCTCTTCCCGGCCTTCGCCAGAAGCAGGGCATCCTGCACAGACATTTTCTGGCTTACGGAAATCCTCTGATTGTCCACCACATGAACACGCCCTTCATAATCCTGGGCCAGGGACATGGCGGTGGCACAGGAGGTGCTCAGGCCGCTGGACATGGGGATATGAACGATCTCATCGTACTCTTCCAGCGTCTTTTCCCACAGATCAATCAGGTCGCCCGGGGAAGGCTGAGACGTGCTCACGTTGCCGTCGTCCCCCAGAATCCGGAAAAATTCGTCTTTTGTCAGATCGATATCTTCAAAGTAAAGCTTCTCATCGATAAAAAATGGCATCGGTACTACGATGACACCCATTTCTTTGGCTTCCGCCGGGGTGACACCACTGTTGCTGTCTGTGATAATCGCTATTTTACTCATATACTTCTCCTTTGTCGTATTGTTCTCCATTCTATACGACTTTGACCTGTTCTGCAAGCGGCTTACGCATTTTTTTTCGCGTCATTTCCACGATATTCAGCGCAGTAATATCGATTACTTCTGTCTGTACCGGATCTGCAGCGGTCAGGCAGCGCAGCGTCTCCAGCAGCTCTTCGCGGTTTTCTTCCTCCTCCATGTTGATAAAATCGACCAAAATCATGCCGGACAGGTTTCGCAGCCGGATCTGCCGGACAATCTCGGCGGCGGCCTCCAGATTAATCTTCCGATAGGTTTCCTGGGGCGATTTCTTGCCGCTGAATTTGCCCGAATTGACGTCCACGGACACAAAGGCCTCCGTCTGCTGGATCATCAGAAAACCGCCGCTTTTCAGCCAGACCTTTTCCTTCAGCGTCTCCTCCAGCACCGCCTCCAGACGGTAGAGCTTGTACATGGGCAACAGAGAGTCCTCGTACAGGGAGAGACAGGAAGCCTTCTCGGGCCATTTTTCTTCCAGATACTGTTCCGCCCTGCCATATACTTCCGTATCGTCCGTGCGGATGCTTTCCAGGGCAGTATGGGAGGCTGACAGCTCGCCAAGCATTTGCAGATAGAAAGGTTCCGGGGTTCTCAGTCTGGAATATACTGTCCGGGTATCCGCCAGGTGCAGGAGTTCCTCCATCTGCCTTTGAAGCGCCGCAAATTCCTTTCTCAGTGCGGCTTCCTCCACATCACAGGCGCTGGTTCTTATGACCAGCTCTGTCCGGTCGGGAAGCTCAAAAGCGGCGCCGATGGCCCGCAGGCGCTCCCGCTCTCTTTTCGTCAGTTTTTTTGATATTCCCACACCGCCTTTTCCGCGGCTTAATACCATGTATTTTCCGGAGAGGGATACCCGGGCCGTGACGCAGGGATTTTTCCGGCGGCTGGCCTCCCGGCTCACCTGCACAAGAACCGCGTCCCCCGGTTTTAGTTCACGCCGCCCATGATCCTGAGAGCGATAGGCAAAGTCCTGTTCGGAAAGAGACAGAAAACAGGTCAGCCCCTTTCGGATCTCCACAAAAGCGCCGTTCATAAAGGGTTGGATCTTCTGCACCTGCCCCAGCCACACCGTATCCAGAAGCTCCTCCTTCCCCTCGGGATGGGCCCGCAGCTCCCGGATAACGCCCTGTTCCTCCAGCACACACATCTGCAGCGTTTTGTCCTCCCACGGCAGGGATGTGATGAGTACGCGGCTACTCAATGATCTGCCCCAGAGCTTCCAGGGAGCGGAAATCGTGCCGGCCCTCCGTTCCCAGATCGGCATATATTTCCATTCGATGGATCATCAGGGCAGAGGGTTCCAGGGCCAGCCCCTCCGCCTCAAAAAAGGCTTCCATCAGATATTCCGGGCGCAGATTATCGCTGCTGCCCGAGGAAACTCTCATAAAAACGGCGTCATCCTCAAAATGCCACGCATAGACGAGGGGACGGATATCCATCTCTTTCTCGCCCTTTTTCGTTTTCTTACATATTACCATAGACGGCCGCTCCATAAACGCAGTAAAACGTGTCCGCCAGTCGTCAGGCAGCGGCTGGCTCTCCCTGAAGGCGATGCGGTAATCTGCCGCCTCCACCAAAGACATGGCCTTGCCCGCCTTGCCATCCGGCACCTGAACCGCGGAGATAACCCGCATCCCCTCCACCATCGTATCGTTCAGCCGCCGCACCAGTTCCCCGGAAGGGAACGCCGTACAAAGCTGCATATCAAAATACTCTCCCTCGCTGGTCAGACCTACGCCTAAAGGATTGGCAAAGGACATGATCATATGAGGGCTGAAACCTTCGGAATAAGCGATATCAATGCCGGCCCGGCGGATCGCTTTCTGAAAATAGCGCATGATATCCAGATGGCCGACGAACTTCATGGCGCCCTCTTTAGCAAACTTCACTCTGACCTTCATAGCACACGCCTCCCTTATATTTTTTCGCCCCGCAGCCGGAACAGGTATGGCGGCAATTTTCCGTGACCTTCTCCTGTCCGGCCCGTTTCCATTCCCGCAGCAGAAATTCCCTAGTAACGCCGGCGTCGATGAAATCCCAGGGGAATATCTCGTCATCCGCCCGAGTGCGGCACACATAGAAATCGGGATCTACGCCGCAGGCCGCAAAGGACGCATCCCAGCGAGCCTGGTCATAATACTCCGACCAGGCGTCAAAGATTGCCCCATGCTCATAGGCATACTGGATCACATCAGCCATCCGCCGGTCGCCCCTGGCGAAAATCCCTTCCAAAACGCTGACGTCGGCCTCGTGCCAGTTGTATTTGATGCTTTTCTGGTTGAGCTGCCCATGGATCTCCCGGCGCACCACAGCGGCCCGGTCAAGAAATTCTTCTTTACGGCACATAGGCGCCCACTGAAAGGGCGTGGAGGGCTTGGGCACAAAGAAGGAAGTGCTGACCACGATCTGGCATTTTCCCTTTCTCTGCTCTTTGGGAATATCGTAATACCGCTCGGCAATTTTCTCCGCCAGCCAGGCGATGGCCTTCTGATCCTCCTCCGTCTCGGTGGGAAGCCCCAGCATAAAGTAGAGCTTCACCCGGTTCCAGCCCCCCGCAAAAGCCTTCCCCGCGCCGTCTAGGATCACTTCCTCCGTGAGCCCTTTGTTGATCACGTCCCGAAGGCGCTGGGAACCGGCCTCCGGCGCAAAAGTCAGGCTGCTCTTGCGGATATCCTGGATCTTCTCCATGACCTCTAGAGAAAAGGCGTCGATCCGAAGGGAAGGCAGAGAAATATTCACACCGCGCCTGTCACATTCATCAATTAAGAAATTCACCAGCTCGGGCAGCCGTGAGTAATCGCTGGAGCTAAGAGAGCTGAGAGAAATTTCCTCATGGCCCGTACTGTCCAGCATTTTAAGGGCTTTATCCTTCAAAAAATCCAGGTTTCTTTCCCGCAGGGGCCGGTAAAGCATCCCGGCCTGGCAGAAACGGCAGCCGCGGATGCAACCCCTCTGGATCTCCAGCACCACCCGGTCCTGAGTGGCTTTGATAAAAGGAATGACCGGTTTCTCGGGATAATAGGTGTCGCTCATATCCTCCACGGCCTGTTTCTCGATCACAGCGGGCAATCCGTCTTCCGCGGGACGAAAAGAGGCGATCGTCCCGTCCTCATGATAGGTGGTTTCATATAGAGACGGCGCATAGAGCCCGGGGATCTGTCCGGCCCGTATCAGGAAATCCCGGCGGCTCCACTGTCCGGCCCGGGCCTCACGGTACAGATCCAGCAGGTCAAAGTACACCGTCTCACCCTCTCCGATATAGAACAGGTCAAAGAAGGGCGCGATGGGTTCCGGATTGTAGGCACAGGGGCCTCCGCCTATCACGACCGGATCCTCCCAGGTGCGGTTCACGGCCCGCAGGGGGATCCCGGACAGATCCAAAATCTGCAGGATGTTGGTATAGCACATCTCATACTGGATCGTGATGCCCAGGAAATCGAAATCCCGCACCGGATCCTGGGATTCCAGCGCAAAAAGAGGGATCTGTCTGTCCCTCAGTATTTTATCCATATCCGGCCAGGGGGAATAGACCCGCTCGCACCAGACATTTTCTTTCTGATTGAACATATCATAGAGGATCTGGATGCCCAGGTGGGACATACCGATCTCATACACGTCCGGAAAACACATGCAGAAACGGATATCCACCTTGTCGGCATCCTTTATGACGCTGTTGACTTCGTTTCCGATGTATCTCGCCGGCTTTTCGATCTGCAGTAATATTTCATCATTTAAGGCAAGTTTTCTCATGTCTGTCCTTTCGCTTTTTGCATGCCGCCGATGTGCGGGCAGTTTTGGAATTTTGCGAAAAAAATGGGAGGCCATTGACCTTACGTGATCGGACATATGTTTTTTATCATCACAGACCGCAATATGGATCAATATGCCACCTCTCCGCATTGCCAAGACAGCCCCGGGTTATCCTTATTATCACGCATTCACAGATGACGCATAACTTTAAACAGCTCATGGATGTCCACCGGCTTCGCCAGATGCGCATTCATTCCAGCGTCTTTTGCCAGGGCAATATCTTCCTCAAATGCATTCGCCGATATGGCAATAATGGGTACAGTCCCCGCGTCTGGTCTGTCCAGCTTTCGGATGACCCGGGCCGCCTCAAAGCCGCTCATTACCGGCATCATCAGATCCATGAGGACACAATCGAAACTTCCCACGTCTGATGCTGTGAAGATGTCTACGGCTATCTTTCCGTTCTGCGCGATCACAACCGCGGCTCCCGCCTGTTCTAGCATAAATTCTAAAATTTCGCAATTAATCTCATTGTCCTCAACCAACAGTACACGCATCCCGGCAATACCGACGCGCACATTTTTCTCCTCAGCCATGGGCAGCGGATCCTGGTTCGGATTGATCCGGATGGGCAGCGTGACCCGGAACACGCTGCCCCGGCCCAGCTGGCTGTCTACCTCAAGGACGCCTTCCATCTGATCCACCAGCTTTTTCGCAATAGACATACCAAGGCCAACACCGCTGTAATGTGTCCGCGCACCCTGATTTTCCTGGGTAAACGGTTCAAAAATGTGCTGCATGAAATCGTCTCCCATGCCGATTCCGGTATCCTCGACCACAAACTGATATTTTGCCGTGTCGCCTTTGCCGGCAGCCTCCTTCACCTGAATGAATACCGAACCTCCCCGCCGGTTGTATTGGATTGCATTTTCGATGATATTCGTTAAAATCTGCTTCAGGTGCAGCGGATTGCCGATCAGTTTGCCGTGGCGCAGGTCAACCTCCTCCAGTATCAGACGTACGCCGGCTTCCTCTGCCTGAGAGGACAGAATCGAAACACAGGTGTCCAATGTGTCATGAAGGTCAAAGGACTCCACCACCGCCGGCCGGCCGCTCTCCAGCTTGCTGACCTGGAGAACATCATTGACCAGAGACAGCAGATGCTGTGTAGAAATCCGGATTTTCTCCCGGCATTCCCTCTGCTTTTTTGGATCATCCAGGCTGTTCTCCATAATCGTGAGCATTCCCATGATCCCGTTGATGGGCGTGCGGAGGTCATGGGACATATGGGAAAGAAATTCACTTTTGGCCGAATTGGCACGCCGCACTTTCTCCAGCAGCTCCATGATGGCATGCTCCTGCTTTTTCCGCGTCACCATGGTCTCTGTAATATCCTGATGGTAGCCGTTCAGACACACGCCCGGCTTTTTGAATTTTTTATCCGGCACGCCGCCGCAGCGGACATAAATTTTGCCCCATGACGGATGATTCCAAGGGTAGACCACCTCAGACCGCCCGGTACTGATAATTTCCTGTACCGCCTCCTGCACCATCTCTACATAATCCGGCTCAATATTCTCAAACCAGCTGCGGTAGCATGCCTCCGGCCCGATATCCTCCGGCACCCCCAGGAGCATCTGCATGGTTCTGTCCGCATACATCCGGGGCTGGCAGCCATCTTCCATCTCTATGGTCCATATACCGGTTTTGGCGCCCTCCAGAACATCCTCCAGGCTCTGTCTCGTTTCCAACCGGTATCTCTCTTCTTGTTCCACTACGGAATTGACATCCCGGAACGCAAAAATCGCGCTGTTTTCCTCCAACTCTTTCCCTGTGGCGGAAAAATGGATCTCCAGATGTTTCAGTCCCTGGGGATTATCGTTCACCTGGTATCGCACGTAAAATTTCTTCTCTGTCCGGAGCTGGGCAAGGACATAATCTTTTTGGGTCAATGTACGGACCCGGTCACGGTCACGGGGGGCAACGTACAGGGAAACGTAGCGTTCCATAGCCGTTTGGTAGCCATCCGCAAAATGAATGGCCTTACCGTTTCGCAGCCATTCGTTTTCCCGGTAGGTTTCACACTCATCCGTGCTAAAGTTTACCTGATAGATCCCGAGATAATCTACATTGAGTGCGTAAAGAACATTATAACTTCGCTTTTGAAGCTCCCGTACCAGATTGCGCCGTCTCAGAGAAGAAACGATAAAGTACGCCGTGGTCTGGAGCATATTCGACGCATATTCCAGAGACTGTACCGGCGGATTGTCCACGCCGTAAAATCCGATGATCCTGCCGTCGTCATAAAGCGGAACCACCACAATGGAACGGATATTCTGCTGTTTCAAAATTTTATACTGTATGGGGTCGGTTTCCCGAATTTCCTCCAGGTCTTTTATCGCGATATGCCTGACAACACTGAAATACTGATACCAGTTGGCACACGCCTCCGGCGGAAGGTTCTGCAGGTTTTCCTTTTCGGGCCGTACCCCGTTTGCCACCCACTCATAGGTATTGTCATCGCCGTCGGTTTCATTTCGCTCAAAGATATAGGTCCGTTCCCCGTCCAGTGCTTTTCCCAGGTATTCCAGCAACACCTCCAGCGACCCGTCCGGCGTTCCCTTCAACAGGGCGATACGAAGTCCCTCATTGATAATGGCCTCCAGGTTCTGAACCCTTTGCGCTATATTCCCCTGCTGCTCCTGGGCGGTAATGTCCAATGCCAGCTCCAGACGGCATAACCGTCCGTCCTCCTCAATAAGCGTATCCCGAAGCAAATAGTGACGCTTCAGCAGAGGATTGAAAAAACGCCACTGTTTATAACTGCCCTGTCTGAGCTCCTGATTATTGCAGAATGAGCAGGGTATGGCGCTGTTCTGGAGAATCTGATAGCATTTCCCTCCCCTGATCTCCTCCATGGAGCGCAGGCCAAGGCTCTCCAATGCCTTTTTATTCATGTAAACCAGCTCGTGGGTGTCCACGTCCGCAGCATACACGACCTCATCCATGCTGTCAAAAAGCCTCCATAAGTTCCCCATAAAAGCCACCCTCCGTATTTTTCAGTATGGTATACTTTCTCTTTTATCGGTCGTGAATTCCGCTTAGGAATACTTTACCGTGTATTCACCGTAACATTTTCAGACAGGTAAAGGCATAAAATGCACGGTGTGATATTGACAGATCTGGTGGCCAGTATAACATAACAGAGTAAAAAAGTCCAATCTTCTGGCAAACTGTATAATAGCAAAAGCCCGAAATAGAACATTTTATTCTTTCCGGGCTTCTTTGCGGCAGGCTTCGCTATTCCCAAAGGCTCAACTGCCTGACATATTCTTTTTCCTTTCGCCGTCACAAAGTGCATCCGCTCTGTCCTCCATGATAGGCTTCTCCCATTAATCTTACATATCGGCACCATCTTTTCATAATGTGTCAGCATTTTACTGACATGGTCATTCTTGCAAAATCAATTTTTTACACTTTTGATTCACACAACCGCCGCGCTCTGTGCTATACTTACGCCTGAAAATAAATATCGCATGAGGAGAACCTGATTATGAAAAAATACTTTACGGCCCTGCTTTTATTTGTAATTCCGATGCTGTCCCTGTATGGCTGCGAAAAGCAAAAAGAGTCTTCCGCCGAGCACAGCATGAGTGAAACGCAAAGCATGTCTGCACAGCAGGATTCATCACAAAATCAAAGCGCGCCTGCAAAACAGAGTTCATCCGCCTTTTCCGAAACCGCGGAAGAAAATCCTCCGGTTTCTGCCTCGGTTTCAGAAAATGCGGAGGATCCCCGGTTTTCTTTTGCCGATTTAAAAAACCTCCAGTTCTGTTTTTCCGGCGGCGCGGGCGGATGGGCTACGCTGATGACCGTTGATGAGAACGGAAATTTTGCCGGGGAATATACCGATAGCGATATGGGCGATACGGGTGACGGGTATCCCCATGGCACCCTGTATCAATGCATTTTTGAGGGGCAATTCACCGTACCCCAAAAGGTCAATGATTATACCTATACCATGCAGATCGAAAGGATAGATTGGGAAAAAGAAGCGGACAGCAAAGAAATAAAGGACGGCGTGTTATACAAATATACGACACCCAACGGTCTGGAAGACGCGGAAAATATTCTCCTGTATCTGCCTGGCGCCCCGCTGGAACAAATTCCCGGAGAATGCAAAAACTGGATTAATCCTGCCCTCTCCGGCACGCCGGGTACAGAGCTTCCCTTTTACGTACTGTACAACGAGAGTCGGCAATGCGGCTTTTCCAGCTACAGCATGACGGAAAACTTTGAAGAAACTTTGTCCTATATTGAGGATACGGCAGCTTCCCTGGGAGATTCCATTGAAAACGACTCGCTCACTCAGGCGGAATATAACGAAAAAACGCTGGAATTGTACGAGCTGTGGGACTCCGCACTGAATACCCTGTGGGATACCTTAAAACAGACGCTGGACGCGGATACGATGGAGTCTCTCACTGCCGAACAACGGGATTGGATCGCCCAAAAAGAGGCGGAAGTGGAAAAAGCCGGCGAAGAATATGAGGGAGGCTCTATGCAGCCGATGATCCGGAATAATACGGCGGCAGAAATGACGAGGGACAGAGTTTATGAATTAATGGAGCTTTATTTCCCATAAAAACTTATTTGTGGTCTATCATACAAACAAAAACTAAGACTGCCAGTATGAAGGCAAAAGAAAGTAGTAAACCAGGCGTATTGCCCTCCCATACCAGAAATGTCTCAATAGAAATTATGAGAAACACATAAAGGGCCAGAAATATCCCGCTGCTCCCTTTTAATTGTATTCTATGAGTTCTTTTAAAATAGGACTCTATTCTTTGGATATAATGGCCTGAATCCATTTTTTACTCCCTCTGATCTGTAAACACCTAGATTCGTCCTGTTACTTCTAAAATTTTATAGCTCGTCCGGCAGATAAGTTGCACAACCCGATAGTATTTCCGCCGGTAAAAAAATAAAAGAAGCTGTCTGGGCAGATTAGAAATTCTCTTATTATATTTTACCGCCCGCCGGTAGATTCCCACGCGACGCATTTCCCCGCACTGTCTGCATTTTTCCTGATACGTTCTGGTACTTAGCGGATGAAAAATCCCACGTACCAGAATATCCGCCATGTTGGATAAAACGCTGCTGTAATACGCTGCTTTGACCTTAGGAAAAATACCGCTGCCCTTCAAAATGTCCAGAAGTTTTTTCTGATATCGGATATCATTGTGTAAAAAATCCGGATTATATCCCCGCATAGCAGAATCCATCCTCACTTCCACGTAATAAATCTGTTTCCGAATATATGTACAGGATCTGGCTTTCCCTATATACTCAAGATTAAAGAGCCGGTCTTCATATATGGCGAGATCTTCCGCAAAACGAAGGCTATACCGGTCTATAACAGATTTTTTATATGCTTTCGCACATGGAGAAGCCAGGCTTATATTACCGTCTTTATTCAACTGCCGCATATTTAACAGGCATTCAACTAAATATATCCTGTCGCTTTCTCGGTCATATCCCTGCTCGTTTTTTACCGCCATGGCTGCCCTGCCGCCAGACGGCTTTCGTCCTTTTTTCAGCCGCACAAAATCAAAGAGCAAAAGCTCCTGTCCCTGATATTCTTCGCTTGCGACCGTTCCCAAAAAATCCGGAGAAATATAATCATCCGAATCCACAAACACGATCCATATTCCCTGACTCTCTGTGGCCCCCCTGTTTCGTGCCGCGGATACCCCTCTGTGTTCTTGCCTGAAATATTTTACACGACAATCCGCCTTACTATACTGTTTACATATAAAAAGGCTATGGTCAGTGGAACCGTCATCCACTAAAATAAGTTCCCAATCCTCATAGGAAGAGCCTAAAACGGAATCAATGCACCGTTTCAAATACCCCGCCGTATTATAAACCGGTATAATCACAGATATCATCACATTTTCCCCCATATAATGTCTGCCTGGACCCAGAAAGCCACTATAGTTTTCCCCTGCATCTATGGATACAGCCCTTGTACACCGGATAAACCTTCTTCATAATCCAGGTTCCTTCTAAGCACACCCATATAAAATCTTTTAGTATGGTAAGCAGGCCTGTTCTTCCATATAGATGCAAACGATACATCTGGCAGCCAGAGCTGAATATCTGTCGTACGCACCTGTATTTGACAGCAAAGGCATATCTGCGTCTGATTTTCCAGTATGCAAGCCTTTTTCTTGAACTTTCATCATCCATATGGCAGAGATCCGCAATTTCGTCTATCATTTCCTCATACGCCTGATCCCGCTTTTTTTCTTCCTCAGGGGACAGATCTCTCCTGGAATGACTGCCCTCTCTGACACATACGCCGTAAAGCTTTTCCGGGATAGTCGGACACCTGTGAAAATACATAAATGGGAGCAACATCTGAAAATTTTGCCCCACATGATATTCCGGTATACGCCGTTCTGGATAAATTTTAAAAAAAGACTCCGTTCTCAGCATATAACATCCGCAGCATACATAAGTTCGATACTCCAAGAGATCCCAGAACAGTTCCTCCTTGTCAAAATCCCCTATGGTTTCATCTGCCCGCACCTCATCCCCTGTTTCCTGCTTAAAATAGTAAGGCAATGTCCGGACACATTGGTATTGGGGATTTTGCTGTAGAAAACGAACTCTTTTTTCTACAGAATCCTGTTCCAGCCGATCATCGCCGTCCGGCCAGATCAGATATTCGCCCGTCACAAAGGGCAGCCCCTGATTGATTGCCGCGGCGGCACATTTATGCTCTGCCCGGACGATGCGATACCCATAACCTCTGTCGGCAAATAGGGGACGATAACTTTCCGCCACCTGAACCGTCTGATCTGTTGAACCGTCGTCGACCAGAATCATCTCTATCTCCGAATAAGTCTGTCCCAGCACGGAATCCAGCATAGGCGACAGATAACTTTCTCCGTTATACACGGGCGTAACTATGGAAACCCTGCCTTTAACAATCATCTGAACCATTCAGGAATCTCACATAATCAAAATCATCCAAATACCGTCTTTTTAAAAACCGGTCTCTGAAATATATTATGACTCCCAACTCCTCTTCCTTTTCAAATCCTTTTATGTAATATGACGACGGAAATTCCGGATATTCAACATGGGTAAAAATCACCTTATTTTTATAAGGCAGCCGTTCAAAATCCCGGATCGTTTCAAGGGTACAGCCATCTTTGTCTGTTCCTATAATAAACAAATCATCCCAGTTTATCCTTTTCTTCCTCTCTTCCCATTTTTGTACTGCCTCTTCAAAGGTTTTATAATGTATAAAATTCACTTGAACCCCGCCAAGCAGACCAACCGGATATTTTTCTTTCGACTCGATCTGCGTGAATTCCTGTTCCATGTACCATCTCAGATTCTTAACCATTTTAACAAAATCATTCATCCCAATACTCAAATTAACTGTTGGAGAAGTATACGGCAAATGTAAATCAGAATAGATAACGGTGCCGCTGCAATTGGATGATATGATCGAAAAATGGTCATTTTTCAAAGCCCTTCGTTTCCTTTCCCTGTATAACTTCCATTCCAAATTCTTAATCTTGTCTGTTACATACATCCGCCTTTACTCCTTTGCCGTCCTCATCTTATTTTCATAATTTTCCGATTTTCAATCCTGTAGATCGAATCACATGCATCCGCCAGACTCATATGATGCGTTGCTATAAGCAATGTCTTATTCCCTTTTATCTTCCATATAGAGTCTATGACTGCTTTCTCTGTTTCCATATCCAGAGCCGCCGTGGCCTCATCCATGACCAGAAGCTCAAATTCCTTATATAAAGCCCGCGCCAGCGCGATCCTCTGACGTTGTCCGCCGGAAATAGCCGTTCCGTTTTCTCCGATTAAAGTATCTATCCCCTCCGGCATTCTGGCGATATCCTCCCATATCTGCGCATATTTCAGACATTCAACGACTTTTTCATCGTCTACCTCATTTTCGTTGTCATAAAATGCAACATTGTTTCGGATCGTTTCTCCATTCAAATATACAATCTGCGGAATATAGCTTATGACCGCCCCGAGATCTGCTTGACAAGGACCCTCCGCATCGGTTTGGGTCATAATATCATAATCATCGTATAAAATACTTCCCGACTGAGGCTTCAACAGACCCAGAAGCAAATCCAAAAATGTTGTTTTTCCCGCGCCGGACGCTCCAATTATAGCAATAGATTTTCCCGCTGGAATATCTATAGAAGCATCCTGAAAGATTTCTGCCTGATCATTATATTGAAAGGAAAGATTTCTGACCTGAATCCCCTTTTTAATAGATATTTCCTTTTGCCTGATCTGGCTGGCTGTCTTTTCTGTTTCTTTTATTTCTTTATATCTCTCCATGTTTTCCTTCAAAGTCTCAAAAGATTTCTTTTTAAACTCTATATTATTCATTCCGGCCACAATAGAGTACGCCATCGGTATCACGCGTATGAAAAGGGTGATGTAAACAACCATTGTTACAAGGACCCGAATCAGCTCATCTTCCCGTGCCCACATCAAAAAGGCAAGTAAAATAAACAAAAAACTCATCACCATGTTTTGCATAATCATGCTGATTATACTATTTCTGTAGTTGAATTCTTTTTGCATTTCCGCATATTCACTACTTGCTTTTTGATATCGATCCAACACAGTTTCCGAACTATGGGAAAGTTTCATTTCCTTAAAAATACCGTAGGCTATCGAAACCTGCGCATTTGTCTTAATCATTTTTTTCCTGCATTTTTCGCCATAAACTTTTATCTGCGTTCGATACCCGAAAAAAATTCCCGCCATAAATATCACCAGTACAATACAACTAACTATACCGGCCCATCCTGACATATAAATCAAAGCAAGAAAACAGCCCGCCAAAGTAACGCCATTCGTCCACAAACGCATACCATCCATGACAATCTCAATACAATTCTGCGTATCGGAACGCACCATGGATAAAACCTGTACAACACTTTTTTGATTGTGATGCGCCAGATCTTCTTTTATAAATAATTCGCACATTTTTACAGACAACTCATGGGCGCCATCATATTCTAACCAATTGCGTATTTTACACTTATATAATTCAAAAAAACCCACAAGGATGGATACAATGCCCATGCTGAGAGCAAAGATTGTCATTTCTGTTGTCGCCCGCTTTTCACGCACAATTGCGTTCATAATATAAATAATTGCAGAAAAACTGAAAATATCCATAACCGGGCTTATAAAACTAAAAACAACCAGTTTCCTCCAGGTTCTTTTATCCTTCTCTTCAAAAATTCTGATCAAGTATCTGAACATTTCCATTACATTATGCCTTTCCTGATTTCCTGCCTCTGTCCACCAGTTTCATGGTCAGAGAAAACGGCAAAATGCTATACCCTATCATAAACAGCCGTCTTTGTTTTGCAGCAACCGTAGGCGTAAGTAAACGCGGCTGAAGAATATCCTGCTTCTCGCAGATAAACCAATCTACATCTTTTTTTATTCTCTTCCATATTTCTTTTGCCTTATCTGTATGGACGATTACCAGGGAGGTTCCCATACCGTCATCCACATCTGCTCTTATACGCTCAATTCCCCAGAAATCTCCAATGGTAAAATCACTGCTCCTCTCCACCGTACAAAATTTGCACTTATGACATGACGGACGTAAAATATAATTACTAAAGTACAGTGCACAATAAAGATCCTTATAAATAGATCCTGCATATTCTCTATCATTGATCACATAGGAGCATGTATGCCCATTATCCCTGCCCCTTTTATCCCGGAACAAAAAATCTCTCATTTTTCCTTTATGTCTGCGTTCCAGATATTTCACATAACGAGCCCAGATCCCCGGAGAAGGCACCCCATAGCACACCAGATCCACCAGAATCAGCTTATCACAGGAACCATGTAAAAACAGCTTCAACGCATGGGCCTGACACGGCGTCCCACAAAACAACACCCATCGTTTTTCTTTCAGATATTTTTCAATATTGTGGTAAATCCCTTTCATACTGCTCTGTACATATTTTGTCTTTTGAATCCTGCCAAGCTGCGAAAGCTTTGTAATTTCCCGATGCCTCACATGCATATTTTTGTCATAGCCCGCTCCGTAAACGACGCCGTGAAGCCGAAGGACGTATTCTGCCAGCACAGAAAAAAAACCGCCTGATGAACTGGCATATCGGATCGCTTCTCTTTTGGCCTGTACGCCGAAATACTGAGATTCACTGTTTATGGGAAGATTTTTTTGTATCGGACATACCTCTTTACATCGACTGCAATGTACACATCGGCTTCTATCTACTTTGGGATATAGAAATCCTTCCCGGTCCCGGACCATATGAAGCGCTTCTGTGGGGCAGATATTCTCACACGCACCACATCCACAGCATAATTCCTTTTTTACAAACCGCTTTACACCGCCACGCCTCATCTGCTCCGTTCCCTTTCCCAACCGGCTATATTCCAACATGATCTAATAAAAATTCTGTTGATATTCTCACCTTTTTTTCTGTACGCTTTTTTACTGCTTCCCAATCAACCACATCATCTATTCTCGACAGGCTATCCGTCCCATATAATCTATGCTCAAGTCCATGAATCCGCAAAACATTATTTATCCTCGCACCCAGTTTGCTGTGCTGAAACGCCGTGAATTTCTTTTGATAAATAATACTGAACACTACGACATGAAAGGAGTTTGTCACCACATAATCTGCCTGATGAAGATATCCCAAGAATTCCGCCGGACCCGCAATATAATCTATGATAAATTCCTTATCCACCACCCTCACGCTGCTCCATAAATTTATAATAGATAATCCCTTTTGTTTTGAAAGTTTCTTTACATAAGTAATTAACTCCATATTTTTTTCTGTCAAATAAACGAAAATATATCTTTCTCTGTCTGGCTGCTTTTCAATATGCAGCCACTCCTCCTTATTCAGCAGCAGCACCGGATCCAAAACATCTATGACCGACCCCTCATACAGGCTCTTTATATATGGAATCGCTTCTTTCTCCCTGACGGATATAACGTCTACACACTTTAATAGACAGGAGAATTCCCTGTTATAGACTGGCGGCAGGGAAACACCCCCTATACTCGCCGCATAGGCAATAACTTTTTCTTTTCTATTATTGGTAAATGCGCCAAAATAAGCCTTTCTGAGCCCACCCGTGATATCAGGATTCCAGATCTGATCGCTTCCCACAATATAGCAGGAATACTTGAGTGTTTTTAACTGATGCAAAAACAACAGTTTTTTTTGCCTGCTGTCCACCAGATACTTATTCCGAAAAGAACGCATATTTCTTTTACGGACAGAAAAAGCCTTTCCCATACGCACATTCCAAAAACATCCGTCGACTGTATATCCTATACGCCTGATCAATCCTTTTATGGGAAAATAAGGTATCCGCCAGTGTCTTCCCGTCATAAAAAAAGGCTCATAGCGGACAATGTCCGCCTCTATGCCCTGATTATGTAAATGACGTTTCAAGCCATAGGCCTGCAGCATGGCACCATAATTATCCGCACAATGAAATGTTATAATTCCGACATGACCGTTTCCATTCCCTCTCTCTTTGTACACCGCCTTTTTCCCTGTCATGCGACGTCTCGCCCCATCTGCCTGCCGAACCAAAACAATACATGTAAATGCATATAGTATCCCACATAAAGAACCGCAATGAAGCAAAAGCCAAACCAGCAGTTTGGCCCACCAACCTAATTTTGCAAAAAGATACTGGCGTTTTTCAGCATTTGCTATATCTCTCACATATTTTTTAATACCGCTGTGCTGTTTACGCCAGCCCGCCAGATACCACTCCATGATCTGGTTTAGTATCATATTTTCACATCGAACAGCATTCGCTGTCCTTCCATTCTTCCTCTCATGGTCACGAATATACTGCCATACCCTATATCTGCTCTGGATGGAGGGAACAGAATATGTCTTGCTGGTGCTTTGGGCATATCTCCGGTAATAATACCAGCCGCATGGTACAATCATGATATCCACCCCTTTACAAATCAACTGATACATAAACCATGTATCCTCGCCATGGGAAAGATCTTCATAAAATCTTACAGATCCCAGGGCGTCACGGCGAATCATATTTCCGCCTATACTTTTGAGCGATACTTCTGCAGTGTTCCAGATAAACGCCTGCATGGCCTCGTGAGCCCTGAGATAAGATTTGTCCTGTACGTTTTCTGCATGATCAGGCCGATCAGAAGGCTTCGGAAATATCCCCTTTTCTATATTACGACATCCCCCCATAGCCACAGCAACATGGCTCTCCCCCATCACTTGACAAAGCGTTTCTATTAAAGCTGGGTGAATCGTATCATCACTGTCGAGAAAAAACAAATATTCCCCTCTGGCATTTTCGATTCCCACATTCCTCGCGGCGGACACGCCCCTATGCTCTCTGCAAAACAGCCGAATCCTTTGATCCTGTTTACACATCCGTTCACACAATTCTTTTGTAGAATTCTGCGACCCATCGTCAACCAGAATCAATTCCCAATGTCTATAGGTCTGTGCCAAAACAGACTCCACACAGTCCCCAAGGTATCGGGCTGAGTTATAAACCGGAACAATAATCGTAACTAAACTTTCCATGGTATCTTTTCATCCTCTCACCTAATAAGGATTCCCATTCATCTAATATCCTTTCCCTGTCAAACCGCTTTACAGATTCCCCTGCCTTTATTCCCATTTTTCTCCGCAGAGCTCCATCCGTCATCAACATTTCCATTTTGTCCGCAAACGCCGTCACATTCTCCGGCTCCACCAGAAAGCCCGTCTCGCCGTCCTCCACAATCTCCCCCGGCCCTGTTTTACAGGCAAAGGACACTACAGGAGTGGAATAACTCATTGCCTCCACCAATACCATCCCAAAACCTTCATCCCTTGATGGGAGTACGAAAAATGCCGCTTTCTCGTAATATCTTTCTATATCCGTTACAACTCCGGCAAAATGAAATCTTTTCAGCCCTGCCCGGGCAGCCTTCTTTTTTAGCTTTTTCTCTTCCTCTCCTGCCCCCGCCAGTATCACTTTCCACTGTGGATACTTTTTCTCCAACAGCCTCCAACTTTGGATCAGCAAATCAAACCCTTTCACTCTGGTAAGTCCTCCGGCGGCAAATATAAACGGAAATTCCTTCTTTTTGGGAATTGTTCTTTCATAAGGAACCGGATTATAAATCCTGGAAATTCTACAATGAAATTTAAGTTTCTTCTGATAGCACTGCTTATCTTCTTCTGTTAAAACAATCAGCCAATCCGCACACCTTCCTACAATCCTTCGTATAATCTTTCTGAGATGACGATTTCTTTGAAAATGGTGATAATAGTGAAAATGTTCCCAGGAAACCCAATACATAGCCGGAAACCGACGTTTCAGGAAAAAAGAATAACACCCAAGAATACTATCCACATCAATCAGAAAGTCCGGCCTCTCATGCTTCAAAACCGCTGTCAGATAATGAAGATTCCCTGCGATTCCCTTTCTGCGCCGTTCCTTTTCTGCCCAATAGACATGTATACTGTCGCATAAGGGGAAAAAGGAATTCCCCCCTCCCCAAAGACTGATGATAGAAATCGGATAACCTCTCCCTGCCAATCCATTCGCAATGACAGACAGCACCCTTTCCGTCCCGCCGGAATGAGACATATTTCCGCTAAAAAATACAAGTCTTGCCTTCTCTCTTTTTCCGCTATCGCCAGCTGAACCTTCCAATCCGGTACCCATACGCTTCCTCGTTCTCCTCATTGGCTAATAAAATGTGCTCGCCTGTATCTGAATCAACAATGGAAAAATATACCCTGTACTCTTTCTCCGGAATATCCTGAAAAGGGATATCAACTGATAGGAGCAGCGTATCCTCCTTTTCATTTCCTCCGATCAGCGTATGCAACCCCTGATCAATCGGATAAACAAACGTCTGATCATTCTTTTCATCATACAGAATGATCTGGATTTTGGCCTTCTTATAAAGAGGTGCAAAACCCATATTTTCTAATGTGACCTCCGCAGTCAGCGTATCTTCCCTGCTTTGATAGCGCAGACCGGCATCCACGATTGCCAGACGGTATCCCAGACGTCTCTCTATATAGGTCAGCCCGTCCATCCCGTTAAAACATCCGTCTTCTTTTATCACTGATTTTGACCATTTTTTCAGCACGGCCTGGTCATATGCCCTGTTCAGGTAGGTCACATGCATAACCTCCAGATCCTTTATGGCATTATCCAGATCATTATAGATATTGTCATGAATGACTTCTCCTCCATTCGGAACATCACGGCATAATTCATTTTGAAATTTCAGCTCTTCCTCTCTTTCCAGGCGGGGAAAAGGCATACCTTCATCTGTATTTTCTTCTATCTTGTATGTCCCGTAATCACTTTTATTTCCCAGCATTCCGTCATTAAAAAACCCAAGTCTGCTTTTCAAAAGATTACCGGACGCATTATCTGAATGCATGATACTTCTCCACTGTGCCGGCGAACGAACGGCCAGAAATGTTGACTCCTCCGTCACGCGCACAAGTTTTCCGGCCAGCTTGCGCAGATCTTCATCAGAGCTATATCGCGTCCCGTTCATTTCCCCCCAGTTGCCGATAAAAAGCCCTTGCAGACTGAATATTTTTTCGCTGTATTCACGGAAAATGTAGGCCAACTGTTCCATATGAGTCAGAATAATATCCAGGTTTTCCGGCTCATACTTTTCGTTTTGCCCGTCAATATCATAGGTGAATCGGACGATAAGCTGCTTATCCAGAGCCCCCAACACATCAAATAACGCCTCTATATTGGCAAGTCCCTCCTCTGTAATGGCGCCCTGCCTGTAAGCTTTCAGACAGATCTGAACCAGCGTCAGCTTTGTAGCGGTATCCTGCTGATACAGCGCCGGAACCGTCCGGGTATAATCCTGTTTCTCATCCGTAATCTGAAAGCTATACAATTTATAGAAGCCTCTGTTTGGGTTTTGAAGCTCCCGGGAGGATTCTGTAAAGATTTCATTTTCTATCTCCACTTTCCTCTCCCATATCCTTGTCAGGAAAAACATGCATACTGCCGTCAGCACGACCAGGATAAAACTACAGGAAAAAAATATTACTTTTGCCTCGCGCCTTGATATCATTTCATTCTAACCCCAGGTTATACTGCATTCCTTCGCCTTGACTGAAATAGTAGCAGACAAAATCATCATCCTCATAATAGGTGTTTAGCTTTCCCGGATGAAGTTCTGAAAATTTCTGACACCAGTCATAAGCCTTTGCTTCCAGATTTGTGCGAGTCGAATGCATGATATAGGAATACCACGGGTCGTCAAATTTAACCAGATCCTTTTTGGCTTCTTCTTCCGAAATTTCCGAAGCGTTGATTTCCGGCGCCTGTGACGCGCCCGTGTTGGGATACTTTTTCGAGTATTTATCCCAGTAAAGTTCTTTATATTTGGTCTGGGCCAGCCATGACGGACCGTCAAAAAAGTAAGCCTGGGCATACTGAAGCGGTTTCTTTTCCACATAGATAAATACATGCTCCGCCGCGAGCGTATACCCATCCTCGCGGCTTCTCTCCACAAATGTCACCAGTTCCTCATGCCAGCCGGATTCGATCACGTGATACAGCTCGTCTGTCGGCGACACAACGACATATCTCTTTTTAGGAAATTTTTCCATAATTAATTCTGTCACATCAACCGCCGCATTATACCGCGACAGTTCATAAAACAAATACCCGTGTAAATGTCCCGTCAGCATGGCCAGCCCATAAATGCCTACGGCAGAGAGAAGCGACGCCGCCTGTAAAACCCCATCCCGGCAGAAACGGATCAGCAGAGAAAACATCACGTCCGCAGGGATCATCACAAGCGCCATCATCATCATATGCCCCACCGAACAGAAACGCGAATCGGATATAATTTCAGGAAAGCCAATATAAGGGGCCGTATAAAGCAGCACGAACAAAAACGTAAATAAAAGTAACGGCGGATATCCGGCGGATATTTTTGTCAGCCAATCGAAGGATTTCTTTCTGGGAAACACGCACAGAGCGATCGCGGCTCCTGTCACCAGAAGGATGATATTCGCGCCAAACGTCCCATAAAGAGCAGAATAGCCTTTCGTATATACCCCTGTCAGCGCTTTAACCGGAACGATCTGAACCGCCTGTTCCTTTCTTGCCGGCTCATCCGAAGAATTTTTTTCTTCCAATTCTCTAGTTTCTTCTCCATCCATCGAATTAACCGCCCAGTTGATCGAGTAGTTAAAGGGCGTACCCGACGCCAGCGCCCCTGCCATCGGAAACACGGCTATTGTACAGGCACACAGAACCGAAACGGCCAGGGGGATAAGATATTCTCTCATAAACAGTCTCTTCCACATAAACACGGCAAAGGAAAGACACAAAACAAAGGCCATAATGGTGGTGTAAAAATGGATCGAGACCGACGCCGCCAGCGACATTACAAACAAGAATAGATTGTTGTCCCAGAAATATTTGGAAATCCGCCCATTTCTCCTTGTCCAGGTTCCATATTTCAGATAACGCAGCAAAAACAATGCGCATAAAAACTGTGTATACAACCCAAATTCCAGGGGCAGCGTTATCTGCAGACGGAACATGCCATATACCAGATCCGCGCTGCACACATCCAGCGTCAGGAACAGTGTCAATGCCAGAAGAGGCGTGTAACGCCAGTGAAAAATCTCCCGCATCAGCAAATACCCTGCAAGCAAAAGTACGGCCACATGAATGCCCTGCAGAAACAGCAGACAACTATATATCCGAACGCCAAACAAACTGTTCAGACAATAAATAAAACAGTGCATTGCCTCCGGATAGACGCCGTCCGCAAAAATTTTTCCCTCTTTAAGCCCATAAATCCATGCATGGTGGGCATACAAATCCCCAAAACCATAAGAGTGTACTTGAAACGCCCCATAGGAAAAGTATATGACGCCAAATAGCAGAAGAAGGATCAGGAGGCCGTATTCACCCATACGGGCACGAAGTCTCTCCATTTGTATGCGGACCGCCCACCGGATCTCCTTTGGCCGAAAAGCCGCCGGGCGCTGTAAAATGATCCTTATGAGAGCCAGAATAAATGATCCGTAAAATAGAACGGCAATCACCCGGGGCTGAAGAATATGAAATAATCCCATCACTAAAACGAACGTATTAGAAAGGACTACCTGTACAGTGACACAAAAACTGAAACGGTAGGTCTTACTCTTTTCCTCTAAATGCCCGTTAAAGACGACGGAAGGCCAGAGAAACATGAAGAATACATATCCTAGCATTACCTTTCCATATTCAACGCCCCAATACCATGTTTCCATGCAGACAACTCCTCTCTGTCCATATTTTTATCTGTATTTGTAACTGTTCAGTACCTTCACAGTTACGATGCAAAATCCAATTAAAATCGCCTGCGGCGATGGGATTTTGCACACTTGAATCATGTTTTTACGGCCTCAGCAGCAAGTGCTTCGGCCTGTACTGAACAGTTATCTGTATTTCAATATACCAAGCAGCACCCTGTCATCGGCGCCCTGATTGGCAAAACGCAGAGATCTGCCGTCGTTTTTCCGCCTCATCTGGAAAAAAACTCTGCTTTCCTCCGCTTCTTTCCCGGTATCCGGCAATGGTATCCGCAGGATTGTTTTTTTCCCACTTTCCCACTCAGACGCATTTGCATCTATCCGTCTGCGGCCTGTTCTCCCGCTCTTCTCCTCCCATACCAGAAAGCATTCCGCCTCCTCATGCAAACGGGAAAACCCACAATTTTCAATCACGATCTCCATCTGTCCCCCATGAGCTTTTGCATCGCAGATTACAAAACGGCTCCCCAGATGGCGGCCGATATATTCATAACCGCTGATCCCTTTCCAGCACCCCGGCAGAGTCACGCGCTCCTTTTTCCAATAATCCAATTGTTCCTGCTGATAGCTGCTGTTCAGATAGCACAGATGCATTTTTGCCATTTCTTCCACAGCCTGACGGCACCTTACAGGTCTCTCGTCTGCCACCGCTTCCCCGCCATTGGGCACGGAAACCACAGAACGACTCTGCCATTCGAGCTCCTCCTGTCTGGACACCGTCTGATACGTCCCCAGATCGGTAGGAGAGCCAAACATCCCGTCGTTAAACAGGCCCACCCGCTTTTTTAAAGCCGGATCTGTCCCTGCACAGGCCATAATACTCCGCCATTGCTCTGGCGTACGCACCGCCAGATAACAGCTGTCCCCCACCGCGCGATACAGACAGCCCAGCAGCTCTGACATATGGAAAACGGTAAGAAACTTGGAATGATGCATCTCACCCCAGCTTCCCACAAAGATCCCCTGCAGCACCAGAATATCCGACGCAAATCTGCAGATCAGCTTCCCCAGCTGGTTCATATGTCTTTTCACTATGGAAATGTCCTGCGGTTCCCTCTCCATACCTTTTCCGACGGAATCATAGGTAAATCGCAGGATCATCTGTTTCTGACTGATATGAAACAAATCGAAAATGCGGAAAATATCTTCCAGGGCCTCCGCCGGGATATCGCCTGCCCGAAAATCGCCTATGTCAATCCGTACCAGCACAAGGCGCTCATCCCTGCTGATATCGGAAATACAGAGCTTTGTTTCCTCCAGCGACAGCTCTGACGGAACCCGGATAACAAAGGGATAGACATGGTACCATCCGCAGCCTGGATTTCCCAGCGCCTCATTGCTTTCCCGAAACTCCGCCTTTTGGAATCTCGCTCCCTTTCTGCCGTTAATCCACATGCTGCCTACCTGCCATAACATCCTTTTTTAACATCTTTATCCGGAAAACAGTCGCCGGAATATCGAAGAACATCCGGCACATATACCAGCATGCCGAAAAGCCGTTATGCATACTCTCCCCTCCTGTCCTCGCATGCATAACGGCCGGAATTTCCTCCACCTCAAAGCCAAGCAAAAGCATCTGCAGAATGATGTTCGCATCCGGATATTTGTCGTCAAAATGCCTGATATCCGAATAAAAACAGAACACTTTCCGGCTAAGCCCCTGCAGGCCTGTGGTCGGATCGACAATCTTTCTCCCGGATATGGCCCGGATCAAAAAGCGAAACCATGCATAAGCAGTTTTCTTCCATATACTCACCGGAAAATCAGAACTTCCCTCCATAAACCGGGACGCCAGTACCAGATCCGGACAATGGCCTTTTTCGTCTTTTTCCAGAAGCTTGCGATAAATCACGGGAATATTACAGGCATCATGCTGACCGTCCGCATCCATTTGAATCACATAATGGTAATTTCTGTACATAGCGTACCGATACCCCAGCAGCAACGAATTTGCGTATCCCATTCTGCAAATATTCCTGATCAGGATGCAGGATTCCTTTTCAACAATCCGGGCAGTGGCGTCTGCAGAAGCGTCGTCTATGATCAGAATATCCGCAATCTCTTCCACCCGATGCATCCTGAGCTGTCTGAATACCCTCGGTATATTTTTTTCCTCGTTGTAAGCCGGGATAATAACCAGCAATTCCTTCTGCTTACCCACCATTTCAGCCTCCCAGCAATTCCTGTAAAATCTGCCCCTGTCCCCGGAGTATTTTTTTCGCTTCCGCTATACGGCCGAATCTTTTGCGTTTCTCTTCATCCATCAGAAGTCCTGCAATACTGTCAGCCACCGCCTCCGGTGTGAGCTGGCACAGGATCCCGTCCTCCCCGTCAGTAATTTGTTCCCGGTTACCGTTGCAGTCGGAAGCGATGACTGCGCACCCCAGCGTCCGGGCCTCCTGCACCGCAATACTCTTCCCCTCATAGCGGGTTGCATGCACATAGATATCCGCCTGCACGTAATATGGATATGGATTCTCCACAGCGCCCAGAAGCAGGAAATCCTTTTCCAGCCCGTATGCAGCGATCTTTTTTTCTAATTTTTTTCTCTCCTCCCCTTCTCCCAATACATACCACCTCACCCGCCGTCCCGACCGCTTCAAGATACCCATGGCCTCTATCGCGATATCATAGGCTTTTTGCCAGGTCAGCCTGCCCACGGTCAACAGGCGCATCCCGTCAAAATCATCCGAAAATCCCCCGGGTTCCTCTGCCCGGAGACGGATCCTATCCTGGTCGATATAATTGGGGAAGACATGAATCATTTTAGCATACTCAGGATAAAATGTCTGAAAATGCTCTTTTACTTCCTCAGAAACCGCAAAAATCCGGCCATACTGTTCCCAGCACGCCCGATCCATTGCCCTCGTGTATCCCGCATTTTCATAATCAATATGAAGAAATGCCGCTTTCTTTTCCGCATTCACATGATCCGCCACATAATAGGCCGAACCGCCCTCTATCCATGCAACTGCCAGGTCAAATTTTGTATCAAAACGATCGGCTCCGTCTGAAAGCACACGCCAGAATACCTGACTGATCTGGAATCTGTTTCTCTTTCCCATCTCTGCCAGATTCTGAATCATATAGCACAGTTTCCGGCCCCACCCTCCGTGAGCCCAGAACGCCAGGAAAACCGTCCGCGCCATCCTCCTTCTGCCCCGCCCCGTCAGAACTGACAGGCTGCTGAGAGTTCGGTTCAGCACTCTGACATTAGACGGCAGTCTGCCGCTCATTTCTCCCTGTCCCATAAGCACATAAAGAAAAATTTCATACTCCGGTTCATTTATTTTTTTCAGAAATTCCAGAAAAGCCGTCTCCGCGCCCCCCTGTCCCATCGAATTGATTACAAAGAGAATTTTCTTCATTCATGTTATCCAACCCTGTCAATATTTTACTTTCTTCATGCAGAGACAAAGAAGAACTGATCGCCAGCTCCTGTTCATTTACCGACAGGCGCGACAGATCAAGGCTGGCCATCACTCCTCCTGCCAGTGCAAAAGCTCCAAAAATGTAAAAAACCATTCTTCTTCCGGCATCTAAGGTTTCCATCCAGCTGGACAGCGGAGGTATAGCCCCCGCCGCAACCAGCAAAATTCCAGCTATTCCCCAGAAAGTCGTATGGTTGATCGTCATTCTCCTCACTGCGCGAAGCCAGATGACGGAGAGGATTAACAACATTCCCACAGCCTGCACGATATATCTCATATTTGCGCATGTTCCCCTTCCCGACCCATCTCCGCTTTTTTATAAACCAGACCGGAGGGTTTCGGGGCATTTTCACGTTTTATGATATAGCCCTGGCAGAAAACATGCACATCCATATTCTTTTCCAGCCAACGCAACCTCAGATATGCTATAGTCCATCCCGTAAAAGCCCCCAGCACAAGCCCCATTCCATGCCAGATTTCCGGTAAACGTGTGACCGCTATGCTACCTAGTAAAGTAACGAGAAAAAAGCCCGCCGCAGTATAGATTGTTCCCGGCGCATCATTAAAATAATATAGAAATATTAACGCCGCATACATGATAAATAAAATAAAGTATCCCGTAGCCAGACATGGATAAATCCGTATGATCTCTCCCCCATAACCATATTGCGGGGCGAATACTACACAGAGCAAATAAAGTACTACAGATATAATAAACTGTATGCGAGCCAAAGTCATCAATTCACTCTCAAGCTGCCGGAACATCTGTCCCTTTGCATTTTCAATATCCAGCCTTTTACCGCCGATGACCGACTCGGAATACCGTCTGTATTTTCCACGGAAATGCATTTCCATATGTGCAACAAAAATGACCGTAGCAGATATATTCGTAAACATAGCAATAAAAGTGGCCATATCATAGGAACGATTAAACAGAAAGCTTTCTGCTACTTTCCCGTTTCCGTCACTCTGCCAAAACACAAAATTATGGACATATATCCCAAGCATATAGAAGAAATTTGTAAACACTAAGGACCACCATTTTCCAAAAAATTTTAGCACCGGTTTATATCTGCGACTGTTTCCTCTAAAGTAACTTTTCACAGCAGCAAATTCCAGTATGGCAATGAGCAAAAATCCGGTCATCAGAGAAAACAACATACCTGTCATAAGCTCCCACTGGTACCAGCGACACAGAATCCAGGCCAGCACGATGGCTTCTACCATACCAAGTAAAAAAAAGATAGCAATTTTCTCAAAATCCTTGCAGCTCAAGAGAAACGCCACAGAATGGAATACCAGAATCATGGAAACGTAAGCACAAAAACCCATAAAGACGTAAAAGACGTCTACGCCGCCCACAAAATGCTCCCACAAACAAAAAGGGATTCCCATAAGACAGCCAAATATCATTGTCATTAACGCTCCCAGATAATAGCATGGAAGAATATCCTGATATCTGTCCTCATAAATAGCGTCCTGTACATATCTGGACAGCACCGCGTTAAACGGCGAGACCGCCAGAAGCGAAAAAATCAGAACATACGTTATTGTACAGGAAAATAATTCTCGGTTCAGATAAGGCGCTTCCCCGATCTGCAGTATGAAACCCATCAACAGAATACCAAAAACCACTATAAGAATCGGGGCAATCGAAATAAGGACACTATAGCCAATCCCGACTATATCTGTGGCAATGGATTTCTTCTCAAAACAACGGTTTAATCTAACACCTACGCCTGCCATAATTCATTTCCTTTCCTTTTCTGCCAGCGGTATCTGCAGCTCATCAGCAAATTTCTGATAGATACTTTTGTACGCTTCCTGCATATGTACAAACTGATATCGCTCCACCACTCTGCGGTATCCGTTCTCTCCCATCCGGCGGCGCAGAGACTCATCCCGTGCCAGCCGGAGCACGGCATTTGCAATCTCTTCCACATGCATGATACGGGTAACGATACCGGCCGCGCCAAAATCATCATTCTCTCCGAGAATCAGACCGCGGCAATTGCCCACGTCTGTGGAAATTACGGGCTTATGCGACGCAAAGCTTTCCAGAATGGTCAGGGGCTGCCCCTCGCTGATGCTGGTCAGAATCGTCATATCCATCCGTCCATAATACTCATGGACGTCGATCCGACCGGTAAACTCCACATCTGGAATTCCCATAATCCTCACCTGCTCAAAGCAGTTTTTTGCGTAGTCCTCTTCTTCCGCCCAGTCTCCCATGATCCAGAGTTTCAGTCTCGGCTCTCTCTCCTTAGCAAATCCAAAGGCCTGAATTAATGTCATAACATCCTTGATCGGAGCCACACGGAGTACGGAACCGATATTGATTTTATCCCCGTCCTCTTCTCTCTTTCCCGGTATATGCTGAAACTGCTCCACCCGGATTCCGTTTGGTACGATTCTGTGCTTCTCTGCCGGACAACCCAGTTCTATCTGCAGCTCCCTCGCGTGTTGATACAATCCAACGACCAGGTCTGCCTTGTCATAAGCGAGCGCCGACATCTTTTTAAACTGATCAATCCAGATGTTTTTATAAATCCCCTGCACCCACTTTGCCTTGATCAGCTCTTCTTCCCGTTCGCGCGTGTATACGCCATGCTCCGATATCAGCAAACGCCCGCCATGAATATGCTTTGCCAGACTTCCCAGCACGCCTGCGTAACCGGTGGATGTGCAGTGATAAACGTCCGCTTTCGGAATTCCCATCTTCAGAACCGTAAACAGAGGCAGATATATGGAACGCATCATCCACAAGAAATCGACGAATATAACCTGACTGTACTGCGAACAGTAATATTCCGTAACCGCGTTCAAAAAATCTTCTCCCATCAGCACATCATTGAGGGAACGGCCCGCCTTTTGGAAATAATCAAAGAGCAACTCCCATTGAACCTGCTGTCCCAACATTAAATGGACCAGCGCCTGGTAGGTTTTCCTGTTCATTCGCATTTTTTTTCTGTTTTTTCCTGCGCTCCAGTCAGAATCGTTCAAATACAGTTCATGTATCTCCGACACATTTTCCGGCAGCTCATATACATATTTCCCCCGCAGTGAACGATCGGCCACGATGGCAAGAATCACAAATTCCTGCTCCGGATAAGAGTGTATCAGGCCATGTATCCACTGAGACACGCCGCCGACTACATAGGGATAACACCCCTCCGCTACTATACAAACTCTCATCTTATTTTTTTCTTTCCTCCCGTTTACAACCTGATTTCCACATGTGCACGATCCGCCTCGATCAGATACACGCCCTTCTCAAGCAGCTGCCAGTCGCCGCCCTCTATATGACGGATTCTTTCCCCATCTGTCCTCAGAATAAACCAGGCCGGCGTTTCTGTTCCGGTAAAATCCAGATAGATCATATTCCTTTCCCGCTTTTCCTCATAATCAAGCGCGAGAAAATTGCGGATTCTCTGATCGCTCTCTGAAAGCGTTGTTCCGGAAAAAGTGCTGAAATTTTTCCAATAATTCCTTACATTCCAGCTGAAATCAGAGATTATCCTGTCTATATCATCCTGATCATTATCCGGATAAACGGCGCATCCTATATCCATCCCCACATTGGCATATCCTAAAGCCGTCTCCACACTTCTCATCCGGAAATCTTCGCGATACGTATACGCCGCACCGTCAGAAAGAATACTCTGGCTGGTAATATGCTCCGACTGATAGCCGATCACCTCGCTGCCCCCGTCGTAATCCCTGACAACTGTCCTCACGGATTTCAGCATTTCCCCCTGCAATACAGAGTCCAGCTCCATTTCGGTCAATTTCCCCACATAGAAGGAAGAAAACTTATAATCCGGAAGTAACTCTTTTACAAAGCGTTCATCCTCATCTAATTTCTGTACGATGGATGTAGAGGATATACTTTCTCCTGAAAGCCCCGCCTCTGCGCTTTGCTCTTTCAAACGCTTCATATAAAATTCCAGCTCTGCCTGAAGAGGATGGACTTCATCCTCATAATCGTACTGAGGCGCAAGCATACAGGAAAGCCCCAACGTGTTTCTCCGGTAAACAGACACAATAGACGGCCATACAATATTTCGGAACATCTCCGTCGTGGACTGCCCATAGCGTTTCTCTATCTCGGCTTCATTTTCCGGCGCCAGTCCCGGACAGTTCATGATCACCATATTCTGCGCATTTACCACCGGGTATAGCTCATAATCCACTGTTTCCGCCGCCATTGCCGATAAGAGGCCCAGTCCGGCCGCGTCATTCATATATTCGCCGTTTACGACAAACACCTGGGCGTCACCGGAGGGCGCCCGCCAGATCACCGGCGGATAATCCCTGGCGTCCATCTCTTCCTCCGGGATTCCGCACATATATACTTCCGCATCTTTAGAAAGCGTATACCACGGGAAGGCCAGTTCCATATCCTGCCGCTTCTCCTTCTCCTCTTCATCCTCCGTCCGGTATACCATCTCTCCCCCCAGCAGAAAGCCCTCGTACAGATGAATGCCCTCTACCGTCGTCTCGTCCGCCCTGATCTTTTCGATCCCCAGCAGCGCTCTGAGCTTTTGATGGTTTTCTATGACCGATGGTTCCGGCAGATTACAGAAAACAAGGCTGATTCCCTGCTTCGTATATTCTGTCAGCCGTTCGTACACCGAATCCTGTTCCCATTCGAGATGCGCTACGTCAATCACAAGCATCTGGGGCAGGACTTCGTCCGCGGCCATCGCATATTCCTCCACCGTATGATATATGGCAGAATCCTTTTTCGTATAATTGACCCAATCCTGCACTACGTTCCCCAGAACGCCGTCTGCGCTTCCAATGTATACGATTCTCTCACGGGAATATCCCGAAGAGCTTTCCGTTCCTTCCTGTCCTGCCTGATATGCGCTTTCCTGACCGGCTAAGCTTTCTCTGTCCTGGGCATAAGCATTCTCCTCATAACCATTCCATCCTTCCAGCACGACATTCGTAAACTGAAACAGGAAAAAAACGACAATCATTATGACTGTAATTGTAAAATAATTTCTGCGCGATATCATTTACTTTTTCTCCTCAGCTGAAAATACGGATCATCTCCAGAGTTTCGTTATCAATAACTATTTCTGTTTTTTTCAGGTTATCCAGCGTCTGAAAAAATGCGTCTCTGTTCTTTTGGGTGAAATATAATTTTAATCGGCAGGTGTACGCGCACAAAGCTTCCGGATGCTTCTCGGCAACCCGTAGACACCATTTCTCTGAATCGTCATATTGTCCCTCCTCCATCAGACGCAGACACACCCCCTCATACCGATCTAATGTAAGCCGGGACGCATCTTTCTGATAAAGTATATCCGCCACCTCTGCCATCATTCTGACATATCCGTTCTGCTCCAGTTTTGTAAAAATCTTCTGTTTCAAAATACCGTTCATGTAGTCGATCAGCTCTTCCGCGCACTCGGTCCGCTCCGGATTTTCCTGGATTTGTGCGTATCGTTTCCGCACGTTCATGCGGAATTCGTTCAGCCTATCACTCAATATCGATGCAGCATAGTGAGCGGTCTCCGAATCCCCCGATTTTAAAGCCATCGCGATGGAAGACAAAGAACTGTCAACCTCTCCTCTGATAATACTCAGCATGGCCGTCCGAAGACTTTTGTTGTCATTGACCGCAAGAGCCTCCTCAATCGGAATGATATTCCGCCCCTGTTCCTCATCGGCCTTCACCTGCGTATCCACACGTTCCTTGCTGAAAGTAACATCGTCCAGATTCACGCCGAAGCGAAATACAGTTTTATAAAGAAGCTGCGCCACAAAGAAAAAAACAAATCCAACCACCGGACACAGGAGCATCACAAAAAATCTGATCACATACGCACCCCTTCCGTCATGTAATCCCTCTTTCCCTTTTTTGCCCACCCTTGACTGAACCGGAACCGCAAAAAGTATGCCATACAACAGATAGATCACTGCCAATACCAGATTCACAACAAGAATTCCCAGGAAAATGCTCTCATCTCTTGTCATAGCTCTGCCTCCTTCAACAGACTCTCATATCCTGCAGATTTGAACCGATCTATAACACCTGCCACATTTTCTTCATTTGTATTTGACAAAAGCGCGTACAGCTTTCCGTCTTTCAGCACTCCCAGGTAATCCGTTGACCTCATAGTGCCGCTCAGCACATCCGCCACCTGCTCATAATTCTGCCCTGCGGTGTGGATTTCCAGCAGCGCGCACTCTGTCAGCCCTTTATGTCTGGCCTCCAAAAAGGCGCTTACCAGTCCCGTAAAAGCTTCTTCGTTCAGTACATTTGTCCCTTCCACATACCGCTGGTTTCTGAGGCTTTCCAGATAACGGGCGGCGCGCACCATCGCATTCTGAATCAGTGTTCCTATAATTGTCAGACGGTTAGCCTCGGCCAGCGTCATATGCTGCCACGAAATGCCCCAAAGCATCAGGATCAGCTGCATCTCTCCCTCGGAAAATACCGCGCTTGCCATCAGGGGCAGATCGTCCGCCATCGTTTTATTAATATAAACTCTCCCCTCTTTCAATTCGTCATACACCGCATCCATTGCAGTATATCGAATCGAACTTCCCAGCCTCCGCGCATCCGCGGAGGTCGCCGAATATAGCCGTGCATAGTCGCTGTTCACTACGAGATACACCGCCACATCCCGGCTGTTCATCAACCTTCCCAGCATCTGGGCCGCATAAAAAAGGACTTCCTCCGGCCCATATTGATCGAGCTGCGATGTGATTTCATATACTTTCCCGAGACTGTCTTTCTGATTCACAAGCTGGGCTTCGAAACTCTGTTTCATCCGTACATTACTGTCATTGATTTCGGCAATGCCCTCTATTTTTTCATAAAGATGCCGGATCTCCTCTGCATGGTCTTCCTGTATCTGACGAAGATAATCCCTCATATAACCGACAGTCATACCCACAATAAACAACTGCGCCATCCATACATAGGTATTGTAATCCAGAAGCACCTCGTACACACTATGGATATATGCCTGCTCAATACAATAGCCTACAACAGAAAGTAATGCCGAAAAAATAGCCAGCTGCTGTCCGTGCACAATGGCAAACAGCAAAACATACAGCAGATAAAAATCCAGCCTGTCAAAATACTGACTTCCCGCCGTATGCTGATTCAACAGGGAGAATATGCCAAAGCAAACCAGGCTCTCAAGGAAGGGAAACAGCATTCTGCAGACCTTTTTAACCGTATACCAGGTCTTTCCACTCCACTTCCCTCTGTCATCGCCGACTCTGAGAAAGCTATCGCTGTACTGCTTCATATACCTGACGACGCTGTCCACTCCCTTTTCATAATGGACAAAAATCTTCTGTCCGAATTCTTCCTGATACCTGCGGCCGTCCAATACCAGACGCTGATTATCGCCTGCCGGACGATCTATGATCGAAACCTCCCCGCCCATCTTGTCTCTGACTATCTCCGCAAGCTGCATCTCATCAATTTCTTCCATGGAAGAAATATGATAGCAGGAATGCTCTGCATTCTCTTTCTCTATAACCTTATGTATCAGTTCCACTGCGTCGTTCAGATACAGCATGGAGAATTTCTTTCTGCTGTTTGCGGGAATCTTTCCCGTCCTCAAAGCCTCCAGGCACATCTCAAAACAGGGATCTCCATCCGTCTGTTCTTTTTCAGGGATACCGTAAATGTGATCCAGACGCAAAATAATTGTATTGACGCCCTGGTTCTCTTTGTAGTTGCCGCACATTCCCTCTCCCTGCGACAGGGCCGAAGACTTAAAGCCTCTGGCTGTAAGCGCTGTTGCCTCCGGGACATCATTCGCGTATGAGCCGTCGAAGACTTCCTGAGAAGACAGATAGATAAATCTCCCTCCGCCAACCATAGCGTATGCCGTCAGAATATTGACCATTGCCGTCGTGTAACGCAGCACCTCCGCCTGACCGTTATATTTCCAGTCAAAGCTTGTATCATAAGCTCCCGTAAATAAGACCACATCGGGTCTCACACTGTCTATAATGTCCTTGACATTGACATCTGTGTAGGAAAAATTATAGGTCTCAAATACACGTTTACGGGAACCCCTTTTCCCCTTTTGGCCCGTAAGCCAATAAATCCGGTGACTGCTCTTATTGAGCTTATTGATCATGGCATCCAATAGCTTATTATCATCGCCGACTAATAATACATTCATTATCCTCTGCCATCCCTTCCCCATTTTTTCACGAATCATGCTATCATTCCGCAATGTAATGCATACTGCATAATTATACATTATTAAAAAAATTAATTTTAGCGATCATATCATTTAGCCAATGTTTTGTCAACATGGCAAAAACAATAGATAAATGATAATACCTTTATTAAACTGTGCACAAAAAGTATCTCCTCACAAGATTTTTTTCATAATACTTGTTTTTACCAAACCGGCTGTTTTTATTTTCCGCTAGATTAATTATTTCCTCATGGATTCTCTACTCCCGTTGGACGTAGCGTCTGCCCATATTGGGCCGGGTCCTATCGACCACCGCAGATGACATCTGTGGCATACCTCCATTTAATATCTGTGTTCACTTTTAAGTTTCCAGAGATTAATTTTACTTTTTGTTACATGGGCTAAATTTAATCGCTTTTTTCATAAATTTCCACGTTTATCCTGATAGATGATTAGATTATATCATTTTTTTCCGCTCACTCTTCCGTTTGAGTGCGAGATGTAAATATGCGGCGTGAATTGTAATATAAACACATTTACAAATGATCGCTGTATATAGTAACATACATATCAGATGTAAGCCGAATACAGAACGCCAAAAAGGAGCTTGTACAATGTTCGTTCAAATATTATTGTTCATACATAATATGACCACCATGGTATTTGGTATTTTTCTCTCCGCTTTCTTTCTGGGAATAAAGCAAAACTTTCGGAACAGCCTCACCTTACTGGGTTTTTCTGCCTTTGAAGGAATCTTGTATATCACCTGCTCTGTACTGTTCGGAGAAGAGATCACCCGATGGTGCTATGCATTAATCATTCATGTGCCGCTTATCATATTCCTGGTCGTAAAGTACAAATATTCCGTTATTTCCTCCTGTATCTCTGTTTTTTCCGCTTATCTGTGCTGCCAGCTAAGCAACTGGGTGGGTCTGCTGATGCTGTCCGTCACGAAATCGCAGGAATGCTATTATGGTTCCCGGATACTAGTTACAGTCATCACCTTCTTTTTGCTTTGCAGATTCGTCTGCCATACGACAGAGACTGTCTTTACCAGAGAAACTAAGGAACTGTATGTTATAGGTTTTTTGCCCACTGTCTATTATATTTCTGACTATACCTTTACCAAACTTTCCAATCTGCTCTATTCCAGCAACAAACTGGCCGTAGAATTCATGGGTTTCGCCCTGTGTATCTCCTATTTTGCTTTTCTGTTTCTTTACTTCAACGAATACGAAAAAAAACAGGAAATCAGGCAGTACAACGAACTGATGCAAATGCAGCTGTCCTCGATCAAAAATGAGATCAGACAGGTAGAGCAGAGCAAACAAAAGCTCGCTATATTAAGACATGATATGCGTCATCACCTGGGGATCATCCTGACACAGCTCCAGATCGCCAACACAGAGAAAGCAATCCATTATATTAAGGAAATCAGCAGCGACTACGACGATACGGTGATCACAACCTATTGTAAAAATGAGATGATGAATTCCGTAATCTCAATTTATCATACGCGTTTCAAAGAAAATGACATTATCTTTTATCTAAATATTGCTATAGGACAATCCCTGCCCTGCCCGGATATCGCGATCTGTACAATATTATCCAATGCTTTGGAAAATTCCATGCATGCATTAAATCATATGGATGCCGAAGAAATTACCGCGAAAAAAAAATGGGTACGCCTCACAGCCTCCCAAAAAGCAAAACACCTTCTGCTTCATATCGAAAATCCAGTTCTGCGGATTCCCAAATTTGTCGATGGCATTCCGACTTCCAACGAAGCAGGACATGGTTTCGGTGTAAAAAGCATTGTCTATTATGTAAAGCAATTAAACGGGCAGTGCCAGTTTTCCATTTCCGGCAACCTGTTCATTTTACGCATTATCATCTAGGAGAGACATTATGAACATAGCGATTTGTGACGACGAAAAACAATTTATAGACGCCATCTGCCCGCTGTTAGAACATTGGGCGGCAAGAAATGCCATCAATCTTACAATCTACCGCTTCACCAACGGGGATGACTTGATTATTGCTCAGCAAAATATGCGTATGGATTTAGTGATTCTGGATATCATTATGCCATTGCTGAATGGTATGGACACCGCGAGGGAACTGAGAAATGATAATCAGACTGTCCCGATTATCTTTCTTACCACCTCGAGGGAATTTGCTGTCGAGTCCTATGAGGTTAAAGCGTTCAATTACCTCATCAAGCCTGTAGACAGTGTGAAATTATTTCTGGTTCTTGATGATTTTCTCAATACAATCACGCTGCAGCAACGCCACTTTACTGCCCAGACAGACAAGGGATTTTATAAAATTATGATACATGAAGTGGATTATCTGGAGGTACAGAATAAAGAAGTTCTTGTTCATCTGTCAAACGGCAATGTCGTAGTGATTCGCGAACCTCTTTCGAAATGTGAAAAAGCCTTTTCAACGGAAAACGGATTTTTTCGCTGCCACCGCAGCTATATTGTCAACATGAATAGTATTGAACAATTTACGAAGTCAGAGATCAGTACAAACCAGAACTCGACAATACCTATATCCAGAAACCGATATGCCAGTTTCAGAGACGCTTATTTTCATTATATGTTTGAATAGACGGGACTCTCGGCCAGGCCCCGCCTTTCCTATTCTTTCCCCTGTTTCATGATCCTGTATTCCCGGATCAACCGCGCTACCGCTCCACCCCGCAGATCACACCGCCGCCTACCACATTGTCCCCGTCGTACAGCACTACGGCCTGTCCTTTCGTGACGGCCCTCTGGGGCTCGTCAAACCTTATGTGCAGTCTGCCCTCCGCCGTCTGCCAGGCCGTGGCCGGCTGTTCCCTGTGGCGGTATCGTATCTTTGCCGTGACCCGTACAGTCTCTTCCAGACGGTCGCAGGAAATGAGATTTACCTGATCTGCCGTCAGTTCTGAGTGGAACAGATCTTCATTCCTTCCCAGCACCACCCGATTATCTTCGGGGGAAATATCCGTCACATATACCCGCTCGCCGGCCGCCAGCCGCAGGCCCCGCCGCTGGCCGATCGTGTAATGGATAATGCCCTCATGACGTCCCAGAACTTTACCTGTCCGGTCCACAAATTCTCCGGGCCGGGAAACTTCTCCCGTAACCGCTTCGATCACCTTTGCGTAATCTCCGTCCGGTACGAAGCAGATGTCCTGGCTGTCGCGTTTTCCGGCATTGATAAAACCGTTTTCCCGGGCAATCCGGCGCACCTCCTCCTTGGTCAGCTCCCCCAGTGGAAAGCGGATATGGGCCAGCTGTTCCTGCGTCAGCATATACAGTACATAGGACTGGTCTTTGGTTTCATCCAATCCTTTTTTCAGAAGATAACGGCCCGCGCCCTCATCGTACGCCACCCTCGCATAGTGCCCCGTCGCCACATAATCCATCTGCAACTCCCGCATTCTCTGCAGAAGCTTTCCGAATTTCAGATAACAATTGCAGTCGATACAGGGATTGGGCGTATGACCGCGCCGGTACGCATCCACAAAACGGCCAATCACCGCCTCTTTAAAACAATCCGTAAAATTAAATACATAAAACCGCATCCCCAGCCGGCGGCAGACCGCCCGGGCGTCCTCCACATCGTCCAGGGAACAGCAGGTCTTTTGCCGCCCAATACCCACATCCTCATTGTGGTATAACTGCATTGTAACGCCGATGCACTCATCCCCGGCCTGTCTTGTCAACAAAGCGGCGACGGAGCTGTCCACCCCGCCGCTCATGGCAATAATCGCTTTTTTCATTATCCCTACCGTCCTGTTAACGCCTGGCAAGCTCCCCGGTGATCTCTTCCCAGGTCACGCCTTTTTCTACCATTAATACCATCATGTGATACAGAAAATCCGAAATCTCATATTTTATCTCGTCTTTATCCGGATTCTTGGCGGCTATAACCATCTCCGTGCACTCTTCACCGCATTTTTTCAGAATCTTATCTATCCCTTTATCAAAAAGATAATTCGTGTAAGAACCTTCCCGGGGATGAACTTTGCGGTCGGCGATCACATCATAAACACTCTGCATCACCCGCAGGGGATTGGTTTCATCGTAATCCTTTTTTGCCAGATTACGGTAAAAGCAGCTCCGATTACCCGTATGACAGGCCGCCCCTATCTGGGATACTTTCGCCAACAGGGTATCGTTATCGCAGTCTATTTCCAGAGATTTCACATACTGGAAATGTCCGCTGGTCAATCCCTTGACCCACAATTCCTCCCGGCTGCGGCTCCAGTAGGTCATGCACCCGGTCTCCAGAGTAGCCTGAAAAGCTTCCTCATTCATATACGCCAGCATCAGTACCTCGTCGGTCTTGTAATCCTGTACAATGACGGGCATCAGGCCGTCGCTGTTTGTCTTGAAAGCCGGCCAGGATACGGCGCTCTCTAAGACATCCATTGCCAGGCCCGCTGCCAGGCACTTCTTTTTCACCGCCGCCAGATCCGTGTCCGGGTCGCTGATCCGGCGGCCTGTAACGCCCGAAGCCCACTCCGGAGCGAGCAGTCCGACGACATCCGGCGATTCGCTGTCATCCAGCAGGATCAGAGGCAGCCGCACCAGTTTCGCCGCCTCCCCGGCCAGACGGGAAGGGCAAAGCACCGCTGCCGTATGAGCTTCCAGTATATCCTTGTTCTTCTCGATTTCCTTCAACGAAAAGCAGCCGGCCCAGATCTTTTCCCGCCCAAAACGCCGGGCCGCTTCCTCAGCCAGCGATACGTTATCCGATCGGGAAAAATTCAGGACCACCGTCTGACAGCCCGCATAGAGAAGCTTTTTCACATCCTCCAGGCGGCGTACATGGCCGCCGCAGGCCACCGGCAGCTCCGATCTGCCGCAAACGCGGATCAGTCCATGGATAGCCTCCTCGTGCTCTCCGTCCGTCTCGGACAGGTCAAAAACCAGCAGCATATCCGCTCCGGAATGGTTATACTCTCCGCAAAGACGCAAAAGATCTCCGTCGCTAAAATCTGTTTTATCCGCAAATCCCCGCACCGCTTTTTGGTTCCGCATATACAGGCAGGGGATCAGTCTCTTCTTCTTCATCACAAACTCCCTTTCGTGGACAAAACATGATCTATTCTGGCGTCATAGCCGCAGGCCATATCCAGAGCCTTGGCAAAACTTTTAAACATCGCCTCGATCATGTGATGATTATTACCCGGCGTCAGCACCCTGATATGAAGATTCATGCCGCAGCTGTAAGAAACCGCATAGAAAAATTCCCGCACTGTCTCTGTATCCATATCCCCCACCCTTTCCGCAGTAAATGCAGCGTCAAAAGAAAGGTAAGGCCGCCCCGACAGATCCACGGCGCACAACACCAGCGTCTCGTCCATGGGCAGGATACAGCTGCCGAAACGGCGGATGCCTGTCTTCTCCCCCAGAGCCTTTCTAATCACCGTCCCCAGAACGATACCCGTATCTTCTATCGTATGGTGTCCGTCCACCTCCAGATCGCCGTTGCATTTTAATGTCAGGTCAAAAAAACCATGGCGGGAAAATCCCTCCAGCATATGGTTAAAAAAACCGATTCCCGTCTCTATAGAAGATTTTCCCGAACCGTCGATATCCAGCAGCGCATGGATCTGTGTTTCCTTCGTATTTCTGACTGCTTCCGCTGTCCTGCTCATCTGTTATTCCCCCTTCCTGTCCGCGCCCGGCGCGTCATGAAAATCCATATTTTTCCCTTATCCCCTGCGTCTGCCTCCTACGCCCGGCCAGGCAAAAGTATACATAATACTATTATGTCTCTTTCTCAAACCGGACCGCGATGGAATTGGCATGAGCTGTCAAATGCTCTGATTGGGCAAATGTGATAATATCCTCATGGATTGGCTCTAACGCCTCCCGGGAATAGTAAATAATACTGGATTTCTTCACAAAATCGTCCACAGACAGCGGAGAGAAGAATTTTGCCGTCCCGTTGGTGGGCAGCACATGATTGGGCCCGGCAAAATAGTCGCCCAGAGGCTCGCAGCTATACTCGCCCAGAAAAATAGCGCCGGCGTTTCTGATCTTTGTCATTACCTCGAAAGGATTCCGCGTCACGATCTCCAGATGCTCGGAGGCGATGGCGTTGGCCGTCTCGATGGCCTCATCCATAGAATCCGCCACCAGCAGATACCCGAAAGAATCCAGAGATTTCTCTATAATCTCCCTGCGTGACAGCTTTTCCAGGAATCTATTTATCTCATCATTCACCTGCCTGGCCAGCTCCCCGCTGGTGGTGATCAGGATCGCCGAAGCCAGCTCATCATGTTCCGCCTGGGACAGCAGATCCGCCGCCACATAGTGAGGATTGGCCGTCTCGTCGGCCAGCACCAGAATCTCACTGGGCCCCGCAATAGAATCGATATTAACATAGCCGAAGACGGCTTTTTTAGCCAGGGCCACATAAATATTTCCCGGCCCCACAATCTTGTCCACCTTGGGGATGCTTTCCGTCCCGAAGGCCATGGCCGCGATCGCCTGGGCCCCCCCGGTCTTATAGATCTCGTCAGCCCCGGCTTCCCTGGCGGCCGCCAGCACCAGAGGATTCACTTTTCCCTCCGCGTCACAGGGCGTTGTCATGATGATCCGCTCCACCCCGGCCACCCTGGCCGGAGCAATATTCATCAGCACCGAGGACGGATATGCCGCCTTGCCCCCGGGCACGTAAACGCCCACCGTAGACAGCGGCGTGACCTTCTGTCCCAGCATCGTACCTTTCGACGTGCTGTCAAACCAGCTGTCCTGTTTCTGGCGTGCGTGATAATCCCGGATATTCTCCAGAGCCCTGCGAATGACCCGCAGAAGGTCGCCGTCAACCAGCTCATATGCTTCACGGATCTCCTCATCGGATACCCGGAAGTTTTCCTTTGTCAGCCTGACATGGTCAAACTTATCCGCATAATCGAAAACAGCCTCATCACCCCGGCGGCGCACATCGGCAATAATCTCTGCCACCCGATCCTCATAATCGCCATAATTGCCGGGGCTGCGTTTCAGCATATTGTCCAGGATATTTTCTCTTGTTTCCTGAGTCAGTTGAACTATTCTCATGATTTTTCCTCTTTCATCATCTATCCGTTTCGGCTGGTTCCGTCCTTTTGCCGCAACCTGCAGTACTATACGCCAATGTCACTCGATGACTCCCCTGAGCCGCTCAATCAGTCCGGCGATCCGCTCGTTTTTCATCCGCATACTGACCTGATTGACCACCATCCGGGCGGACAACGGACATATTTCTTCCAGAATCTGCAGGCCGTTCTCCCGCAGCGTGGTCCCTGTCTCCACGATATCCACGATCACCTCCGAGAGTCCCACGATGGGCGCCAGCTCAATGGAACCATTCAGCTTAATGAACTCTACCGTCTGATGCTTCTTATTGTAAAAATAGTCTTTGGCGATGTTCGGATATTTTGTCGCCACGCGGATGAACCGGTTCGCCGACAAATATTCCCGCGCCGACTCCGGCCCGCAGACGCACATCCGGCACTGACCGAACTGTAAATCCAATACCTCATAAAGCTTGCGCCCCTCTTCCATAAGAGTGTCGGCGCCCACAATGCCGATGTCTGCCGCGCCATATTCTACGTACGTGGGAACGTCCGGCCCTTTAGCCAAAAAAAATCTCATTTGCAGATCTTCATTGACGAAGATCAGTTTCCGGGAATTTTTATCCCGCATCTCTTCACAGGTAATCCCGATTTTTTCAAACATTGCCAGGGTGGCGCGGGCCAGCCGCCCTTTCCCCAGGGCAAAAGTCAGATATCTGTCTCTCTCTGCTTCCATAGTTCCTCCGGTTTATCATGCATCATAGACAAAGCCGCGCCTTTCCGGTCCGCAATCTCCCCGTACTCTTTGTCGGACAGCTGCGGGTTCCTCTCCACACAGCTACAGGAGATTCCCTTCGCCCTCTCTTCGGCGGCCAGCGCCAGGGCGTCTGTCAGTCGTCCCCTGTCATAGACGATCATATGTTTTCGATCCGGCAGATCCACGAGGATATTCTGCCTGTCCAGGGCATTCAGCAAATCTTCCATGACCAGAGCAAATCCGACTGCCGGCATGGCCGCGCCGAAATGTTCCAGCAGATGGTCATAGCGTCCCCCCTTGACAACAGGTTCGCCCACTCCGTACGTAAACCCCTGAAAAATGATACCCGTATAATACCGGTATTTACTCAGCATACTTAAGTCAAAGGAAACATACTGTTCCACGCCGTACAGCTTCAGCACTTCATAGATTTCCTCCAGACGGTCTACCGCCGCCAGCGCCGCCGCATTATCCGTCATGGCTTTGGCCCGCGTCAGGATCTCCGGCCCGCCGAACAGTTGAGGAAATACCCGAAACGCTTCCCGAAGCTTTTGCGAAAGCCGGCAGTTATCCAGAAGCTCTTCCACGCCAAAATGATTCTTGTGGGAAATCCGTTTGCGAAGAGCCAGTTCCCGCTCCTCGTCCAGCCCTGCCTCGTCCACCAGCGCCTTAAAATAGTTAATCTCACCAATACTGAACTGAAATTCTTTCAGTCCGACAGCCAGCAGGGCCCGCACCCCCAGGGCGATCTGTTCCGCATCCGCCGCCGCACTGCCATCCCCCAGGCACTCCGCGCCGATCTGCGTAGACTCATCCAGACGGCCCTGATAACTGCTCCGGTTGATAAATGTTTTTCCCTGACAGCACAGCCGAATCGGCGTGCGCGCGTCATGGAAATACATAGACACGGCCCGGGCTATAGACGGTGTAAAATCCGGTCTGAGCGCCAGTGTGTCGCCGTTCCGGTCAAAAAATTTGTACAATTCCCGTGAAGGGATGGTGCCTACCTCGCGGCTGAATACATCAAAATACTCAATAACCGGCGTCTCAATATCCTCATAGCCAAACGTATGAAAGACTGAGGCCAGACGGCCAAGCAGCATTTTTTTCTTCCGGCACTCGCTGCCGTAAACATCGCGCATCCCTTCCGGGGTATGAATCTCTCTTTGCAACTAATCTCCCTCCGTTTATCAGAGCCGATGAACATACATGATAAAAAGGATAGCAGACCTATACTTTTCACTGATCCCAACCATGATTTCATCCCGATACTTTTATGTGATAAAGTGTTAATGCATTACCGCATCAAATCCGTATTATAACGGGCGGATACAGATTTGTCAATCCCTGCATTGTAAATCCAGCTTAATACCTTCCAGATAAGGCGCCAGCGCCGATGTATTCATCGGAAGAAAATACCGGGGATTCAGTTCTTCATATTTAAAATGTTTCCTGCCGCCCTCCTGCCCCCGTTTCCAGTAAGTCATCAGTTCCCGGAAAGTCAGATAGTACAGCTCGTCTCGATGGCCAAACAAGATCAGCATAAAGGCAATACCGCCCTGCAGCTCAAACTGTTCCATGAACTGTACCTGATGCTGATGGATATTGTGCAGCGGGAAATGATCCGTATGGCATTCTTTCGCGTCAAAACATACCGGATAACTCTGCACCGCGCCGATGTAATCTACCGTGCTCTTCTGCTCGAAATAGGCCAGCGTGATATGGCGGCTCTCTTTGTCTATGCGGATCGGTGTGATCGGCGTGGGAATTTTCTGAATCAGGGCCAGCTTCTTTTCCCTGTAATGCTCATTGGTGCGGTTGACCATATCCTCCAGCGTTGACCCGCGCAGACCGCGGGAATTCCATGTGGCCATCGGCTCTCCTCCACTGTATTATCGCACAAACCCGATTTTTGTAAACGGAAAATAGCGCAGCTCGGCTTTTCCGAGGATCTCGTCCCGGGTCACAAAAGTATTCTGCCAGAAACGGGAATCCAGCGAATGATTGCGATTATCGCCCAGAACAAAGTAACTGTTCTCCGGCACGAGGTATGGCCCAAAGCTTCCCTCCATCGCCTCCGGGATAAAGCTGTCCTCCAGCGGCGCATCCTGTCCTTCCACATATACCTTGCCGTCTACAATATTGACCGTCTCCCCCGGCAGACCAATGATCCGCTTGATAAAGAGCTGGCTCTCATCATCCGGATAGCGAAAAATAATAATATCGTACCGCTGGGGGTCTGCCTTTTTATAAGCCAGACGGTTGCCGAAAATCTGGTCTCCCACCATGATCGTATTCTGCATGGATTCCGAAGGAATACGGGCATTGATCAGCAGGAAATTGTTAATCAGCAATACGACAACAACCACCACCAGGATGATCCGCACATATTCCCATATCTCGTGCAGCAAATTAGATTTATTGATGACTTCTTTCGCCATAGATCTGTTCTCCTTTTAGTATCTCTGTAAATCTGCCGGGCAGAGGCGCCCGGACACGGGCGCCGGAAAGATGCGAGAAAGGCTCCCGGCATACGGGAAATACAACCTCCGACGCATGGAGCAGCTGGCAGCGCAGGCCATAGTCCTTTCGGAACTGCCGGTTTGCATCTCCGTCCCCGTATTTGGGATCTCCGATGAGCGGAAAGCCCGCCGCCGCCATCTGGCTCCGGATCTGATGAGATTTCCCTGTAATCAGCCGGGCTCTCACCAGAGAACAGCGCCGGCCCTGTCTCACCGGTTCAAATACCGTGTCTATAAAATCTGCCTCCGGGATTTTCCGGTCCATCAGCAGGGCCTTATTTTCCTTTCTATCCTTTTTCAGATACCCCTGCAGATGCAGCGGTTCTGTAAAACGGCCTCGAACCAGGCAAAAATAATACTTTTCCAGCTTCCTGTCCCGCAAAAGCCCTGATAAAAACTGTAATCCCTGCTGATCCTTACCAGCCAGCACCAATCCGCTGGTATTTCGGTCCAGACGATTACATACCGAAGGCTTGTAACCGCTTCCCCCGGGATCATACCGGCCCTGATCGGCCAAATAGTACAAAAGCTGATCCACCAGCGACTCGTCCCCGGGCGCGGCCCTCTGGGTCAGCAGGCCGCAGGGCTTATTAAGCAGCAAAACATGATCATCCTCATAGAGAATATCCGGATAGCGGCGAGCCGTCAGCCGAACCGTCTCCATCCATCCGGCGATCGTCTCCTCGGCAAGAAAGAGCTGTATACGATCCTGTTCGGCCAAAAGCTCGGCCCCGGCCGCCTTTTTCCCGTTCAGCTTGATATATTTCTTGCGGAGCATCCGGTAAATCAGGCTCCGCGGCGCTTTATTTAAATATTTGTTCAGATATTTGTCGAGACGCTGTCCGGCATCCCTGGATGTGACTGTCAGCTCTCTCATATCACAAAGCCAGCCTTAACAGGACGTGACGCACCATCTGATTGCGATCGTAATCCGGATAACGGGCATCCGGTGTAAACGGCAGCCCGCTCTCCAGGCTCTCCTTATTTTTGTTCAGAGAATCCAGCCGCTCCAGAAAAGGCTTTCTGTCCTTAAAAATTTTCACCGTCTGTTTATAACCGTTTTGGGCCAGCAATTTGCGAATGTGATCTTCCAGCATCTCCGGAGGATTCTTCAGCCGGTCCGAATAACCGATGACATAGCTGCCGCACACCGCCGCCGCACAAATAAATTCACTGTTATCATAAGAAGTAATATACAATTCATAACTCATCAGCAAATCTCCGGCATGTTCTCTGATCTGCCGATAATCTTCACCAGCCATCGGCTTCACAATATACACCATGATCAGCCCCACCAGGGATTTGCAGGCGGGCAGGCATCCCACCACCGCCACTACGGTGAGCAGGTTTTTCGTGGTATGGGTGGTCAGGTAACCGGCCAGAAACAGGGCCAGAGGCAGCGCAAACAGCCCCAGCGTAATGAAAAGCCTTTTTTTCCGCTCATGAGAAATGTAGCCATAATATCCCTTCTTTTCTTTTGCTGTCCGCTTCATCCGCTCCTCCGTTTTTTATTCATTTTCCCCCGATGTCTGAGATTATTTTTCCGGTTACCGTCATTTATCTGTTCTCCACCGCTTCTCCCTGTCCGGTGAAGAGATCTTCTCTGCTTTTTTTCTATCTTTCTCGGCGGAATCAGACATTTACCTCCGAATCCTATCAGATCCTGTCTGCCCGCCCGCACCAGAGCTTCCCGCACCAAATCATAGTTTTCCGGCCTGTCATATTGGAGCAGCGCCCGCTGCATGGCTTTTTCCCGATACCCTCTGGGCACATAAACCGGCTCCATGGTCAGGGGATTGAGCCCCGTATAATACATGCAGGTGGAAACCGTCGCCGGCGTAGGATAAAAGTCCTGTACCTGTTCCGGCGTAAACCCCATGTCCCGGACATACTCGGCCAGCTCCACAGCCTCGCCGAGTCCGCACCCCGGATGGGAAGAAATAAAATAGGGGACGGCATACTGTTCCTTGCCGCACTGCTTTGTAATCCTCTGGAATTCCCGAAGAAATCCCTGATATACACTGTGGCGGGGTTTTCCCATACAGGCCAGAACCGTATCCGACACATGCTCCGGCGCCACCCTGAGCTGTCCGCTGACATGGTCTCTCACCAACTCGCGGAAAAATGTTCTGTCCCGGTCAGCCAATAGATAATCGAACCGGACGCCGGAGCGGACAAACACCCGCTTCACTCCCGGGATATCTTTCAATTCCCGCAGCAGCTTCAGATAATCTCCGTGATCTGCCCGGAGATTCTTACAGAGCTCCGGAAAAAGGCACTGTTTCTTCGGACAGACGCCTTTCGTCTTCTGTTTATCACAGGAGGGATGGCGAAAATCCGCCGTTGGGCCTCCCACATCGTGAATATATCCCCGAAAATCTTTTTCTCTGGTAAAACGCACAGCCTCCCGTAACAGGGACTCGTGACTTCTGACCTGCACGGTGCGGCCCTGGTGGTAGGTCAGCGCGCAGAAATTGCAGCCGCCGAAACATCCCCTATTACTGGTCAGACTGTAACGGATCTCCCGGAATGCCGGTATACCTCCGGCTTCGTCATAGGAAGGATGCCAGGCCCTCATGTACGGCAAATCGTACACGTCGTCCATCTCCTGCATAGTCAGCGGCGGCGACGGCGGATTGACGACCACATAACCGCGGCTGCCGTAATCCTCCGCCAGCACACGGCCGTTTGCCGCGTCCGTATTCTCATGCTGAATCCGAAAGCTTTCGGCGTAACGTTTCCGGTCAGCGCGGATTTCCTCAAAAGAAGGAAGTAAAACAGGATCTACGATATGCTCCAGCGTCTTGGTCCGGTACACGGTACCGCGGATAAATGTCAGATCTGCCGCCGAAAGGCCGCTGTCCAGCGCTTCAGCAATTTCTACGACGGATTTCTCACCCATACCATAAGAAATCAGATCCGCTCCCGCATCTAAAAGCACCGAACGGCGCACCTGATCAGACCAGTAGTCATAATGACCCAGGCGACGCAGGCTCGCCTCTATACCGCCCAATATAATGGGCGTATGTTTATAAACCCGGCGGATCAAATTACTGTAAACGACGACGGCCCGGTCGGGCCTCAGCCCCATCCGGCCGCCCGGCGAGTAGGCGTCTGTCTTCCGGCGCTTTTTGGATACCGTATAATGGTTGACCATCGAATCCATATTTCCCGCCGAAACAAGAAAAGCCAGCCGGGGTTCGCCGAACACCTGTACGCTGGCCGGATCACGCCAGTCCGGCTGGGCAATGATTCCCACCGAATAGCCATGAGCCTCCAGCACCCGGCTGATGATTGCATAGCCGAAAGAGCTGTGATCCACATAAGCATCCCCGATAATATAGGCGAAATCCACCTGTTTCCATCCGCGCTCCCCCATCTCCCGACGGGAAACCGGCAAAAACTGTGCCATAGACCCTGTCCTCTCATTTCTGTTCCACCGTACCGCTACCTGTCTGACTCTTTCAGACTCTTAATCTCTTCTCCGGTGAGCCTGCGGCTTTCCCCTTCCCCGAGAGATTCATCCAGCACAAGGGCGCCCATGGACAAACGTTTCAGCCACAATACCTGTTTCCCCCGCGCCGCAAACATGCGTTTGATCTGGTGATAGCGTCCCTCCTGAAGCCGTACCCGTACTTCCTCCGGCCGGGTAACATCCGGTATCTCCAGCACGGCGGGCCGTGTGGGCGCATCGTCCCCGATATCTATGCCCTCGCGAAAGGCATCCTGATCCGTTCCGTCCGCCGCCCCGTCCAGCAGCGCCTGATACACTTTCTCCACATGACGCCCGGGTGCCAGAAGGCTGTGAGCCAGAGGTCCGTCATTGGTGATCAGCAGCAGGCCCACCGTGTCCCGATCCAGCCTTCCCACCGGAAACAGATCCTTCCTGGTTTTATCGGCGATCAAGTCCAATACGGTGGAATTGCGGGAATCATGGCTGGCCGAAACCACCCCTGCCGGTTTGTTCAGCATAAAATACTCATATTCACGGTAAACCAGCTCCCTGCCGTCCAAAGAAATATGATCCCTGCCCGCATCTACCTTTGTATCCGGTCTATTCTGTACTGTTCCGTTGACCCGTACGAGCCCTTTTTTTATCAGCGACTTCACACCCGAACGGCTCTCTATACCGAGATCTGCCAGGTATTTGTCCAAACGTATCCGCATAGATTCTTTCACCACGTCTCTATATGCCGCTCACAGCATACGCCATCCGGCGTCATATTTGTTTTTCAACAGACTGTTATGCATCTTTCCCCATCCCAGCGGAAAACCGCCCGCACAGACCAACGCCCACCCCGAATCGCAGAAAGGCACATCCGGTATAACCGTCTCCCCCCTCAGATATCGGATCACCCGTTCATCCTCCGGGAGAAAATCAAGTACTTTCGGATATTCCTCCGCCCGCAAAGCCAGGGCCAGCGCCTGAGACGGCTCAAACCTGTCTCTTTTCATTTCGCCGAACAGCAGGCCCGTCCGCAAAAAGCGGAGTCCGGCGCAGGCAAGCCGCCTGTCGGGCAAATAGTAAACACGATTCTCCCGTATCTGCCACTGTCCCCGCCCGGTCAGAAAAGAGGGCTTTTTCAATGATGCCAGGAACCCTGCGGCAGCTTCGGGCAGGCAGTCCGCTTTCTGTTGTCTCTCTCCGCCGCCGGAAGATTTTTCGAATGTTTCCCTTTCGTCATATCCGGCCGTCATGGCCGGCGTTTCCGCAGAAATATCCGGCCGCTTCTGCAAAAGCGCCGCAAAATGCCCCTCTCCCGCCATACGGTGGGGAAATATTCTCACCGCATTCCGACAGGTCCCCAGCCCATGAGAAAATCCCTCATACCATTTCGTAGGAATCAATTCAAATTCCGGGCGGTTTTCCAGCAGCCACTCCACGGTTCCCTCATTTTCCAGAGGAGAAAACGTACAGGTAGAATACAGCATACAGCCGCCGGGTCTCAACATATCGGCGGCCTGTAGAATTAATTCCTTTTGGATGACACTATAGTGAGCAGGCCCCCTCTCCTGCCAATCCGCTGTCATATCCGGCCTGCGGCGGAACATACCCTCGCCGGAACAGGGGGCGTCTACTAAAACCTTGTCAAAATAGCCTGCAAACCGAGCCAGCAGCTTTCGCGGATGTTCACTGCACACCGCCATATTGGCAATGCCGAACCGTTCCAGATTGCGCAGCAGTCCTTTGGCTCTGGAAACGCTGATATCATTGGCCAGCAAAAACCCCCGCCCTTCCAGCTTCGCGGCGAGCTCCGTCGCCTTGCCGCCCGGCGCCGCGCAGAGATCGAGTATACGATCCCCCGGCTCCACGGGAAGCAGGCTGGCCGGCGTCATGGCGCTGGGCTCCTGAATATAATACAGTCCTCCATAATACCAGGGATGGCGACTGATTTTTCCGTCATCCCCACAAAAAAAACCATTATCAATCCACGGTACCGAACACACCGGAAGGGACATCTTCTCTGCAAAAGTTTCCGCAGAAATTTTCCTCCGGTTTACCCGCAGCCCGGTACGGGGAGAACATTCATAAGACGCCAGAAAAGCCGGGTACTCTTCCTCCCCCAGCAAATCCCGCATCATATGTAAAAAAGCTTCCGGTAATTGCATCAACGTCACTGTTCCTCCAGATCCACCGTCACGGCCTGGGCACGATAACCCTCGGAGATGATATCCAGCTGGCGATGGAACTGTTTTAATTTTGTAATATCATGCATCTGATAGATCCGATAGAATTCATCCTGAATCTTATTTACTTCCCGTTTATTGGAAATGCGGTACAGGTTCTCGATATTGTTCAAAATATCCTCCACCAGCTTTAGCTGAGACAGGGATGAATTCTGAGCATCCATAATCTCGCTTCGTACCGATGACATTTCCTTGTCCAATGCCAATATAGCGTCGGCCGCATTGCTCAGACGCTCACGAATATGCTCCGGTATATTGGCCTTATATTTATATTGTAGAGAATGCTCAATGGTAGCCCAGAAATCCATGGCCAGTGTACGGATCTGGATCTCTGCCCGAAGGGACTTCGGCCCCTGCAGCGTTTCCACCTGATAATCGACGATCATATGGTAGCTCCGGTATCCGCTGGGCTTCGTATTATGAATATAATCCTTCTCGCTGACGACCTCCATATCAGAGCGCTTGCGCACCAGTTCCACCACCTTCTCAATGTCTTCTACAAACTGACAGGTGATGCGGATTCCGGCGATATCGTCAATCTCATCCTCCATGCGATCCAACGTAATTTTTTTCTTCTGCAGTTTATCCAGAATACTGGGCACGGCCTTGACCCGACCGCACACATGCTCAATCGGCGAATACAGACCCTTCTCCCTGTGTTCCCGGATCACATGATTAAATTTTGTGATTAATTCTCTGACAGCCAATTCATAAGGATTTAAAATCTGTCTCCAAAGCTGTATCTCCATCCATATACCCCTTATGCGAACCTGATTTAGCAGCCTGCCTAAGTATAGCACACCTTTTTGGACAGCGCAAGCCATCTGCGCTTTTGCCCGACTGCGGCAAAAGCGCAGATGACGGCTGACCGCGTTCAAAAATAAGTATATGCCGTTTTTCAAATAAATAGAACTGTTTTTCCCGAACATGATTTTCTGCAGCCCCACGGAAAGCGCATGATTCCGATGCGAAAAGCGGCAAAATATATTCTGTTTTTCCATAAAAAGCATAGAATAAAAGAAAAAACTCTATGAAAACTATATACTATGGTATTTTGAGCCTTATCCTGACCCTGTGTATTCTTATCATGCCCCGGGAGGCCCTTGACGGGGCTTCCCAGGGACTTTTGCTCTGGTTTAACCGGGTGGCGCCCGCCATGCTGCCCTGTATGATGCTGACTTCTTTCTGTATGGAAACGGGATTCTTTCACCGCATTCAAAGTAAAAACTTTCCCGGGCTGCAAAACTTTACCGGGCTCAGCGGGGGCGGCCTTTACGCCGCTCTCCTTGGTCTGCTCTGCGGCTACCCCATGGGAGCCAAAATCACTGCCGATCTATATCGGAAATCCCTGATTGACAGGCGGGAAGCCGATTATCTGCTCTGTTTCTGTAATCAGCTCAGCCCATCTTTCCTGATTGAGTATGTACTTTTCGGTCTGTATTCGGATGTCGGGTTCACCGTCCCGTTTCTGCTCGCCATGTATCTGGGAATCCTGTTTACACAGATTTTTTTTCGTATACGGTTTTCCCGGGCAACAGACCGCCGCGGCGACAGACCCTTTATCCAGGCGGCTTCTGTGGATCGTCCGGTTCTGCCGGCACACAAAAAAGAGACTTCCGAAGCCTTCACACTGGGTGAAAGTCTGGATGCCTCTGTTATGAACAGCCTGGAAATCATTGCCAAAATCGGCGGCTATATGATTCTGTTCTCCGTATTTGCACGGCTTTTGTCCCGTTTCATCTCACCTGTCGCGCCATGGGACGCCGTCCTCGTGACGATCATGGAGCTGACCACGGGACTAAACAGCCTTCACCAGTCCTTCGGTTCTACCCTGACCGGTATCTGCCTGGCCTGCGCGCTCTGCGCCTTCGGCGGTTTCAGCTCCGTCATGCAGACCTCCAGCGTACTGAAAAACACGGACCTGTCCATCGGCGCCTATATCCGGGCAAAACTATTTCAAAGTACGGTGACTCTGCTTTTTGCCTTCTTACTCTTCTTCCTCCTGCGCTGACGCCGTCTCGGCTTCACCGGCCATCTCGGAAACCTGCTGCATGAGAGACTGTGCCTGGGCCACCTGGGGCGCCAGCTCGCTTCTGTTCTTCTTTACCACATCATAACAGCTGCGCAGAGAACTCATGAACAAACTGTATTTCTCACCGGCATCATTCAGTGTTGTCTCCATAATCTGACTGATATTGGCCAGCATCTCATCCGTGTAGGCAATGGCGCCCATGCGAATATTGTTGGCGTCTGTGGTAGCCGAATCCAGAATGGTCTGCGCCTGCATATTTGCCTGATTGACCGTCTCGTTGGCCTGGGCATAAGCTCTCTGCATGACCTCATGCTGACTGATCATCTCCTGAGCCTTCGCCTCTGCCTCTGCCAGTACCGCATCCGACTTGGACTGGGCATCCGATAAAATGGCGTCTTTGTTGCTGATGATTTTCTGGTAACGCTTAATCTCATCGGGAGTCTTTAAACGCAGCTCCCGCAGCAGCTCTTCCAGTTCTTCTTTATTGACGACAATCTTTGTAGTGGACAACGGCTGATATTTACAGCTCTCAATATATTCTTCTATTTCTTCAATGATCTGTTCAATTCTGCTGCTCATATACAAATCTCCTTATTCATCTAAAAGTATTTCAGAGACAAATTTCTCCCATTCCTCCCTATATTAGCACGTTCTTTTTCAGAAAACAACGCCTGATTTAGGTTTTTTATCATTTATCAGTAATGGCTTACTCACAATGCAAAGTACTGTGTGAGCGGTAACTACCATTTACCCTCTGCATCCCGGTATGCCGCCACCGCGCTGGCAAGCCCCTCCGCCATATGCACCCGCGCTTTCCAGCCCAGCGTTTTCATTTTCCCGGCGTCCAGCATGGCCTTTGTAGCCGTGGAATAGCCGCGCCGCTCACTTTCCCCGGGGAGCTGGAAGACCACCTTTGTCCCGGCAATCCCGGCCAGGTAAGCGGCCAATTTCTTTAAAGTACTGTCCGAAGCTCCGTCTGCCACATTGTAGGCTTCCCCGTCCATACCGGAAAGCATGACACAGAGCACCCCCGCCGCCGCGTCCGTCACAAAGGTATAAGAAAATTTCTGGTTTCCCTCGCTCTTCAATACAATATCCTCTCCCCCGGCGGCCTTCTTGATAAACTGGGCAATGGCCTTAGAATCTCCGGAAAGCATGGTGGGGCCATACACACGGCTGAGTCTGGCGATGGTAAAAGAAAGCCCCTCGGCCTGACGGTACGCATTACACAGAGTCTCCCCCAGGCGCTTGCTCTCCGGATATCCCGCGCGCAGGGTATTGCAGTCAATATAACCCAGATAGGACTCGTCAAATCTCTCCACATCCCCGCGGTTCTCCCCGTATATCTCCACCGAAGAGCAAAAGCAAAACCGCCTGACGCCATGGGACGCCCCGTAATCCAGAAGATTTTTCGTTCCCAGGACATTGGCGGCGATGGTTCCCACGGGATCGCCGGCATATTGCCTGGGATGGGTGTTGCTGGCGGCGTGGATGATATAATCCACTTCTCCGCATTCCGGCAGCGGTCCGTTCACGTCGCAGGAAATATAAGAAAAACAGGGATCGTTCCAGTAGGCGTCAAAACGCTCTCTGGCCCTTTTTTCATCGCGGCTTAAAGCCAATATCCGTATAGGATTTTCCGCCATGGTATTGTGCCTCATCAATATATCTATAATGCATTTCCCGATCATACCGGACGCACCGGACAGCAGCACGCGCCCCCCCTCCAGCTTTTCCCAGGGCAGAGATTCTGCAGCCCGGTATTTCAACTCTCTCTCATAAATACTCATGGGATACCTCCTCATATCAGCATCCGCCGCCCCGCATGGGCTATATGCAGATCTTTTTGATGATACATAAAATAGAGAGTCGTCAGATTCTCCCCAAGATAACCGATATAGCGATCCGCCCTCTCGCTGCCCTTTGGATCGCTGAGCTCCTCCGTCCTTGCCAGAATCGGAAAAAGCCAGTCACAGTACGCCTGAAATACGGAACGCTTGGCGATCAGCATGTTATAATTGTAAAAATAAGGTCCTGAAAAAATTTCCGGCAAAGCCTCTCCATAAGCAGGAGCCTGCTCGCAAAGAGCCCGGACCATGGCTTCCCAGTCCGCCTCCTTCAGATATCTGCCGTGATGCTCCAGAATATCCGGATAATGGATGGTGGGAAAGGGAAGGATCACATCAATCCCGTTCCCTGCGATTTTGTCCAGATCGTCCTCTGTCACATCCAGGGTACGGCGATAATGATACAGGCCCAGATAATCGGCCGTTCCGTGCTTCCCCACCCAGTAAAGGGCGGAAAGCTCACTATAATTTTTGTTTTTCTCCGAGATATTTTCTCCCACATTGTCGCAGACGGCGGCTATACGCTCATCCGTCAGAGCCGCGCCTGCCTGGATGGGCTGCACCCACTCCGGCATATCATACCGTTTTTTCAATGCTTTATCCCTGTGGAAACAGGACATGTATATGTTCAGAGAAACAGGCGCACCCCCGCCTCCCCCGTAAGAGCGGAGGGAAGGAAACACCCCTTTCCGGCTATAATATTCTTCCATCAGCGCCGCCTCTGTCTGGGCGTCCATACAGATATACTTCGTAAATCCCCGCTGAGCCAACGCGGCCGTGATGACCTCATGATGCTCCTCCGGCACGGCGATCAGTACTTTACAGTCGGTATCACGCCACTCTTTCAAGGCTACCACGGGAATACCGTCTATCTCCGTCGGATTCCCTTCCCTGCTGCTGACCAGAAAAGCCTCTATCCGGCAGCCCGTATAGAGACTTTTTACAGCGTAATATACACTCACGGCCACCATAGCCGCTCCATAGATCACCAGCCTGTCCCTCTCTCCTATGTGCAATCGCCTCTCCTCAGCCATCATTTCACCCAGTCTTCCCGCTCCATATGCAGAAGAGCCTTAAATATTTCCAGATCATCCATCGTAGTAATCTTTACGTTTTTTTCTGACCCTTTAGAAAAATAGACGGTTTCTCCGAGATGGAGCATCAGCGTATTAACATATACTTCCCCGTGGATTCCCCGGCGTTCAGCCTCCTCATAGGCCCACCGCGCCTTGCCATATCGGTATGCCTGCGGCGTCTGCACCCGCATAATTTCCTGACGGCCAATGCCTTCGCTGCCGGATATACCGTCCGCCGTCCGGACAATGGTTTCCTGACAGCGCACGGCGCTGAGCCCCGAGTCGCACCGCTGACATACGCGAATCGCATCCGTGATTATTTCTTCCGGAACAAAAGGACGAATACCGTCATGAACCATGATCACATCCTTCTCGTCACATACCTCCTGCAAAGCCAATACGCCCTTATGAATAGACTCCTGTCCGTCCTGTCCGCCGCCGGTGATCCATTTCAGCTTACTGATCCCATACTGCCGGGCATAAGCCCGCAGGACTTCATGCCAGCCGTCCAGACATACCACAGCAATCCCGTCAATGTCCGGATGCCGCTCAAAATTTTCCAATGTATAAATAATCAACGGTTTCTCGTAAATATTCATAAACTGTTTGGGAATATCCTGCTCTGTCCTGCTGCCGTGTCCCCCTGCCAGTATCAGCGCCACGTTCATGGGCTCATCCTCCTTGCTCTGTTCTTAATAATCCCGGTATACTTTTCTCCGGACCCGCCCACAGATCCCGTCACCCGTTGTTTTCCTCCGGATGTTTCATCCGGTATAAAGCTTTAAACATTTCCACATCCTCTACCCGGTTGATCTTCAGATTAAGGTCCGATCCCTCAGAAAAGTATACTTTCTCTCCCAGCCTCGTCAGCAGAGAACTGTTGTCCCAGGCGCCCAGGCAATTCTCCTCCCTGGCACGGGTGTGAATTTCCCACAGTAATTCAAAATCAAAAGACTGAGGCGTCTGCACTTTCATGATCTCATAACGATTCAGGCTGTCGTACCCTACATTCTTATCTGCGGAACGCATGATGGTATCCATGATATAGGTGGCTGCCACCCCCATACCCTTCTTTCGGCACATCTGAATACTCCTGGTGATAATCCTCTCGGATACCATCGGGCGGATAGCGTCGTGAATGACCACGATATCCCCCTTCCCCATGCGCTCCCGCAGAAGTTTCAGGCCGTGGTACGTGGATTCCTGCGCATCCTGTCCGCCGGACAGGATCTCCCGCATTTTCGTAATATTAAATTGTTTCCCGTAAGCCCGTATCATTTCCTGCCAGCCGTCCACGCAGGTGACAATGATCTCGTCAATATCCGGATGGTTCTGAAATATTTCCAATGTGTATACGATCACCGGTCTGTTATTTACATTCACAAACTGCTTGGGTATATCCATAGAAAAACGCGGGTCACGCCCGCCCGCCAATATCAGTGCTGTATTCATATACGCTTTTCCTTCCTAAATATTATATTTTTTGCAGAAACACATGCTTATTGGTCTTGTATACTTTCTCTTTTATCATGACAAATCCCAGCTCTTTGGCATAATCCATTCGGGTATTCCGCGACGCCTCCACAACCACTACGCCCCCGTCCCGCAAAAGCCCGGAGCCGGACAGGTAGACGAGTACCTCTTTCTCCAGCCCCTTTTCATAGGGCGGGTCCATAAAAATGCAGTCAAAATTTTCGCTGCCCTCCAGTTTTCCCAGAGCTGCCTGCACACTCTCCTGCATAAGGACGGCGTCCTCCTCCAGCTTCGTGAAGCTCAGATTATCCGTGATACAGGCCGCCGCCTTCCTCGACAGCTCCACAAACACGGCCTTCCTGGCTCCTCTGCTCAATGCCTCTATGCCGATGGCGCCGCTGCCGCTGAACAAATCCAAAAATGTCCCGCCCGGTATCCAGGGCTGCAGGACATTAAATAAAGTCTCCTTCGTACGGTCGGTGGTAGGACGGGTGTCCAGGCCATCGAGCGTCTTTAGAGGGAGACTTCGACATTTACCTGCGATAACTCTCATTCTTTAACTCCTAATGTAATTGCAGCCGCCAGTCCAAATCCCCTCTGTCCAGGCCGAGAATCAAAGATTCCGCCGTGGCAATATTGGTAGCAACCGGGATATTGTACTGGTCACAGCAGCGCGTGATTTGATAGACGTCCGGCTCCTTCGGATCAATCATCGTCGGATTGTAGAAAAAGATAACCATATCCATGTCGCCGCGCTCAATCATTTCCATAAATTGTTTGTCGCCCCCAACAGAACCGGCCAGAAACTTATACACACGAAGATTGGTAACCTCCTCAATACGGCGGCCCGTCGTCCCCGTGGCATATACCTGGTGCTTGGCTAAGATTCCTTTGTAGGCGATGCAAAAGTCTTCAATCAGACTTTTTTTACTGTTGTGCGCAATAATACCTATATTCATCTCAGTCATCCCCCCAATCTTATCATAAATCCATCATAACAAACCGCCGAAAAAAAAGCAATGTATTTTTTTGTGATTATACATAATTTACAAATCGGATGTGAATAAAGTTAGCAATGGTGAATATTTTTATATCAATCCAAACATATCTCCGGCTTTTTGAAAATATTTTTTATTTTCTGTAGCATCCTGCCCGCACTCTACGGTATTATGAGCAGGAACAAACGTAACGTTACCGCAAAAGAAACATGAGGGGGTACCACCTTATGCTCTTCCTATTCATGAATATGATTGACGAGCCGGAGGATCGGGAGAAATTCCGTATTCTCTATGAACGCTATCACCGCCTGCTCTGGCAGGTGGCCAACCAGATCCTGCAGGATGAATATCTGGCCGAAGACGCCGTACAGAACGCCTACATGACGGCCCTGTCCTGCCTGAATCGTTTTCGGGCTCCGGAAAGCACGGCGTCGAGAAATTTCCTTGTCACCATTGTCCGCTCCCGCTCTGTGGATCTGCTCCGCAAAGGCTACCACCGCCACGAAGCACAGCCGGAAGAACTTCCCGAGCTCCTTGCCGGGGACACGCCTCAGGATCTGTATTTTCGCCGGTATGACACCGAACGTCTGGCCGGAGCCATTCGGCAATTGGAACCGGATTATCGCGCGGTGATCGAATATTTTTATCTGCATGATTGTTCCATAAAGGAAATAGCCGCCCTGACACATACCACGGCAAAAAATATTACCGTCCGGCTGACCAGGGCCAGAAAAAAGCTGAAACTGCTGCTGGAACAGCAGGAAGGAGGTGATTCCCATCATTGACAGACATTTACGGGATGCCTGCGGGCATGCCATCGAACAGGAGATCGTTGAGCTCACATCCCGGCCCTGCGCCCACTGTTTTTCCGAAACTTTCCATGAATCCATACAACAGATGCAGGAGAAAACCACCCAAAAACGAACCGCAAAATTTTCTGTTCTCCGATCCCGTCCGTTCCGGAAATTTCTCCCTGCGGCAGCGATAATCGCGCTGATCTGTCTGGCCGGATACCGCCTGCTGGATCTTGTCCCTTTTCGCATGGGCTCCGCCGGACGGAATTACAGCGAAAAGGCGGAGGAAACCTCCGGGCCGGACTTCGCCGCCGGCGCAGAAGACGGCGGCGAATATACCATGGAAACGGAGACAGCTGAGGCGGCAAAGGAAACCGCGCCGGATTCTGAAGAAGTGCCCGGAGGAGCCATGGCCGGAGAATCTGCCGGGGAAGAAGACGGATATCCGGATGTATCGTCGGAAACAGAAATATTCCGGGAAAACGGCGACGAAACAGACGAGGGAGCGCTGCCAGAATCCGCAGACAGCAAAAACGACTCAGTATCTCGCAAAGAAAGCGGTATGAACAATGAAGAGCACTCGAAAAATAAAACGCAAAACGGCGCCGTACAGCTGTTGTCCGTCGCCTACCACGATTCCACCCGGACACTGGAGCTGGAACTGCAAAATGATTCGGATGAAACGATTGATCTGGAAAATACATGGATGCTATTCAACGCAGACGGAGATACTGTAAATATAAATACCGCCTCTCCCGAATTGGCCAACCCAACCGAACTGCGTCCTCAAGAGACATCCTCGATCCGCTGCATTCTTCCGGACGGTGCGCTGCCCGACGGCGAATACACCCTGGAATTGAATGACGAAGAACATACTCTGACTTTCGTCCTTCCCTGATGCAGGAGGTAAAATGTCCCCACCGATAAAACTGTTACTTTTGTGCAGTTCCTGATATAAAGAACCAGAAACCGCAATCACCGAAATACCCACCGTATGAAGGAGGTAATACTCATGAAACAAAGTTCTCTATGGAAACGAATCACTCAAATCAATCTTTTCATCCGTAAAACGGCCCTGTCCGGCTGTCTGGCCGTGGGCCTGCTGCTCACCGGCTGCGGTCAGTCGTCCGACATGGATGAAGAAACCGAACATACCCAATATAAGGCGGAGGACCAGGGCGTCGCAACCTACGCCACCGAATCAGCGGAAGCCGCGGAAGAAGGCATGGCCGATGATGAGGTTGCCGGAGGCGCCATGGATACGGGCAATGAAGCGAAATCCGGTGAAACGGCGGCCGCACCGGAAGCTCCTTCCGCTGACGTCACGGATGGCGATTCCGCGGCTCAGACTGACCGGAAGCTGATCCGCAATATAAGCCTGAGCCTGGAAACCACTGCCTTCGACGACTTCATTGCCAACGTGGAAGCCCAGGTAAACAGTATGGACGGCTATATTGAGGACTCCAGTATAAGCGGAGGCTCCGGCCGGCAGACACTGCGCTACGGCTACATGACTGTACGCATACCCGCAGAGCGGCTGGATACTTTTGCCGATACTATCTCCGGTTCGGCTACCGTATTGAACCGCAGCACTTCCGTCTCTGACGTGACTTTGCAGTACTCGGATCTGGAAAGCCATATGCAGGCCCTGAAAATCGAACAGCAGACTTTAATGGATATGCTCTCCAAAGCAGAAGAAATCGAGACTGTATTGGCTATCCAGAATCAGCTCACCAGTGTGCGCTATGAGCTGGAGTCCTACGGTTCACAGCTAAAGCTGATGGAAAACCAGGTTTCCTACAGTATGGTAAACATCGAGATCAACGAAGTGGAAATTCCCTCCCCCATTGAGTCGGATACCTTCGGCAGCAGAGTCGGCCGGACTTTCCGAAACAGTATGTCCGGCTTCGCCCATGGACTGGAAGACTTTCTGGTCTGGTTCCTGGGAAATATCGTTTTCATCGCCGCATTCTTTGTGATCATTATCCTGGTTTTCCTGGGACTGCGCAGAATATTTCACCGACGGAAAGAAAAAAGAAAAATGGCTGCATTTGAGGAAAAGACAAACGCCGTCGACAACGCCAAAAACCTAACGGACGAACCGTAGAAATAAACAAAATTAAAGGAGCTGCTGCAAATCGACATGGTGTCCATTTACAGTAGCTCCTTTTTTGCGGCTAAGAGAGCCAGACATTTTCCTTATTGTGTCCTGCGCCTGCAGGTATCCACCCTCGGAAGATGCCGGATCGGATTACCGTAGGCAATCTCTCCTTACAGCTGGCTGCCAGTACCCTGGGACATCTGTTTCTCCTGGGCCTCGATCATCTTCTTAACCATATAACCGCCGACAGAACCGTTCTGCTTCGAGGTCAGGTTTCCGTTATATCCGTCGGAAAGCGGAACGCCCAGCTCGTTAGCTACCTCAAATTTGAAACGGTCCATTGCTCCCTTTGCTTCGGGTACAGCTGTTGTACTTGAAGATCTGTTTGCCATAATGAATTGCCTCCTTATTTGAATGGTTCGGTAACTATCGGAGTACATGTTTGTCTCTCCGAAGCTGCCGGTTGATTTGTTACGGTGATAGTATGTGCAGACTTTCGGAGAATACGCTGGTAAGTTTTGCGAATATTGTCAAAAAATTACCTGCAGAAAACACTTTATAAAACCACATCCTGCAGCTTCTCTTCCCGGTAATCCGCCGCCCGCGCGGCCAGAAGCCGGTGATCTTCCATACAAAGCTCCGGATCGATGATCAACAGACGTTTCACTTCCTCGGCGGCCTGGCGGAGCAGGTCGGCATCGCGATAGATATCCCCGACGGCAAATTCCATCAGACCGCTCTGACGGATACCAAAAAAATCTCCCGGCCCGCGGAGCCGCAGATCCTCATCGGCAATGGCAAAACCGTCGTTGGTCTTATTCAAAATATCGAGACGTTTGGCATTTGCATCACTGTCGGAAGTACGAATGAATATACAGTAGGACTGATCGTGTCCCCGTCCCACCCGGCCACGGAGCTGATGGAGCTGAGCCAGCCCGAAACGCTCCGCGTTTTCTACCATCATCACCGTAGCATTTGGTACATTCACTCCCACTTCAACGACTGTGGTGGACACCAGTATTTGAATTTGTCCTTGAGAAAATTCTTCCATAATCTGATCCTTGGCCGCCGGTTTCATTCTGCCGTGCAGCAGCCCTACGGTAAATTCCGGAAATTCCTTTTTCATCTTTTGGGCGTAATCCGTTACATTCTCTGCCTCTATCTCCTCGCTGGCTTCTACCATGGGACAGACCACATAGACCTGATGGCCGGCCATGAGCTCCCGCCGGATGAAACGGCGGGCCGTGGGACGGTAAGAAGTACCCACCACGCAGTTTTTAATCGGCAGCCGTCTCGCGGGCTTTTCATCCAGCACGGAAATATCCAGATCGCCGTAAAGAATCATCGCCAGCGTCCGGGGAATCGGCGTGGCGCTCATAACCGCGATATTCGGCTTTCCTCCCTTGGCCGAAAAAGACTCCCTCTGCCTGACGCCGAAACGATGCTGCTCGTCCGTGATCACCAGGGACAGATTATCGTATTCTACGGCATCCTGTATCAAGGCATGGGTACCAATAATGCATTTCGCATAACCGACGGCAATTTTCTCATAGATATTCCGCTTTTCTTTAGCCGTGCAGGAACCGGTCAGCAGCACCGGCCGATAGTCTTCCAGACCATTTTCTTTCAGAAGAGCCGCAAAGTCCTCATAATGCTGATGGGCAAGCACCTCGGTGGGCGCCATCAGCGCGCTCTGATAGCCGTTTTCCGCAGCCATAATCATGGCCAGAAAGGCCAGAATCGTCTTGCCGCTTCCCACATCCCCCTGGATCAGACGATTCATGCGTCGATTCCCCGCCAGATCCCGCTCCATCTGCGTCCATACCCGTATCTGCGCATCCGTGAGACTGTAGGGAAGAGATTCTATCACTTCTTCAGTCCTCCATTCGGCTTTCATCGGATAATGATTTTCCATATCCGTCTGGCGGTCCTTCATCATCTGCATACTCAAAATGAAAAGAAAAAACTCTCCAAAAGAAAGCCGCCGTCTGGCCTCCAGAAATTCCTGCCGCGCGGCCGGAAAATGAATCTGTGAAAGGGCCTGTCCGAGCGGCACAAGTCCCAGACGCCCCAAGATCGCATCCGGCAGCCACTCCTCCGGCGCCAGGCCTTCCAGTACCTGGCGAACCGCTTTGACTACCAGCTTATTACTGAGCCCCGCCGTCAATCCGTAAAGAGGCTGCATCGAATCACAGACTTTGTCATAGGCTCCCACCGTAAATATCTCCGGCTGTTCCATGACCTGACGGTTCATCTTCTCCGTCACCCGTCCGCGGAACACATAGACCGATCCGCGTTTCAGCGTATTCCGAAGAAAAGGCATGTTAAACCAGGTCAGAGCCAGCCGCCCCGTGGCATCCTGCACCGTCGTCGTAATGACTGTGAGCTTCCCCGTATTCTTCCTGTCCACCGGAAAAGTAATCGCCGCCAGCACCGCTCCCTTTTGCCCGGCCTGCAGCTCGCCAACGGATACCGGCCTGACATACATGTCATACTCCCTGGGATAATAATGCAGTAAGTCTCCCACCGTAAAAAGTCCCAGCTTCGCAAACAGCTTCTCTGATTTTTCCCCAATTCCCTTCAATACCCGAATCGAATCCTGTTCCCGCATCGTCTCCCCTTCCCATAACCTGCTTCCCCGTTTCGACTTTCTCCTGTGTTGCATCACGACAATAGTAACAGTTCAAACAAGCCAAACAGACCTTTCTGAACCGTTACCGACACTAAAACGTCAGGCAAAACAAAAAAACACCTGTGCAGCATATATCCCTGCACAGGCGGCCCAAAACGGTTCAGGCAAAATCATCACATCACTCTACGGAAATCAGACAGTAATAAATCGGCTGTCCCCCCGCATTTACCTCAATATCGCAGTCCCCATACAGCTCTTCCAGCTCCTCCGCCAGCTTCTCCGCATCCTCTTCCGCATAATCCTCTCCATAATAAATGCTGATCAGCTCACTTTCCTCATCTACCAATTCTCTCACGGCTTCCAGGGATACGCTGTGCACGTCCTGTCCCACAGCCAGAATACCAGAATCGCCCACGGCCATAATATCATGCTCGTGGATCTCCTTATTATCTATATGCGTATCGCGAACAGCATAAGTAATCTGAGCTGTCTTGACCGCGGCGATGGACTCTTTCATGGAAGCCTCGTTCTGCTCCGCTGACTTCTCCGGCACAAAATTAACCACCGCCGTAATTCCCTGAGGAATCGTCTTCGTGGGAATCACAACGATATGCTTATCCTCCACAAGTTCCCTGGCCTGATTGGCCGCCAGGATGATATTTTTATTATTGGGGAGGATAAATATGGTATCCGCATGTACCTGGTCAATAGCATTCAACATATCCTCCGTGCTGGGATTCATGGTCTGACCGCCCTCAATCAGGTAGTCCACACCCAGCTCCCGGAAAATATCGCCGATGCCGTCGCCCACCGATACGGAAATAAAGCCGAAAGGCTTTTTCTCCCGGGGAACTTCTTCTGCCGCCTGTTGGGCTGCCAGTTTCTCCGCCTCTTTGAACAGCTTTTCCTGATGCTCTTCCCGCATATTGTCGATCTTGATGCGAGACAGAGAGCCATACGTCAGAGCCCGCTGAAGCGCGAGGCCGGGATCGTTTGTATGCACATGAATCTTGACCAGATCGTCGTCCGCCACACAGACGATGGAATCTCCGATGGCATTCAGGAATCCTTTAAACTCCGTCTCGTCCTGATCCGTAAATTTCTTTTCCGTCATAACAATAAACTCGGTACAGTAGCCGAATTTAATATCCGCCTCGGCCGTTTGAGTGGCCGCCGACGGCCTCTTTGCAGAAGGTCCGGCCGGTTGGATATCCATATCCAGCGCCTTGCCCAGATAGGCATTGTAAGCGCCCTCCAGCACAGTCATCAGGCCCTGCCCGCCGGAATCCACCACCCCGGCTTCTTTCAGCACCGGCAGCATTTCCGGTGTTTTCTCCAGAGTAATCTGTCCTTCCTCAAGCACCTGACGCAGGAAGTCCTTCATACTCGTCGTCTCTGTCTCGTCAAGGATCACAAGCTCCCGGGCTTTCTCCGCCATACTCTTGGCCACTGTCAGGATCGTCCCCTCTTTAGGCTTCATGACAGCCTTGTAGGCGGTCTCCACCCCTTTCTCAAAGGCGCTGGCCAGAACGATCGCGTCAATCTCCTTTTTTCCCTGTATGGCCTTCGTAAATCCACGCAGAAGCTGAGAGAGAATGACGCCGGAATTACCCCTGGCCCCCCGCAGGGAACCGGAAGAAATAGCTTTCGCCAGACCGTCCATCGTGACCGATGACAGGGCGCTCACCTCTCTGGCCGCGGACATAATCGTCATCGTCATGTTGGTGCCGGTGTCGCCGTCGGGAACCGGAAATACATTCAATTCATTGATCCATTCTTTTTTTAATTCCAGATTCTTCGCACCGGACAGAAACATTTTGGCCAGAATCTGTGCATCTATCGTACCTGCAGACACGCTAACGTCCTCCTTAACCTAATCAATCTATAACACGTATGCCCTCGACAAGAATGTCAATATGCTCCACTTCCATGCCGGTAAAGCTTTCTACTTTATGCTTTACGCTCTCCATCAGATTATCCGCCACGGCGGAAATACTCACGCCGTAGGCCACGATCACATGGAATTCCAGTGAAATCCGGTTATCTTTCAGGGTGACATTGATCCCCCGTTTCAAACTCTCCTTTTTTAACAGCTTCACCAGTCCGTCTTTCATGCTGACTGCAGCCATGCCGACAATGCCGAAATTCTCGACGGCGACACTGCCCGCATAGGTTGCAATTACATCCGTATTTATCGTAATCTGACCTAACTCTGTTTGAATACGACCCTTCATACCCTTACCTCCATCAGAATATACACACTGACAGCCCGAAAAGACAGACTGTCACTATATACTGCCCTTTTGCCTGACATAAATACAGAAAAACCTGTAAAAGGCTTTTCTGTACACCGCAGCATACGGGATCATGGAATCCACGAACCCGCCATGACACAGTAGTTTTTTGTATTATACCCTCTTTTCATAAAAAAAGAAATATTTATTTGTGAAAAAAAAGGAAATTTCTCTTGCAAATTCTGATTCGTTCTGCTAGAATAAGCAGTGTTGCAGGTCTGTTAGCAGACAATTTATGTCGAGGAGGTGCTGATCATGGCAAAATGTGCAATGTGTGGAAAAGGCGCTCATTTCGGTTGTAATGTGAGCCATTCTCATAGAAGAACCAATAAAATGTGGAAAGCCAACATTAAAAAGGTGAAGATAAACGACCACGGAACCACGAAGAGGATTCATATTTGTACTTCCTGTTTGCGTTCCGGCGTTGTGGAAAGAGCATAATGAGAATTTAAAGACAAGAAATATAGCGGCATGGAGATGCCGCTTTTTCTTTTGCCAGGAAAGGACCCGGTAAACAGAAAACCGGCCCTCCTGCCTGTTGATTCTTTTATTCCGACTGCATCTTTATCAGTTCCTGAAATACTTTCTCTCCGAACACCGCCAGGGCATGGTCTTCCTCTCCGGTACCTCCGCTGATCCCCAGACCGCCTACGACTTTGTCTCCGTCTTTCAGAGGAATACCTCCGCCGAATATCACGATCTTCCCGCCGTCCAGCTTATCCACACCGTAAAAAGTCTGTCCCGGCTGAGCTATTTTGGAAAGCTCCATGGTAGACATTTTCACCGCAACGGATGTATAGGCTTTTTTTGTGGCCACATCGTAACTGACAAGGAAAGCATCGTCCATCACATGGACCGCCACCGGATTGCCATGGGCATTGCACACGGCAATCACCGCATTCAGCCCGGTCTCCGCCGCCCGGCGTTCCACACATTCAATCAACTGTTTCGCAAGCTGCAGCTTCATCACTCTCTCACCCATATCTCCACGCACTCTTCCTTTGCCTTTTTTACGGCTGTTGCCGCTCACATAGTCAAATTATACCCTTCCTCGCCCCGGGTGTCAATCCGCCATTTTGACCTCAGGCTATCCCCCTGCCTCACAGAAAATACCCGCGTTTATTCAGGCTGTTGCCCTGGGATCTCTCAAAAGAAAAATCTGCAGGACCTGCTCCATGACCCAGGGCAGATCGACTGCGGCCATATCTGTTGTACAGACCAGCGGATATTCAGCGCAGACTTCCCCGTACAGCGTATAGGTGACGCGCCCTACTTCCTCCCCCGCCTGTACGGGAGCCGTCAGAAGTTCCGGCATATCCGTCTTTACCTCCACATGCTCATCTTCCCTGAGCAACAGGGTAAGCTCCCTGGCGCCGTCTCTGGACTCGGTGATATCCGTGTTCATAACGGCGCTGCTCTGCCCCCAGGGATATACGGCCCCCTCCACCGGAAGAGAAGCCGTCACCGGCTCTTCCAGAACATTTCGATAGGCGTAAGCATTTTTGGCGTAGGACAGAATCTGCTTCGTATCCTTCCATTTATACCCTTTATTATTGGGCCAGCCACAGGCCAGCAGCGACACGATAAAAAGCCGGCCCTCCGATTCCACCGCACAGATATAGCAGTACCCGGCCTTTGCCGTAAACCCGGTTTTGCCGGATACCACGCCGTCCATCATGGTGAGCAGCGCATTATGATTCGTGCAGTCATAAGACTGTTTTCCGTCTAAATCCGAAAAACTGTGGGACGGCGTCTGTGTGATCGCGATGAAACGCTCTGCCTCGGAAGATTCCTTAACGCAATAACGCATGATTTTCGCCAGATCAGCAGCCGTCGTATGATGGGCGCCTCCGGAATCCTCTTTGTCCAGGCCGTTGGGTGTGACAAAATGGGTGTCTTCACAGCCGATCTCTGCGGCTCTGTCGTTCATCATCCCGGCAAAACCCTCTACGCTGCCTCCGATGTGTTCCGCAATCATCACCGCCGCGTCGTTATGGGACTCCAGCATTAATGAAAAAAGCAGATCCTCCAGAAGAAATCTCTGTCCTTCCCGGACGCCGAGATGTACCTTTGGCTGACCCGCCGCATTTTCTGAGGCTGTCACGATATCTTCACCTTTCCCATTTTCCAGCGCCAGAATACAGGTCATAATCTTGGTGGTGCTGGCCATGGGAAGGGCCGCGTTCTCCTCCTTCCCCCACAATACCCGGCCCGAATCCCCGTCAAGCAGACAGGCGCTTTTAGCGTAAAGCTCCCCTGGATCTGTCGGACTGTCTGCCAGTACACGGCAGGGCAATGTGAGGAAAAATATCATTTGTATGCAAATCAGAATACCGCATACAACTCTTTTCATATTCTCTCCTGTCTATACAGCGGCTGTCTCTCCGTTTTTAAATATTTCCGCTTCGGCCTCGGCCTTGAAGTCTTCTAGCTTGACCGGATTGATCTCCGGAAGCTCATTCAGGGAAGAAACGCCGAATTTCCTCAGAAATTCTTCTGTCGTCCCAAATAAAATCGGCCTGCCCGGCGCATCCAGACGGCCCACTTCCGTCACCAGCTCATATTCTATCAAACGGTTGACTGCATGATCTGATTTTACACCGCGAATCTTCTCAATATCCGCCTTCGTCACCGGCTGCTTGTAGGCAATGATCGACAGCGTTTCCAGCATCACGTCCGTGAGCACCGCTTTCCTGGGCTGGGACGCCAGCCGGATCAGCACCGGATAATACTCCTTCTTTGTGCAGAGCTGCCAGGAATCTTCCAGCTCCAGCAACATAATACCTCTGTTTTCTTCTTTATAACGGATGCGCAATCCTTCCAAAAGCTTCCGCGTAGTCGGCACATCCTGATCGATCGCCCGGGCAATGCTCTGAATGTCTATGGAATCCCCCATGGTGAACAGGAGCGCTTCCAGCGCCGCTTCAAGCTGATTCACTGTCATCATCAATCGCCTCCTTCACCGTCTCTATGTAAATTTCTCCGAAAGCCTCCTCCTGAGTCAGACGAATACCGCCGCTGCGCATCAGCTCCAAAATGGCCAGAAAAGTCACAACTACCTGAGTCCGGGAACGCTGGCTTGCCAGCAGAGCACGAAAAGTAAAGTGATCGTGCTTTCCAGCATACGCGCGCACATAAGCCATTTTATCCGGCAGAGAAATCTCCTCCTTCTCGATCCGCCCAAAATTGCTTCGGATCGGATCTCTCTTATTTTCCTGCCGTTTCAGCACATCCCGGAAGATCTCATGGAGCCGCTGCAGCGTTAATCCGTCCGTCAGATGCTCCGTATCCACAGGCGCCCTGTACTCCGCCACTTCCCGTGGCAGACCGCCGGCATGATACATCATAAGCTCCGCGTCTTCCATACGGTCTTTCAGTTCATAAGACATATATTTATACATCTTATATTCCAAAAGCCGGGCCACCAGATCCGCCCGCGGGTCTTCCTCTTCCTCATCTCCGTTCTTCTCTTTGGGAAGCAGCATGCGGCATTTGATATCCAGAAGGGTGGCAGCCATGACCATAAACTCGCTCATCAGGTTCAGATCCTCACGGGACATCTGCCTTACATAGTCCAGATACTGATCCGTAATCATGACAATCGGGATATCGTAGATATCAATTTTATTTTTATCAATCAGGTGCAGCAGAAGATCCAGAGGGCCTTCAAACACCGGCAATTTTACAGATAATTCCATACATTCCTCATTTTACGCTAAACCGTATATTAACGCATACCAACTCCCGCGGGTTAAACAGCCGAATCGGGATCGTATGCTCGCCGAGTCCCGCTCCGACCAACATGGTCCGATCCCCCTGGTCAATCCTGCCATACCCGTATTTCGGGAAAAATTTTCCGTCCGTACCGATCACAGGCCTGCCAAACAGCCGCACGACTCCTCCGTGCATATGGCCGGAAAGAACCAGATCCGGTTTCCAGGCAAAGTATTCATCGGCATAAACAGGATTGTGGGCCAGCAAAATCTGATAAGACTGTCTGTCGGATTTTCCGACAGCCGCCTCTATATGTTCCGGGCTGTAAGCAGTTTTTCGCCATTTCTGATAATTTCTAAACGGTATTTCCAGCCCGGTGACCGCCAGAGGAATATCTCTCACTTTCAGATGCTCCGTCTCGTTGCGCAGAAGACGAATCCCCAGCTCCCGCAGCTTTTCCTCATAACGGAGCCCTGCCTCCCCATAATTCTCCGGACGAAGGCTCATCCGATATTCATGATTGCCAAAAGCATAATATACGCTGTAATAAGCGGCCAGCCGGCGCATCAAAAGCAGCGCCGGCGCATGGGAATGCCCCCGTTTCGCCACCAGCATATCGCCGCCCACCAGCACCAGATCCGGAGCATATTGCTCCAGGGATGCCAACAGTTTTTCCCGACAGTCCACATCCTTCAGATTATGGTAATCCGTCAGAAATGCCAGCTTTATATTCCCGAATGGCAGATCCGGCCTGGACACGTGTATCTCATACGTCTTGACAGACAGTTTCTTCATAATATAATGAGTGTCCTCCTCCCAAGTGCGTCCGTCCCAGTATACCCCAATCCCCCGGCAAATTCAAGGGATAATCTTCTCGCTCTTAAACAACAGCTGCCCGGCGAAATCCTCCAGGCAATCTCCGTAAGTACGTTCCTCCACAGCCTCATTGACCAATATGTCCACGCTGCCGATCTCCTGTCCATCATAGGTATAGCGAATAGACCCCACCACCGCATCGGCTTCAATAGGAGCAGACAATCCCTCTGTATAGATCACCTCACTGGCAATCTGGGAAAAATCCCTGTTTTCCAGATCCAGCCAGTGGAATACCTCTGCTGGCCGGCAGGCTATTCCCTGCACTCTGGCATTTAAAATCTTCGGACAGGTCAATTCATAGGTATTGGTATCCGTATACAGATGGGTGACGCCGAACCCATAATTCAAAAGAGCCGCCGCGTCGGCAAAGCGTCCCTTGGATGTCTCCGCCCCCAGAATCACCGCAATCATCGTGATATCATTCCGCACGGCCACCTCTGATACACAGAATCCGGCCCGACTGGTACTTCCGGTCTTTAAACCCACACAGCCATCATAACTGCGAAGCATCTTGTTTGTGTTAGTCAGGGTGAACTGCGAGCTTCCCCTGCGGGTATTATGGGTAATATCCTCCATCCAAATGGTAGAATAGTCGTAGATCTGAGGAAATCTTGTCACAATCTCCCGAGAGAGCGTGGCGATATCCCTGGCTGTCATATAATGCTGCGGATCGTCGGTTAAACCACAGCAATCCACAAAATGCGTATGCTCCATGCCCAGTTCTGCGGCTCTTGTGTTCATCATGGCCACAAAATTCTCCTCCGATCCGCCAATATGCTCCGCCATCGCCATAGAAGCGTCATTCCCGGAAGCGATGACGATGCTCTTGATCATCGTCTCCACGGTCTGTGTTTCTCCTGCTTCCAGAAATACCTGGGAGCCTCCCATACTTTGAGCATTGCTGCTGACTGTCACCGTATCTTCCAGAGAGAGATTTCCGCTCTCTATCTGCTCGTAAATGAGCAGCAGCGTCATCAGCTTTGTCACACTGGCCGGCGTGCGCTGTTCATCCGCCGCCTGCTCAAAGATTACCTGGCCGGTGGACGCTTCCATCAGAAGTACGCAGGGGGAACTGACCGTGACCGCCGGACCGCCGGACGGCTCTTCCGCGGTCTCTTCCGCATATGTAATCCAGGGCATCATGGCCACCAGCAACAAAAAAACAGCAAAAAACACAGCAGGCCTGCCTCTTTGGCATATGCTCCCCACAGACGGCCAATCAAAAAAATGTAGAAACCGTCCGTTTGATAATCGTTTCTTCATCGTCAGCCAAACTTAACTTTTTTTCATTATATCCACGGAAAAGAAGAGATATGACTATAGAAAGCATGAAAAAAGGGAAGGTCTCTACCTTCCCCCTGCACATTAGTTATATTTGCGTTTTCTGGCAGCTTCGGATTTCTTTTTGCGGCGAACACTCGGTTTCTCATAATGCTCTCTCTTACGAATCTCCTGCTGAATACCAGCCTTCGCGCAGCTTCGCTTGAATCTGCGTAAAGCGCTGTCCAGAGTCTCGTTTTCTTTTACGATAACGTTTGACATAAACTCACACCTAACCTCCCTCCAGCTGTAAATTGTGCATAATACAACTGTTTGGGTATATTATTTAACTGCACTAGATAGATTATACCAGATTTTCATGGCACGTCAACCATTATTTTCAAAAATCTTCTTTTTTCTTTTTTCCGTTTCAATGATTTTTGTCATATATGATCCGCAGCCCTTTCAACAGAAGATCATCATCGACAAAAATTTCTCTCTTGCAGTGGGGCATAATCACTTTTGCCAGTCCGCCTGTAGCCACCAGCGTGGCAGGCTGTCCCAGTTCTTCTTCTATCCGATCGATCATACCGTCAATGCAGGCCGCATTCCCATGGATCACGCCGCTCCTCATGCAATCCACCGTATTTTTTCCGATGGTATGCCGGGGAGCCTCCAGGCTGATGCCGTAAAGCTGGGCCGCATGGTCAGTCAAAGCATTTAAGGATACATTGATCCCCGGCATGATCACACCGCCGATATAATTCTTCTTCATATCCACCACGCTCATGGTGGTGGCCGTTCCCATATCAATGATGATCAGAGGCAGCGGATACTCCTCGATGGCCGCCACAGCGTCCACGATCTGATCGCTTCCCACGGAAGCCGGATTGTCCATCTTGATATTCAGGCCGTTTTTCACCCCAGGCCCCACCAGCAGCACGTTCCTTTTCAGGATCTTCTCTGCTGCTTCCTTCACAATGCAGGTGATCTGCGGCACCACGGAGGCAATAATCCCCCCCTCAAGCTGACCGGGCAGAATATGATTCAGCTCCAGCAATATTTTCAGATCAATGGCATACTCCATCTCTGTCTTCGTCGTATCCGTAGACAGCCTTTCAATAAAATATATCTCCTTATTGCGGTGAACGACTCCCACTACAATGTTCGTATTGCCAATATCAATCGCCAGTATCATATCTGCCTCCTCTTTATACTCATCACAAACTCCACCATTACGCCAGGGATGCTTTCGGCGCTGCAGCCTTTCTGGCTGTTATGGCGTCCAAAATACGTTCCGCCGCCTGGTCTTTCGTCATCAGTTCCAGAGACAGCTCCTCTTCCGACGTGATGATCGTGATCACATTGGTATCTCCGGCAAATCCTGCCCCGGACACCTTTACATTGTTGGCCACAATCATATCCAGATGTTTCTCTTTCAATTTTCTGCGGGAATTCTCCAGCATGTCCCGGGTCTCCATGGAAAAGCCGCACAAAAACTGCCCGGGGCTTTTGTGTTCTCCGAGATACCGCAGAATATCGTCGGTACGCTCCAGCTCAATATTCATCTGTCCGTCAGTTTTTTTTACCTTGTCTTTCGCCACATGAACAGGCCGGTAATCCGCTACGGCGGCGGCTTTGACAATAATATCCTGTTCGTCTGCCCGGCTTGTCACCGCCTCGAACATATCGCGGGCCGTCGTGACGGGCACGAACTTCACAAAGGGCACGGGGGCAATGGCACAAGGGCCGCTGACCAGCGTCACTTCAGCCCCCCGAAGCATGGCGTTCCGGGCAACGGCATAACCCATCTTGCCCGAAGAATGATTGGTGATAAAGCGCACCGGATCGATACTCTCTCTGGTCGGCCCCGCGGTGACCAGCAGACGCAGGCCTCTCATATCCTTTTTCAGAGCAATCTCCCGCAAGACCCAGTCAAGCAGCGTTTCCGGCTCCGCCATTTTCCCCGCTCCGGTATCCCCACAGGCCAGACGGCCGACAGCCGGCTCGATGACCTGCCAGCCGTGACGTTTCAACTTATCCAGATTTTCCTGCACGATGGAATTCTCGTACATGCGGGTATTCATAGCCGGACTTATCAGCCGCGGGCAAGTGCAGGCCAACATCGTAGTGGTCAGCATATCGTCGGCAATTCCGCAGGCCAGACGCCCGATACAGTCGGCGCTGGCCGGCGCAATGACCGCCAGATCCGCCCTCTTTGCCAGAGACACATGACCCACCTGAAATTCAAAATTCCGATCAAACGTATCAGTGATGCATTTATTCCCGGTAAGGGTTTCAAAAGTGATCGGATGAATAAAATTGTGGGCTTTCGGCGTCATCAGCACATGAACGTCCGCGTGCTGTTTCACCAGCAGACTGGCAAGCGCCGCCGCCTTATAGGCGGCTATGCCAGCCGTCACTCCCAGAATAATGGTTTTCCTTTTCAGCATTTTCTACTCTCCCTGCGCCCTTGCCCCCGGCTCGCCCACCAACACGATAACTGCGCGGGGCGGTACTTTCAATTTGCTCCCGAATGTAAAATCTGTCCTGGACTGAATATCCTTCCCCTTTTCATACTCCACATCGGTATTTACACAGATCTTCCAACGCATACCGTCCGGCAGACTGGGAAGCTGCATATCCAGCGGCTCCCAGTATGCATTCATGCAATAAAACACGATATCGTCCCGGCTGTCTGCCTCATCCCGTCCCGCATACATGATGCCGATCAGCCTCGTACCGTTATCCGTCCCTCCGTTCCAGGGATAGCCGTTATGGATACTGATATCGGGAAGACCGCAGGCCAGACTTTTGGTGGGCTTGCGCAAAATCGCATATTTTTTCCGAAAAGCAATCATATAACGGAAAAAATCGTGGATTTCTTTATATTCATCCAGCCGGTTCCAGTCCAACCAGGAAATCCGGTTATCCTGACAGTAAGCATTATTATTTCCGTACTGAGTGTTACAGAATTCGTCCCCGGCATAGAACATGGCGGGCCCACGGCTGCACATTAACGTAGCAAAAGCATTTTTCACCATACGCCTGCGCAGGCTTTCCACTTTGGGATTCTCCGTGGGGCCTTCCTCACCGCAATTCCAGCTATTGCCGTTATTGTCCCCGTCCGTATTGTTCCATCCGTTTTTCTCGTTATGCTTCATATTATAAGAATACATATCATAGAGGGTAAAACCGTCATGACAATTAAGGAAGTTGATAGAAGCCCCTTTTCCCCGCTGCATGGGATCATACATATCCCGGGAACCGGTAATCCGGGTAATCGCCGTGCTGGCCAGCCCTTCGTCCCCTTTCAGGAAACGGCGCAAATCATCGCGGTATCTGCCGTTCCACTCCGCCCAGCGCCGAAAAGCCGGAAAATTCCCTACCTGATAGAGTCCTGCCGCATCCCAGGCCTCCGCAATCAGCTTCACTTTACCCAGAATCGCGTCGCAGGCAATTTCATGAATAATCGGAGGTTCCAACATGGGGGCGCCGTTCTGATCCCTGGTCAGAATGGAAGCCAAATCAAACCGGAAACCGGAAACCCTGTATTCGGTCACCCAATAACGCAGGCAGTCGATAATGAAACGGCGCGTCACCGGATGGTTGCAATTCATCACATTCCCACACCCGCTGAAATTATAATAATGCCCGTCAGGAGTCAATATATAGTAAATATTATTGTCAATACCTTTAAAAGAAAAACTGGGGCCGTCTTCATTGCCCTCCGCCGTATGGTTGAACACCACATCCAGGATCACTTCGATGCCGTTTTCTTTCAGATCATAGATCAGCTGTTTCAGCTCGTCTCCCTCATGGTTGTGCTCTACTACAGATGAGTAACTGGTGTTTGGCGCGAAAAAACAAACCGTATTGTAACCCCAGTAATTATAGAGCTGCTCTCCATCTACTATTCTGGCGCTTTCCATCTCGTCAAACTCGAAAATCGGCATCAACTCCACCGCATTGATGCCCAGGTCTTTTAAATAAGGGATTTTCTGGCGCAGCCCCTCAAAGGTTCCTTTCGCATCCACACCGGAAGATTCATCCTTGGTAAATCCCCGTACATGAAGTTCATAAACGATCATATCTTCCATGGGAATCTCCAGATGCGGAGCAATACCCCAGTCAAAATTATTCTCCACAACCCGGGCATGATAGACAAAATCCTTGCCCTCATCGGGACTCTCCCCCCAGTTCCTCTGTCCTGTCACTGCCTTGGCATAGGGGTCCAGCAGGACATTTTTCCGGTCGAAGAGCAGGCCCTTTGTTTCGTCATAGGGCCCATCCATCTCAAAAGCATATTCAAATTCATCAATTTTCAGATCAAAGACCAACATGGAATAAGTGTTGCCGATACGGTAAGCCTCGGGGAATTTTAATTTTGCGTAAGGTCTTTTTTCCTGGGGACGAAACAGTAATAACGTACAGCTCGTGGCCCCTATGGAATGTATCGTGAAACTGACCCCGTTCACTGTAGCCACTGCGCCGTCACGGCTGTAAAAGCCGGGCCGGACTCGATAGCCCCCGATGGTCTCTAAAGGCTGCAGGCGGACGCCGCGCTGTGGTTTACGGTTTAGCAAACTCATAGTTCGTTCCTCCCGAATTTATATTTCCTACATTCACAAATCCGTGTCTAGTATATCATATATTGGGAAAGATGGCTACTTTTATTCACAAAAATCCGTCACTGCACGGGCAAAATATGTAACGGTTCAGACAAGACGAACTGTTACATATTTTGCCGTGCGATGACGGATCATTTCATTAACACGGAAAATACGAACACTTATTTTCCTCTGTTATTAATAGCGGTCACCAGCGCATCAATAGAAGCACGGATAATATCAGCATCCACGGCGGCGCCCCAGGAAAGCCTGCCGTCGGGGGTCTGAATACCCACATAGGCGATGGCACGAGAGGAAGAGCTCCTCTCCAGGGCATGCTCCTGATAAGTAACCAGATTATATTCCAGATGATAGGCTTTTTTCAGGGCGTTGCTGACGGCATTTAAACGGCCGTTTCCCATAGCCTCCGTCAGAATCTCCCTGCCCTCGAAGGTGGATGTCACTTGGGTGGAAATCATGCGCTCCGGCTCCTGTTTAAAGTGGACGGAGGTAATATTGTAGGGCTCCGTAATGTTCTCGAATTTTTCTTTGAAAATATCGAAAATCTCATCGGGCTGCAGCTCTTTGTGCATATGATCAGAAACGCCCTTTGCCGCATAACCCATGGCCTCCCGCATCTTGGCCGGCAGACAAAGGCCGAATTTCGTCTCGAGAATGTAACCCACGCCGCCTTTGCCGGACTGGCTGTTGATGCGGATCACGTCCGCGTCATAACTCCTGCCGATATCCTGTGGATCGATGGGCAGATAGGGAACGGTCCAGAGATCCGGGTGTTTCTCCTCCATCCATTTCATGCCTTTGGCAATGGCATCCTGATGGGAACCGGAGAATGCGGCAAATACCAGGGCGCCGCTGTAGGGTGATCGTTCATCCACCTGCATACCGGTGTACTGCTCATATTCCTCTACAATAGTCGGCATATCCGAAAAATCCAGCTTGGGATCGGCTCCCTGCATATACATATTCATGGCCAGCGTGACCACATCGACATTGCCGGTACGTTCGCCATTGCCAAAGAGCGTTCCCTCAATACGGTCCGCTCCGGCCAATATACCCATCTCCGCATCGGCCACGCCGCAGCCCCTGTCGTTGTGGGGATGCTGGGAAAGCACCACACTGTCCCGGTATTTCATATTTTTACTCATGTACTCAATCTGACTGGCGTAAATGTGGGGCATGGAGAGCTGCACCGTCACCGGAAGGTTGATAATCGCCTTTTTCTCCGGTGAAGGCTGCCACACATCCAGCACTGCATTACATACCTCCAGAGCATAATCCATCTCTGTGCCGGTGAAGCTCTCCGGACTGTATTCAAATCGGTAATCCTCTCCCGCCTCTTCGGTCAGTTTTTTGAGCAGCCTGGCGCCCTCTACGGCTATCTGCAGGATTTCCTCTTTGGATTTGCGGAAAACCTGTTCCCGCTGGGCCAGAGATGTGGAATTATACACATGGACAATGGCGTTTTTACAGCCTTTCAATCCTTCGAAAGTCTTTCGTATGATATGCTCACGGGCCTGGGTCAGCACCTGGATCGTTACGTCATCGGGAATCAGGTTCTGCTCGATCAGTGTACGCAGAAAAATATATTCCGTGTCAGAAGCGGCCGGAAAACCCACCTCAATCTCCTTAAAACCTACCTTGCAAAGCAGTTTGAAAAAGGCCACCTTCTGATCAAGACTCATAGGAATGACCAAAGCCTGGTTGCCGTCCCGCAGGTCTACGCTGCACCATACGGGCGCTTTCTCCACTTTTTCTTTTTTAGCCCAGTCCATGCAATCCTGGGGCGGCAGAAAATACTGTGTAGTATACTTGTTGTGATTCATCATGTTAACAATCCTCCTCATACATTGTATTCGACAAAAAGAAAAAAGCCCTTCGTCACACTGCATATCATGCAGAGACGAAAGACTGTCTGTCCTCGCGGTACCACTCTACTTTATGAGAAAAAATTTCTCATACACTCAACGAGATACGGATATTACTCGATATCTCTCCCACTGTAACGGTTGGGCTCCGTCTGCGTCTACTATTCCGGAGAATTTCGGGCAACCGCTCCAAGGGCAGTTCCATATCTTCCTTCCGCTGTTTCGCACCATCCAGCAGCTCTCTGTCATCCGGACAGATATGTACTAATCCTTATCAACGCTTTTTTCTTTTTAACCTGCACTTACGTTACCATGTCATTATCCAAAAGTCAAGACTTTTTCGAAAAACCATATGTAGAAAACGGAACAGAAATTACTTTTCATGGGTCAGGAATGCGCATTTACTGCGC
>CASWRE010000001.1 GCA_949471785.1 uncultured Lachnospiraceae bacterium | reverse complement strand
ATTTTACCATAGAATATTTCAAAAATCAATATATCGAAATAAAAAATAATTATTGACAAAATATATGATTAATATTATATTTTGTATTAAGTGATCACGTTCATATGGGAATTCCTAATGAAAAGGCTACAGGAATATTTTATTGATATGGGAGGAAATTATGAAAGTGAAGCTGATAAGTAAGAAAGCATTAATAGCAATGGCGATTTGTCTTGTTTTGCTGGGGGCTCATACTGTAGGCGCGGCGGCAAAGATAAAGGGATATTTAACTGTAACACATCATTTGATTCCTGTCTTGAAAGATGAGGCGTATGCGTATACTACATTAAGTAAACCCTCAAAACAGATTAAAAATTGTTCTTCTAAAACAACAGTAAAAATATATAATAAGGCAGGTGACTATAAATCGGATTCGTATTCTCAAAGTGGTGGTACAACTTGGGATTTGCCGCTTAATGCAGGTGCCTATGCAAAAATACGAGGGGCCAAGAAGGCAATAGGAACACATAAAGCGAAAAGTTATAATACAGGTTATAAATGGGTTTCTACAAAAAATACCACATGGAAAAAATGAAAAATATAGCTGAGCATGTTAGCTTTAATCTGATGTAAATACAGGCAAGGAAGGAGTTGCATCTGCAAAGCGGCAGGCAGCTCCTTTATCTGCTTTTGCGGCATCACAATGAAGTGACAGGATTATGAGTTATGAAAAAGTATTTGCTGGTTTTCCGAAACTTAAAATTAATGCTGATTTCAAAAAATAAATTGTTCTGTATTGTATTCTTCAGTATCACGCTTTCTGTCTTTGGCATGCTGTTTTATTCGGGCTATTTTTTGTACTCTTTTTATGCGGCCAGCGCGGGAGGCGGGATAGAAATAGAAATGAAGGATACCGCGGATCAGGCCGGCGTGACCGGTCTGGTTGAGCTACTGGAAAAAGCCGGTCCGCCGGTAGATGCGATGTTTTTGTCCGAAGCCGGGTCCGACGGGATAAGTGTAATCGGAGGGTATAATCGTGAGTGGGACGGCCATATGCTGTGCGGCAGAAACCACACATTAACGGAAGACGGACCTTTTATTATTATGGCAGAGTATCAGGTGGATTTTGTTGAGGACGGAGAGATACCGGTGGGGATGCACACGGAGAGCGACGGGGCAGCATTTACGGTTTCCGGTATTGTGCCTTATACGGATGAGGACTGCTATGTCCTGCCGGTGAGATACTATGCCGGCCATTATAAGACGGATCAACTGATTGTCCGCTATGAAAACAGTCTCTCTCCGGCCGAGGGCAGGAGGCTGAGAACATTACTGCAGAAAGAAGACGACATTAAAAGGCTGACGGTAGTCAACAACCGGAATCCGTTTTTATCATCGGATTTTGTCAGGGAATTTGCGCAGATTTTATTGATCTTTTCGGTTATGGTGATGAATGCGTTTTGTCTGGCTTTTTATTGGATAGCAGGTTTTAAAAAGCAATTCAAAGTTTATGCCGTTTGCGGCGCCAGAAAAAAGGACATCGTTAAAATCGCGCTGCTGCAGGCTTTTATGCTGATGGCTGGCGGAACGATAGCGGGGAATTTACTCTTTGCTGTTTGTAAAATGGTGGTAAAGCCCTTTAATCTGGTGTATCAGGACAGCTATTTTCCTTATTGTGTTATTTCTTTGGCTGTGCTGGCTGTTATGCTGTTGTTTTCCGGTCTTCTGGCGAAAAAAATAACTCGGACAGATATGATTTATAATACGGTGGAGTGAGAGAATGAATAGGATAAGAATTGCCTGGCGCCTGATCACCCGGAGGAAATGGACGGTATTTTTGCTGGCCGTGGAAATTATTCTGTCGTCTGTCGTGCTGCTGGGCATGGCGGGCCGATTGATATTTATTAAAGACGCTATACAGATTACGGAAACTTTTCAGGGGGAAGACGCTTATTATTTTACTCCGCGAAGCTATTATTCGCCGGATTTTGAGGTGGAAAGTTACATTAGCCCACGGTTGCGGGAGAAATATGAGAAAAGTGAAATCCATACCGTTGAATATGAGAAAAAGGATGGGGCCTTTTTAAATGCCATGGTTTACGATGATTTTCTGATTGATCATGTGGAGATTGCAATGGAGGCGGGCGTGTGGTTCACGGAATATGAAGGCGAAGCGGTTCCGGCCGTTGTGATAGGCGGTGGCTGCGGGGCAGGGGAATATATTGAGCTGAAAAATGGACAAAGCTGCCTCGTGATAGGAGTCATAAGCCGTGATACGTATGTGGCGGCGTTCGAACAGTCCGCCAGCTCCGGGATGGCGTCGTTGGAAAATCTCGTAGCTTCCAATGTGGGATATGATATCATCGTTCCCTGTGCCGGCAGCAGATACGGAAGTATTCGCGGGGGTCTGGCGGAAGAACGGCAGCCGTCGGAGATTTTTGTGATAAAAGATAAAGGGGCGGCAAGGGCTTTACAGGAAGAATTGCTGCAGTACGGAGATATTTCGTCCATAGATGAGATGAAACAAAATTATGCAGCGGACAACAGGGATTTCGGTATCACGAACGGGATTATAGCGCTGGTATTTTTGGTTCTCACTATGGTGGGAATCGGCGGCCTGAATGGGATACAGAGTCTGAAGAATGCAAAAATATATGCGGTGCTGTATATTTTGGGGCTCAGCAGGCGCAAATGTATGATCCTTGAAGCGATCAATACTTTTACGGTCATTGGGGTTTCGTTTCTTGTATTTTTACTGGTGGATGACAAGATTGCTCCCCTGATTACGCCAGTCAGGTCAGGGAAGATATATGGATGGATGTACGGGGGCATTGTTTTGTATTTTGCGCTGATTTATCTGCTTACGTCTTTTTCGTCCATAAGGACGGCGGCCCGATGCGATGTTATAGAGTTGTACAGGAAAGAAAAAGAATAGCAGGGGATTAAAGATGAGTTTAAAATTATTACACGTATATAAACGATTTGGCATTGACGGCACGTCAAATTTTCAGGAAGCGCTAAAGGATGTTTCGCTGGAAATTGAAAAAGGGGAAATGCTCGCAATTAAGGGAAGGTCCGGGGCGGGTAAGTCTACGCTCCTGCATATTATCGGACTTTTGGACACTGTGGATGAAGGCTCGTATGATTTTGACGGTATGGCTGTGGAGGGGCTTGACAATGGAGAGGCGGCCCGGCTGCGGAATACAAAAATCGGTTTTGTCCTGCAGGATTTCGGGCTGATTGAAGACGATACGGTTTTGTATAATGTATGCCTGCCGCTGATGTTCGGCAGCACTCCGTATAAAAAGATAAAACAGATTGCGGCAGATAAGCTGGATCAGGTGGGTATTGGCTCTTTGGCAGGGAAAAAGGCTGCCGTGCTGTCGGGAGGGGAAAAACAGCGGGTGGCTATCGCGCGCGCTTTGGTGAACGGGCCGGACTATATCCTGGCGGATGAACCGACGGGGGCGCTGGATACGGATAATGCGGATAAAATTATTAATATTATGCAAGAGCTGCATAGAGAAGGGAAAACAATAGTGATTGTTACTCACGATGACGCTGTTGCAAATGCCTGCGGCAGAGTAATCTGTATGGAGGATGGGCGGATTCCGTAACATTGAGAATGTCACGGACAAAAAACATAGAGAGAAATATCTGTGTGATGAAAGATGCAGAGCCTGTTGAGAAGCCAGGGCTTTGCATCTTTTGTTTTTTGTGTGGAAGCCACAATAAAACAGGAAAAACAACAAAAAACCAACATAAATACAAAACAATCCAAATAAATCATCAAAATTTTGGCGATATTGTCCTGTTCATTTTTTTTGCGCTATGCTATAATAATCTCATGTATGCGCCGGAAAATACCGGCATTGAAAACTGTTCGCAGAGATAGATTTTTTGCCGGGTTGACGCAGATGAAACACGGTGGTTCCGGACAGTTATCGAAAAAGAACGAAAAGCGGGCGGCAGACGGCGAGAGACGGCCGATCCGCGAAAGGGAGTTGAATATGAAGAGATCAAAGAGAGTGGAAGCTCTGGATCGGCGCAAGGTCAATCTGGACGGGTTCATTGACGAGTGGCCGGAAAAAGGCTTCATCGCCATGGACAGTCCTTATGACCCGGAGCCGTCGGTGCGGGTGGAAAACGGGGTTATCACGGAGCTGGACGGAAAGAAGCGGGCGGAATTTGACTTTATCGACCAGTTTATCGCGGATTATGCGATCCGGGTGGACAGGGCTGAGGAGTCTATGGCGGTGTCTTCTCTGGAAATCGCCCGCAGGATCGTGGATATCCATGTGTCCCGGGATGAGATTCTGAAGCTGGTGTCGGGCATTACCCCGGCCAAGATGAAGGATGTCATCAATCATCTGAATGTGGTGGAGCTGATGATGGGTATGCAGAAGATGCGCGCCCGCCGGGTACCGGGCAATCAGGCCCATATCACGAATCTGAAGGATGATCCGGTGCAGATTGCCGCCGACGCGGCAGAGGGGGCCCTTCGCGGATTCAGCGAGGAGGAGACCACTATGGGCATTGCCCGTTATGCGCCCTTCAGCGCCATTGCGCTGTTGATTGGCTCCCAGGTGGGTCGGCGCGGTGTGCTGACCCAGTGTTCTGCCGAGGAGGCCACAGAGCTGGAGCTGGGCATTCGGGGTTTTACAACCTATGCGGAGACGCTGTCGGTGTACGGCACGGAGAAAGTATTTATCGACGGGGATGATACCCCCTATTCCAAAGCGTTTCTGAATGCGGCCTATGCTTCCCGCGGGCTGAAAGTGCGTTTCACTTCCGGTTCGGGTTCTGAGGTGTTGATGGGCAGTACGGAGAAGAAATCTATGCTTTACCTGGAATGCCGCTGTCTGTATATGACAAAGGGCGCCGGTTCCCAGGGCATCCAGAACGGTTCCGTGAGCTGTATCGGTATCACTGCCAGCGTGCCCGCCGGTATTCGCGAGGTGATCGGTGAGAATCTGGTGGCGGCGCTTCTGGGACTGGAGTGCGCGTCTTCCAACGATCAGAGTTTCTCCAATTCGGATATGAGAAGGACGGCCAGGACCATGCTGCAGTTCATGCCGGGTACGGACTTTATTTTCTCCGGCTATGCGGCGGAGCCTAACTATGACAATATGTTTGCCGGGTCGAACTTTGACGCGGAAGATTTTGACGATTATAATGTGATTCAGCGGGATATGCAGGTGGACGGCGGTCTGAAACCGGTGACCGAGGAGGATGTGATCCGGGTACGCCGTAAGGCCGGACAGGCCGTGCAGGCGGTATTCCGTTATCTGAATCTGGCTGAAGTGACGGACGAGCAGGTGGAGGCCGTGACGTATGCCCATGGCAGTAAGGACACCCTGAATCGGGATGTGGTGGCGGATCTGATGGGCATTGAGGAGATGATGAAAAAGGGCGTCACCGGTATCGACGTGGTGAAGGCCCTGGCGGAAACAGGTTTTGACGATGTGGCGGACAGCATTCTGAATATGCTCAAGCAGCGGGTGATCGGCGACTACATGCACACGGCGGCGATTCTGGATGAACATTTCCATGTGATGTCCGGAGTGAACACGCCGAACAATTATATGGGGCCCGGTACGGGTTACCGGGTGGACGGTAAACGCTGGGAGGAGATCAAGCAGATCCCTCATCGCATTGACAGGCACAAATTTTAGGAGGGACGGGTATGGAAATCAATGAATTGCTGGTACGGCAGATTACGGATGCAGTGATCCGGGAGCTGAATCAGGACAGATCCGCCGCTCCCGGCGGTGAGGACAGGATTGAGAAAGTGGATTACAGCGGGTATCCTCAGGCGAAGCAGGGTACCGATCCCAAGGAAGTGGTGATCGGCGTGGGCGCGGCATTCCAGACCGTGACGAAACATACGATCACCGGCATTCCTCTGGAAGATGTGATTCGGAATATCATAGCCGGTATCGAGGAGGAGGGCATGACGGCCCGTGTGGTCAAGAATCTGAAAACTTCCGATGTGGGCTTTATCGGACTGGAGGCGGCGAAGCTCTCCGGTTCCGGTATCGGCATTGGCCTGCAGTCTAAGGGTACGACGGTGATCCATCACAGGGATCTCTATCCGCTGTCCAATCTGGAGCTTTTCCCCCAGGCGCCCCTGATGACCCTGGAGACGTATTTCCATGTGGGAAAGAACGCGGCCAAGTATGTGAAAGGCGAGAAGGTACTGCCTATTGCCTGTACGAATGATCCGATGGTTCGGGCGAAATATCAGGTGAAAGCGGCGCTGATGCACATCCAGGAGACAGATCAGCTGTCCCCGGAATTAAATATGATTGAATGGACGGTGTGAGACGATGAAATATCCTTTGGGCGAATATGAAGCGGATTCGATTACTTCCAAGACAGGCAAGAAACTCTCTCAGATTACTCTGGACGAGATTCGGCGGGGGAATATTACGGCGGATGATATCAAGATTTCCCGTGAGATGCTGGCAAAACAGGGCCAGGTCTGCCGGGAGAATGATAACCCGGCCATGGAGCAGAACTTTGTCCGGGCTTCGGAAATGGTGAATATTCCCGACGATGTGATCCTGACCATGTACAACAAGCTGCGTCCTAACCGTTCCACGAAGCTGGAGCTGGTGCAGATGGCCCATACCCTTCTGGAGCAGTACCATGCGCCGAACTGCGCAAAATTGGTGATGGAAGCGGTGCAGATTTACGAAAAGAGAGGAATCCTTCTGGAATCATGAAAACAGTTGCGGGAATTGATATCGGTAATTCGACAACTGAAGTGTGTATAGGCGCCTTTGACGACCGGGGGAAGCTGAATTTTCTCTCCAGCGCGTCCACCCGTACCACGGGAACCAAGGGGACGCCGGACAACGTGCGGGGTATCCGCACGGCTCTGGAAGCTGCGGTGCAGAAGACCGGGACTCCCAGAGTATATCCCGAGATTCTGCTGCTGAACGAAGCGGCTCCGGTAATCGGCGATACGGCCATGGAGACCATCACCGAGACGATTATTATGGAGTCCTCCATGATCGGACACAATCCCTCCACCCCGGCCGGGGTCGGACAGGCAGTGGGGGAGATCATAGGTATTGAGCATCTCTCTCAGGCCATACAGGGGCGGGACTATATTGTGACCGTACCGGAACGGATTTCTTATGAGGCGGCGGCGGAGCTTTTAAATGCCGTGCAGGGAATGGTTTCCGTGACGGGAGCCATCCTGCAGCGCGACGAGGCCGTGCTGGTCTATAATCGCCTGCGCCGCAAGATACCGATCCTGGACGAAGTGGCGAAGCTTTCGCAGATTCCCGAGCACAAGCAGGCGGCCGTGGAGGTGGCTCTGCCGGGACAGACGATACATATGTTGTCCAATCCCTACGGGATCGCCACCCTCCTGAATCTGGACGCGGAGGAGACCCGTCAGGTCATGCCCATTGCCAAAAGCCTGATCGGCAAGCGCAGCGCGGTGGTGATTAAGACCCCGGGAGGCAATGTGCGGGAAAATGTGCTGCCCGCCGGGGAGATTTATATTTCCGGAGACAGTGAGCAGACGGTGTCTATTGACGCCGGAGCGGAGAGCATTATGGCGGCCGTCCATGAGGCGGGGACAGTGCGGGACATTGCAGGGCAGGAAAACAGCAATGTGGGTCATATGCTGCGCCGGATCAAGGGCGGCATGAAGAACGTGTCCGGCCAGGCGGAGAGCAGTATCCGCATCACCGATATTCTGGCCGTGGATACGCTGGCTCCGGTACAGATTTCCGGGGCGCTGGCGGGAGAGACCTGCATGGAGAAGGCGGTGGGTGTGGCGGCTATGGTAAAGACCAGCCAGCTGCCCATGCGGGAGATCGCCGACCGCCTTCAGGCGGAGCTTGGTATAGAGGTGCGGGTGGCCGGTGTGGAAGCCGTTATGGCGTCTATGGGAGCCATGACTACGCCGGGAACGAAGCTTCCCCTGGCTATTCTGGATATGGGCGGCGGTTCCACCGACGCGGCGCTGGTGACGGAGGAAGGCCGCGTGGCCGTGACTCATCAGGCCGGGGCCGGGGAGCTGGTTACGATGCTGATCCAGACCGAACTCGGCCTGCACAGCCGCATTACCGCGGAGCGCATTAAACGCTATCCCCTGGCGAAGGTGGAGAGCCTGTTCCATATACGGCTGGAGAGCGGCGAGATCCGGTTCTTTGAGGAGCCGTTGAGCCCGCGCTTCTTTGGCAGTGTGGTGCTTCTGGAGCCGGAGGAGATGGTCCGGATCGAGGAGGATCTCACGCTGGAACAGATTGTGGATGTGCGCCGCGGCGCGAAAAAGAAGGTATTTATCACCAACGCCCTGCGGGCTCTGGAAATCGTAGCGCCGGAGCACAATCTGCGGCGGGTGCCCAATGTGGTGCTGGTGGGCGGCTCGGCGGAGGATTTTGAGATTCCCGAGATGCTTTTAGAGGAGCTGGCCAATTACCGGGTGCTTTGCGGGCGGGGCAATATCAGACGGACGGAGGGACCCAGGAATGCGGTGGCTACGGGTCTTGTGATGTCCTGGTGGAGTGAGTGATATGCAGACAAATAAACCAGCCGTCCATCTTTATACAGTGGACGAAACGCTGCCCGCCATCCGTGAGATCTGTGCCGGAATGGAAGAAGAGGGTGTTCCCTGGAAGATTCTGCGGATGGACGGAACGGCCCGGGGATTGGCTTACCGGGCGGCTACGGATTCCGTGCTGGAATCGGGGATCGGCCTGACTGCCGGTGAAGTGGCGCTGCAAATGCGGAAGGTGGCTGAGGACCGCCCCCTGTTTGTGTTTGCTGATCCTACGGCGGAGCAGTACAGGATGATCGGCGCCAATGCGGCCCGGGCCGTGAAAAAGAAGCGGTTTGTGACAGTTCAGGCAGGCTGAACGGTCACAGCGGTTTCGCATGGCGGAAATCTGTAACCGTGAAAGCACGGAACGGTTACAATATGCAGCGACAGCAGAGGGCGGTACAGGCCGCCCGTTAGGGGATAGTATGAAGATTTATACAAAGACAGGCGACCGGATGACCACCGGTCTGCTGGATGGTACCCGTGTATCGAAAAATGACGTGCGGCTCCATCTACTGGGAAATATGGATGAGCTGAACAGCTATATCGGCCTGGTCAAAAGCCTGACACAGGACAAGGGGCAGTTTGAGGAGTTTTCGCAGATCCAGCGGAACCTCATGCAGATCATGTCCGGGGTGGCGGAATCGCCGGAAGAGCCAGAGGAGCGTCTGTTTGCTTTTCCGGAGGAGGCCGTGACCGGTCTGGAAGAACGGATTGACCGCATGGAGGAGGCTTTTGCGCGCATAAAGGGGTTTGTGCTGCCGGGAGGCTCTTACTATTCGGCCCAGATCGATGTGGTGCGCACGGTGGCCCGGCGATGCGAGCGGTGGTTTACCGCCGTGTCGGAAACCCATCCCGTGGACGAGACAGCGGCCCGCTATCTGAACAGGCTCTCGGACTATCTGTATATGACGGCCCGCTATGTGGATGCGAAAAATCAGGGATTGACCCTGGCCCAGCAGATGGCAAAAGAGGTGACTGGCGCGTATATGCAAAGCAGCGAAAGCGCGGCGGCGACATCCGCCGCCCCGGCCGAAAACTGGACGGCTGTCCCCCGGGGCGCAGGCTGCAGTGGAGACAGGAGCACACAGAGCCGGGCCCAAATGGAGATTATACCGGAGCTTTCCGTGGAAAAAGGGAAGAAGATGCTGGAGGCGTTGGGAAAAAAGTGTAATACCACTTACAGCACCATCTACACGTTCTGCCTGTGTGATCCGGCCGGAGAGCGGCTGGCTACCAGTTCCCTGGCCTGTCATTCTGTGGCGGTTCACGAGTCCATGAGCGCCGCCCTGGAGGCGCTGCGGCGGGCAAAAAGGGATGGAGAAGCTGCGGCTACACCGGAAAAAAGCGGAGCCGCGATCTATAAGGCGGGACATCTTCTCGGCAGCGTGGGCGTTTATGGCGGCAATGAGAAGGCTAACAATGAAAAAATCAGGGCAGCTCTTGACCTGCTGATATCCGGAAAGGAGTTTTGACTGTATATTAGCAGGTCAGAACACGAATATATAGACTTTTTATCTGCAGTCTGTGAAACGGATTTATAGACGACAGAATATTTATTAGTATATATGTTAATCTTTTAAGGGGTATAACCATATGAAAAAGATGAAAAAGGAAACGATATGGCGTACTTTGGGCATATTCGTAATGCTGCTTGTGTCCGTGTTGTGGCTGGGAACGGCGCAGGTAAGCGCGGCAGAGCTGAAGACGGAAAACGGAGATACGCAGGGGGTCCTGCAAAACGGCGGTCTTCTCGTGCGGAAGGCAAAGGGAGACGTCTCCTCCTATGCGCTGGCCAATCAGAGTGAGATTGAACAGGCGCTGAAGGACGCCTGGGATAATCTGGCCGATAGTACGGGCGGAGAGATCGTTATTGATGTCTCAAGGTTTCAGGCGCAGGTGTCGGATATGAATCGGCTGATCGCGGAAGTGCTGGATCGAAACCCGAGATATTTCTATATCAGGAGCTGGCAGAACACTTATTATTTGTCGTCCGGCGTAGTGGTGCGGATTCGTTTTCCGCTGCAGGAAAGCACGGCGGATCTGCAGAAAAAGATGGCGGCCTATGACGCAGAGGTGCGCAGTATAAAAGACATGATGGACCCGTCCTGGTCGCCTTTGGAGACGGCTTTGTTTGTCAATGATTATCTGACGCAGAATTGCCGTTATGATCAGAGCCTTACGAAATATAGTGCCTACGATGTATTCGTGGAAAAGACGGCGGTCTGCCAGGGTTATGCGCTGGCTTTCCTGGAGCTGATGAATCAGGCGGGGGTTGCGTGTGAGCTTGTGACGAGCGACGAGCTGAATCACGCCTGGAATCTGGTGAAGATAGGGAACGCCTGGTATCATGTGGATACGACGTGGAATGATCCCACCCCGAATATGATCGGCTGGTCCGGCCATGATTTCCTTTTGAAAAGTACCGGCTGGTTTCAGGACGACAGTAAAGGCAGGCACAACAGTCAGGATTATGCCTATACGGGAAATGTCACCGATGCCAGCGCTTCCAGCCAGACCTATGACGATTATTTTTGGAACGATATCAATGCGCCTTTCGGATTTTATAAGGGCTATTGGTACGGCAATGACGGGAGAGCGATCACACAGTATAAGGGCAGTCCTTCCGGCCTGTCTGTATTTCGGAAGGTAAAGACCATCGAAGGTACTTGGCATGTGTTGGGGGGAACTTCATTCTACCGGGGAAATTTCAGCGGATTCGCGTTGTATCTGGGGGAAATTTACTATTTACTGCCGACGGAGATTCATGTCATGAACTGTGACGGGACCAGCGATCGGGTGCTGTACACGCTGAGCGCGAGTGAACAGGCGGGGGGATACTTATATGCTTTTTGCATTGATCCGGACGGCCGGCTGACCTACGGCACGGCTTCGAAGCCCTATGTGGACATCACCGAGAGACTTTGGCCGGGCAGCCTGCACACCCACAGTTACGGCGCCTGGGCGGTCAGACAGGCGGCCACCTGTATGACAGGAGGATCGCGGGTGAGGACCTGCCGGGGATGCGGGCGGACGGAATGGCAGATGACGGCCAGGATGCCCCACAATTATCAGAAGGTGCAAAAGGCCGCGACCTGTACGGAAGCCGGCTATACGGCGCAGGTGTGCGCCGGCTGCAAGCGGGAGAAGGATCGGCAGGATATCAGCCCACGGGGCCATGTGCATCAGACGAAGAAAAGGATAGAGCCCACATTTAAGAAAACAGGGACGGAAAGCGTCGTGTGTACAGACTGCGGGAAAGTGCTTTCTACGAAGACACTGGCTAAAAAGGTGTGCAAAAAAGGACAAAAATATCAGGTCGGCAATTATAAATACAAAATAATCAGCCCCAAAATCAACGGCAAGGGAACGGTGGCTTTTACCGGACTGGCGAAAAATACCGCCAAAGTTACCGTAGGAAATACGGTGAAAATCAATGGGGCGAGTTTCAAGATCGTTCAGGTGGGCGATAAAGCGCTGAAAGGTAAGACGAAAGTCACTTCTGTGACGATAGGCACGAATGTGCGTTCCATCGGAAAAGAAGCATTCTCAGGAGCCAAAAAGCTGAAAACCATAACCGTAAAATCGAAAGTCATCACGAAAGTCGGGAAAAATGCCTTTAAGAATATTTATAAGAAGGCAAAGATTAAAGTGCCGAAGGTGAAGCTGAAAGCGTATCAGAAATTGTTTAAAAAGAAAGGCCAGAGCAGTAAGGTGAAGATCACCAGATAATACGTCTAAAAAACAAAGAAATCGAGGCATTCGGGAGTAAGATTCCTGTATGCCTCGATTTTTTATATTTTGGAAAGCGCTACCACAATTCCGCGATATCATAGATCAGTTTTTCGGATTTTTGCCAGCCCAGGCAGGGATCGGTGATGGATTTGCCGTAGCATCCCTCCCCGATTTTCTGAGCGCCGTCCTCGATATAGCTCTCGATCATTAAGCCCTTTACAAAGCCGCGCAGCGACGGGTTCAGACGGATACTGTGGAGCACTTCTTTGCTGATGCGGATTTGCTCCAGGTATTTTTTGCCGGAGTTGGAGTGGTTGGTGTCCACGATTACGCTCATGTTCTTCAGATTGGCCTTCTGGTAGATTTCGTGAAGATGGTTCAGGTCTTCGTAATGATAGTTCGGACTGCTGATACCGAAACGGTCGACAAAACCCCGCAGAATAGCATGGGCATAGGGATTGCCTTCGGTATGAACTTCCCAGCCTCTGTAGAGAAAAGTGTGGCCGCTCTGGGCTGCGACAATGCCGTTCATCATGACAGAGAGATCGCCGCCGGTGGGGTTCTTCATACCCACGGGGATGCCGATGCCGCTGGCCGTGAGGCGGTGCTGCTGGTTTTCCACAGAGCGTGCGCCGATGGCCGCGTAGGAGAGGATGTCAGAGATATAGCGGTGGTTTTCGGGATAGAGCATCTCGTCGGCACAGGTAAGCCCCGTCTCACGGATGGCGCGGGTGTGGAGCTCCCGTACTTTAACCAGCCCTTCAAACATATCCGGCGCTTTGTCCGGGTCGGGCTGATGGACCAGACCCTTATAGCCGGCCCCCGTGGTGCGCGGTTTGTTGGTATAGATCCGGGGAATGATGAATACCTTGTCCTTCACCTTTTCCTGAATTCTGGCCAGCCGATAGGTATAGTCCAGCACGGAATCCTCGTTATCGGCGGAGCAGGGGCCGATGATCAGGAGGAACTTATCTAATGCTCCCTCGAAGATGGCTTTCATCTCCCGGTCACGGGTCTCCTTGATGGCGGCGATGGTAGAATCCACCGGGAACTGCTCTTTCACCTTTTTGGGAATCGGCAGTTTTCGTACAAATTTCATGTCCATTTCCATAATAATATTCTCCATAGTATATTGATAAACTTCCAACAAATTATTCTATCACAGTCAGTAAAAGAAAGTAAAGTGGGGATTACAGGCGAAGGAAGCCTGCAATCCCCGGGAATATGTATCCGAAAATTAGAAAACAGATCATTTGGATGGTCTGCGTTATTGCCATACCATTATTTTTCCCTGGCAATGAAATGATAGGGGAGGGCCACGAAACAGACGCCGCCGATCATGTTACCGATCGTTACAAAGACAAGATTCTGCACATAACCGCTCACCGTAATGAGCTGCTCGCCGGGATTTAAAAGGCCCACGCCCAGGATACTCATATTGGCTACGCTGTGTTCAAAGCCGCAAATCATGAAAACAAGGATGCACCAGGTGATCATAATCAGTTTGCCGGACTCACTTTTCAGTTTGGTGGCGCACCAGACTGCCAGACAGACACAAATATTACAGAGAATGCCGCGGAAGAGCTGGGCCATGGGCGTCAGCGCCATCTTGGAAGCGGAGGTGCTGGCAAAAAATCCCGCCACGTCCGGATTACTGCAGATTCCGCTCAACTGGAACAGGAGCACCAGAATCCAGGAGCCCACAAGATTGCCCAGATAACAGACGATCCAGAGTCTGGCCGTTTCCCCCCAGGGAATTTTCCCTTCGATGGACGCAGCCCCCATGACCAGATTGTTGCCGGTGAAGAGCTCGCATCCGGCCATGACTACAAGGCTCAGGGCGGCGGCAAAGGTGAGAGGGACAAAGAATTTAATCAGGTCTGACCCGGCAGCGGTCAGAAAACCTCCCATGCTCATGGAGACAAAGCTGCCGAAGGCAATGAACATACCGGCCACCATGGAAGAGATAAAATATCCCAGAGGATTGGTTTTCAAAAGTTTTAGTTTCCCTGCCGCCGCATTGCAGACGGCGTCATATTCAGCACGAAACATAGGAATCCTCCTTAAAATCCTGCAAATTTGCGCAAAAGAGAAGCCGGTAGTGCATCGATACCAGGTGCAGCCGGGGCTGCACCCTGGTCGATACACAGATCGTCCGGCTTCTATAAGCAGTTATTCAATCGTTTTAGAACAGGCCGGTAATCTTTCCGTTCTCGTCCACGTCGATCTTCTCGGCGGCCGGTACTTTGGGAAGACCGGGCATGGTCATGATCTCGCCGGTCAGAGCCACGATGAAGCCGGCGCCGGCGCTGATCTTCAGATTACGCACGGTGACTTCGAAATCCTTGGGTGCGCCAAGCTTGGTGGCGTCGTCGGTCAGACTGTACTGCGTCTTGGCCACACAGATCGGACAGTTGCCAAAACCGAGATCCTGCAGCTGTTTGGCTTGTTTCTGTGCCCCTGCGGTCAGGACAACTCCCTTGCCGCCGTATACTTTCTGTACAATCTGGTTCAGTTTATCTTCAATGGAACCTTCCAGTTCATAACTGAAACGGAAATCGCCCGGCTCTTCGCAGAGACGGATGACTTCTTTGGCCAGGGCTACGCCGCCCTCGCCGCCCTTTGCCCACACTTCGGACAAGGCCACATTGACGCCCAGCTCTTTACATTTGGCTTCCACCAGATCCAGTTCGGCCTTTGTGTCGGTGGGGAATGCATTGATGGCTACCACGCAGGGCAGACCGTATACATCCTTGATATTGCTGACATGCTTCAGCAGGTTCGGCATACCTTTTTCAAGAGCTTCCAGGTTCTCGTTGTTCAGGTCGGCTTTCTTCACGCCGCCATTGTATTTCAGGGCGCGCACGGTGGCGACCACTACCACGGCGTTGGGGGTCAGCCCGGCCATACGGCACTTGATATCCAGGAATTTCTCCGCGCCCAAGTCAGCGCCGAAGCCGGCTTCCGTGATTGCATAGTCGCCCAGCTTCATGGCCATCCTTGTGGCGGTTACAGAGTTACAGCCGTGAGCGATGTTGGCGAAAGGACCGCCATGGACGATGGCCGGCACATGCTCCAGAGTTTGTACCAGGTTCGGCTTTAAGGCGTCTTTTAAAAGAGCGGTCATGGCGCCTTCGGCGTGAAGGTCGCCGGCGGTTACGGGCTGCTGCTCTGCGGGTTTGCCGTAAGTGTAGCCCACAATGATGCGCGACAGCCTCTTCTTCAGATCGGTGATATCGCTGGCCAGGCACAGTACCGCCATGATTTCGGAGGCCACGGTGATGTCATAGCCGTCCTCGCGGGGCATACCGTTGGTACGTCCGCCCAGACCGTCGGTCACATAGCGGAGCTGACGGTCATTCATATCCACGCAGCGTTTCCAGGTGATCTTTCTGGGGTCGATGTTCAGCTCGTTGCCCTGGAATATATGATTGTCCACCATGGCGGCCAGCAGGTTGTTCGCCGCGCCGATGGCGTGGAAGTCGCCGGTGAAATGCAGGTTGATATCTTCCATCGGAACGACCTGGGCATAACCGCCGCCTGCAGCTCCGCCCTTTACGCCGAATACCGGTCCCAGAGAGGGCTCGCGCAGGGCTACCATTACATTCTTGCCAAGCTTCTGCATACCGTCGGCCAGACCAACCGTCGTGGTGGTCTTACCCTCGCCGGCGGGGGTGGGGTTGATGGCCGTCACCAGGATCAGCTTACCGTCGGGCTTGTCGGATTCCCTGAGCAGACTGTAGTCAATTTTTGCTTTGTATTTGCCGTACTGCTCAAGGTATTTTTCGTCAATACCTGCTTTCTCGGCAATTTCCGTAATGGGGCTCATGGTACATTCCTGAGCGATTTCGATGTCTGATTTGTAACCCATGGTGTTTTTCTCCTTTCATGATGAAAAATGAATAAACCTATTTTATGTACCGGAGAACTGCGTTATACTATATACGGTGTAATCCGTGCTCCGGAAGGACAGCTTTACAGTCGCTTTGTACTCCTGTCCGGCTGTCCGGCAAGGCAGCCGTTTGTATTGTCCGTTGTCAGTGCAATCCGACGAAAAAATATAACGGTGAAGGCACTGAACAGTTACAAAAAGGCAACACATATAACAGGGTTATATATGCTGCCCAGACGGTCGGCCATGTCATGATTGTGATTCCCCTGTGGTTATCCACAAATCTCCGTCAGTAATCACAACCCCTCGCTTAGGTTCCATGATAGCATGGGCAAAAATCAATGTCAATAAATTAACATTAGGTGTAATTAAGGAAAAACATGGTTTTGATTCCTATACTTTGTAGGAATCAAAAGAGAAAATAGAGAGGAAATAAGGGAGAAAAATCTGTGTTTGCAATATAAAAAGAAGCAAAGAATCCTGTGTTTTGTATTAAGAAAAATGCAAAGCACGTAATGTCGTACAGAATGAACAGGGAGAGGAAGGATTTTAACATATGGAAGAAAGAGAAGTGTTTTACAATGGTTTCTGCCGCGCGCAGAATCAGGGCCGTATGGTGGCTTGTGTTTACGTGAAGGGCAAAGGGAGATGGGTTCTCGATGAGGCGGACTGCGCCTATGAAAAATGCCCCAACCGGGAGGCCTGTGAGATCGCGCGGCAGATCCGGGAGGGGCATGACGGTATATAGCTGAGAATATTTCCGAGGATGGGGGAATCATCGTGAGCGGCCCGCGGTATGGCTTGATGGCTCAGCGCATCCGTCCGTAGCGTTTGGTGACGGCCAGAATTTCTTCGGAGAGTTCCTCGGTCAAGTCTTCTTTTTTCAATCGCCACCGCCAGTTTTTTCCCACGGTGGAGGGCTGGTTGATACGGCACCGGTTGTCCAGGCCCATGTAGTCCTGTATGGGGATAACACAGATCCTGGCGTTGCTTCGCATGACCAGGGAGATGAAGGATTTGTGGAGCCGGTTCTCTGGCGTAAAGTGATCGCAGAGATAGTCTCTGGCTATCTGCCGCTCTTTGTCCGTGATGGAAGAGAACCATCCGGCGATGGTCTCGTTGTCATGGGTACCGGTATAGGCCACGCTGTTTTCGGGATAATTGTGGGGCAGATAATCGGTGGCCGAGCCGGAATCTCTGGAATCAAAGGCAAATTCCAGGACCTTCATGCCGGGAAAACCGGTATCGCGGACCAGATTGCGGACGGAGTCCGTCACATAACCCAGATCTTCCGCGATGACTTCCCGGTGTCCCAGGCGTTTTTTCAGGCAGGCAAACAGTGAAAGTCCCGGCCCTTTTTCCCAGTGGCCCTCCGCCGCCGAAGCGGCCCTGCGGGGGATGGAATAGTATTCGTCAAAGCCGCGGAAATGGTCGATCCGCACGGTATCGTACAGCCGGAAACAGTAATCCAGGCGGGAGATCCACCACTCATAGCCGGTATCCCGGTGGTAATCCCATCGGTAGAGAGGATTTCCCCAGAGCTGTCCGGCAGCGGAGAAGCCGTCGGGCGGGCAGCCGGCCACGGCGACGGGGATATGGTCCATATCCAGCTGAAACAGCTCCGGATGGGCCCAGGTGTCCGCGCTGTCCATGGCTACGTAGATGGGGATATCGCCGATGAAGCGGATGCCTTTTGCGTTGGCGTAGGTCTTCAGGGCGTGCCACTGTTCGAAAAACTTGAACTGCAGGTATTGCTGGAAGGTGATTTCATCGCCAAGCCTGCGGCGGTAGTTTTCCATGGCGTCCTTTCGGCGCAGACGGATGTCTTCGGGCCAGTGATCCCAGGAAACCCCGCCAAGCTGGTCCTTGACGGCCCGGAAAAGGGCATAGTCGGAAAGCCACCAGTCATTTTTCGCCACGAAATTTCGGTAATCCGCGTTTTCCGTGATGTGGCTGCGGGCGAATGCTTTGCGAAGCAGGGCATACCGGGCGTCGTACAGTTTGTCATAAGAGACGGCGTCCGCCTGATTTCCGAAATCGGCGCCGTCGCATTCTTCGGCGGTCAGGACGCCTTCGGAGATCAGGGCTTTCAGGCTGATGAAGTAGGGATTCCCGGCAAAGGTGGAGAAGGACTGGTAGGGGGAATCGCCGTATCCAGTGGGCCCCAGGGGCAGGATCTGCCAGAAGGTTTGTCCGGCTTTTGCGAGCCAATCCACGAAATTGTATGCGCTTTTTGAAAAACAGCCGACGCCATACTGCGATGGCAGGCTGGTGATGGGGAGCAGAATGCCTGCTGTCCGTTTCATTAACCTTTCCTCCTTTTAGACCCCGGTAGTTCCGGGCTTTTTTACAGAATATCATAAATGACGAATTTTATACAGCCCTTCGGGTTCCATTGACTTAAAAAAGCATCCTTTTTATAATGAAAAAAGAGAAGATCTATTTGTCCGGAGATAAATGCCATAAAAAAGAGGGAGCAGATGATGAAAAGAGATTTGACGGATCGCGGCATGCTTGCCGTCATCCTTGCCCTTGCCTGGCCTACCATGCTGGAACAGCTGATGCAGACGGCAGTGCAGTATATAGACACCGCGATGGTGGGGACGCTGGGCACCCAGGCCACGGCGGCCGTTGGGGCTACGGCCACGGTGAACTGGCTTATAAGCAGTACGGTTTCCGCCGTTGGGGTAGGTTTTCTTTCATACATAGCAAAAGCCTGCGGGGCGGGCGACGGGGGCAGGGCCCGGCGGGCGGTATCCCAGGCGGCGCTGACAGTGGCGGCGGTTGGCCTGTTTTTCACTGTGCTTACGGCGGCGGTGAGCGGCAGAGTGCCTGTCTGGATGCAGGTGGAGCCGGATATCCGGGAGATGACTTCCCGGTATTTTCTGATTTTGTATCTGCCCATGCTGCCCCGGACGGCCAGCATTATTTTTGGTACGGTGCTACGGGCGGCGGGGGACACGAGAACGCCGATGAAAATCGGGGGGATGATGAACGTGATCAACGTGATACTGAATTTTTTTCTCATTTATCCCACCCGTGAGATTGCCCTGTTTTCCGGCCATTTTACCGTGTGGGGGGCGGGACTGGGCGTAGTCGGGGCGGCTGTTGCCAGCGCTGTTTCTTTTACCGTGGGCGGGGTGTGGATTACCTGGGTGGTGTGGAATCATCCGCAGGTTTCCCCGCGGGGGCAGACGTTCCGTCTGGACGGACAGATTATGAGACCCTGTCTGCGGGTGGCCTTTCCCAATATGCTGCAGCGGTTCGGGACTTCTCTGGGCTATGTGGCTTTTGCCGCTATGATCAATTCTCTGGGAGAGACGGCGACGGCCGCCCACACTATTGCCAATACGGTGGAGTCGGCTTTCTATATCCCGGGCTATGGCATGCAGACGGCGGCGGCTACCCTGGCGGGCAACGCCTGCGGGGCAGGCGACCGCAGGCGCATGAAAACCCTGGCGTCCATGTTTATTCCTCTGGAAGTCGTTTTGATGATGGGGTCGGGGGCCGTTCTTTTCCTTGCGGCCCCGGCGCTGATGCGCTTGTTTTCTGCCAGTGAGGAAGTTATTGCCCAGGGCATGACCGTGCTTCGGATGGTAGCGGTCTCCGAGCCGTTCTACGGATTTTCCATTATTATCGAGGGTTTTATGATGGGGGTGGGGCGGACCAGGCGGCCTTTTGTGTATAATATCGTGGGCATGTGGCTCGTGCGCATTGTGGGGACTTTCCTGTGTACACAATGGCTCGGTATGGGACTGGTTTCTGCCTGGGCCTGTATGATCGCACACAATCTGCTGCTGTTTGCGCTGTATTCTGTCTGCTATGTGCGGGGGACATGGAATCCTTTCTGCAGCTAGCTGATTCGGTGTGCAAACGTTCAGCTTGTCTGATCTGTTAATTAATGGCGCTGTCTTTTTCAGCTGATAAGGGTTTACTTTTTGAGTGGAAAATAGTAGTATGTAAACAGTGACGAAAATTATAGGCAGCTGTTTTCCGGAAGGAGTAACATACATGTATGAGAGAAAGATAAAACGGCTTCTGGTGATAGGTTTTTCCTGTCTGATTATTTTGTGTATTGGGGTTCTGGGATGGCTGTTGTCCACCATGGGGCGGAAAAGCGGATCGACGATCAGCAAGGTGGGAGAGATCTATATGTCCGAGGTAAACAGTCAGCTCCAGCAGAAGTTTACGGCGATAGCAGATTTGCGTATAGATCAGGTGCGGGGAATTGTGGAGCGCACGGGCCCGGAAACGGCATATAATCAGGAATTCCTGGATGAGATGTCTTTAAATGCCCGCGTGCGCAGCTTTACGTATATGGGCTTGTTTGCGCAGGACGGCACGGAAGAGGTGCTGTATGGCGATTCAATTCAGATTATTGACGCTGATAGTTTTCTGGATGCGCTGGCGAAGGACGGCAGCAAGCTTACGGAGGGGAAGGATGTCGACGGGGAAGAGTGTCTGATCATAGGAGTCAGCGCGGCTTATCATATGGAAGGGGGCAGGACGAGCATGGCGCTGGTGGCCGGCATTCCGATGAAAACCATGGAGGAGGCCCTGGCTCTGCAGTATGTGGAAGACTCATCCATGTCTTATTCCTATGTCATTGATAAGACGGGGCGGTTTGTGATACGTAATAAAGGGATTTACAAAGAAAACTTTTATGACCGCATCCGGAATACTTACGAGGAGTATCAGGGAAAGACGCCGGAAGAATATGCCCAAGAGATTGAGACGGCTATTATGAATGATGAGAATTATTCGGGGCTGGCCATGTCGGAAGGGGAGCAGCGCCATATATACTGTTCGCCGATCCCCGAAACGGACTGGTATATGGTGTCGGTCATGCCTTACGGCCAGTTGAATGCGATCATCAATGAGCTGAGCGATCAGAGGCTTGTCATCTATATTGTGGCCGGCGGTTTGATTCTGGCGGCGATCATTATTATATTCATCCTGTATTATCTGATGTCGCAGGCGCAGATGCGGCAGCTGGACGAAGCCAGGGGAGAAGCCGAGCAGGCAAACCGGGCGAAAAGCGAGTTTCTGTCCAATATGAGTCATGATATCCGCACGCCGATGAACGGTATTGTGGGTATGACGGCTATTGCGCTCGCCAACATACAGGACAGAGGCCGCGTGGAAGACTGTCTCAAAAAAATAACCCTGTCCAGTAAGCATTTGCTGGGCCTGATCAATGACGTCCTGGATATGTCCAAGATTGAGAGCGGGAAGCTGTCGCTGAATATCCATCAGGTCTCCCTGAGGGAAACAATGGATAATATCGTGAATATCGTACAGCCCCAGATCAAGGCCAGGAATCAGCATTTTGATATTTTCGTGCATAATATACTGGAGGAGGACGTGAACTGTGACAGCGTGCGTCTGAACCAGATTTTGATTAATCTGCTGTCCAATGCTCTCAAATTCACGCCGGAGGAAGGCAGGATCAACCTGTACCTGTTTCAGGAGCCGTCGCCGTTGGGCGAGAGTTATGTGCGCTGCCATTTCCGGGTCAAGGATAACGGGATCGGTATGGCGAAGGAGTTTCAGGATAAGATCTTTGACACGTTTTCGAGGGAAAAAAGCTCGAATGTGGACAAAGTGGAGGGTACCGGTCTGGGCATGGCCATAACGAAATGTATTGTGGACGAGATGAAGGGAACGATTGAGCTGGAAAGCGCTCCCGGTCAGGGAAGTGATTTTCGCATTACCCTGGATCTGGAGATTGCCAGGACAAAGGAGTCTGACATGCTTCTTCCGCCCTGGAAAATGCTGGTGGTGGACAATAACCTGGATCTTTGCAAGAGCGCCGTTTCTTCCCTCAAAGAGATCGGGATTGACGCGGAGTGGGCCCTGAACGGGAAAGATGCGGTGGAGATGGTGGAGAAACGCCATGTAAACCATCGCGATTATGACATTATTCTTCTGGACTGGAAAATGCCCGGGATGGACGGTCTGGAGACGACCCGCCAGATCCGGAAACGGGTGGGGGAGGATATACCGATTCTGATCATATCGGCCTACGACTGGAGCGATATTGAGGAGGACGCCCGTGCGGCGGGTATTCACGGATTTATCTCAAAACCGTTGTTTAAGTCCAATTTGTATTTGGGACTGAGCCGATATATGCAGCAGGAGGAAAATCAGGCTATCGAGCAGGAAGAGGAAACGCTGAATTTTGACGGCATGAAAATCCTGCTGGCGGAGGACAATGATCTGAACTGGGAGATTGCGGAGGATATTTTGTCCGAGGTGGGATTTGAGCTGGAACGGGCGGAAAACGGAAAGATCTGTGTCGAGATGTTTGCCGCTTCGGAGAAAGGTTACTATGATCTGGTTCTCATGGACATCCGTATGCCGGTGATGAATGGTTATGATGCGGCCCGGGAGATCCGGGCGCTGGAGCGTGAGGACAGGGATTTGCCGATCATTGCCATGACGGCGGATGCGTTTTCCGAGGATATACAGCACGCGCTGGAATGCGGTATGAATGCCCATGTGTCCAAGCCGATTGATGTGGATCGTCTGATGGAGGTGTTGAAGAAATATTTAGACGGAGAAAGAAACACGGACGAAAGGAGAAACAACAGTGAAAATTTATGAGGAATTAAAGGCCAGAGGATTGATTGCTCAGGTTACGGATGAAGATGTGGTGCGGGAACTGGTTAATAACGGAAAGGCAGTGTTTTACATCGGCTTTGATCCCACGGCGGACAGTCTCCATGTGGGGCACTTTATGGCGCTGTGCCTGATGAAAAGACTGCAGATGGCGGGAAATAAACCGATTGCACTTCTGGGCGGCGGTACGGGTATGGTGGGAGACCCGTCGGGGCGTACCGATATGCGCCAGATGCTGACAAAGGAGCAGATCGACCATAATTGTGAGTGTTTCCGCAGACAGATGGAGCGTTTTATTGATTTTTCCGACGGAAAGGCCCTGATGGTCAATAATGCCGACTGGCTGCTGGATCTGAATTATGTGGAACTTTTGCGGGAGGTGGGCGCTCATTTTTCGGTGAACCGTATGCTGACCGCGGAGTGTTACAAGCAGCGTATGGAGAAGGGATTGAGTTTTCTGGAGTTTAACTACATGATCATGCAGAGCTATGATTTTTATGCATTGTTCCAGCGGTATGGCTGTAACCTGCAATTCGGCGGCGACGATCAGTGGAGCAATATGCTGGGCGGCACGGAGCTGATCCGCCGGAAACTGGGCAAGGACGCTTCAGCCATGACGATCACACTGCTGCTCAACTCCGAGGGCAAGAAGATGGGTAAAACGGCGAAGGGGGCCGTATGGCTGGACCCGGAGAAGACGTCGCCCTTTGAATTTTATCAATACTGGAGGAACGTGGCCGATGCCGACGTACTCAGATGTATCCGTATGCTGACCTTCCTGCCCCTGGAGGAAATTGATAAAATGGACGAGTGGGAGGGGAGCCAGCTTAATCAGGCAAAGGAAATCCTGGCGTATGAGTTGACGAAGATGGTGCACGGCGAGGAGGAAGCCGTAAAGGCGCAGGAAGCGGCCAGAGCGATGTTTTCTTCCGGGGACGCGGCGGATATGCCGAAGGCCGTGCTGACGATGGAGGATTTCCGGGACGGCGCGATCGATATGATTACGCTGGTGCATAAAGCCGGTCTGGCGGCCACCCGTTCGGAAGCCAGAAGGAATATCCAGCAGGGCGGCGTCCTGGTGGACGGCGAGAAGGTGACGGATATCGGCAGGACCTTTGCGGCAGAAGATTTCAGCGAAGGCCTGGTGGTAAAACGGGGAAAGAAGAATTTCCGAAAAGTGGTTGTGGAGTAAGAGCGCGGATGTCGCCTTTGTCAAAGGCATCCTGTAAAAATGTGATCAAAGAATGGAATGGTGTGACGACGATGATGCCGGAAGGCCACAGTTATTACACGGGTATTTCATTCTTTGGTCACATTTTTTATAGATACTGGTGAAAAGTTTGTGGCGGATTGTATGGATTTGCGCGGCTTTTCCGGGCAAATATGCCGCAGTACATAGAAAACAGGAGGGTGCCTATGAGAGATGAACAGAAAGAACCGGCGCAAGAGGAGGTATTTTTGCCGAAGCTGCCCGGGCAAAGATACGGAGGATGGGGGAAGAAAGGCCCCGGGAACAGGAAGGTCATGGCGGCAATCCTGGCGGCGGCTCTGGTGTTGGTGTCCGTGATTGGTATCGGCGGCCGGATAAACGGACGGACAACGGCTGTTTTGCAGGCGTCGGCAGTGAAGTCTGCCGAAGTGAAGAAGGGCAGTATCAGCACTACGGTTTCGGGTACCGGTACGCTGGCGGCGGATGATACGGAAGATGTGGAACTGTTGTCTCTGGTGAGCGTAGATACGGTGTACGTGGAAGCCGGCGACCAGGTGGTGAAGGGCCAGCGGCTGGCTTTGGTGGACCCGCTGTCCGTGCGGCAGGCTCTGACGGAAATTCAGGCAAAACTGGATCAGGTGGATGAAGAGCTGGAAGAAGCTCAGGATGATAAAGTGGACTCGGTGATCGAGTCAAATGTTTCCGGCAGGGTGAAGAAGATTTTCGGAAAGAAGGGGGATACGGTATCTGCCGTGATGCAGGAACAGGGAGCGCTGATGCTTCTCTCGCTGGACGGAAAGATGGCGGTCATGGTGGAAACGGACAGGGAAGTGAGCGTGGGTGACCGTGTGCAGGTGACCCTGGCGGGTCAGGAAAAAGAAATAGAAGGTACGGTAACGGTGCTGGGCGACCGCACGGTTACGGTGACGCTCACCGATGACGGTACGGAATATGGCGCTGAGGCACAGGTCTATGACGGGGATACCTGGCTGGGTACAGGTACGCTGCGGATCAACAGTGAACTCAAAGTGACGGGTTATGCCGGGGTAATAGAGGCGGTGAAGGTGTCCGAAAATCAGAAAGTGAAGGACGGCACGGATCTGTATAAGCTGACGGATCTGCCTCATACCGCGGAATATGAGCGGCTGGTGGCGGAACGGGCAGAGCTGGCGGATACGCTGCAGGAGCTGATCGGTCTTTATGCGGACGGTACTATTTACGCCGGGAAGGACGGTACGATCCAAAGTGTCAACTGCGACGGCGCGAAGACGGTGAAGGACGATTACTCTGCCGTGTTACAGAGTGCAGGAGCGGACAGAGAAAACGAAAGTGGCGGTGCTTCCGCGGGGGAAGATTCGGAAAAGAACGGAACGGTACAGGGTGAAAGAATGAACGCAGACGGCGTGGCGGAACCGTCGGGCGCGGCGTCGAACGGCGGCTCATCCACCGGTTTTGCCGGAACGGATGCCGCAGCCAATCCGGGCGGTGTGAAGACTATGGGCTATCCGGGCGGGAGTATGGCTAATGGCCGCAGGACGGCTTTTACATACACGCAGGCCGATAATAATACGGGTGAAAAAATTTCCGGGACGTTCGGATCAGAGAAAGCGCAGATTTCTGGTCAGACCGGCGATGATACCGGGAACGGCGGTTCGTCCGGGCAGACAGATCAGGGGGCTGGCAGTACCGGCAGCGGTACCGATGTTCAGAAACCGGACGGCGCGGGTCAGGATACGGGAGACGGTACGGACACCGGGAAGCCGGACGATTCCTCCGATACGGGGAATACGGGCGGTACGGGTTCGGGGGACGGCCCGTCTGCAGATCCCGGTCAGACAGACGGTTCCTCTTCGGGGAATGATACCGATTCTGCAGCCGGGGAAGACGGCATGGAGCGTCTGGCCATTACCAGCCTCTCGGCGATTACCATAGCCGATCCGGCGGCCGGCGAGAGTGTGCAGCGGGAATTGATACTCGCCGGCGGCGGCGCCTATGAGGGGACGCTTGCCTGGTCGCCCAAAGCGGATAAAACCTACGAAGAGAATACGGCTTATACGGCAACGGTGGAACTGAAAGCCCGGGAGGGATATTATTTTGATTCGGACCATATGCAGGCCGGAAAGACAGCCGTATCCAACGGAAGCGGCGGAAAGACGGTTCTGACTGAGATCAAAGAGGTGAAGCAGGACGGAACAGGTATGACGTTTGCTATTGTCTACCCCAAAACAGGAAATGAGACAAAAACGCCGGGGGACAATCCATCCGGGACGAACGGCGGCGGGCAGACGGAACAGCCGTCCGCGGCCGGCTTTTCCTGGACCGGGGGTACGGGAACCGTGTCGGCCGGCGCTTACGGATCGAAAACCACGTCCGGCACAGGTACAGACGCGTCGGATGATGCTGCCGGGGAAACGGATACCGGCGATACGACCCGCACGGTGATTTTCACGCAATCTGCCGACGAGAAAATGGCGGTCACGGTCAGCGTGGATGAGCGGGATATTCTGTCCCTCCGGGAAGGACAGACGGCCCAGGTAACGCTGGACGCCATTGAAAATGAGACTTTTGAGGGCACGGTCACGGAGATCAGGACCCTGTCCGACACATCGGGCAACGGTGTGACGAAATATTCGGCCATCGTAGAGCTGGCCAAAACCGGGCAGATGCTGACGGGGATGAACGCTTCCGTTACGGTGACGGTGTCCGAATCCTCCGATTGCCTGGTTATACCGGAAGAGGCTTTACATGAGTATGGCAATCGGGTGACCGTATATACGGCTTATGATGAAAGTACCGGAGAACTTTCCGGCGAGACCGAAGTGTCCACCGGAGTTTCCAACGGAACGCAGGTGGAGATTACGGAAGGCGTGTCGGAGGGGGATACGGTGTATTATCATGTCAGTGCGGATGATATGTCAGGAATGGATACACCCTTTATGATGACGGCTCCCGGGGATGCTCCCGGCGATGCCGGCGGCGGCCGGCGGGGAGAACAGGGAGGCGGCAGGCCGGACAAGGGTACAGGCGGCCCGGGGGAGGCGCGGTAATGATCGTTTTTAAGGAAGTCTCCAAGGTTTATCATATCGGCGGCGAGGAGGTGCGGGCTCTAGACCGGGCCTCCATGCATATACGCAAGGGCGAGTTCGTCAGTATAGTCGGCCCTTCGGGAAGCGGGAAATCCACGCTGATGAATATCATGGGGTGCCTGGATGTGGCTGACAGCGGGGAATACCGGCTGGACGGCCAGCCCGTCGACCGGTATCGGGAGTGGGAGCTGACGGCAGTCCGTAACAGGAAGATTGGTTTCATCTTTCAGAATTTCAACCTGATTCCGAAACTTACGGCCTGGGAGAATGTAGAACTGCCCCTGATTTATCAGAAAATATCCAGGGAGGAGCGGCAGCGACGGACAGCGGAGGCGCTGGAACGGGTGGAACTTCTGAACCGGGCCCGGCACAGGCCGGCCCAGCTTTCCGGCGGTCAGCAGCAGCGGGTGGCTATCGCCCGGGCCCTGGTGACGAAGCCTTCCCTTTTTCTGGCCGATGAGCCTACGGGAAATCTGGATTCCCGAACAGGGGAAGAGATCATGAGGATTTTTCACGAGCTTCACGGACAGGGGAACACGATCGTGCTGATTACCCACGACAGAGACATCGCTGTTCAGGCGGCCCGGCAGATCGGCATTCATGACGGAAAGGTAAAGGAGGTGGGATAGATGGTGGGACAGTCCGTGAAGATGGCGTTGAAATCGGTGTTGTCCAATAAGATGAGATCTTTTCTCACCATGTTGGGCATTATCATCGGCGTGGTAGCTCTGGTGGTACTGGTTTCCCTGGTAAGCGGCGCCACAACCTCCGTGACAGACGAGATCAATAATCTGGGAAGTAATCTGCTGACCGTGTCTGTTTCCGACAATAAAGGAAAACCCATGAAGCTGGAGGATCTTCGGGTATGGATGGAGGAGGATCCCATAGCGCTCACGGCTCCTTTAAGCCAGCTGGAGGCGACGGGGAAATACGGTACGGAAAGTGATTCCGTACAGGTTCACGGTACTACGGCGCCCTATGCCCAGATCCAGAAGCTGGAAGTGTCCCGGGGAAGATGGCTGAAAACCACGGATGTGGATCAGGTTAATTATGTGGCGGTGGTTAACACGGCGCTGGCCGAGGAACTGGTGGGCTATAAGGATTGTGTTGGTGAGAGTATTTCTCTTAACGGTATGCGCTTTACGATTGTGGGCGTTCTTGAGGAAGAGGATTCAGCCATGGCGGCCATGATGGGGGAGCAAATGACGGCTTATATTCCGTATACGGCGGCGCTGCGGGTCTCCGATCAGATTTCTTCGGAGGTTACCACTTTCTATATTGCCTCGGAGGATGAGAAGAGCATGGACAGAGCCGAGGCCAGGGTAAAGGCCCTTTTGATGGAGCGGTTTGACGAGGATGAAGACGCCTTTACGGTCATCAACCAGTCGGAGATCATGGATGCGCTGGGCTCCGTCACAGCCACACTTAGCCTGCTACTTGGCGGGATTGCCGCCATATCCCTGTTGGTGGGCGGCATCGGTATCATGAACATTATGCTGGTATCGGTCACGGAACGGACTAGGGAGATCGGTATCCGCAAGGCCATCGGCGCGGGGAGAGGCGTCATTATGCTCCAATTTCTGATTGAGGCGCTGACCATCAGCCTGATCGGCTGTCTGATCGGTATCCTGCTGTCCTGGGGGATTCTGGCCGTGATCAGCGCGGTGGGCGGTATGGCCTTTGGGGTTAACGGTACGGTGGCTCTGGCAGCGATCGCTTTTTCCCTGGGGATCGGGGTGCTCTTCGGGCTCTACCCGGCCAATAAGGCCGCGAAGAAAGCGCCGATTGAGGCGCTGCGGTATGACGGGTGATCGCCGATCGCCTGCGCGGATCAGAAAAAACCTGCCGTGGCAGTACGATAATGGGTACTGTACGGTAGGTTTACTGTGCAGTCTATAGTATTTTGGATCAGTATTTTGTTGGCCATCAACTGAGCTACCCGTTTATTGCCGCCGATCTGCATGGGAATTGTTCTGATTTTCCCCGCATAATGGAACAATAGCTCGCCGACAATTGCAGGTCTCACATCTCTTTTTGATACTTATCAGTATAATACCATTCCACAGCATACGCCAGCACAAAAATGCCGGCCAGCGCAAGGGTAATCCACAGAGGCCCGTACAGAAGGAAATTCACCCAGGCAAGACCGGCCACGGCCCAGCGGCTGATATCGCCGGATCTTGACTTGGCGCGGCTGCGGATCTGGATATTGCGTTCGTCCGCCAGCTCGATCTGCTCCTGGCGCACCGCCTGGGGAAATTCTTTCTCGTAGGAAAGCCGGTATAATCGGTTGACAGACAAGGAAAACAGCATGGCCCCGATGCCGACACAGAGAGCGCTCACCGCCCGGAGGTGCGCCGCCCAGGTGATTCCGATAAACTGAAAGACCAGACCTGCGGCCAGTCCGGTGATCAGCAGCGCTTTTTTCTTTTTCCGGTTCATAACGTATCCTCCTCATAGATAAAAATATCTTCAATGGACATCTGAAAATAGCGGGCGAGCTTAAAGGCCAGCAGGATAGAGGGATTGTAGCGCCCGTTCTCCAGGGAGCCGATGGTCTGCCGGGATACCTCCAGGGAGGCCGCCAGCTCCTCCTGGGTAACGCCCCGGCTCTTTCGTATTTCTTCCAGTCGGTTTTTCAAAATGGCTCCTCCTGCATTGGAAAGTATACTTTACATTATGATTATGCATCATAAGTTTAGCAATGTCAAGTACACTTTCCATAAAGAGCGCCGGATGCATCGGGTATCCCCTGAGGGAAACGGAAATATCAGCGGAACACAGAAAGTCATACGCCGGCGGGAAGAAATAATTCGGGTTACTGCTCACGGAGCGAGCAGTACATGTGCGACAGAATTGTTACATTGTTAAATCCGTTATTTGGTATGGCAGTTGACGAAACAATCCACAGGCATTACAATAAAGCTAGAGCGCATTAAATATTGGATTCAGAAAGGAACGTGATATCATGAATATGACAGAGGTTGCGAGATTGCTTTTGGGTTTGCGCGCCGCGGGATGGACGGAAAAAGAAATTAATGATTTTGTCCTCTACATTGAGTCAGGAGATGAGCAGTACAAGCCGACTCCTAAAAATGGAGCAGGGAAATGACACCCTAAGATAGTCCCTGGCAAGTCGTTACAGGGGTCGTGAATCGTAATGATCACGGCCCCTGTAAAATTTTGCGTCAGTTTTCTTCCGGTTTGGCTCTGCCGTTCAGCACGATCGCGCCCACGAATACGACGGCGACAATGGTAATGTAGAACGGGAAAATATTTCTGAAGTTATCCACTTTCATAAAGGCCATCAGCCCCGTAACCACATAGGCCATGGGCAGATAGGACAGGGAATTGGCGGTGGTGATGATGCCGGTGGCGGTGCCCACCATATTTTCCGGAACGACGACGGTGGCCCGGAAGAACCAGTAAGTGTACACGGTGCCCCAGGATGCGCCCATGATGGCGCTGGATACCAGCATGACGGCCCGGGAGGGGAAGAGGAACATCAGCAGTACGCTGACTGCCAGAAGCAGGTAGGCGGGAATGGATATCCGGGTTCCCAGCTTCTGGTAGGTGAAGCCGAAGAAAGTGCAGGCGAAGAAGGAAGCAATGGTCTGTACGGAGCCAAAAAGGCCGGTCAGGGACGCGTCGCCGAGATTATTGGCGGTAACGTACAGGTCAATATAGGTCATGACGGACATAATGGCAAAGCTTACCAGGAAGAAAGCCAGCACCAGGGGGATCAGGCGGTTGGCCCATCCCTTTTCCCCTTTTACTTTCTCTGTGCCGGATGCGGCGTCGGTATTGTTCCGGGGCGGGCAGGAGGGGACGAAGAAGACCGCCAGTACCACGACCAGCGCCGTCGCCCAGTTTACGGCGGAGGCCAGCTTCCACTCCACGGTGGCGGCCATACCGTAGGCAAAGCTCAGCGCGGCTCCTACCAGGGCCATGGCCCCGTTGTACCAGCCCATGACCGTGCCCCGCAATTCTTCATCTCCAAAACAGTCGCTGATCAGGCCCACGGCGGATACGCTGACCATGCCGTAACAGATGCCGCCGTTGAAAGCGGCCGCGCCGATCATCAGCAGATTGCTGTTGTAGGCGATGCCGCCCAGGTTTGTGCCGGTCAGGGCGAACAGAACGAGCCCGGCGATAAACAGCCATTTTTTATTCAGTTTGTCGCAGATCTTCCCGCAGATCAGACAGGCAAACATGCCGATCAGGCCGGGCAGGGACATGGTGAGGTTAATGACCCACTCCTCATAATTGGCATAGAGCTGTGTCATGATCACCGCATAGAAGGTGGTTCCCATGATCGCGATATTGCTTAAGAACAGTACCAGTATCAGCATAATGGTTTTAAAATCAAATTTTTTCGCTGTCATATGTATTCTCCCTTTTTCCATATTTTTAAAAATAGTTACGCAAACATTTCTTTGCTCATCTTGTCAATTTCCTCGGAAACGGCCTCATAGACCCCCTCGAAGGTGGAGAAATCCCCGCCCTGGGACAGATTGGGAATGAAGGCTTTTTTGCCGTATTCCGTACAGGCCCGCCGGACTTCTCTGGCGGCTTCTTCTTTTGTCCAGCCCGGATGATCTACGGAAGCGGAATTGATGCCGCCCTGGAAGGTAATTTTGTCGCCGTATTTCTTTATCATTTCCGGGATATTATTGGTGGTCATTACGCCCTGCCAGATATCAATGCCCATCTCGATCATATAGGGGACCAGAGTCTCCGCGTAGGAATCGGAATGGTGGACGATGACCTCTACGCCGTGGTCTTTGTAGAAGCCGTAGACCTCTTTATAAATATCCAGATAAAATTCCGCAAACATATCCGGTGAGATGAAGGTGGAAATCTGCGTTCCCCAGTCGTCGTGGTGGAACAGGCAGTCGGGATGTACGTGGGCGCACATCTGGTCGGCCCATGTGAGTTCCCACTCGGCGATGTATTTGATCATGTCTTTCATTTCATCGGGGTTGGTGTAGAAAGCCGTCATGCATTCCTCGATTTTCATCAGGTAGTGGCACCGCTCGAAAATGCCGGGGGCCATAAAGGCGGTGACAAATTTTTCCCTGCGGTCGATGGCCTCGGCGTCCTTAATGGCGGTCTCCCATTGTTCTTCCGTGAAGGCCATGGCCGGCGCTTTTACATATTTTTTCCATTCCTCGATATCTTTGCATACGATTTTTTCGGGGGTATGCACCGGGAATCCCCCCGGCGTGCCCTCCGGCCAGGACAGGGTGACGCCCCAGGAATTGGTTACGTTGTGCTGGCCGTATGCGGGATAGGGATCTTGCAGGTCAAAGGGGTGGGAGTAGACGATATCCATATACTCGAATTGGTTTACGAAGCGGTCAGGGCTACCGCCCCGGATCGTCTCCAGCAGATTTTGTCTTTTTGTCAGCATGATTGTTTCCTCCTTTATGGGTTGCTTGCGCCCGGAAGTGTTTCCGCATCCGTAAAAGCGGGAGAGACGACGGGGCGCATGATGTTTTTGGCGGCCGCCGGCATTTCCCTGTGGGCAGGGATGCAGGAGCGATGCCGCGTGTATTATGATTGCAGGAAGCCTGCAAGCAGAAACAGTGCGGAAGCGGCCAGGGCGCCTATGGCTATGTAGGGAGCCATGGTGCGGAGCTGGTCGTCGTTGGAAACGCCGGTGCCCGAGGCCACCATGAACATGGCGTCAGAATAGATGCATGTCTGACTCCCGAAAGCGACGCCGGACATCACGGCGGCGATGACCAGGGCGGGATCAATCCCCATAGTCTGGGCCAGGGGGATGAAGATCGGGAAAGTAATGATGATCAGCATCCAGAAGGATGCGGCGAAAAAGGCGGCCAGGCCCACCAGGATGAACGCGGCGGCGGGAAGGATTTCCGGGCGCAGCGTCCGGGAACAGAGGGCCAGGATAAAGTCGTTGAATCCCATCCGGGCCACCGCGTCCTGCATGGCAAATCCCATCATAATCGTGAATAAAAGGGGAACCATATCGGCGATGCCGCCTGTGAAACAGTCCGTAAAGACGGTGATTTTCATTTTGTCCCTGACGCAGTACAGCAGGAACATAGCCGTAAGAGCCAGCAGGATTCCCACGACAATATTGTTGTCAAAAAGAAGGACGCCCCCGAACAGACAGAAGACGGGGATCAGGAAGTTCCAGGCATTGGCGGAAGTTTCCGGGGAAACGGCGGGCTCCTGCGGAACGTCTCCGGGAGCGCTTTTTGAGGCGGCGTTACAGGCGGCCGCCGTATAGTTCTGCAGTCCGCTGTCGCCGGCAGATGTATCTGCTGCGTTCCCGGCTGTCCCGTTTTTTTCGACCTGTCCATAGGCTTTTTTCATGCCGCCCAGCAGCGGAAATTTCCGGAGGGCCAGAAGCAGAGACAGGGCCAGGGCGCAGAAGGGATAGAACATATAGGGGATGGCTTGATAATAGGTTTTTGCGGTCAGGCCGTAGTCTGCCAGGGAACCGATGGCGAAAGCGGCCCAGCTGGATATGGGAATCAGCACGCAGACACAGGCGCCGGTGCTGCCTATGGTGTAGGCCAGATGCTCCCGGGGAATGCGGTGATGATCGGTCAGATCTTTCATGGATACGGATACCGCCAGCGCGTTCAGATAATCGTCGATGAAGATGATGACGCCCAGTACCCAGGCCGTCGCCATGGTCTTTTCGGGGCCGGTGCAGAAACGCACCATCATTTTCCGGAAACCGAACATGGCGCCGCTTTTTTCCAGAAGGGCGATCATACCGCCGAAAGCGCCCGCCACCAGAAGCAGAAGCTGGAAAGATTCGTTTCCCAGAGCGGCGTACAGCATCTCGATATAGCCGGTCAGGAACGCCGGGCCGTAGGCCAGAATAGCGGCCAGCAAAGAGGCGATAAACATGGATTCGGTCATACGTCTTGTCATCATGACAAGGACAATCAGCACGATAATGGGAAGGCCGGAGATGATTCCTTTTGCGGGCATGGTTTGACACCCCTTTCTTTTTATATAAAATATATAGTCAGCCAGAGCAAGGCCATTCAGAAAAGCGGATGGCAAAATAGACGATATACAAAGCAAAAACTCAGGAAAAATTTGCAAAAATGTCGGTAAAATTTTGCTGATAATAAGATAGCACAGGAAAATATAAAAAAACTATTTACAAAATGCGTGTTTTTTACTAATATGATTCATACAAAATATATAAATGGGGGCGTCTCATGAATATCAACAGCTATATCCTTCTGGATTATCTGAAGATACCGGTTCGGAAATCTTATCTTACGAGCAGCAATCTGCAGCGGCCCTTGCGGGGAATCGCCTTTTTTCGGGAGGGAAGAAGGCCGGAGCCGTCCTATGCGACCCTGGTACAGAGCAAAGAACTGGAGACGGCCTTGCGAAACGTTGAAACAGGCTGCTTTCTGTGCCCGCACACGGCGGGAGGAGCGGATTCCCCCATGCCGGAGAAGGCGGTTTCCCAAACGACGCCGGATGTGATCTTCGTGGACGGCAGTGTGGATATGACGGAACTTTATGAAGCCGTCCGCGGGGTTTTCCAGGAGTTTGAAGAGCTGGAGCAGAAGATGAACGGGCTAATCCGGGAGGACGCCCCGCTGAATCTGTTCGGAAACGCCCTGCTGCCCTATCTGTATAATCCCATATCCCTGTATTCTGAAAACATGCGGCTGATTTTCTACAGCGAGCGGAAAAAGGCCCTGAAAGAGAGGATCTATTTTGAACATGAGCTGAATATGTTTTTGCCGGATGAGGAAATACAGGAACTGAAAATAGATAAGGAATATAATGAGACGATTGATGCTGTGGAGCCTTTCATTTTTTCGGCAAACCGGTGGGGATACCGTATTCTCTGCCATAATCTGCGCGAGGGCGGGATTTATATTGCCCGGCTGATGGCGTTGGAAACCGACCGGCCCTTAAGGCAGAGCGATTATGCCCTGCTCCTTTATCTGGCGGACTATGTTTTATATATGATGAATAAGAAAGAGATGCATTTTAACAATCATCCCCGCTATTTGGACGAATGCCTGCAGCAGCTCATGGAGGGGCAGAAAGCAAAGCGGGAGCATCTGGAAATAGCTTTGACGGATATGGGATGGCGGCGGGATGACCGGTATCTGTGCGTTGTCGTTTTTGCCAGCCGGTATGACCAGCGGATACGGGGGACGATTCCTCTGGCCCTGCGGCTAGAAAAGACCCTGCAGGAGAGCGCCGCCCTGGTCAGGGATGATCAGATCATCCTTCTGGTGAACCTGTCCAGGAACTCGTTCCCCAGGATGGACATTCTGCAGCGTCTGGTGTATATTCTCAGGGAGGGGATGCTGAAAGCCGGGGTCAGCCGGGAATTCCGTTCGGTGGAGCTGGCCGGCGATTATTACCAGCAGGCCGTTACCGCCGTCTGGATTGGCAATCGGAAGAACCCGATGTTCTGGTGTTATTATTATGAAGATTACGCCCTTGCGCGCCTGCTGGAAAAGGGCCGGGACGGCCGGTGTACGCAGTCGCTGATTCCGTCTGGCCTGCGGCGTCTGATGGATTATGATGAAAGAAAGCATCAGAGGCTGACCCATGCGCTGAAGATCTACCTCCGGCAAAATATGCGTATCGCGGATACCATACGGGTTCTCTACATGCAGCGCGCCACATTTCTTTACCAGTTGAAACGGATTCAGGAGATTTCCGGATTGAAACTGGACCAGCCCGATGTGCGCCTGGAATTGCTGATCGTTTTTCGGATTATGGATGAAACGGAATAATTTTTTGGAAAGGGAGGTACGCTTATGCTGCCCGGAGATCCCATGATGTTGTTGAGTTATATCAATACCCAGCTTCGTGATAACTATGGGGACTTGACGGAATTATGCAAGAGCCTGGACGTGGATGAAGTGGCTCTTTGCCGGATACTGGCGTCTATTGACTATATGTATGATCCGGAACTGAATAAATTTGTGTGAAGAAAGAATCGTTACTTTGAGCGGCCCCAGGCCGTGAAAAGTAACAAAGAGTCCGCTTGTCTCCGTGTATGGCGTCAGCCTTCGCTGCGGGTACGGGGGATGCTGCTGGAGTAAGGAATAAAGGCTTTACCCTTTTTTATTTGCGCTTTTTGGATGATGAAAAAGATCCCCGTGTCTGTCATTTCTCTGCCGCAGGGAAAATACACTGTAAAGCGGAGGCACGCGACGGCATGCCGTCCGTAAATAAGAGTAAAAAGGCGGCGGCCCATGGAAATGATCGAACGGTGCAACGAAATGATAAACGGGGTGGTCTGGGGGCTGCCCATGCTGGTTCTGCTGACGGCGACGGGGGTGTGGATGACCGTGCGGACGGGATTTTTCCAGATCACCCGCCTGGGGCACTGGTGGAGCCGGACGGCAGGCAGTATTTTTTCGGACGCCGGGGTGACGGAGCATACAAAGGACAGCTCCATATCCCAGTTCCAGTCCCTGTGTACGGCGCTGGCTTCCACGGTGGGCACAGGGAATATTGTCGGCGTGGCGGGAGCCGTCACCGCGGGCGGGCCGGGAGCCGTGTTCTGGATGTGGGTGATCGCGTTTTTCAGTATGATGACGGAATACGCCGAGAATGTGTTGGGGATCTACTATCGGCGTAAGAATGAGAAAGGGGAATGGGCAGGGGGCGCCATGTACTACCTGCGGGACGGGCTCGGCGCAAAGAGAGGGTGCAGACAGATCGGCAGAATTCTGGCCGGTCTGTTTGCGCTGTTTTGCTTTATGGCTTCCTTTGGCATCGGCAATATGACCCAGGCCAATGCCATCGCGGCGAATCTGTCTTCCGGTTTCGGCATTCCGCCTTACTTAACCGGTACGGTTCTGATGGCTTTGGCCGGTCTGGTGATCCTGGGGGGGCTGAAACGCATCGCGGCGGTGACGGAAAAGCTCGTCCCCTTTATGGTGGTGGTTTACATGGCGGGTACGGCCATGATCTTTCTGCTGAATATCCATATGGCCGGAGAAATTTTCACGTCCATTTTTCGCGGAGCCTTCGGTCTCAGGGCCGCTGGGGGCGGGCTCCTGGGGGCGGGGATGCGAAAGGCCGTCGTCATGGGTATGAAGCGGGGCGTATTTTCCAATGAGGCGGGCCTTGGTTCCTCCGTTATGGTCCATGCCAGCTCTAATGTGAAGGAGCCGGTACAGCAGGGAATGTGGGGAATCTTTGAGGTGTTCGCGGACACCATGGCCGTGTGTACGCTGACAGCCTTTGCCATTCTGTCCTCGGGCCTCGTCGATCTGGATACCGGAGCCATCGCCGGGGGGCTGCGGTCGGCCTCTTTGGTCAGCGCCGCTTTCGGCCTGTCCTTCGGCCGCTTTGGCGCCTGTTTTGTGGCAGTGGCGGTGATGCTGTTCGCTTTTTCTACCATATTGGGCTGGAGCCACTATGGGGCGATCGCCTGCGAGTACCTTTTTGGACGGGAGGCGGTGGAAGTATATCTGCTTGCCTTTATTGCCGCGGTGTGTGCGGGAGCCCTAATGAGTGAAAACCTGTCATGGGAGATTGCGGATACCCTGAACGGCCTCATGGCCTTGCCCAACCTCATCGGCCTTTTGGCCCTTTCCGGAACAGTGACGGCCATTACGGAGAATTATGAGCGGCGGGTACTTAAGGGATCGGCGGAGACGCCTATGCTCTCAGCGTTTCCGAAGGGGCGGCAATGACTGCAGTAAAACAGATGGGCGTAAAGTCTTTGGTGATACATAAAGGCTTTGCGCCTCTTTTTATTGAGAAAGATAATGAGCTTTCATGATGGAATTAGTTTTGATAATACTATTTTTTTCTAATATATAATATTATGTATATAAAGAATAAATAAAGTATTGACATATATAATATTAAAATGGTATATTATATGCAAGCAATGATATATGCGCTTCGAAGTGAAACTTTGCTAATGATAAAATGGCAGGGGGTGTTTATAAAATATAGTTTTTAGAATACTGAAAGTTGATACACGGTTATAGATGTTATATGAAATTCGTACATTAGAAATAGGTATTATTAAAAAGAAGGAATATTTATAAAGCGGTCTTGGAGGCTAAATACATGATGATGTCAATGAAGAGGAGATTGATAACAGGTTTTGTTGTTATGATGCTGGTCGTGTGCAGTGTGCCCGAAGTATTTGCTGCTTCTGTCGGATTTACAAAAGCATATGTGGAGGGAAACAGTTACACATATATTACCAGAAAGGATAAGACAACAAAAAATGGTTATGTTGAGCTTCTGGTTAAAACAATGTATACTACAGATAATAAAGCGGCTTCATATAAAAAGTCTAAAGCGCAGTTAAGAGGCTGGAACGGAAAAAGCTATGTGCGCGCGACATCTACAGCGGATTATGGAAAAACTGTGACGAAAGGAAAAGAGTCCACATTTGAGCTGCTTAAGGATTATCGAAAAGCGGGCAAAACAGTAAAATATTATGCTAAGGGGAATGATCCCAACAAAGACTGTAAGATTACGGGTACGATGTGGGTTGACCAGGAGCATTAAATTGTATGCGGGCTGGCTGTAATGTGCCAGCCCTGCGCGTTTGAAATTATCTTAAATAATGATGTTTGGGAAGCGCCGAGAAATACCGATCCAGCGCAACCGGGTTTGAAAGAGCGGAAAAGGTTTACGAGGAAGCGTAAGCAGTACCGTAAATGTGATGACAGGAGGCAATTTTTGCCCTCTATATATTATGGAAAGGCAGTGATAAATACGAAAACAAAAAAATCAATAGTAGTGAAAACCATAAAGTCCCAATGCTTTCTCACCCTGCAGAAAAAAGGCTTCTGGTTTTCTTTTTGGGTTATGCTTTTATTCAGCGGGGCCGTTTACTTTCTGCATGTCGCGGGCGGTATGGGCCGGGATGTGTTTCAGATGAACCGGCCTGGCGATTATTTTCCCCTTGTCCGCTGGGAAAACGGCGTGTCCTATTTTACGATTTTCTTTCCCTTCCTTGCGGTATTTCCAGCGGCCTTTGTCTCTTATGATGAAGAACAGGGGAAGAGTTTTGCCTTTGGCGTCATCCGCAGTTCCTGGGGCGTCTATTATGCGGCAAAAGCCGTGACGGCTTTTCTAGCGGGCGCTGTGCTGATATGGGTTCCCTTCGGTATCCATATCCTGTGGAATGTACTGACATTTCGCGACACAGGGAATGGTTATGACGGCATGGCATATTCCGTCCAGTACTTTGCGGATGAAAGCGCGGCATTTGAAATCATATATAAACGGCATCCCATAGGGTATCAGATCCTGTTTGTCGCGCTGGCAGGGGTTTTTGCGGGGATTTGCGCTTTGTTTGCCTACTGTGTAAGCCTTTATATCAAAAAATATAAGATCCTGTGCGTCCTTCCCCTGTTCCTGCTGTTTTTTGCGACGAGGGAACTGGAATTTAAAGGTCTGGTCCTGGACGAATATTTCACATTTCCGCTGGGGAAAGAATGTATTCCTGCCATGTTTATGGTGGAGGCGCTGCTGCTGGCAGCGGGCGTTTTACTGCTGGCGGGGCATGTAAAGAAAAAGGAGCTTTTGTAGGTATGGATACTCTATATGATTACAGGAAATGTCTTTGGGCGATTCCGCTGGCGGTATTGCTGAATATCCGGTGCCTGCAGCCGGATACGGACGGCGATCTGCTGGGTACGTTAAATGATTTCTTTTTGCGGAGTTTTTTTGATGTAAGAAGCTATGAGGGGGCGGATCATACCGTTTTGATTTTTTCCTTTATGAGTATGTCCTTTATTCTGGTTTTTGCCGTGCTCTGCGGCATGGATATTTACAGAGAAATGTATTCCAGCGGGATCTATGTGATTACTCGCGTGAAAAACAAAAGGAACTGGTTCGGTTCCCTGGTCTGGGGGCTGGCAAAAAAATCTCTTCTGTTTTCTCTGTTGTACGCGGCGATTGACTGGGCGCTGCAGATGTATTATACCCGGATGGATATGGATGGGGCGTCCGTGTTTGCCCTTGTACTGGCAATATCTTTTTTGTTTTTTACTACTTTTTTTGTCGCGCTGCTGATCAATTATTTTTCGGTTCGATGGAGCACAAGAGCGGGGGTTTTTGGCGGCGTGGCGGTTCTTTTCTTGATGGTTTTAGGAGTCGTATTCTGTGACGATATTCCGTTTTTTGAGGCTGTGCCGGCGCTTCGCTACCTGGACCCTTTATACATGTGCAATCTGTTTTATGAGGATACCGCGATAACCATAGCGGCAGCGCTGGGCTATTATACAGCCCTGCTTGCGCTCGGCGTTTTCTTTTTTATCGCCCGGGTGGAAAGGCTGGATATTAAGCTGTTAAATGAGGATATATAGAAGGGATTGTAAAATGAATACCATACAAGTAAATCATATTGTGAAAAAAATCAACGGGGAAACCGTATTATCTGATGTCAGCCTGGAACTGCAAAGCGGGCAAATATACGGTATCGTTGGAAAAAACGGTTCCGGAAAAAGTATGCTTTTCCGGGCCATGGCGGATCTGATCCATTTGGACGGCGGAGCCATCTGCCTGAATGGAAAAGAGGTGCTCCATGGGCTCCCGCGGGAGCTTCGGCTGGGGCTGATCATCGAGAATGTAAACCTGCACATGGATCTTACGGCTATGGATAACCTGAGCTATCTGGCCAGAATAAACGGCTACATTACCTCCAAAGAAATCCGGGAGACTCTGCTGCGGGTGGGGCTGAATCCCGATAACAGGAAAAAAGTGAAGACATACTCCCTGGGTATGCGTCAGAAGCTGATCCTGGCCCAGGCGGTTATGGAGCGGCCGGAGCTGCTTTTGCTGGATGAGCCCACCAACGCCCTGGACGAGGAGAGCGTGGGACGTTTTTACCGGATCGTAAAAGAGGAGGCTGAAAGGGGCGCCATTGTCCTGGTGGCCAGCCATAGCAGAGAGGATATTGAAAATATCTGTGACAGGGTGTTTCATATGGCCCATGGGGTTTTGACCGGAGAGGGGGAGCTATGATCAGGAGAAATGTAGTGCTTAGCCTGCTTTTTGTCATTATGGCGACGGTTCTGGGCCAGGCAGGTAAGAGCCGATTTACGGATCGGGGTTTATGTGATGTGCATACGCTGGATGATTTGAGAAAATATTCCTTCTCTTTTGTCAGTGTGGATGATGAGGAGGATGTTTCCGCTTATGAAGAGTACAGAGAAGAATATATCCGGGCCTGCGGGGAATGCGGCAATATTTTTGTCGTATCCCCCACGGGAGGTTATGAGATGGGACGGCTCAGAGGCATACAGGAGGTGGAAGTTTCGGAGGTGATCCGTGGCGATAAGGCGCTTGCGGGCGCCCGTGTCTGGATTGACGGTATGCCGGGCCTGAGCGATGAGGAAGATAACGGCAGGCTGTGTATAGATATGCTGTCTAACTATATGCTGCCCGGCAATGAATATCTCATTTTTTGCAATGCTTACGGGCCGGTTATGCTGGAAGACCGGCCGGATTGCAGCAAATATTATAGTACAAGCGGGATTTTCGATTATTTCAATATTTCCAGGCGGGAAGGCACGGGGGGAATCGTGGAAACGGATACGGAATATTCCTTTGATGAATTAAAAGAATATGAGTATTTTGGAACCTGTCAGGCTGTTTTGGATGAGAAACAGAAAATTAAGGATGTACTAATAGAAAAATATCTGTAGCTGTGCAGCCTGGCCCCGGCTCTGGCTTCGCAGAGTCCTTTCATACGCATCAACTGTGCCTGCACTCCCTCCCGGCAATCCGGTTCAATCTTCTTATATTTCCCGGTCAGAGGCGGGTAATGATTGTGGCAAAACAGATAATGGTGTAAGAGCGAATTAAGAAACAGTTTGATATTGTGGATATGACGGATACAAACAGGGCGTAAAGTCTTTGATGAATTATAAAGGCTTTGCGCCTTTTTATATTGTATGCGTCTATTTCCAGATTATTAACACAATATATGATAGAAAAAAATACTATTTTAATCTATAATATTGTTGACAAACTATAATGTATAAACTATACTAGGTTATATGAAATAAGAAGGAGGAAAAAATAGATGAGAAAAAAATTAAAAACTATTTTACGTGTGTTAGATTCTGTGAAAGACAAGTGTACAAAGGAGGATATCATGTCAAAAACAAAATTTTCTATTCATGTAACGGTGTTATTGCTACTAGTCTGTTCAACTTTTATTGTGCCTGTCCAGGCCGGCAAAGTTACGTTGGGCCCCTCAAGTATAAAAAGTGGCTATAATAATTATTATTTTCCGTCAGACAACGCAGATGGCTTTCGGATTACGAAAGGTACGTCTGCCAGAGTAAAATTTACTTTAAAAACTTCAGAAGCAAATGTTGTTTTTGGGCTTTGCAAGGATAAAGCTTCAAAACCGAGTTATAGCTACTCATTCAAAAAGGCGGCGAAAGCAGCCGACAAAAGTACTGTAAGTTCTGCGTCAAAAGACTGGTCAGTTGGCTCCACTAGCCGTTATAAAGTATTTATTACAAATAATACAGCTTCAACAATTAATGTGAAAAATACAAGTTACATTTCATATTAATTTACTGCTCTATGCTATGTCATACATAATATAAGTATTAGAAACAAGTTGGCAAATGTAATCAAAACATATATTATCGCCGGCCCAGTTAAAAAATGCGGTTATTTGCAGATAAACCGGGTCGGCGGCGTTTGTATGAAAACGGATGGGAGAGTGGCGTAAATGGGGGCGGTAAGATGCGCTTTGCTGGAATTTATAAGGAAACCCGTAAAATACATTTTGCTCTGTATCATTTTTATTGCGGTTTTTACGGGAGCGGGTGTTGGCATGATTGTCTATTATTCCGCAGACACGGCCAGGGAGGAACTGATGGAGCAAATCGGCGCCTATTTGATGCTGGCGCCAAAGGATGATAACGGCGCGGATGAGATAAGCGCCGCGCCGGAACTGGATTTGACTATTTTAGCGCAGCTGGAAGGTATAGAATATGTGTCCGGTGTCAACCAGACAGTGGCGGAGTATGCTTTGCCATTGGATTTTGTGAATGTCAGGGAACATACAGGGCCGGAGCCGGAAGCCGTCTCACCACAAAATGATGGGCTGTCCGCGTCAAGTGTGGCAGTAGAAGCAAACAGGGACTGCCGTCTGGTCAACGCTTTCCGTTTAAAAGAAGCGGAACTTGTGAAAGGGGAATATCCTTCCGAAAACTCTACGGGCGTACTTGTAGAAGAGCATATGGCTGAGGCGAACGGGCTGGATGTAGGAGATACGGTGGCCTTGCATACGGCCATAAGCAATAAAGTTGAAACACCTGTCACCGGTATATATCGTTATAATGGCTATTTTCTCATTACGGAAGATAATGGACTGGGAGATGCCATCTATGCTTTAAGCCCTTATAACCGGATCTATAGCAGTCTGGATGTGGGGGAAGCTTTGTTTGGGGTACGCCGCGGGGAATTACCTCTGTATATTTATGTGGATCAGCCTCAGCATAATGACAGTGTGGGAAGTGCAATTAAAGCTTTAGATTTTGACTGGCATTCTTTTGGGTTATATAACATGACTGCTTCAGATTATGAAGTGGAAGGAAGACAGATCGCTACGTTGTTCAATTATGCGAAACTGATTCTTTTTTATGTAATGGCTATGGGACTTGTCTTTTTGTCTCTGGTGTTATCTTTGTATATGCGGTATGCTTTGCGGGACGCTGGGATTTTGTTCATGTTGGGCGCCGGGCTGGGCCGCGTGGTCGGTCAGAATCTGCTCAGCCTGTTTCTGGCAGGGGTTATTTCTTCACTGTGTTCCCTGGCAGTCATGATTCCTCTCGGAAAAAGGATTTGCGCTACACTGATTAAGGACACTGTTGTATCCGGCGGTGTTCCCCAGATGCTTAACGGATTTAACAGAGATTTGCAGGTGCGGGTTCAGAATTTTGCAATTCGTGAGTTTGGCCTGTATTACGGATTGGTGTTTCTGCTCATTCTGGCGTCTGTATTGCCACTGCTTATAAAACTGTGGCGAAAAACTCCCCGTGAACTTGTTTTGAGTAATGAATGACTGATTTTAATGGAGGTGAATGCCGTGTTGGAAATGTCCCATGTAACCTATGCATATAAACTCAGGAGAAGACAGAAAAAAACAGCGCTTACGGATGTGTCGTTACAATGTGAACCGGGGATATTCTACACTATTTTTGGGCCGTCCGGATCGGGTAAAACTACATGTTTGAGCCTGATGGGCGGTCTGGACCAGCCGGAGCAGGGAGAGATCCGCATTGATGGAAAGCGGATAGGGGAAATCGGCGAAAATAAACTGCGCCGTGGATATGTGGCCTACATTTTTCAGGATTATCAGTTATTTACTTATATGACGGCTGTCGAAAATGTTATGGCTGCTTTGCAGATTGCAGAACCGCGTACAAAGCGCCACGACCTGAAAAAGAGGGCGGAGGAAATTTTGTTTTCTCTGGGACTGGATGCCCGGGAAATCGAGCGGCGGGTAACCAGGCTTTCCGGCGGCCAGATGCAGCGCGTTGCCGTTGCCCGGGCGTTGGCAGTGGATGCGCGTTATATTCTGGCTGACGAACCGACGGGGAACCTGGACAGTGCGGCTACAGATGTTATGATCGGCCTGCTGCGGGAACTGGTGGAAAAATGGAATAAATGTGTGGTCGTTGTAACCCATTCCCTGCGGGTGAGAGACGCTTCCGATGTGAGCTTTATGTTCAGCGACGGAAAACTGGAAGAAACCGTACAGATGCAGACGGCCGGGAGGGCGGGTGGAAAAGGATGAGCGCAATGAAAAACGCTTTATTAAGACTGATCCGTTGTCCGGGCAGAAGCGGAGGGCTTGCGGGCTGTATTGCCGTGTTTGTCTGTTTTTCGGCGGTGGGGTTTTATCTGGACAGCCTCTGGGACAGCTATATGAGGGAGTTTTCGGAGACGGACGGCGTGTATATCTGGCTTTCCGCAGAGGACGAGAATGTGGATATACCGGAGGATTTGTTACGGGAAGCCGGAAAATTGCCCCATGTTATGGGATACACCTGTTGGAGTGAGGCGAGCGCTTTTTTGACGGATGGGGCGACAGCTTCATCGGGAAGTATGGCTTTTGACGGAGAAAAAACAGACGGGGAGATCAGGCTGCTGGCCAGCACCAATACCGCGGCTAATGCATATTTTCTGCAGGGGGGCTACAGCCTTGCAGACGGAGATTTCCCATATGGACGGGAGATTTTGGTGGGAGAAAGGACGGCGGCGTTAAATCGGTGGCATATAGGGGATTACATACAGATGTTCCTCACAGATACCGGGAATATCCTGGAACTGCCCATATGCGGCATGTACCGTATGTCTGCCGGGAAAGGCGAGGATAGGTCATGGCGGGAAAAAGAACCATTTTTTCTTGACTATGCGGCGTTGCCTTTGGCGGGGGCGAAAAGTGAATATGAATTTTATATAGATGATTATGCGGCGCTGCAATCTGTGAGAAAGCAAATGGAGAAGCTGCTGCAGGATAGGGATGCCATCGTCTGCAATGACAGTATTTCCAACGCTGCCCGGGGAACCAGCGGTTTTTCCGGAAAACTGGGCGTGGTAAAAGATCTGTTGCTGGGTGTTACCTATCTGACCGCGGCTGTGGTTTTATTTTGTACAGGATGGCTGTGGATGAAGGGGCACTACCGGGAAGCTGGAATATACATTGCTTTGGGGCGGAGCAGAGGCGAGATCCTGGGCGAGTTTCTCCTGGAAATACTGGTTTTAACCGTGGTAACCGTTACGTTGTCTTCTGCGGTAATACAGGGTGTATTATTCCGATTCCGCGATAAGATGATTTACGGGCTTATGCGTATGTCCGATTCCCAGGCAAATTTTCAGGAAATAGACGCACGGATGGCTGCTATCCCTGTTACCATAGAACCTCTGGTCTGTTCCGGGCTGTCTGTCCTGTTGGTGGTGCTGTTTGCGGCACTGGTGTCCGGAGTGGTTATTTTGAGCTACAAAAGCCGCAGGCTTTTTGAGGCTGAAAATCTTTGAATTAATTTGTTAAGTATGTTATAATACCTTCAAAAAGGAGAGGGTATGGCTAAACAGCAAGATACATTTAAAAAAGGTTCTGTAGAGATGCTTCTTCTATATCTTCTGCAGGAAGGGGATCTGTACGGTTATCAGATTTCCCAATATATAAAAGAGCGTTCGGAAGGAATTCTGGCGGTGCCGGAGGGTTCCCTGTATCCCGCGCTTTACCGGATGCTGGACAAAGGCTATATCAGCGACGAGAAAAGACAGGTGGGTAAACGAATGACCAGGGTATATTATCATTTGGAACCCGAGGGGAAGGCCTATCTGGATACGCTGCTGGAAAGTTACGTTCGGACAAATCGAGGAATCCGGCTTGTGCTTGGTTCCATGCCCCAAGAGTATATTCCGGATAACGGGTGAAAGGGGTGCGCAGTGAAAGATACAAAAAAACAATACATGAAGCGGGTTCGGGCGTTGTTTCCCGTATATGGGATTCCGGAAAGGCGTTTTCTGAAAGGGCTGGAAAACAGCCTGGAGGAGTATCTACTGGAGCATCCGGCGGCATCGCTCTCCGATTTTGAAGACCGTTTTGGCGCGCCGCAGGATGTGGTGAACGAGTACATCACGGGTTCTGATGTGAATTACCTCTATAAACGCTTAAATATTGCGAAATATATACGGCTGGCGTGCATAGTAATGCTTGCGCTCGCCATACTTTTGTTTGCGGTTGAGTATTATCATGATTATTGTGCGCTTCAGGAGTTCAGGGATTCACTTATAACTTACGAAGAAAGTATAATAGAAGATTTACCCAATGAATAAGAAGTGCGAAAGAGTCTTTCCTGTCTTGGCTGTGTTTTAGAAAGGAATGGTAAAAAATGAAAAAAATAATTGCGGTTTTATTGTGTTGCGTATTATTGTCTGTGAATGCATACGCGGCAGACGAATTACCTGATGTGGAAAATGAAGAGATAGAATATCTGGAAGATGGCAGCTGTTTTGTTACAATAACAGAGATCGTAAGTGATGGCTCGATAATCCGGCCATTTTCAACTTCTACGGTCCGTTCGGGTAAAAAAACTATTATTTACAGATCCGCGTCCGGTTCAAAATTGTGGGAAGTTTCTGTGAAAGGGACATTTTCTTATAATGGTAAGAAAGCAACCTGTACGAAATCCGCTGTCTCGACAAAGTGTTATTCCTCATCATGGAAGGTCAGTAATGCTTCTGCGTCAAAAAGCGGGAGTCAGGCGACAGCCAAAGCTACGGGAACGCAGTACAAAGGGGGAGAAGCCATAGGGTCGCATACAAAAATGGTCATTTTGACATGCAGTAAAGACGGCAAATTGTCGTAGTGCGGTTCGGTTGGCCTGCCTGGGCCGTCATATGTATTAAAAAAGCTGTTCCGCACACGGGGCGTTTATTGCGTAAACCCGCGGAACAGCTTTGAGACAATTTTTCTGCACTATTCTAAAACGATATGTGTGCTGTAGGGGGTTCCGTTTTTGGCTGCCCGGATATCCAGTTCCATACTTTGGGGTTTATCCGGACAGAATGTCAGAAATAAATAACGGGAACGTTTCCGCCAGCCCAGCAATAACATTTCTGTGACCGACAGGGGTTCTTCGCAAAGTTCGCAGTCGGTTATATCGCCTTTATAGGTAACTCTATCAATGGTATAAACAGAGTGGACGTTAACCGTGTCATCGCCGATCTGTTTAATGCCGTCCTGTTTGAGGGAAAGCCGGTAATTAAGCCAGAGGATCTTGAGGACAGTGACACAGAAGAATCCTCCGTCCTTGAGCACAGAGGATATGCGGAAAGCCTACAGGCTTCCAGAGACAATATAAAGATCCGAAAAAAGTCGCAAACCCATGGGGCAGAATTCTCCCTTTTGGGGGCGTGCCGTTAAAGGAAACCAGGGACAAAGCCATAGCCTATACAAAAGAGCGCCATGTGGACAAATCAGTGGAGGAGATCGTAAATCGGCTGCAAACCAGGTTGGCTATATCCGCCCCAAAAGCTCAGGAATATCTCAGAAAATATGGGAAAAAGAGGTAAACAGAAAAACACTGTAACTGAATAAGAGGGGAAATCCACGGCTGTATGTCATGGAATTTATGATTATGAAAAGCTTCTGCATGGAAAATCATGCAGGGGCTTTTTGCGCAAATAGCCCGGAGGCTGTGATCTGCTAAAAGGAAAGTGTTTAAGAATTGTATTTTACAGAAAAGAATGGTAGTATAAGGACGAAACAGGAATCCGACAGGGAGGTAGAGCCAATGGCTGTATATAATAAAGAAGATATTTTCAGGATGGTAGAAGAAGAGGACGTGGAGTTTATCCGCCTCCAGTTTACAGATATGTTTGGAAAACTGAAAAATATGGCGGTCACTGTGGGGCAGCTGGAAAAAGTTCTGAATAATCAGTGTATGTTTGACGGCTCCGCGGTGCAGGGATTTGCGCGGGTGGAAGAGTCGGATATGGTTCTGCGTCCGGATCTGGACACGTTCAGTATTTTTCCCTGGCGGCCCCAGCAGGGCAAGGTGGCCCGGCTGATCTGTGATGTGTACCGTCATGACGGCACGCCTTTTGAGGGGGATTCCCGTTATATATTGAAAAAGGTGGTGCGGGAAGCCCATGAGATGGGGTATCATTTTAAGGTGGGGCCGGAATTGGAGTTCTTTCTTTTTGAGAGTGACGAGCATGGCAAGCCGGAGATTCGTACTTATGAGAAAGCAGGATATTTTGACGTGGGACCGGTGGATACGGGGGAGAATTTTCGCAGGGACATGGTGCTGACCATGGAAGATATGGGGTACCAGGTGGAAGCCACCCACCACGAGGCGGCGCCCGGCCAGCATGAGATCGATTTCAAATATGATTCCGCTCTGCGGACGGCGGACAGCCTGATGACGTACAAGATGGCCATCCGCACCATAGCCAAGGGGCATGGGATGTACGCGTCTTTTATGCCGAAACCCATCACCGGCATCAACGGTTCCGGTATGCACCTGAATATGTCCCTTCATGACGGGGACGGCGCTAATCTCTTCCTGGACGGCGGGGACGAAAGAGGCCTGAGCAAAGAGGCATACTGGTTTATCGGCGGCCTTTTGAAGCATATCAAGGGAATGTCGGCGGCGCTGAATCCACTGGTGAATTCATACAAACGTCTGGTACCGGGCTATGAGGCGCCGGTGTATCTGGCCTGGTCGTCCCAGAACAGGAGCCCCCTTATCCGGGTGCCTGCCGTCGGGCCTGCGGGTGTGGGTACCCGGATCGAGCTTCGGAACCCCGACCCGTCTGCCAATCCTTATATTGCGCTGGCTCTCTGTCTGGCCGCGGGGCTTTCCGGCATACAGGAACAGATTCTGCCGCCACCGGAAGTGTCCGGCAATCTGTACCAGATGGGCCGGCAGGACGAAGAGGAATTGGGCCTGGAGAAGCTGCCCATGAGTCTGGGAGAGGCCATTACGGAGATGGAGAAAGATGAGTTTGTACTGTCGGTGCTGGGAAAAGAGTACAGCGGCAGTTATCTGAAAGGGAAAAAGCAGGAGTGGAGGACGTATCAGCAGCAGGTCACGCCGTGGGAGGTCGAAGAGTATCTGTACAATGTGTGACTTTGGGGTAGTTGTTCCCGGACAGTGGGAAGCGGACGAATGGGTTTTCCGGGTCGTATATAGAGAAGGGGAGGCGTGAGAGTGGGCAATATTATTGTGGTATTTCCCCGGCTGGAGGATGCGAAAAGTATGAAAAACCTGCTTGTCCGCCACGGATTTTCCGTCCAGTATATCTGTACTACCGGCAGCCAGGCCCTGGAATGTATGGACAGTCTTCACGGAGGCATCGTAATATCGGGATATAAGCTGCCCGACATGGTGTATCATCATCTTCACGGGGCGATGCCGCCGGGATTTGAGATGCTTCTGGTGGCTTCCGGGAAAGTGATTGGCGGCGGCGTGGCCAGAGGGATTCCTTCGGTGACGATGCCTCTCAAGGCGTATGAGCTTCTGCAGGCGGTGGATACTATGGAGGGCCGGATGAGCCGCGCAGGGAAAAAGCGGGGCCGGCAGCCCAGGGAGCGGAATCCGCAGGAGCAGGCAGTGATCGACAGGGCGAAACGGCTTTTGATGGAGCGGAGGCATTTCACGGAGCGGGAGGCCCATCGGTATCTGCAGAAACGCAGTATGGACGGCGGAAATTCGCTGGCGGATACAGCGGGAATGGTGCTGTGTATGATGGAGGAGTGAGCGTATGAAATTTACGAAAATGCATGGGATAGGAAATGACTATGTGTATGTGAATTGTTTTAAAGAACAGGTGGAGAATCCCGGGGAGCTGGCGATACGGGTCAGCGACAGGCATTTTGGGATTGGGTCGGACGGACTGATTTTGATTAAGCCGTCGGATCGGGCGGATTTTGAGATGGCCATGTATAATGCCGACGGCTCGGAAGGAGCCATGTGCGGCAACGGGATTCGCTGCGTGGCGAAGTATGTGTATGATTACGGCCTGACGGATCAGACCAGGATTCGTGTGGACACAAAGAGCGGGATCAAGGTTTTGGATCTGACGATTGGGGAGGACGGAAAAGTGTCGTTTGTCCGGGTGAATATGGGCAGCCCGGAACTTACGGCGGCCAAAATTCCCATTATATCGGAGCGGGAGCAAGTGGTGGCGGAGCCTGTCGAAGTGGGCGGCGTGACTTATGCCATAACCGGGGTTTCCATGGGAAATCCCCATGTGGTGGTCTATCTGGAAGATGTGAAGGGACTGGATATAGAGAAAGTCGGGCCGCTGTTCGAGCATCACGAGCGTTTCCCGGACAGGATCAATACAGAGTTTATCCGGGTGACGGACCGCGAAAACCTGGAGATGCGGGTATGGGAGCGGGGCTCGGGGGAGACGCTGGCCTGCGGTACGGGAGCCTGCGCCGCGGCGGTGGCCTCGATGGTGAATGGTTATACGGAGGATGAAGTAACGGTGCATCTGCTGGGCGGGGATCTGCGGGTCCGCTGGGATCGGGAGGAGAACCTGGTGTATATGACCGGCCCCGCGGCGGTGGCTTTTGAGGGAGAGATTGATTTGTGATGGCTGGACGGTGTGTGATTTGTGACGGGCGGATTGTGGATGGGCGTTGTCAGGACTGTGGGATGGATTACAGCCGCATGGCAGAGCATACGTATCGGTTGAATGAGGATTGCGGGAGATACAGTCCGGAAGCCCGGGAGCAAAAGAAAGAATATGAGCGAACGCTTTCCGGGAAAGAAGAGAAAGCGGTGGGGACGAACGGCCGGAAGGCCGGCCGGCAGACGGGCAGATCCGAAAACAGACCGACCGGAGGGGCATCCGGCGATTTCGGAAAACGCCGGGCAGAAAGAACATCCGGCGGTACGGAAAACCGTCCGGCCGGAAGACCGTCAGGCAGTAAAGAAGAACGCAAGGCGAAGGGCGGCGCAGCCGGCCGGCGGCCGGTTTCCGTGATCAAATGGTTTGTGATTTTATGGGTTGTCTTGGGATTTTTGTCAGCGGTCGTGACGGAATTCCCGGATTGGTTCTCCGGGTTTGGGAAAAAAGCAGAACAGGCCGTGGACTGGCTGGACGAAAATACCGGCATAGAGGTGGAGATCGGCAATGATCCGGAGGAAGATACGGGATTTGAAACCTCTGAAAATGAGGCGAGGACCACAGAGGATCTCTATGATTATGTGAAGAATGAGATGCCGGCGGACGGGGAGACGTGGTCGGCCTCTCTGACGGCGGGATATTATATGGTAGGTGAAACGATCCCCCAGGGAACCTATCAGGTTACGGTATCGGAAGGTAAGGGCGGCCTCTATGTGGAGGACGAGGACAATGCCATATGGTATTACAGTTGGCTGGAGCCCGGGAACGAGGTGGAAGATCTTCGTCTGTATCCCGGCGCCCGGGTAACGGTGGAGGGCGGCTGTGAACTGGAATTTCAGGCGGAGAATGCCCAGACGGAGGCGCTTACACCCTATGAGGCGGATGTCTCTCTGGAGGATGTGGAAGTACTTGCGGGTGAGGAGTATTCGGTGGGAACCGATATTGCTCCCGGCAGGTATGATGTGCGCTACGCCCCGGATGAAGATTCCGGGATCGTGGAGCTTCGGGTGGAGAGGGAAGACGGGGATACCCGGATGATATTTCTCTCCGGTTACGGTCCGGAGGAGGGATACCGGGATGTGTTTTATAACCTGACTCTGGCCGAGGGTGAGACCGTGACGCTGGAGGGCGCCATGGAGGGCGAGTCTGTGTATCTGTCGCCGGAGCTGGAGTTCCCGTGATCAGCCGCTGGCCGGCAGCCGGAAGAAGAGGACTGTCCGGCGCGGTCAGGCTGCCGTGACCGGACGGGATTGCGGCAGAATGAAAGGAGAAGAATATGGCAAATGTGATAAGTGACGAGGTGATCGATTATGTGGGCATTCTGGCCAAACTGGAGCTGTCTCCGGAGGAGAAGGAGGCGGCTAAGAAGGATATGGGCCGTATGCTGGATTATATTGACAAATTAAACGAGTTGGATACATCGGACGTGGAACCCATGTCCCATGTGTTCCCGGTGCATAATGTGTTCCGGGAGGACGTGGTGACAAACGGGGACGACAGGGAGCAAATGCTGGCAAACGCGCCGGAGGCGAAGGAGTGGCAGTATCAGGTACCGCGGACGGTGGAGTAGGAGGAGGACATGGAGTTATGGCAGATGACTGCCCTGGAACTGGGCAGGAAGATTAAGGATAAAGAAGTCACGGCTGTAGAGGCTGCGAAGGCTTCTCTGGCACAGATACGGAAAGTGGAGGGTACGGTACATGCCTACGTGACCGTGGACGAGGAAGGGGCGCTTCTGCGGGCGAAGCAGGCGCAGGAGAAGATAGAGGCCGGAGAGCTCGCCGGTCCCCTGGCGGGGGTACCGGTGGCGGTGAAGGATAACATATGTACGAAAGGGATGCGCACCACCTGCAGTTCCCGTATGCTGGAGAATTTTGTGCCCACATACAGTGCGGACGCGGCGGAGCGCCTGACGGATGCCGGGGCCGTGATCCTGGGGAAAACGAATATGGACGAGTTTGCCATGGGTTCCACCACGGAGACGTCGGCTTTCGGCGTGACAAGAAATCCCTGGAATCCGGAGCATGTGCCGGGGGGGTCTTCCGGCGGTTCCTGCGCGGCCGTGGCGGCGGGGGAATGCTTTCTGGCTCTGGGGTCGGATACGGGCGGGTCAATCCGCCAGCCCAGCTCTTTTTGCGGCGTGACGGGTATCAAGCCCACCTACGGGACGGTATCCCGGTATGGTCTGATTGCATACGGGTCCTCTCTGGATCAGATCGGCCCGGTAGGCCGGGATGTGGCGGATTGCGCGGCCCTGCTGGAGGTGTTGGCCGCTCATGATTGCAGAGACAGTACTTCGGTGGCGCGGAAGGATACGGATTTTACCGCGGCCCTGGCAGATGACGTAAAAGGGATGCGCATCGGTATTCCTGCGGATTATCTGGGAGAGGGCCTGGACGCCGGGGTGCGCCGGGCGGTGCTTGAGGCCGCGCAGGTACTGAAAGAGCGGGGAGCCGTGGTGGAGCAATTTGACTTAAGTCTGGTGGAGTACGCGATCCCGGCTTATTATGTCATCGCTTCGGCGGAGGCCAGCTCTAATCTGTCCCGGTTTGACGGCGTGAAGTACGGCTATCGTTGCGAGGATGCGGAGGGGCTCCACCATATGTATAAAAAGACCCGGTCCGAGGGTTTCGGACCCGAGGTGAAACGACGGATCATGCTGGGTTCCTTTGTTTTGAGTTCCGGGTATTACGACGCCTATTATCTGAAAGCTCTGCGCACCAAGGCGCTGATCAAGAAGGCCTTTGACGAAGCTTTTGCGAAATATGACGTGATCCTGGGTCCGGCGGCGCCCTACACCGCGCCGCGGCTGGGCGAATCTTTGAGCGATCCGATTCAGATGTATCTGGGGGATATCTATACGATTTCTGTAAATCTGGCCGGCCTGCCGGGTATGACGGTTCCCTGCGGCATGGACGCGAAAGGGTTGCCCATCGGTCTGCAGCTCATCGGGGACTGCTTTAAGGAGAAAAATATTCTCCGGGCGGGTTATGCCTTTGAACAGGCCAGGGGACGGGCGCCCCTGGCGGATGTGGGCCGTCTGACAGAAGCGGAAAAGAAGGAAGGTGAAGCGAGATGAGCAGACAGTATGAAACAGTGATCGGCCTGGAGGTTCATGTGGAGCTGGCCACCAGGACAAAGATTTTCTGCGGCTGTTCCACGGCTTTTGGCGGCGCGCCGAATACCCACACCTGTCCGGTGTGTACCGGTATGCCCGGTTCCCTGCCCGTGTTAAATAAGCGGGTGGTGGAGCTGGCCCTGGCCGTAGGCCTGGCCACGGGCTGCAGCATCAATCAGTACTGCAAATTTGACCGGAAGAATTATTTCTATCCGGATAACCCTCAGAATTATCAGATCTCACAGCTCTATCTGCCCATCTGCCATGACGGCGGGGTGGAGATCGAGACGGCGGACGGCGGGAAAAAGGTCGTGGGCATCCACGAGATCCACATGGAGGAAGATGCGGGCAAGCTGATTCACGACGAGTGGGAGGACTGTTCCCTGGTGGACTTCAACCGGAGCGGCGTGCCCTTGATCGAGATTGTGTCGGAACCGGATATGCGCAGCGCCGATGAAGTGATCGCCTATCTGGATAAGCTGCGGCTGATCATCCAGTATCTGGGAGCTTCCGACTGTAAGCTTCAGGAGGGTTCCATGCGGGCCGACGTAAACCTGTCTGTCCGGGAGGCGGGAGCCAGAGAATTCGGCACCCGCACGGAGATGAAGAACCTGAATTCCTTTAAGGCTATTGCCAGGGCTATTGAGGGGGAGCGGACCCGCCAGATCGACTTGCTGGAGTCGGGACGGCCGGTGATCCAGGAGACCCGCCGGTGGGATGACGCGAAGGAGTATTCTTATGCCATGCGTTCCAAAGAGGACGCCCAGGATTACCGCTATTTCCCGGACCCGGATCTGACGCCGGTGGTGATATCCGACGAAATGATCCGTGAGATCCGTAACCGGCAGCCGGAATTCCGGACAGAGAAAAAGGCCCGCTATATAAAGGAATTTGGTCTGCCCGAATATGACGCGGATATCCTGACCGGTACGAAGCGGCTGGCGGATATCTTTGAGGAGGCTGTGGCGGTGTGCCACAGGCCCAAGAAGGTGTCAAACTGGCTGATGGTAGAGACCATGCGGCTTTTGAAGGAACGGGAGATGGACGCGGACCGGATCACCTTCTCGCCGGAGCATCTGGCGAAGCTGATCGGCCTGGTGGAAGCGGGAACGGTCAACGGTTCCGTGGCCAAGGAAGTGTTCGAGAAGATTTTTGATGAGGACGTGGACCCGGAGCGGTATGTGGAGGAACACGGCCTGAAGATGGAAAATGACACCGACGCACTGCAAAAGACCGTTGCGGAGGTGGTGGAGGCTAACCCTCAGTCCGTGACGGATTACCGGGCGGGGAAGAAAAAGGCCATGGGCTTTTTGGTGGGCCAGACCATGAAGGCCACCGGGGGCAAGGCCAATCCGGCCGCCGTTAACCAGATTTTGAGAGAGATACTGGAAGAAAAACAGCATGAATAAATGGAAATGCCCTCATCCATCTCAAGCGGTTCCTTTGAGAAATTTTTGACTGTATGCCTCCGGCGCGGGATGCCGGGGGCGTATTTTGTCGAGAAAAAATACCATAAAAAAAACACTTTCCATTCTTTGCAATCTTTGTGAGGTTTGACAAAAATAATATATCTTGTGCCAGAGACTTGCATATACACACAAGATGTAGTATAGTCTCTATTACACCCTACAAAATATTGTAGGGATAAGGAGAGAAGCAGACGGTTCGGCCTGAACCGCCGCAGGAAAAGAGTCGCCATACGGCAGCCCGGGGAGGCGCCGCATGGCTGCGGAGAAAGTAGCCTTTAGAGGAGTGTAGGATGAAAATTATTAAGAGAAGCGGGGAAGAGATGGTCTTTGACGCCAGCAAGATTCAGGTGGCAGTCATCAAGGCCAATAAAGAGGTGGCGGAGAGCGAGCGTCTCGGCGACGATCAGATCGGCGATATTGTGAAGAATGTGGAGGGCATCTGCGAGGGCCTGAATCGTTCTCCCGGGGTGGAAGAGATTCAGGACATGGTGGAGAATCAGATCATGGGGCATAAGGCATTCTCGGTGGCCCGGAAGTATATCACCTATCGTTACAAGAGGGCTCTGGTGCGTAAATCCAATTCCACCGACGATCAGATCATGAGTCTGATCGAGTGCAATAATGAGGAAGTCAAGCAGGAAAATTCCAATAAAAATCCCATCGTCAACAGCGTGCAGCGGGATTACATGGCCGGGGAGGTCAGTAAGGATATCACCCGCCGTATTCTGCTGCCCCAGGAGATTGTGGACGCCCATGAGCAGGGGCTGATCCATTTCCATGACGCGGATTATTTTGCCCAGCATATGCATAATTGCTGCCTGGTAAATCTGGAGGATATGCTGCAGAACGGTACGGTCATCAGTGAGACGATGATCGAGAAGCCCCACAGCTTTGCCACGGCCTGTAATATCGCCACCCAGAGCATCGCCCAGATCGCCAGCTCTCAGTACGGCGGCCAGAGTATTTCCCTGGCCCATCTGGCGCCCTTCGTTCAGGTAAGCCGTGAGAAATACCGGAAAGCGGTGCGCAGGGAGTTTGCCGAGGCGGGTATAGAGGCTAATGACGAGACCATGGACCAGGTAGCGGAAATGCGTCTGCGCAAGGAGGTAGAGCAGGGCGTCCAGATGATCCAGTATCAGGTGATCACTCTGATGACCACCAACGGCCAGGCGCCTTTTATCACCATTTTCATGTATCTGGACGAAGTGCCCGAGGGACAGACTCGCGACGATCTGGCGCTGATCACCGAGGAAGCGCTCCGGCAGAGGATCAAGGGTATTAAGAACGAAAAGGGCGTGTATATCACCCCGGCGTTCCCCAAGCTGATCTATGTGCTGGAGGAGGACAATATCACCGAGGGTAGCAAATACTGGTATCTGACCAGGCTGGCGGCGGAATGTACGGCCAGGCGCATGGTGCCGGATTATATTTCCGAGAAAATGATGCTGCAGCTTAAGGTGGATAAAAACGGCGACGGCCATTGCTATACCTGCATGGGCTGTCGGAGCTTCCTGACCCCTTACGTAGATGAGAACGGAAAGCCGAAATACTACGGCCGTTTCAATCAGGGCGTAGTCACCATCAACCTGGTGGATGTGGCCTGTTCTGCCGAGGGAGATATGGACAAATTCTGGAAAATTTTCGATGAACGTCTGGCGCTGTGTAAAGAAGGGCTGATGTGCCGCCACAACCGCCTGAAGGGAACCCCTTCGGACGTGGCCCCGATTCTGTGGCAGTACGGCGCTCTGGCCCGTCTGAAAAAGGGCGAGACCATCGATAAGCTGCTCTACGGCGGCTATTCCACGATCTCCCTGGGCTATGCGGGCCTGTGCGAGTGCGTGCGCCGTATGACCGGCAAATCCCATACCGATCCCGAAGCGACGCCCTTCGCCCTTCAGGTCATGCAGCATATGAACGACGCCTGCGCGAAGTGGAAGGCCGAAGAGAATATGGATTTCAGCCTCTACGGTACGCCGCTGGAATCCACCACCTACAAATTTGCCAAATGCCTGCAGAAGCGTTTCGGTGTGATCCCCGGAGTGACGGATAAAAATTACATTACCAACAGCTACCACGTCCATGTGACCGAGGAGATCGACGCCTTTGATAAACTGAAATTCGAGGCCCAGTTCCAGAAGCTGTCCCCGGGCGGCGCCATCAGCTACGTGGAAGTGCCGGATATGAAGGACAACCTGGAGGCGGTGCTCAGTGTGATCCAGTACATCTATGACAACATCATGTACGCGGAACTGAATACCAAGAGCGATTACTGCCAGGCCTGCGGTTACGACGGGGAAATCGAGATTCAGCAGGACAAAGACGGCAAGCTGGTCTGGGTATGCCCCAACTGCGGCAACAAAGACCAGTCCAAGATGAATGTGGCCCGCCGTACCTGCGGCTACATCGGCACCCAGTTCTGGAATCAGGGCAGGACTCAGGAGATTCAGGAGCGGGTACTGCACCTGTGATACAGAGAGATATTTATGGCGTATGGCTGCCGGGAAAGCGTGGCGTTTCCCGGCAGTTCGCGTATTCCCGTGTGCAGCGGGCCGGACGGCTGTAATGGGATATTTAACGGGAAGGAAAGTAGGATAATAATGGAAAGTCGGGAACAGAAAGAAAGCAGAATGCATATCATTACTTCCTGTGATGACGGGCTGGCGCCTTATGTGACAGTCGGTATGACGGCGCTGGGAATAGCAATGAAAAAAACGCCGGTCACGTTTTACCTGTTTCACACGCGGGTCAGTCAGAAAAATATAGAGATGTTGCAGGCTCTTAGCGAAGAATTTGAGAATTTGGATTTCCGGGAGATCCGTGTGCCGGAGCCAGAGCGATATGACGCCTTGGCCAGATATGGGGGCGGATGGCATGGTGAGGCCTATTACGCTCTGTGTGCCCATCAGCTTTTGCCTGAAACGGTGCATCGGGCCATGTATCTGGACGCGGGAGATACTTTGGTAGTGGGCGATATCCGTCCCTATTATAATTATAATTTTCAGGACAAGGCCCTGGTAGTGACCGGTGTGAAATACAAAGATGTCAACGGTTCCCTGGAACTGTATACCAGTGATGATCTGGGAAATCGGGATGAATTGCCGGGAATTCTGTGGGGGCTGTTTAATTCCGGCTCTTATGTCATCAACCTGGACCGGATGCGCCAGGACGGTTTCACCATGAATGATTATGAGTATCTTTGCCAGGTTCTGCAGAAAATGTGCGGGGAAAATACGGAGCGCATTTATCTGGGCGATCAGGGGTTGTTGTCGGTGGCCTTTGCGGGAAATCTCAGATATTATGCGTACCCGCGAGTTAAGTCTGCGAATTATATGCCTTACAATTTCTGCCTCTGGCATTTTGGCCGGATGAAGGAGAAGCCGGAGTATCAGCCGGCGGTCATCCATTTTGCGGGGACGGAGTTTAAGCCCTGGGAAGGGAGCTATCCTGTTTTTCTGGAACGTTTTCAGCAGCAGGGGAAGCTGCGCTCCCTGCACGGGCTGAAATTGGGTCAGGCGGAGTATTTTTACATGTGGCATGAATATGCAATGCTGGCGGATCGGATGCTGACGCGTATAGGATGGTAGCAGGTACAAGACGTACAGGGCTGCGCAGGAAGGTAAAAAGGTGCGGCTTTGGACGGCGTTTTATGGAAAGGCCAGGCGACGATAAGGAGTTTATATGTATTACGGCAATATCAAAAAATTCAGCATTGAGAACGGGCCCGGCGTCCGGGTATCCCTCTTCGTGTCCGGATGCCGCAACCGCTGTGAGCATTGTTTCAGCCCCCAGACCTGGAGTTTTTCTTACGGAAAGCCTTTTACGGAGGAGACGGAGCAGGAGATTCTCGCGGCTTTGTCGCCGTCCCATATCGCGGGGCTGACCGTCCTCGGCGGCGAGCCTTTTGAGCCGGAAAATCAGCGGGATCTTCTGCCTTTCCTGCGCCGGGTGCGGGAGGCGCTGCCGGAAAAGACGATCTGGATGTATACAGGGTTCCTGCTGGATACGGAGCTGCTCGGCGACAGCCGGGGCCATACCTCTGAGACAGAGGAGATATTACGATTGATCGACGTCCTGGTGGACGGACGTTTTGAGGAGGATAAAAAGAATTTGCGCATCCGGTTCCGGGGTTCCGAAAATCAGCGCATCATTGACGTGCCGAAAACCCTGGCGGCGGGAAACGTGGTATTGATAGAGGAATATATGAAAGAGCGGGAATGACGGACCATTTCCGCTCTTTGGCGTGTGAAGGATTTACAGCAGTAACCTGGCGTGGCCAGGTCTTTTTTTGGTATGACAGGCATGCCCGTGTTCTGTGGTGAAAGTCCACATAGGCGTAACTACCGATGAAATTTATAGCGATTCCCAAGGTTCATATCGTGAGGTGTGGGCGGGAAGAAGGGATAGCGAAATCGTAGCCCCACGGACAGAAACCTGATAATAAGGCGTGCATGGCGGGTAAGTTGGCCAAAAGAAATGAAGCCCTAAAGTTAGCCGTAACCCATGTGCGTAAATCAGGAGGGTAGACGAGGAAAGAACACGGACTGTCTACGCTCCGCTTCGGTCGGCGCAAAGCCGGTGTCCACTGGACACTGTGCGCCCCGTGAGGTATGCGGACGACTGCGTGATAGCAAGAAGCGAAGCAAGCGCCAAACGTGTCATGTATTCGATAACAGAGTGGACACAGCGAAAGCTCGGATTAAAGGTGAACGTGGAAAAGACGAGAATCACAAGACCGGGCAGGCTTAAATATCTGAGATTTGGGCTCTATAAGGATTCCAAAGCAAAAGAATGGAAGTGCAGGCCACACAAGGATTCGGTGGAGAAATTCAAGAGGATACTAAAGAAGCTGACAAACCGGAGCCAGTCCATGACATTTGTGGTGAGGGTACAGAGACTAAACTGGGCAATCAGGGGATGGATAAACTACTTCGCGTTAGGCACCATGAAAACAGCAATGAACGACGTGGACGCACATTTGCAAGACTGAGGGTAATCATCTGGAAGCAATGGAAAGTACCAAAGAGACGGCAGTGGGGGATTGCAGAAACAGGGAATAGGAAAAGATATGGCGAGGTCGGTTTGTCAAGTTAAATGTGTAAGTTTTTTAGTGTTTCCTATAGTCCGCTAGATTGGGTATGTTATAAAATGATGAAAATACCAGCTCATGCAAAGTATCAGATTATTTATGATACTTTGCAAAAAAGCGATAATCTATTGAATGTAACAGCCATGTGTGAAATTGCAGGGGTATCCCGTTCAGGATATTACCATTATCTCTCAACAGAAGACCAGCGAATGGAAAGGGAGGAACAAGACAGGCAGGATTTTCTTTTAATTCTGGAAGCATACCAGCACCGTGGATACCATAAAGGGGCCCGCAGCATATATATGCGGCTGTTACACATGGAACCGCCGATTGTGATGAATATAAAAAAGATCCGGCGTCTGATGAAGAAGTATAACTTACGGTGTCCCATCCGCAAAGCGAACCCCTACCGGCGGATGGCAAAAGCAATGGCGACGGCATATACCGCCCCCAATATAGTGAACCGTGAATTTGAAGAACATGGGCCAAGGAAAATCCTGTTAACAGATATCACATATATTATAAACGGGAAGGCGCCTCGGTGCTATATGTCAACAATTATTGATGCCTGTACCAAGGAGTTGCTGTCATGGGTTCTCAGCAAATCATTGGAAATTGATTTTGTACTGGAAACAGTAAATCAGTTAGTAGAAAAGCATGGAACTGATTTAAGTACAGAGACATTGATCCATAGCGATCAGGGATCTCACTATACCAGCATCAAATTTATCCAGCTGTTAAAGGATAATGAACTGAGGCAGTCCATGTCCCGCAGGGCAAACTGCTGGGACAATGCTCCCCAGGAATCATTCTTTGGCCATATGAAGGACGAACTGGATTTATCAGAGTGCTGCAGCTATGAAGAGATATTAAACGCAGTTATTGATTGGACAGAATACTATAATACAGAACGTTATCAATGGGACTTAGCAAAGCTGTCACCTGTTGAATATTATCAATATCTGAAAACGGGAGTTTATCCACTGATAATCCCAAAATCAAAAGGAAAAAACAAACAATCCGGGGCATCAAAGTGATGCCTCTACACAACAAACAAATATAGAATAGAAATCTGAAAAGGAAAAACCCAAAATGTCCTTGACAAAGGGTACACTTTAGTTTTTTAGAAAGGCTCTTTTGGTTTTAGCTGACGGGAGTCCGTAAAGAGTCGTATCAACCCTGACATTACAGATCATTTCCAGATTCTCAAATTGTTCCACAAGAGCGGTCAGTTCCGTTTTTGGATATTAGCGGTCACATAACATAATCCCTTGACGTTTCGAGCTGATGGTTTTCAGTGCTTATGTTATTAGTTCAGCAGCCAAAGCAGGCTTGTCCTTTTACTTATCCCAGGGTTGGTAACCTGTCAGGACAGAAAAATAAAAAAATTTCTATCCAGATATACAGGAAAAGAGAATAGGAGATTAACCATGCAGTATCCATTGAGGCAATTGGAGCCACTATAGATGGCATGATCGTACAATTTAGAACAAAGATCAAAATGTTTGCCGAATCTTCAATTATGGTGCCACCAATAGGAAGAAGGAAAGGTTGTTTTTCTAAAAGATCGAGAGTAGTCTGGACTGCTTTCAATACAGCGACATCATTCCAGACAGAGTGATCACAGGCATTTGTTTTCAGGGTTTGGGAAATTAAAAAAATGTAGACTGGTGTTGTAATAAAAATATTGTCCAAATTTAAAACAGGAGGGTAAGTTATGGGTAAAGTTAATCGTCGAATTATTGCAATGATACTTGTTATGGCATTTGTTTTTTAAAATTTTTCTTATGAAATTAATGCTGGTCCGGTGAATTGTGATTCAGAAACAGTTTATTCTGATGGAATTGAATTTGAAGTTTCTGATACAGATAAGGGTATTAACGTTTCCGGAGAATATGAAGGTGAAATAATAAATGCATCATATACTGAAGGAGATATTATAGAGGTTAATATTTTAGAGGAGGATGTGGAAGAAAAATATTCTTTAGTATTTGACAATTTTAATGATATAGTTGACAATATTGCAGATGATGTTGATATTGATGCTATTATTTCTTCTAATCCAAGAGTGGATATAATCGAGTCGGCGAATGTCGAGGATGTTTTACAGGAACAATCCGTAGAAATATTTGATGAAGATAATGATTATGTAGATACGATTGAGTTTGGTGGGTATGAGGGTCAAGTGGCTATAACCGTTGCGGGCAGTGCTAGCTATTATATTCTTAGTGCTCTTGTGAGTGTTATATTTACACGTGAAGTGTATAAAGTGATTAAAGCTTCGACCGCGTCTAAGAATAAAGTTAAGCGGGGAAATGGAAAAGTTATCCCTAAAAATAAAGTTCCTGGTAAAGCAAAGAAGAACAAAAAAGTAAAAGGGAGAATTGGAAGTTTATCCACAAAAGGTGATCCTAGTTCTAGTACAGATTTATATAGCAGCGATGGTAAAAAATTACTTCAAAGACGGTTTTATGATGCAAAAGGAAAAGTTTATTTAGATGTTGATTTTAGTCATGGAGGTAGTCATAAATTTCCACATGCACATTATTGGGTTTGGTATTAAACAATAATCTATTATCTTAAATAATACTATACTTGCTTGATATAAGGTTTAGGATAGGGTCAAAGGTAATTATTCTATGCTGTATTATGACACACGAAAACTTCTTGGTAAGGGAAAACGCAAATTGGTTTTCCGTAAACACCAACACCGTTTATCACTTGGAAAGAAGAATGCGGTTAGTCGGCTCTGTGGAAATCAAAGTTTTCATGTGTGGGTGTATGCCTGACTTAGATCAGCCAGACATTTAGGATATTATCCGGCTAATACTGGAGCGGCTTTATATTACCAATTATAAAATACAGGAAATCCCTCGATTGTAGGTAAATGGTGAAATCATCGGGAAACAGTTCTGAAACTCGAAACTGTTTATAAAAAGAAGTTCCTTCACGCTTCCTTTTTGTCCCAGATATTGGCACTAAAAGGGAAGCGTGAAAAGCATCTGCTAGTGAACGGCGTAAATAATTTGGTGTTTCTGGAATAATTGGGTGTGCCATAGGTAGTGTATTCGTAAATATGTTGTACAATATTACAGTTTTATTATTTATGCGGTTGAACGGAAAGACAGTCCCATACCATTTATTGGGATACACTCCTATCACTCAAAAGCAGTAAAAGAAATCCTGGACTTATTGAGAAACTCATATTTTTGCCGATCTCTCTACGAGCCGCATCCAAAATTAATTGGAAAATATGGCCAGAGAACAAGATATGTTTGAGGAAAAAAAATCCATACTGCATCAGAACTACCAAACGCAACCGAAATAGCGTTTTCTATTGTCTGTCTTTCGTATTGTTTAAAGTGTTTTTATCCCTGCAATTATGTGCAATAATTAATTCGATTATAATAAGTTGTTAGTAGATTCGATATCTGGTATAATTCTTGAGAAAAGTATCAGATTTAGAGCAAAAACAAAAAGAACAGTTTATTCAAAAGATAAATTGTTTTGAATGTGATTTTTTCCAATTGCACCATGATGCGGACGGGTCAATTAGTCTGTGTATGAGGGAAATATGGGAAATCAGAATTGTGGAATGTTGTAGGAGCGCGTAAGATGACAAAAAGAAAAAAGGGAATAGTCCAAGTTATAGTCATTATAGTGATTATTGTGTTTGCTAATTATGTACATTCTAATTATATCATAAAAATTGAAAAAAAGAATTTAAATTCTAGAAAATATGGAATAATTGATGATGCACTGTATTCGAAGAGAAAAGATGTTATTTATTTAAACTCTGTGTATGATGAACAAGAATCGTTTTCCCATGGTGAAGAATTATGTGATTTTATTAGGGACAATTATAAAAATTATTCTATTTTCTATTATAATGCAGAAATAAATGGAGAAATAAATTCAAAAGGCATATTAAATGGATTAGATAAATTGGAAAGCATGGGTGTAAAAAGAATTAATATTAGTCTAAGTAGTAAAATCTATTCTGACGATATACAAAATTGGGTGACTAATCATGCGGATATTGCGGTTTATGCAAGTTATAATAATAAGATGAACTCTTATGATTATCCTGTGATGTATGATGGAGTAATAGCTTCAGGAGTATCCGGAGAAGTAGTTGATTTTAAGAAAAATGATGTGAAGTATAAAACAAAAAAAATAATTAGCGCTTTTTCATTAAAATTATATTCTGGAAATTCATATTTATCATTAATAAGTATGCTTGAAGATAAGCATTAGTTACTAATTAAAAAGAATTTGTCTTGATATGATAAGGAGTATTATATGAATATGCACGACAAAATGGTTCTGGAACTATTTAATAATAAATCAATGAAGGCATTAATTTATTTAATTAAGCATGGAAGAGAGTTAGAGTTTAAATATGCTGACAAAATTTGCTTTATTAGTAAAGATAATTCCTTGAAATCTGTTTCCATTTGGATTGGAAAAGATGAACAAGCATTTGACTCTGTAGAAGAGTTACTAAAAAAGGTGAAAATAAACAATGATTCATTTGAGACAATTTGGAATGGATGTGAGTTAAATGCTCTTTACTAATACACTGTCTGTATTATAATTAGCTTATGATAAGCGTCAGAGCTGTTTGCCATGCAGAAAAACAAAAACACTAATTGGAAAGTGGCGTTATCCGTGTTGCCTGTTTCAGGATTCCTTATAGTGTACTGACTTGTTGATATTTATGGTACCCATGCAGAGGAATTTTATTCCTCTGCATGGGTAAACTTTGGATACAAAGAAGACAGCTTATTCCGAGCATCATCTGCCGTAAAATGTCATGTTACCTTACACGCCTTTTCATTGCGCATGTTTTCCCAGGCGGAAACTTCCTGACTGACTGTTTCCGGGTCAATTAACCTTCGGGCAAGGCCATGGCATTCCGTTCTATCTTTGCAATGTTCTGTCAGCTTCCATGTTTTGGTGTATAGAGGATTTCAAGCCTTGTTGCATAGCTGCGGGCTTCCGGGGCCGGCCCGCAGGCAATCCGGAGGATCTCCGCCTCAGCCCTGCCGTTCGCTTTCCGCCGGGCATTTGAGTTTGGGGTGCAGTTGATCGCTGTGACTGACTCAATGCCGCCGTTGGCATATGCCTTTACATTATTTGAAACCGTTGCTTTGCTGACCCCATATGATTTTGCAATTTGTATCTGTGTCAGAATAATTGTTAAATGTATTTTTATGCCAGATAAGTGAAGAATGCCTTATATATTGTAATTTGCATAATCTAGGATAGAAAGAACAAGAAAGTTATGATATGATAAAAAAGTCAACTGGCAATCGGTCATGAAAAAACAGTGAGCGGGGAGGGATGAACCATGCTGACGAATGATATTATTTCAGATTTGGTGCAAGGACTTCAGAAAATTTTTGGCTGCACAATGGAGCAGATCATACTGTATGGTTCAGCTGCGCGGAATGAAGCAACAGCAGAAAGCGATATCGATATAGCCCTTGTGCTTACGAATGAAATGGATGATAAAATGAAAAAGCAGTTTTTTATCTGGTCTTCCGATATGGATCTGAAATATAACAAGATTTTCTCTTTTATAGATATTAATAAACAAAGGATGAATCAATGGGGACAAGTCCTCCCATTTTACCGTAATATTCAAAAGGAGGGAATTATTTTATGGAAAGCAGCGTAAAGGAATTATCCGGTAGGGAAAGTCTTCATATGGACTATGCCTAAAGGGCCGGCTTCATTTCGTATTGTGTAAATGCCCGGGCCGTCATGCAGGTTCCTTCCTTTTTATTCCGGATGAACCCACGAACGGCCTGGACAATCATCATATGGATAAAATCCGCGGGCTGCCTAAGGAATGCGTACTGACCGGCCCGCGGCGTCTTTTTATAGTTCCCCATTCCTGTATTTCGCCAGAATATTCTGTATCCGGTCCACGGGATTCAGAAGGCCGCTGATGGAGGCGCCGTGATTCAGATGCTCGATGATAAACGCAAGATACTTACTCATGTCACAGTCGATATAATATTCTCTTGCCAGCAGTTCCGACGGCTGGTAGGTCAGGTTTGTGGTCAGGATTTTATCAAACAGGCCTCTCTCGTAAGCCATATCAAATTTCTTTAAGCCGCCGGTAAACAGTCCGAAGGTGGCGAACATGAATATCTTGCGGGCTCCTCTTTTTTTCAGTTCCCTGGCTACTTCCAACATGCTGTCTCCCGAGGAGATCATATCGTCGATAATCAGTAGGTCTTTGCCGCCTACGCTGCTGCCGAGAAACTCATGGGCCACGACGGGATTGCGCCCGTTAACGACCCGGGAATAGTCCCGGCGCCGGTAAAACATACCCATGTCAACGCCCAGATTATTGGCCATATAGATGGCCCGGGGCGCGGCCCCCTCGTCGGGGCATACCACCATCATGTGGTTGTTGTCAATGAAAAGATCCGGCACATGGGTCAGCAGACCTTTGACAAACTGATATACCGGCTGAATGGTCTCAAAGCCGCCCAGGGGAATGGCGTTCTGCACCCGGGCGTCGTGGGCGTCGAAAGTGATGATGTTGCTCACCCTCATGGAATACAGTTCCTGAAGTATGATGGCGCAATCCAGGGACTCCCGGCCGGAACGGTTGCTCAGCCGTCCCTCATAGAGGAAGGGCATGATCACAGTGATCTGGCGGGCTTTGCCGCCCACGGAGGCTACGAGGCGTTTCAGATCCTGATAATGCCCGTCGGGGGACATGGTGGAGGGTTTGCCCGAAATAGAATAGGAGAGGCTGCTGTTGCACACATCTGTCAGGATGTAAATATCATCCCCCCGGACGGATTCCATAAGCTCTCCCCGCCCTTCCCCGGTACCCAGCCGTGAGAGACGGTTTTTGATCAGATAGGTGTCCCGGACATAGTCCGACGTGACCGGATGGTTTTCCAGCGCCGCGCTTCTGGCCGTGCGCCACTTGATCAGCTGTTCGTCAATTTTCTTTCCCAGTTCCCGGCAGCTTTCCGGCGCGATGATGCCCAAGCGGCCCACTGGCAGAGTTTTACCGAAATTTTCTTCAAACACTTCTCTTTCCTCCTGACAGTCCGAAACCATTTGGCAAAACCGAACGGTTAGGACAGTTTTTTCTGAATGCGGATATCCCGTCCGATCAGTTTGCACATGGTATAGTTACTGAATATGCGTGAAAACGTCCGCTCCGAGTACATTTCGGAAAATGCGCCGATTTCCAGATTGGTTGATATGATCGTAGATTTCTTGTGGGTCAGCCGTTCGTTGATCAGCAGGAACAGCCGGGCGGATACAAAACTGTTGGTGAGTTCGGTGCCCAGATCATCAATGATCAGAAGGTCGCAGTCTTCCACATAATCCGGCAGCCTGGGCCCTTCGTTTCGATTATAAAATGCTTTTTTTGCCAGCTCGTCGAAGAGATCATAGGCGGAAAAATAGATAACGCTGTGGCCGGATTCGATCAGTTCCCTGGCTATGCAGTGGGTGAGGAAGGTCTTGCCCACGCCGGTATTGCCGTAAAAATACAGGTTCTCAAACTGTTTGTCAAAATGTGCCACAAAATTTTTTGCGGTGCTGACGGCGCTGCGGGCCAGATCCAGAGCGGACTGCCCGGTGGATTCGTCTCTTAATTTTGTGGGATAAAAGCTTTCCTCAAAGGTGTCGAAATTTTCCTTTTCCAGCACATCGGAGAGCTGGGACTGGGCATAAAGCAATTCGATGGCGGCCCGTTTGAAACAGTCGCACTTTTTGCCGCCGATATAGCCGGTATCCTGGCATCGGGGACAGTCGTAAGACAGCTCCAGATAATCCGCGGGATAGCCGTGGGCCAGCAGAAGAGTGTGCCGCTCCTCCGCCAGCGTCCGAATCGTGTCCTCCAGGCTCCAGTTGGAGGGGCTGCCCGTGAGCAGTTCCCGGGCTTTTTTCATGCTGGCATCGGAAATCTCATGGTTGATCTCTGTTACCCGTGGCAGAAGCGCCTGTATTTCCTCCTGATGTTCCTGCAGGAGCCGCTGACGCCGGGATTGGATGCGGTTGTATTTTCTCATGATCTCGTCATATTGTGTGTTGGTGAGCGGCATGGTCTGTTCCTTACTGCTTTTTTAGAAGCTGTTGTTCCAGTTCGCGGTAGTCGTACTCCCGCTGGTTGAAATTGTTGAAACGGTTGTTGGCGGAGGCTTTTTTCTCCCCGCCTGCGTTTTTCGGCGCTTTGGTACCGGTGTGGCGGGCGTCGACGGCCTCCAGATCCTTCAGATTATGTACCTTCTGTTTCTTCCAGTTCGTGAGGATGCTGTCCGCATAGGAAAAGCTGGATTTGCCTATGTGACTAATAGTACGGCTGCAGGCCTCGCAGATCAGTTCGGTGGAAAAACCAAAATCGTTCATCCAGTGATCGATCATGTGGATTTCCTGTTCGACGGGAGAACGGTCTGTGATGCCGAAAGCCCTCAGTACAGAGTAATACTGCTTTGTGTATTGGCTGGACTGCTCTTTGGCTTCCTGCACGGTGCGGATACCGGCGCTGTGCCAGCGCTGCGCCACGGCTTCAATATAATGAAAGCTTTTGTGCCCTTTGGACACGCAGGATTCCACCAGATACTCGATGAGTTCCACAGGAAATTTCAGCGTGTCATAATAATAGCAGAGGGAATTGATTTCCGTGGAATTCAGTGTTTTGCCCAGATACATTTCCGTGAGAAAGAGAAGCTGGGAAAAGTCCTCGTCCTGCTTTAAGCGTTCCAGCTGATCCCGGGTAAATTGGGGAACCGACGGGTCTTTGCGGTCCTTTTCCTGCGGTGTAGTTTCTTCCTGGCGCTCTGCGTCGGGCAGAAGGCCGGGGGAAGCCTTCGGATAGGCGCGCACCGGTTCAGGATCGGTTTCTGCGTCCGCTTCCCGTAAAACGATCCCCGTCGGCTGTCCGTCGTCGTTTCGGGACAGGGATAAAATACCCTGCTTTTCCCAATACCCCAGCGCCCGCATGATATCTTTTTCCGTGCAGAAAAGTCTGTCGGCCAGAAGGGACAGGGACAATTCACCGTCCGGTCCGTGCAGGCTGCGCAGCAGGTACAGATATACTTTTACAAATTCTCCGTTAGCCGAGGGCATATACAGATCAATAAATCTGTGGGGAACGGTGGTGAAATGGCTATCCATTTCGGACTGCAGTTTTATCGTCGACATAGGACGACCTCCTTCTATGTCATGGTTTCGTCTTCGGCAGAACGGTAATTCTTTTATGCCATTATAACACAGGAAACGCTCTTTGCAAGCGGGGGGTTTTTAAGACGGTGTTTTGACAAAAACTGTGGAAACTGTGGAAACTGTGGAAACTGTGGATAAATCTGTGTAAAAATATTACGGGAAACCAGAAAATGTCGTTAAACCGTGGAATTATGCGGTCTGCGGAGAAAATACTGTCGAAACTTATGTAAACGGGAAAAACATAGAAAAATCCACAGGTTTATACGGCAAAAATGTGCATAAATCTGTGGATAATGTGGATAACTTCCAAAAATCCGGGAAATACGGGGTATTCCACTGTTAATAAAAAAAATTTCGCTTTTCCCGGCATATCTTCGACGGCTGCCGGGGCAATATTTCAGAACCCCAGCAATTTTTCACCTATTTTGACCACATCCCCGGCGCCCATGGTGATCAGCAGATCCCCGGAGGCGCAGTTTGCCAGAAGATAATTTTCAATCTCGTCGAAGGTTGGGAAATACTGACAGGGTATGCCCCTTGCCAGGAGCTTTTCCTGCAGATCCCGGGAGGAGACGCCCACGGTATTTTGCTCCCGGGCCGCGTAAATATCCGCCAGGACGACCTGATCCGCCAGGGACAGGGCTTCGGCGAAATCGTCCAGCAGTGCTTTTGTCCGGGTGTAGGTGTGGGGCTGAAATACACACCAGGTAGTCTTATGGGGATAATTTCTGGCGGTGACGAGGGTGGCCTTGATTTCTGTGGGGTGATGGGCATAGTCGTCAATGATCGTCACGCCGCCCACAACTCCTTTGCGCTCAAAGCGCCGTTTCGTGCCTCCGAACCGGTCGAATCCCCGCTGAATCGTAGAGGCGTCCAGGCCCAGACAAAAGCCCATGGCGATGACAGACAGGGCGTTGGACACATTGTGCAGACCCGGTACATGGAGCGTGAAACGGCCGACGGACACGCCGCCGCGATAAGCCTCAAAGGAGGCGCAGCCGTCTTCGGCCCAGGATATATCTCCGACGGTGTAGTCTCCGTTCCCGGACAGGCTGAATGTGACGATTCGGCAGTTCAGCCCGTCGGTTACACGTTCTACCTCGGGGGTATCGCTGTTGATAATCAATATGCCGTCCTCAGGCAGAAGCCCGGCAAACCGGTGAAAGGAGTTCCGTATATCATGAATGTCTTTAAAAAAGTCCAGATGATCGGCATCTACATTTAATATAATGGAAATTTTCGGAAAAAAACTGAGAAAACTGTTCGTGTACTCGCAGGCTTCCGTAATAAAGGTGTCGGAGCGGCCGATCCGCAGGTTGCCGCCGATCTCCGGCAGGATGCCGCCCACACTGACCGTGGGGTCCATGCCCGCTTCCAACAGCGTCAGGGCGGCCATAGAGGTGGTAGTGGTTTTTCCGTGGGTGCCGGCCACGGCGATTGGCATCGGATAATTGCGCATGATCTGACCCAGGAGTTCCGCCCGGGTGAGGATGGGGATATTTTTTCCTTTGGCGGCCATAAGCTCCGGATTATTGTCGTCAATGGCGGCGGTATAGACGACCAGACCGATGTTGTCAGTGATATTGTCTGCGCGCTGGCCGATGTCCACCCGGGCCCCCTTTTCTTCCAGACGGCGGGTCAGCTCGCTCTCGCGGATATCCGAGCCGGACACAGGAAATCCGTTGGTCATCAGAATCTCGGCCAGACTGCTCATGCTGATACCGCCGATACCAATGAAATGGACATGTACAGGGGATGTAAACTGAATATGATACATTATGGAAACTCCTTTTTTGAGGTTTATTTTGCAATGATTTTACTTATTATACTACAGGACGGAAAAAAAGCAAACAGAGTATCGCCCCGGCCCATGAAAAATGTCGGATTACGCAGAAAAATAGGGCAAAGTGACACCATTACTGCAGGATATCAAGAGAAACATATGACAAATATCCTAAAATGTTGCAAAAAAAGTGAAAAAAATATGTAAAGTTGTTCACTAATTCCGTTAACTGTGTTATAATAGCTTTACTATAGGACAAGAGGTGATTGCATTGATGAAAAAAGAAATGATCGCAATGCTTCTGGCAGGTGGACAGGGCAGCCGTTTGGGGGTCCTGACGGAGAAAGTTGCCAAGCCTGCCGTGGCATTCGGCGGTAAATATCGTATTATCGATTTCCCGCTCAGTAATTGTATCAATTCCGGAGTAGATACGGTGGGCGTGCTGACTCAGTATCAGCCCTTGCGCTTGAATACCCATATCGGTATCGGCATCCCGTGGGATCTGGACCGCAATGTGGGCGGTGTGACGGTTCTCTCTCCCTATGAGAAGAGCGGCGGCGCCGAGTGGTATGCCGGTACGGCAGACGCTATTTACCAGAATATGGCCTATATGGAGCAGTACAATCCGGATTATGTTCTGATCCTTTCCGGCGACCATATTTATAAGATGGATTATGAGGTGATGCTGGATTACCATAAGGCTAATAAAGCCGATCTGACTATCGCCTGTATGCCGGTTCCCATGGAAGAAGCCAGCCGTTTCGGGGTGATGATCACGGACGGTAATGGCCGGGTGACGGATTTTGAGGAGAAGCCGGCCCATCCCAGAAGTAATCTGGCCAATATGGGTATTTATATATTCAGCTGGCCGGTGCTCAAGGAAGCCTTTGAAGAGATGAAGGGCACGGCAAATCTGGATTTCGGTTTTCATATCCTGCCCTATCTGCGTGACGGCGGCAAAAGGTTGTATGCCTATGAGTTCAACGGCTACTGGAAAGACGTGGGGACGCTGGGGTCCTATTGGGAAGCCAATATGGAGCTGATCGACATTATTCCCGAGTTCAATCTGTATGAAGAGTTCTGGAAGATCTATACAAAGTGTGATGTGATCCGTCCCCAGTATGTGGGACCGAGCGCGGTGATTGACCGCAGCCTGATCAGCGAGGGCTGTAACATCGAGGGGGAGGTACATAACTCCGTCATAGGTGTAAATGTAACGGTGGAACCGGGGGCCGTTGTCCGTGATTCCATTATCATGGGCGATACGGTGATCGGGAAAAACTGCCGGATTGATAAAGCGATCATTGCAGAGAATGTGAAGGTTGGCGAGAATGTGATCATGGGCGAGAGCCCGGAAGCCGAGAACGTTCTGAAACCCAAGGTCTATGCATTTGGCCTGGTAACGATCGGAGAGAATTCCGTGATACCGCCGAATGTGCGGATCGGTAAGAATACCGCCATTAAGGCCGTGACGAAACCGGAAGATTATCCGAACGGAGAACTGCCGGCCGGCGGGGCGCTTGTTGGGAAGGACGGTGAATGAGCATGAGAGCATTAGGCATTGTATTAGCGGGCGGCAATAACAACAAAATGCGCGAGCTGTCGAATAAACGAGCGATTGCGGCTATGCCCGTGGCCGGAAGCTATCGAAGCATCGACTTTGCGCTGAGCAATATGACCAATTCCCGTATTCAGAAGGTGGCCGTATTGACCCAGTATAACGCGCGTTCCTTAAATGAGCATTTGAGTTCCTCCAAATGGTGGGATTTCGGAAGAAAACAGGGAGGATTGTATCTGTTCACTCCCACAGTGACGGCCAGTAACAGCTGGTGGTACAGAGGCACCGCAGACGCCATCTACCAGAATCTGGACTGGCTCAAGAGAAGTCACGAACCCTATGTAGTTATCGCATCCGGTGACGGTGTATATAAACTGGATTACAACAAGGTGCTGGAATATCATATCGCGAAACGCGCCGATATCACAGTAGTCTGCACGGAGACATTCGACGACGTGACCCGCTTTGGCTGTGTAAAGATGAATGAGGACGGCAGGATCGAGGAGTTTGAGGAGAAACCGATGGTGGCATCAACCAACACGATCTCTACCGGTATCTATGTAATCCGCAGACGTCAGCTCATTGAGCTGATCGAGCGCAGTGCACAGGAAGAACGGTTTGATTTTGTAAAGGACATTCTGATCCGCTATAAGAACCTGAAGAGAGTCTATGGTTACAGGATGGGGTCCTACTGGAGCAATATTTCTACGGTGGAATCCTATTATCAGACCAACATGGATTTTCTGAAACAGGAAGTCCGCGACTATTTCTTTATGCAGGGTCCGGCTGTAATGTCCAAGGTGGATGATCTGCCCCCCGCAAAATATAATCCGGGAAGCGACGTGCGCAACAGTCTGGTATCCAGTGGCTGTATCATTAATGGTACAGTAGAAAATTCTGTATTGTTCAAGGATGTTTATGTGGGCAACAATTGTGTGATCAAAAACTCCATTATTCTTAATAATGTGTATCTGGGTGATAATACACATATAGAGAATTGTATCGTGGAGTCCAGGGACACAATTCGGGCCAACTCCTACTATTGCGGTGAAGACAAGATTAAAATCGTTGTCGAAGAGAACGAGAGATATCCACACTGATCCGCGGCTGCCATTCAGCCATCAAGGCAGGGCATAATGTACAACAGGTTTTCTTTCTGACTATTGGGTGTGATACGAGAATGCGGAGCACTTTCTGTGAGAGTACAGAAAAATATAGTGTGCGGAAGGAAAGTGCCCTGTTTTTCTTACTAAGCGTACTGTAAGTTTTTACATCGCCATTTTGTGTATGCAATTTCATACGTGCACGAATGGAGGTCAATGATGAATATTACAGATGTGAGAGTCCGAAAAGTTTCCAAAGAAGGCAAGATGAAGGCTATCGTGTCCATTACCATTGACGAGGTGTTTGTGGTACATGACATCAAGGTCATCGAGGGCGATAAGGGTTTGTTCATTGCCATGCCGAGCCGCAAGACGGCAGAGGGTGAGTATAAGGACATTGCCCATCCGATCAATTCGGATACGAGGGTCAGGATTCAGCAGATCATCCTGGACAGCTATGAGATGGCCATGCGGAATGGGACGGGCGAAGAATGAAAGCGATATAAAGCCGGTGAGCGATGTGTTCACCGGCTTTATGTTGAGTGTGCGGAGGGAAAAGAGAAGCATTTATGAAGCTGCCGGAAAAATTTGAGGAACGGATGAAAGGAATGCTGGGGGAAGAATACGATCAGTTTGCGGCTTCTTATGAGAAACCGCGTACCTGGGGGCTTAGAGTAAATACGCTCAAGATTACGCCGGAGGAATTTGTCCGTATCGCCCCGTTTCATCTGAAAAAAATCCCCTGGGTGGAAAACGGGTTTTATTATAGGGAAGAGGACAGGCCCTCGCGGCATCCTTATTATTTTGCGGGTTTATATTATCTGCAGGAGCCGAGCGCCATGGCGCCGGCATCGCGGTTGGATGTGAGGCCGGGGGAGAGAGTGCTGGATCTGTGCGCGGCGCCGGGAGGGAAGTCTACGGAGCTGGGCGCGCGGCTTCGGGGAAGAGGGCTTCTGGTTTCTAATGATATCAGCGGCCCCCGGATGAAAGGGCTGTTGAAAAATATAGAGGTGTTTGGGATTACGAATGCTTTTTTGACCAATGAGGAGCCGGAGCGGCTGGCCCGGCGCTTTCCGGAGTATTTCGACAAGATATTGGTGGATGCGCCTTGTTCCGGGGAGGGGATGTTCCGCAAGGAACCGGCTATGTTGGAGGCGTGGACGCCGGACAAGACGGAGGCCTGTGCCGGGATGCAGGCGAAGATTCTGGATGAAGCGGTGAAGATGCTGCGGCCCGGCGGACGGCTTTTGTATTCTACCTGTACGTTTGCCCCGACGGAGAATGAGGGGAGCGTGGGCCGTATCCTGGCGCGCTGCCCTGAGCTGGAACCGGAGGAGATGCCGTCCTGCGGGGGATTTGCCCCGGGGGCGCCGGAATGGGGAGGCGGCTGTCCGGGATTGGAAAAGAGTATCCGGTTGTGGCCTCACCGGGTGAATGGGGAAGGACATTATATGGCGCTGCTGCGGAAAGGGGGGATTGCACCGGAGATTGCAGTCTGTGACAAATGGCAGAGGCGGAAGAAAGATCATCAGAAACGGCGGAAGCAGGAAAGTTTTAATGATTCACTAATGGACGGGGAACAGCGTAAACTTTTTGATGATTTTATTTTTCATGTGGATTTTCCCTTTGCCAGGGAACGGCTGGAGGTGCGGGGAGCCATGGTCTACATGCTGCCGGAGGCGGATATTCCCCGGGGTCTCTCCTTTGTCCGCAACGGGCTTCTGGTGGGGGAATTAAAGAAGGGACGCTTTGAGCCGTCTCAGCCTCTGGCTATGGCCCTAAAGGCATCTCAATATGATTTCTGTTTGAATCTCCCGGCCGACGACCCACGCACGGGACAGTATTTAAGAGGAGAAACGCTGCAGGTGACATCCAGCGAGGGCGCCGGGGGAAAGGGGTGGCGGCTGGTTTGTGTAGACGGATATCCATTGGGATGGGGGAAACTGGTAAACGGCGTACTCCGTAATAAATATCTGTCAGGCTGGCGGTCGAATTAGAAAGAAAAGTCAGATTCCCTGTAAAAAAATACATAATTATTGCGAAAAGATTACAAAAAGTTAAAAAATTACTTTTCATATGGAATAATCCATGATATAATGGGCCTACTAAAGTGTGAGGTGTACATAATGGAAAGGAAAACATTGGCTGTTTTTCTTTCTTTCTTGTTGATTCTGGCGGTGGGGACGGATTGTCTGGCACAGACTACCCAGGAGCAGATTAACAGTAAGAAAGCGGAACAAAGAGAGACGAAAGCCAATTATCAGACTGCCCAGAAAACGCTGGAAAGTCTGCGCAATAAAAAAAATGATCAGGAAGCTTATCTGACGGAGCTGAACAGCCAGATGGAAGAGCTGAAAGAAACGCTGGCCAAGTTGGAGAGACAATATAACGAAAAGCAGGACGAGCTTCAGCTGATACAGGCCGATCTGGCCGATGCGGAGGTGCTTAAGGCGCAGCAATACGAAGACATGAAACTTCGCATCCAGTATATGTATGAGAATGGCGAGTCCAATTATATGGAGCTTTTATTCAGCGCCGAAAGTCTGGCTGATTTTCTGAATAAGGCGGATCAGATTTCCGCGATTGCCGAATATGACCGTAAGATGCTGGAGGAGTACGAAAAGACCGTCCAGATGATTGAGGAAAAGGAGCTTCAGGCCCAGGAAGAAGAGGCGGCTATTGCCCAGCTTCAGAGTGAGTATGAGGAAAAGGAAGAAGAAGTCGCCCTTCTTGTAGAAGATACCTATATTCAGATCCGCGAGTATGAAGAAGAGATTGAAGACAGTAAGTCTGAGATTTCCAAGCTGCTCAGCAAGATCAGCAGTCAGGAAAATGATCTGAACGCGCTGATCAAGAAGCAGAAGGACGAACAGGCGGCCGCCGCATTGGCGAAGAGGAAGGCAGAAGAAGAGAAAAAGGCCCGACAGGCAGCGGCTTCCGGAACGGCGGCAGCGCCAACGAAAAAGAAGCCGGCGGCTTCGTCGTCTTCCGGGAGTTCTGCGCCGCCGCAATCCCAGGACAGCAGTTCGTCGGAGGGCAGTTCTTCAGGAAGCGGTTCTTCCGGTAAATATTTGGGCAGATTTAAGCTGACGGCATACTGCCCCTGTGAGAGCTGCTGTGGTAAAGCCGACGGCATTACGGCCAGCGGCACGAAAGCAACGCAGGGCCGTACCGTGGCCATGGGAGGCGTTCCGTTGGGAACAAAGCTCAACATCAATGGGACAATCTATGTCGTGGAGGACCGGGGCACGGTTTATGGCCATGTGGATATATTTAAGAACAGCCATCAGGCGGCGATGAATTTTGGCGTACATTATGCGGATGTCTATCAAGTCGGTTGAGACAGGATAAAATTTTTGGCCTGTGACGAATAAAAAAGCAGCTATTCTTTTTGTTGAAAAGAGAATAGCTGCTTTTTTACTGTCCCGTTACGGAATTCAGGTATGCCGGGTTTTCTTGTCCATAGTCTGTGCGGAATATGAACGATCCCCTTTGCGTAATGCGCAGATCCGCCCAAAATTTCCATAATTTTCCATAAAAGTTGAAATTTTCCAATGAATGTGATACATTGACTTACAGCGGTTTTTTGAGGTATGCACGAGATTGGAGGATCGCCTATGGTGAGAGAATATTTTGAGCAGGATGTATTTGAGGCGTTTCAACAGCGTATAAAGCTTATTTTCGAGGAGTTTGATAATATTTATATCTCGTTTTCCGGGGGAAAGGACAGCGGACTGCTTCTTAATATGGTGCTGGATTACCAGAAAAAGTATTATCCGGCTAAGAAGATTGCCGTATTTCATCAGGATTTTGAGGCCCAGTACACGGTGACGACCGAGTATGTGGAAAAGACATTTGAGCAGATCCGGGAGGATGTGGAGCCCTATTGGGTGTGCCTGCCCATGGCGACGCGTACGGCTCTCAGCAGCTATCAGATGTACTGGTATCCCTGGGATGACAAGAAAAAGGAAAGCTGGGTTCGGCCGATGCCTGACAAACCGTATGTGATCAATCTGGATAATAATCCGATGACAACGTACCGTTATCGGATGCATCAGGAGGATCTGGCGAAGCAATTTGGCCGGTGGTACCGTATTTCCCATGGGGACAGGAAGACGGTATGCCTGCTGGGCATGAGGGCAGACGAATCTCTGCAGCGTTACAGCGGGTTTTTGAATAAAAAATACGGGTACAAAGGGGAATGCTGGATCACAAAGCAGTTTAAGGACGTGTGGTGCGCGTCTCCGATGTATGACTGGACCGTACAGGATATATGGCATGCCTATGCACGGTTTGGCTATGAGTATAATCGGCTGTATGACCTCTATTATATGGCGGGGCTGTCCGTGGGGCAGATGCGCGTGGCCTCGCCGTTCAACGACTATTCTAAAGACTCACTGAACCTGTACAGGGTCATTGACCCGCAAATATGGGTAAAGCTGGTGGGCCGGGTACAGGGGGCTAATTTTGCCAGTATATATGGCAGGACGAAAGCCATGGGTTATCGTAATGTGACTCTTCCTCCAGGACATACCTGGAAATCTTATACGCTGTTTCTGTTGGACACACTTCCTGTCCGTCTGCGTAATACATACGTCAAAAAATTCAATACTTCCATGGAATTCTGGCATAAGACGGGCGGCGGTCTGGATGAGGAGACGATCCGGGAGCTGGAAGCCCACGGTTATGATATCCGCAGAAACGGAATTTCTAACTATACCCTGAATAAAAAATCAAGGATTATTTTTACGGGCAAAATTCCCGATCATACGGATGATATTAAGTCCTCCAGGGATATCCCCAGCTGGAAACGAATGTGTTTTTGTATTTTGAAAAACGATCATATCTGCCGGTTTATGGGATTTGGCATGACCAGGGAACAGCAGAAAAGGATCAATGCAATCCGGGAAAAATACAAGAGTGTGGAGGAGATGGCCTATGGAGTATAGAAGTCCTGTCTATCATGTGATTTCGGTACCAATCGATAAAGTAAAACCAAATACATATAATCCCAACGCGGTGGCGCCTCCGGAGATGAAGCTTTTGTATGACAGTATACGGGTGGACGGCTATACTATGCCGATCGTGTGCTATTACGATAAGGAAAAGGATGAATATATCATTGTGGATGGTTTTCATCGTTACAGGGTCATGATGGAGCACCCGGATATTCGAGAAAGAGAGAAAGGCATGCTGCCGGTGTCGGTGATCGATAAACCGATCGACCAGAGGATGGCAAGTACGATCCGTCATAATCGCGCCCGGGGAAGCCATAATGTGGATATGATGAGCAGTATTGTGAAAGAGCTGCATGAACTGGGGCGGTCGGATGCCTGGATTTCCAAGCACTTGGGCATGGATCGGGATGAGATCCTGCGGCTCAAGCAGATCACGGGGCTGGCGGCTCTTTTTAAGGATGTGGGATTTGGAAAGGCCTGGCAGCCGGCAGAGGAAAGGGAAGAATAATGGGAATGGACAGGCCGTAGGCGGCAAGTTGTAATTATGCATTGAAACCTGTGGAAGTTTCACTTATAATATGTAGTAAGAGAAAAAACGGGAGGTAAAGGATTTAAAATATCAACAGGTTTTAAAGGAGAGGGATATGAAGACAAAAGTGAAAAATAAGCCGACGGGTTCCCGCCTGAGGAAATGGGGAATCACAGGAAAATTAGTTGCGGCTATTGTGGTTACGATTGTAATTATGGTGGCGGCGCTTCTTATGACCGTACACAGCCGTGTATCCGACACACTGCTGGAGGACAGTGAGAAGCTGTTGGCAGAAACCACCGATAAAGCGGTGCAGGAGGCCGGCGCCTGGGTTGGCAGGACACTGACCATGCTGGAGATGCAGCGGGATACCATTGAGTATGAGGATATGGATGTCCCAGCTATGACAGAATATATCCGGCACACGGTGGATCAGAACAGCGCGTATCCGGCAGGCCTGTATGTGGCCATGACGGACGGTTCCCTGTATCATGCCTCTTTTGTACCGGGGCCGGATTTCGTCGCTTCGGAAAAATCCTGGTATCAGGACGGCATCCAGTCGGAGGACTTTATGCTGGGCGACGTGTATTTTGACGAGGACAGCCAGTCCTATGTGGTGGGAGCCTCTGGTATGCTCAAAAATGCCCAGGGTGAGGTTCGCGGCGTGGCGGCGGCGGACGTGTATCTGGATGCCATATCCGGTATCGTGGCGGATATCCGGCTGGAAAAGACCGGCGGGATTTTTCTTGTGGATACCCGGACGGGTACCATCATAGGACATCGGGACAAGGAGATGACCGGACGGGTTTTAAGCGAGTTCAGCGGCGATATGTACGCCTATGCCGCCGAGCAGATTCAGAAAGGGGCCGATGGATTGTCGGTTTATAAAGACAGTACGTATGTGCAGGTGGCGGCGGTGCCGGACAGCGACTGGATGGCTGTGGCTTATGTGTCCCGGGACGAGGTACTGGGCGGCCTGAATACCCTGACGGGCATCATGGTGTCCATGTCCGTGCTGGCGGTGATCATAGCGGTCTTCCTGATCATTTTCCTGGTAAGGCGGATCATTGGCCGGCCGGTGGCGGAGCTCAGCGGGGTGGCGGCCAGGATCGCGGAGGGCGAGCTGGAGCAGACGATCCATCATTCTTCCAACGATGAGCTGGGCGAGCTGGCGGAGAACTTTGACCGGACTGTGGTGCAGCTGCGGGATTATGTGGGGTATATTGACGAAATTTCCGAAAAACTGCAGGAGATCGCCCGGGGCAATCTGGATTTTACGCTTGTTCATGAATATGTGGGTGAGTTTGCGAAGATTAAGGAATCTCTGGACAGTATTTCCTGGTTCCTCAACGACACAATCGGACAGATCAACGTGGCTGCCGGGGAGGTGGCGGAGGGGGCCGGTTACGTTTCCGACGGGGCCCAGACTCTGTCCCAGGGCTCGTCCCAGCAGACGGAAGCGGTGGAACGCCTGGCATCCCATATCAGCGAAGTGTCCGATGGCATACAGAAGACTGCCCAGGGGGCGAAACGGGTCAGTGAAATCTCCCAGGATATGGGCAGTCGTATTCTGGAGAGCAATGAGAAAATGCAGCATATGAATGCGGCCATGCAGAAGATCAGCGATAAGTCCCAGGAGATTCACAGCATTATAAAGACCATTGAGGATATTGCCTTCCAGACCAATATTCTGGCATTAAATGCCGCCGTGGAGGCGGCCCGGGCGGGCGCTGCGGGAAAAGGATTTGCCGTGGTGGCGGACGAAGTGCGGAATCTGGCAAGCAAATCCTCGGAGGCGGCGAAAAATACGACGGCTCTGATCGATCAGACAGTGGACGCCGTGACAGAAGGAACCGGCGTGGCGGAGGATACGGCCGCTTCCATGCTGTCAGTGGTGGATCAGGCCAAAGAGGTAAACCGGCTGATCGAGGAGATCGCGGAATACTCAGCCAGACAGGCGGAGGCCACAGCGGAGGTCAGCCGCGGGATAGACCAGATCTCCGGGGTGGTGCAGTCCAATCTGGCTACGGCGGAAAAGAGCGCGGCTGCCAGCGAACAGCTGTCCGGCCAGGCGAATGTGCTGAAGGGGCTGGTGTCAAAGTTCCGGTTAAAGAGAAAATAAAAAGGGTATACGGGTATCCTGTAGCTGTGACATAGGGATGGCATAAAAACCGGCAGGGCAATAGGCAAATTGCTCCGCCGGTTTTAGCTGCTTATAAATATGGAGAGGCCGTGTGTGTTCCGGCCCCGTGCAAAAGTCCGCCACATCTGGATGGGAAGATTCCCATGATATCTTTCCGTGCTTGGAAGAACCGCACACAGCGCGGATTATTCTTGAACACGACGTATACAGCGTGCTGACGGTGCTTTGGCCAAGGCAATGCTGCCGCCGGCGCCGGAGGCCTTTTTAACCTTAGTAAAACGAAACGGGAATTTTCAACATTAGATATGCGAAATCGGATCAAGAAGTGTTTCTTTTGACAGCCGTCAGAGACGGGATGATGATCCGTCCCGGCGGCTGTCCGATTAGATGGGCGGCAGGTGAAAACTGTCGTGGAAGACAGGAGTCAGCGTATGGTCACCACTGATATTTGCTCTCGCTGATCTTTTTTGATTTTTTTGTTTTGATGCCGTAACGGTAATATTTATTCCCTTTCATGTAATACACATACTTTGCGTTGATTTCCCCTATGAGATCTGCGGAAAGTTTCTTTACAAGGGTTTTTTTGCTTTTCCCGGCCGGGGTGCAGCATTTTATTCTGAAAGACTTACCGTCCATGTATTCGGCATAATATACTTTTCCGGAAGAAAAACGCAGGTTGCCACTACGGGCCTTGCTGCTGATTTTGACAGCTTTATCCGTTTTGCAGTTAAGAATATAGGAGCCGTAAGAATTTCCGGAATCATCGTAAGGCAATCCGGCTAAAAGTATATAGTGTTTGTATTGAGAATCCGTGGCCACTAGCGGGGCGGCATTTTTCAGGATTACTTTCCCCTTTTTGGTTTTTATATTCAAACGATACGTGTCGTACGAGCCGTCGTAGCGATTGTTATATCCAACATATAAATTTCCACTGTTGCAGGCCAGGATGCCGATTGTCATTTTTTTTACTTTGCCGATGAGTGTGCGCTTTTTCCCGTTGATTTTTATGGAATAGATGTAACCCGTAGATGTTTTGGCGTCGATCTCGGGATAGTAAACCGTGGCGCCGTCAGACACATATCCTCCGATTGTATGTCCTTTAGAAGTTCTGGCAATTACTTTTCCCTTTCCTGATTTAAATTGTATATTGCATTTACCGGTTTGGATATTGCCTGCGGCCTTCCTGTCACGGGAATGGATGCGCTGTCACAGAAATGGATCAATGGCAGGCCTCCCGGCGCCGCTTATTTATAGGCTTTATAAAAATGCCACCTGGATAGATCAATCTGCGCCACCTTGGATGTGTCGATCAGATTGCTGTCTAAAGAAGGACAAAACTTGTAGTTCGTCCCGTCTTCCACAGACCGCGCTACCATATGTCAGGTATACCATTCCGGCGTGCCGCGTTTGTATTTACCATATAAATTTTCCAGCGGATAACCGATCATCTCGCCGAAGGCGGTTAAGAGGGCGGGCGAAGTGTAGGAATCAAATTCGTATTTCTCAAATTTCCAGAAAGGAATCCCCGATTCCGCGGCGATATTCACATATTCTCTGGTATCCGCCGCCAGCTTCGGATAGACGGAATGCTCCCTCATGTAATCTTCAATCTGCTTCATTTTATCCTTTTTTGCCGTGTACTTTGGAGTCACCTGGTCAATGACAGACTGCATCCATGCTTTCTGTTCCCTGCCGAGATCCTTTATATCAATATACCCCAGATCGGCGTTTGCTGTGATCGGCATCCATTCTTCGCCGTCCGGGTCGGTATAGATCTTATTACCGTTGGCGTCATGGGCCATTTCCTGAACAGTGATTTTGGTCTTTCCGGGAGTAGCAAAGCAAAACACGCCGAGGTATCCGCCGTCTGTCTTATATAAAAACCCGGGAGTCATGGCGCCCATTTTTTTTAAATCCGCGTATTCGAAAGAGGCCATAAAGATCATCGGCTCATTCTCCTGGCCGGTGGCGGTATCATAGAAGGACAGGCTGGCATTGTTGAGATACGGATTATCGGTCTTAACATAGATCATATTAAACGCGCCGGAGTACGGCGGGTTAAGGAAATTTATTTCGTAACTGTACTGGAGCGTGAAATCCTTAACCGTGATCTTATGGCTTACGCTTTTACCGTCCATTGTGGCTGTGATGACGGAGGTACCCGCCTGATCGCCACTGATTAATACGGATTCTCCCTCAAGCTCGTTTTGTCCCGCATCCAGAGAAAAGCTTACGACCTCGGGGTTGGAAGATTTCCATGTTATTTTTCCGTGTTTGGCAGAACTGCACACGACGCAGATTCTCCTTTCGCAGGAAGTGTACAGGGTGCTGACGGTGTCTTTGGCAAAGGCGATGCTGCCGGAGGCATTTTTTACCTTAACCTTGCAGGAAGCCTTTTTTTCGGTTCCGTCCGCCGCCTTTACGGTGATGGTGGCGTTTCCCGTTCCGACAGCTTTTACGATCCCTTTGCTGTTTACCGTGGCGACTTTCTTATTGGAGGTGCTCCATACCACGTCTTTGCTGCCGCCTTTGCTTGCTTTTACGGTGGCTTTCAACTTTACCGTCTGGCCCTTTGTAAGGGCGGCGGAAGCCTTATTCAGCTTGAGTCCTGTCACCCTGCCCTTGACGACTTTTATCGTGACGACGGCTTTTATCTTCTTATTTTTTGCCGACCGCACAGTAATCTTTGCGGCGCCTGCCTTTTTGCCGGTAATCACACCCTTGCCGGTGACAGAGGCGACTTTTGGGTTTGAGCTTTTATAAGTCACCGTTTTATTTGCCGCTTTATTGGGCGTGGCCGTCACTGTTGTTTTTAAAGTCGCTTTTTTTCCTTTGGCAAGCTTGATCGTTTTCTTTCCTGTTATCAACAGATTAATCACAATCACATCATCGGAAAATACGTACAGATTGTGTTCAGTATTCGGAGATATGAGGCAGAAATCCCCCTTTTTCAGCGGTGCTTTTCGATGAAATCTATGTCCATTGCAGCGAGAAAAGCCGATAGGATTTGGGGAGATTGCCGGGCCAGATAGTATTCCCGGTAAAAACATTCTATTCTGGTGAGGGTATGCAGTTTGGCTAACAGCTCTTCCTGTGTCATGGTTTTCTCCCTTTTCTGTCGGATTGTGGGATAGCGGTCAGGACAGTCGTATCACGCATTTCTTATATAGAAACATATTTTCCGGTCCTTTTTCGAGATGTCAATTTTCCTAAAAATGTTATTTCTATTATATACAGGGTGATGGCGGAATACAAGAACAGGTTTTCGGCTGTGCGCCATATCGCTGAATCAACGGCACAGACTGTGAATAGCGGCTTGGCGGAATGTGCTTTTTGCGCTATAATGCGTATATTATGGGTTTTGAACGTGGAGCGGGAAGATGGGCAGGCAGGAAGATGTGAATAGAAATAAAAAGAGTTTCAGTGGCAAAACAAAACGGAAGAACAGGGCGGTTCGATTTTGGCCGACGTTTTGTCTGTTTTTGTTTTTTCTATCTTTAGGCGGATGCAGAGACGGGAAAATCATGGAGGAAAGCCGTACGGGTTTTTATTTTGACACAGTAGTCACGCTTGAACTTTACGGAGTAAAAGATGAGACGGTGTTTGACGGCTGTTTTGCCATTTGCGAGGAATTGGAGCGGATTTTCAGCCGCACCAGAGAGGACAGTGAACTGTATGCGGTGAATCATCGTACTTCGGATACGGTAGAGGTTTCGGATGAGCTGGCAAAGCTGGTTGAAGCGGGACTTTCTTATTATTATGTGACGGATGGGGCGTTTGATATTACAGTGGCACCGCTGTCTGAGCTCTGGGATTTTAAGAGCGGGGAGGGAAAAGTTCCCTCTGAAACGGCTCTGCAGGAGGCTCTGAGTCGGGTAGATGCCAGGAAAGTGAAGTTGGAAGGGCGGACGTTGGTATTTGACTCGTCGGATATCATGTTAGAACTGGGGGCTATCGTGAAGGGCTATGCGGCGGACCGCCTGAAAGAATATCTGAAAGAACAGGGTGTTACCGCCGGTACAATCAATCTGGGCGGCAATGTGCTGACCATAGGCGGCAAGCCGGACGGAACCGGCTGGAAGATCGGTCTGCAGAAACCTTTTGGCGATTCCGGAGAGAGTATTGAAATTGTGGAGGTTAAAGATCAGTCCGTGGTGTCTTCCGGTGTGTATGAACGATTTTTCAGGGAGGATGGACGGCTGTATCACCATATTCTGGATGCCCGCACGGGTTATCCGGTCGAAAATGGTTTGTGGCAGGTGACCATACGCTCGGAAGAATCCCTGACCGGCGATCTGCTGAGTACGGTGTGTTTTCTGCTGGGCCCGGAGGCAGGAATGGCCTATGTGGAATCCCTGGAGGGGGTGGAGGCAAGTTTTATGAATGAAAATCTGCAGATTACTCATTCCAGCGGCTGGTGAGAAGCTAAATGTGTAAAAGCTTGTGGGAGTGAACAGTAAGGAATATGCGATGAAGAAGAAGGATATAGTATTAATTCTGGCTGTTTTGATACTGGCCGGAGTTGTCTGGATCATCTTGCAGTTTGTGCCGGGACGAGGCGGGTCCCTATTGAAGATTACCGTGGATGGGCGAGTGTACGGCACTTATCCTCTGGACGAGGATCGTACCATAGAGATTGGCGGAACGAATACTTGTGTGATCGAGGGGGGAGTGGTCTCTATGACGGAAGCGAACTGTCCGGATCTGATCTGTGTCCACACAAAGAGTGTAGACGCAAAAGGCGGCACGATTGTCTGTATGCCGAACCGGGTGGTCCTGGAGATTGTGAACCGTGAGACGAATGAGGATATACCGGATGCGGTGGCGGGATAGGAGGGATTGTATATGGAAAAAAACAGCTTTTCCACACAGAGGCTCGCCCGTCTGGGGCTTATGACGGCAACGGCCATGATTCTGGGGTATGTGGAATCTCTGATCCCTTTTTTCCCAGGTGTGCCGGGGATTAAGCTGGGGCTGCCCAATCTGGTGACCGTGTGGCTTTTGTGGATGGGTACGGCAAGGGAAGCTCTGGCTGTGTCGGTGATGCGCATTCTGCTGACTGGCTTTTTGTTTGGGAATCTGTACAGTATTCTTTTTTCACTGGCCGGAGGGCTTTTGAGCCTGGGAGCTATGGCCATTTTGCGAAAGCGGGAGGATTTCAGCATTTATGGAGTCAGCATCCTGGGCGGCGTGTGCCATAATATCGGCCAACTGCTGGTAGCAGTTCTGGTGGTGGAGACTTACCGTCTGGCCTGGTATCTGCCGGTACTTTTGGTGGCCGGTATGGCGACGGGGGCGGCGATTGGGATCGTCAGCGGGATTATGGTGCGCCGATTGGCCTTTTTGTGGAAGTGACGGTTGTTTTTTGTGCAAATTTTGGTTGTAGAAAGCGGCTTTGCCATGTACAATAGAGCCAGACCCGTAACTGTAAAGGGATAAGGCAGTTTTCCAGATGTTATTCTGCGGAGGTAAGATATGAGATATCCGGATTTTTTGCGGGAGGACGGCGTCATCGGCTTTGTGGCCCCCTCCTTTGGCTGTAATATAGAACCATATAAAACAGGTTTTGATCATGCCCAGGAACATTTTCGCACACTGGGACATTCCGTGGTCCTGGGACCTAACTGCTATGAGGGCAGGGGACTTGGCATCAGCAATACGCCCCAGGCCTGTGGCCGGGAGCTGACGGAGGGATATCTGTCGCCGGCCAGTGATGTGCTGATTTCCTGTGGCGGCGGAGAGCTGATGTGTGAGATACTGGATTATGTGGATTTTGAAAAGATCCGTCAGGGGAAGCCCAAGTGGTATATGGGCTATTCCGATAATACCAATATGACGTTTCTGCTTACAACCCTTTGCGATACGGCGGCGATCTATGGTCCCTGTGCGCCGGCCTTTGGCATGGAGCCCTGGCATCCGGCTATTGAGGATGCCTACCGTTTACTCAGGGGACAGAAATTCTCGATGGAGGGGTATCCGCTGTGGGAGAAGGAGTCGATAAAGGATGAGGAGCATCCGCTGGAGCCTTACCATGTAACGGAAACTCGTATCATAAGGACTTTTGGCGGTAAGGAACCGGTTCGATTTTCGGGTCGTCTGGTGGGCGGCTGCATGGATTGTATGATCAACCTGCTGGGAACCTGTTATGACGGAGTAAAAGATTTTGCCGACAGGTATAAGGAGGACGGGATCATCTGGTTTATGGAGTCCTGCGATCTCAGCGTGCTGTCTGTCCGGCGGGCCGTCTGGCAGATGAAGCATGCGGGCTGGTTTGATCATGTGAAAGGATTTCTGATCGGAAGGCCTCTGTGTCATGGCCAGGAAATTATGGGGCTTGATCAGTACAGGGCGATAGCGGATGTTTTGGAGAGTTTTCGGGTACCGATATTGATGGATGTGGATCTGGGGCACTTGCCGCCGATGATGCCTTTGATCAGCGGAAGTCTGGCTGCGGTGGAATATCAGGAACAGAAGATACGGGTAGAGATGGCGTTGAAATAAAATGGATTTTCAATTATCTGCTGACGGAATGTGTTTGGGATTTGATGACAGGAGGGGCTGACCGGTCCCCAAAAGGAGGAGTATGAATTACGAGGAATATGAAAAAGCGTTGAGAAAAGGGCAGAGATGTTACAGGCATCAGCTGGTGAGGGGGGAGTATCCTTATTTGCCGGTGCTGGATCATATCCTGCGGTATACGCCGGTGCGTCGTGAGGTGTATCTGGGAACGATAGATGTGCCCCTGGAACAGGTGGTGGGTACCAGTACGGAGGGGCGTTCCCATGCCTTTGCGGCTAATTTTATGCCGCTTCTGGAGAAGGAATCCGAGTTTTCCATGAAGTGGGAGGCTCTATGCCGCGCTCATCTGGATGAAGGGATTAAGGACCCGGTTAAAGTATATGAATTTATGAATCGATTTTATGTGCAGGAAGGAAATAAACGGGTCAGCGTGTTGAAATATTACGATGCGGTCAGTATATCGGCCAGTGTTTATCGTCTGGCACCGGTGTATTCCGCAGAAGATCGGGATATACGTCTGTACTATGAGTTTATGAATTTTTATGACCTGACAGGGTTAAATGTGATCTGGTTCAGCCGGGAGGGTTCTTACAGAAATCTGGTAAAGGCTACTGGAAATTCAGAGACGGAGCGGTGGGATGACGAGGCCATTTTAATGCTGCGTTCCCTGTATAATCGTTTTCAGCTGGCTTATAAGGAGAAAAATCTCAGCAAGCTTCCGATCACCGTCAGCGACGCTATGCTGAAGCTGATTCAGATTTACGGATACGAGGAGCTGTGCGAGGATTCGGCGGCAGCGTTGAAGGCGAAGATCACTAAAGCCCGGGAGGAGCTGGAGGTACTGACCGAGGAGGATGCCGTGGCACTGAAACTGGACCCTACGGAAAAGACGGCGAATCCGATTCTCAATATCCTTGCGCCTGTGAAGAAGAAATATACGATCGGATTTGTGAATGACAAAGATCCCAAGACATCGGCCTGGACGTATGGTCATGATCTGGGACGTTCCCATTTGCAAAACACATACCCGGATCTGTTGATTCATACCTATAATGAGGCCCTGAAAGACGGCGAGCCGGAGGCGGTGATCCAAAGCGCCATTGACGACGGATGCGATCTGATCTTTACGACTTCACCCCGGCTTCTGGACGGCAGCGTGAAGGCGGCCGTGAAAAATTCGGACGTACACATTTTAAACTGTTCGCTGAATACTTCCTATAAATCTGTCCGTACCTACTATGGCAGGATGTATGAGGCAAAATTTCTCTCCGGTATTGTGGCGGGAGCGTTGTGTCAGGATAAAGAGGTGGGATATGTGGCAGACTATCCTTTATATGGTATGATCGCCAATATCAACGCCTTTGCACTGGGGGTGCAAATGACCAATCCCAAGGCCCGGGTGAAACTGTTCTGGTCAAAACTTATGGATCAGGGAAATCAGGCGGCAGAGATGGAGCGGATGTCCTATGTCTGCGGCCAGGAGCTGACCACACCCTGTTCTCCGTCCCGGGAATTCGGCCTGTACGGTAAAGAGGGAGGAGATCCCGATAATCTGATCGCGCCGGTATGGCGCTGGGGCGAATATTATGTTCGTGTTTTGGACACCATCCGCCATGGTCTGTGGAACAGTGAGAAGGACAAAAAGGCGCTGAATTACTGGTGGGGGTTGCCCGCTGGCGTGGTGGATGTGATCTGCTCCGGTACGATGCCAAGCAGTGTGCGCAAACTGGTAGGCATTTTGCGGGAGAGTATTATTCGGGGAGATCTGCGGCCGTTTTCCGGGGTACTTCATGCGCAGGGAGGGCGGATCATCACCAATGAGGAGTATGCGCAGATCTCAGCTCAGGATATCATGAAAATGGATTGGCTTTTGGAGAATATTGATGGGAGGATACCTGCCATGGAAGAGCTGACGGAGGAAGCGAAACAGTTGACCCGTATTCAGGGCGTGGTGGGAGATAAATCATGAAAATTCTTGTGGTGGCGGATGAAGTGTCAAAGGCATATTATGATTATTTTGAGAAGAGTATGCTGGACGATATTGATCTGATCCTGTCTTGCGGCGATCTGCCTGCGGAGTATCTGTCTTTTCTCGTCACCTTTGCTCACTGCCCCCTGCTGTATGTGCGGGGTAATCATGATGTGAAATACAGCAGAAAGCCGCCGGAGGGCTGCATCTGTGTGGAAGACCAGATTTACGAGTACCAGGGGCTGCGCATTCTGGGCCTGGGGGGCTCGATGCGCTATATTCCTCAGGCCGCCTGCCAGTATTCCCCGGTGGAGATGCGCCGGCGGGTCCGCCGGCTGTGGCTGCCGCTAAAGTGGCACAGAGGATTTGATATCCTGCTGACCCACGCTCCTGCGGCCGGTATAGGCGACGGAGAGGATTGGCCTCACAGAGGGTTTGAGGAATTTAATCGCCTCATGGATAAATATTCGCCGCGATATATGATCCATGGCCATATGCATTTCTCCTATACGCACAGGCATAGCCGTCTGACAAAGTATGGGCCCACCACGATCATTAACGGCTTTGAATCTTATGTGCTGGAGGTAGATAATTCTCTGCTGACGGCCAGAAGAGAGCCGGTCACGAAAAGGAGTTCCGAGGGTTCAGTGATATCGGCAATGAAGTAGGCGGCATATTCAGGAAGGAGCCGGGCTGTGGCGATTTTTTTGCCGCGGCGGGTAATTTTTACGGTTCTTTCTGTTTTATGATATTGCATTTCCCAGCGGTCATTCAGCATATGGTAGCTGATGACGGAGGCATGGCGATGCAGATGATAGGCGCCGCGGACGCCGGTGATGTCGCTGAATACGAAACTCTCGCCGGACAGGGAGGCATGGCGTATTTTCAGCAGTACGGTATCTCCGGCGGGGTCAGTGATTTTCCATCGCCCCTGAGGCTCGTCTTCTGTAGTGAGCAAGAGCAGATGATTTTGGTCGGTAACGATAAATCGGCCGGTCCGGCCGGCGTCGGGCAGATACATGTGGATTTTCATAAAAGCCTCCTGAATGTTTTGCAATGTATAGATTATAGTAAAGAAAATATCATAGAATGTCAACGTATGGCGTTGGCCGAAACAATAAATGAGAACAAAAAGGAGATAGCCATGGGTGTGTTGAGTCATTTGCAGCCGGAACGGGTGTTTTACTATTTTGAGGAGATTTGTAAGATTCCTCACGGATCGTATCATACGGACGCGATCAGTGATTACTGTATGGATTTTGCCAGAGACCGCGGACTTCGGGCTAGACAGGACGAGTCGGGGAACGTGATTATCTGGAAAGAGGCCTCTCCAGGGTATGAAAACGGTGAAACGGTAATCCTCCAGGGCCATTTGGATATGGTGTGTGTGAAAGAGGACGGCTGTCCTCTGGATCTGGAGAAAGACGGACTTCATCTTGTGGTGTGCAAAGACGAACTGTTTGCCGACGGTACCTCTCTGGGCGGGGATGACGGGATTGCGGTGGCTTATGCACTGGCAATTCTTGAGGACGATGCGATTCTCCATCCGGCCCTGGAAGTGGTGCTGACGGTGAATGAGGAGGTGGGCATGCTGGGCGCTACGGCCTTGGACGCCTCCGATCTGAAAGGCCGCGTGCTGCTTAATCTGGACTCGGAGGATGAAGGGATTTTCCTGACGGGCTGTGCCGGAGGCGCTACGGTTTCCTGCAAAATTCCGGTGAAATGGACGAAAGAGGAAGGCATACGTTATCGGATCTCCATAGAAAATCTGACCGGCGGACATTCGGGCGCAGAGATTCATAAAGGTCGTGCCAATGCCAATGTGCTGATGGGGCGGCTGCTCTATACGCTGACGGACGAGATGAATATGTGGATTGCGTCGCTGGCCGGCGGTGAGAAAGATAATGCCATTGCCCGGTTCTGTCATGCTGAGGTGGCGGTAGCGGAGGCACAGGCGGAAGCATTTGAGCGGTGCGTGGAGAAGATGGCGGCAGCCATTAAGCGGGAGTATGCTCTGAGAGAACCGGAAGCCTGCATTTATGCAGAAAAGATGGGCCGGGGCTCAGCCCAGGTGCTTCAGCCGGTATCGGCGTCCCGGGTGATTCTGGCTCTGGTGCATATGCCGGACGGTGTACAGAAGATGGAGGAAGCGCTGAAAGGAGAAGTACGCACATCTCTGAATCTGGGTCAGATCGCCTTAAGTGAAGAGTGTTTTACCTTTGTTTCCTCGGTGCGCAGCTCTCTGGCTTCCGAAAAAACCTGGCTTTTGGAGAAGCTGCAGTCTCTGGCGATGCTTCTTGGCGGTGAGTGTGTGGTTTCCGGCGAATATCCGGCCTGGGAGTACAGACCGGATTCCAGGATACGGGAGCTAATCGTCCGCGTTTATGAGGAGCAAACCGGGAAAAAGGCAAAGATCTGCAGCATTCATGCCGGTCTGGAGTGCGGTATTCTGGCAGATAAGCTGCCCGGTCTGGACTGCGTCTCCTATGGCCCACAGATGCAGGCTATTCACACGACCGGAGAGACACTGAGCATTTCCTCGGTACAGCGCACTTGGGAGCTGACTTTGGGGGTACTGGCGGCGATAAAATAATCGCGTGATACGCGGCCGGCGGCTTGTGACCATTCAGCCTCCGGCGTCCCTGTTACGGCAGCCTTTTCCCGGTATAATATTTTTCTTGACGAAATAGTTGCGAGCGGGTATAATAACGCGTATGTTAAGAAGGAGAGTTATCGAAGTGGTCATAACGAGCTGCACTCGAAATGCAGTTGTCCTTTACTGGGCACGTGGGTTCGAATCCCACACTCTCCGTTCTGGGAAATTTTTTTACAGCAAAGGCGGTTCCTGTTGGCGCAGGGGCCGTTTTTGTATGTTTTATTGCAACAGTTCTGAAATATGGATTTTCAGATCTTTATAGATGCCGACGGCGATGTCTTGGTAAAAAGAGAAAATGGCCGGGGCAGCGTCTTCTTCGTAATGGTATACGGTAGTACGTTCTTTTTCCGGGTCAACGATCCAGTATTCCCTGACGCCCGCGTCGGAATACAGTGCGTTTTTTGTGGAGTAGTCCATCCGACGGCTGGAGGGGGAGACGATTTCAATGACCAGGTCGGGCGCACCGTTGCAGCCTCGCTCATTCAACTTGTTTTTGTCACAGATCACACTGATATCCGGCTCAACGTAGGTCTTCTCATCTGCGTTTAGGAATACGGCGAAAGGGGCGGGGATGACTTCACAGCCGCCGCCTTTTGTTTTGATATGCCGACCGATCAACTGTGTCAGCTCTGAGACCAGTTTCTGGTGCCGGAAATTCGGCGGGGCCATGTAATACATCCGCCCGCCGATCAGCTCTGCCCGTTCGCCGTCCGGAAGGGCGTAGATGTCTTCGATGGTGTAGAGTTTTTCCTGTGCTAATGCCATATGGTGTACCTCGCTTTCGGTTTAAGTTGAAAAGGCTGTTTCCGGCCGGCGTCAGGATGGATTGACGCGGAAGGAAAACATAGTCATTACTTCTTCTCAGCCCATATCCCCCATAAGTGGATATGGGCTTATCCTTCCACTTTCCCCACGACTTTTCCTACCAGGCGTACGTCCTCATCTCTTGGAATGATAGTATTTCCCCGTCGTGGTAGTCTGGCTCCATGGAGTCGCCGTTCACCCCGATGATGAAATCGGCGTCCGCGGACGGGGCTTCGATCAGGGTCGTGGGTATGTCGTCGAAGATAAAATCCTGGCCGAAGGGGTCGAGAGTGCGGTGTTTTTCTATAAGGTTGATCTCGTTTGGATTTATAGAGGGGGTGTCAAATATATCCATAGGATTATCGCATTTATAAACACGGCATAGAGCTACGAAAGCATCTGCATTTAACATACTTATACCGCTTTCGTAACCATGTTATAGTTTTGCAGTTTGGTAACAACTTCATTTGCGGAGAATCCAGAGGTTTTACGTAATTGCCTTAGAAAATTGGCTATGGTCTGCCTGGCCATGTTGTGCCTCCTGTATTTTCATATATAGTAACACCGATTATTGCTACTGTAAATAAAAATCCTGGTGAATAAGAAAAACATAGTAAAAAACAGTTGGTAGTATTAGAAAAAAGGAATATGATGCAAATGGTAAAGGAAACGGCCCTGGTGAATGAGGTCCCGGGGTCGGGGAGAAAAGGAACCAAGTCTGTTCTTCGGTGCTCATCGGCCTGCCGGCTTATCTTAAAAAGTTTCCTTCTCTAAACTTTTCCTAAATAATATTGACAATTTCTATAGGCCGTTTTAAAATCCTAACCAGGTTAGCATTATCGGCTTAATTAAAGTATATTTCATTTTTCTTGAGTTTTTGCTCGGGAAATGGTACTCTGTCACTTGATTAATCAATATAGTATACAACCCAAACAGAAAGGTCGTACATAGCATGTTCAAAAAATGTGTGCAGAAACCGTATACCGTGTTGGTGGCCGTGATTGTGGCCATGGTGATCGGTTTCGTCAGTGTTACCAGAATGTCTACGGATCTGCTGCCGAATTTCACTATTCCCTATATGGCAGTGATCACCACCTATCCCGGAGCCAGTCCGGAAAAGGTGGAGCGGGAGGTGACGGTGCTGCTGGAAGGCAGCCTGGGCACCATAAGCGGTGTGAAAAATGTCACCAGCAACAGTGCGGAAAATTATAGTATGGTCATGCTGGAGTTTGAGGATGACACAAATATGGACTCTGCCATGGTCAAGGTGAATACGGCTTTGGAGGCGGCTAAATCCGGATTGCCGGAGTCCTGCGGCACACCGAATATTCTGGAGATCAGCACGGATATGATGGCCACCATCTACGCCAGTGTGAGCCGGGACGGTATGGATATTTATGAGATATCGGATTTTACTACGGAGGAAGTGCTGCCGGCTCTGGAGCGTGTAGACGGCGTGGCCAGCGTCAACAGCCTGGGTTTGATCGAAAAGACCGTAGAAGTGCGTCTGAATCAGGATAAAATTGATGAAATCAACGAGAAAATACTGAAGGAAACCAATAAGAAACTGGACGAGGCGGCAGGGGAGCTGGATGAGGCCAAGGAAAAACTGGATGACTCTCAGTCCAAGTTGTCTTCCCAGAAAAAGAAACTGAATAACCAGAAAAAATCCACCACAGATCAGCTGGCCAAGGCCGGTCTGGCCCTGGACAAGGCGGAGGCTACTCAGGCGGCCTATGAATCCCAGCTCACCAGCCTGCAGACCCAGAAGTCTGCCCTGGAAGCGGAGCTTAAGGCATATAAAGACAACAAAATAGAGGAAACTTATAAAACCATCAATGAGATGCTGGGTCAGATATCGGAAGCCATGGGTGAGATGGCGGAGATGGCCGGTGTGACCATACCGAAAAATATAGAAGAGGCGGTGGCCGACAAGAAAGCTTTTAATGCCTTTTTGGAGTGGGTAAAAGCCGCCGGTTACGGTGAGCAGGTCGGAGAGCTCTCCTACAAAGAACTGAAGCAGGTCTACAATATTGTTAACACGCGTATCCCACAGATCGAGACGGAGCTGGCCAATCTGGAAACGAAGCTGGCGGCTACGGAAGCCATGGTTAAAGCTGTTAAAAAACAGATGAAAGATCTGGATAAGCAGTATAAGCAGGCTTACAAAGGTTCCATAGAAGCCTCCGCTGGTTTCGGTTCCGCGGAAGCGCAGATGGCTGCTGCCGAGCAGGCCATTGAGGATGCCCAGGGGGAGCTGGATACGGCTCAGGAGAGTTTTGAGGACTCCCTGAAAGCGGCCCGGGAAAATGCCAATGTGGACAGTCTGGTGACTCTGGATACCCTGTCCGGTATTATCTATGCTCAGAATTTCTCCATGCCCGCCGGTTATGTGGATGACAAGAACGATGAGCAGTGGCTCCTGAAGGTGGGCGAAAATTTTGAGAAGCTGGATGAACTGGAAGATCTGGTTCTGCTCTATATGGACGGCGTCGGGGACGTGAAGCTGTCCGACGTGGCCGACCTGACGGTGGTGGATAATGCGGATGAGAGTTATGAAAAGGTCAACGGCGAGCAGGCCGTGGTGCTGGCTATTTATAAGAACAGTACAGCGGGTACCAGCGACGTGTCCACAGACTGCAAGGCGGCCATAGCCAGGCTTGAGGATAAGAACGAGGGTCTGCATATTACAGCTCTGATGGATCAGGGCGATTACATTTTTATGTTTATTGAAAGTGTTTTGACCAGCATGCTTTACGGCGCGCTGCTGGCCGTGCTGGTACTGGTACTCTTCTTGAAGGATGTGAAGCCCACTTTGGTGGTGGCTTTCAGCATACCTTTCAGTGTGCTGGTGACCATTATTTTGATGTACCTGGGAAATATATCCGTCAATATGATGTCTCTGGCGGGTCTGGCCATGGCTATCGGTATGCTGGTGGACAATTCTATTGTGGTTATTGAAAACATATACCGTCTGCGCGGCCGGGGGCTGGCTGCGCCCCGCTCTGCCGTGCAGGGCACAAAACAGGTAGCCGGGGCTATCATAGCATCTACGTTGACCACAATCTGCGTATTTTTGCCGATGATCTTTGCTAGCGGTTATGTGCGTCAGCTCATGCTGCCGTTTGCCCTGACCATCGGGTATGCCCTGACGGCATCCCTTTTGGTAGGGCTGCTGGTGGTTCCGGTGATTGGTTCGGCCATCCTGAAGAAACATAAGGAGCTGCGTCATCCTCTGTTTGACCGGGTTCAGCGGGCATACGGAAAGGTGCTGGCATTTTTCCTGCGATTTAAGATCATCCCTCTGATCGTTGCCGTGGCTCTCCTTGTCTGGTCGGTATATGAGGTGGGGCGCATGGGTATTTCGGTGCTGCCGGAGATGACTACGGAACAGATCGGCGTCACGGTGCAGATTCCGGAGGAGATGGACCGCGATACTGCCCGCGAGACGGCGGATCAGGTCATGGAGACGATCATGAAAGTGGAACATGTGGAAACGGTGGGCGCTCTCACAAATGTGGGGAGCCTGATTTCCAGCACAATGAGTTCCGACGATTATCTGAATTACAGCTTTTATATATTACCGGAGGAAGGCATAACTTCCGTGAAGGACATTCAGAAGATCTGTGATGATATTGAGGACGGTACGAAGGAGATGGATTGCGAGGTATCCACGTCTTCTTCTTCCATGAGCGAGATGTCTGCCCTGTCGGACAGCGGCCTTTCCATTGTGCTTACCGGCCGTGACCTGGATGAGCTTTTAAGCATCAGCGAGGATGTGATGAAGATTCTGGAAGATACAGAAGGCTGTACCGCCGTATCCAACGGCCAGGAGGAGGGCGACCAGGAGATTTATCTGAATATCAATAAGACGAAAGCCATGCGGGACGGCCTGACAGTGGCGCAGATTTATCAGGAAATCAGCGATCGGCTGACCACGGATAAAACAGCAGTGACGGCCCGGCTGGACGATACGGATATGGATATTCATATCATAAACGAGACCAATCTGCTGACGGTGGAAAATCTGCTGAAGATGAAATTCAAAGTGGACGCGGTAGATGAGGACGGCAATACGGTTACGGAGACACATAAGTTAAAAGAATATGCCACGATCACCAGGGGAAAGGGTGTGGCGTCCATCGCCCGGGAGAACAGTGTACGCACCATGACCGTGACGGCGGCCATGGAAAAGGGGTATAATTCCACCCTGGTGGGCCGTACTGTGCAGGAGAAGCTGAACGCTTATACGGCGCCGGAAGGCTACACTGTGGAGATGGGAGGTTCCACGGAGGATGTGGCGGAGATGCTGACTCAGATGCTGGAGATGATGGCCCTGGCTTTCGTGCTGATTTATCTGGTTATGGTAGCCCAGTTCCAGAGCCTGTTGTCCCCGTTTATCGTGATCTTTACCGTGCCGCTGGCTTTCACGGGCGGCCTTCTGGGTCTGGTGTTTGCGGGGGAACAGCTTTCGATGATGAGCCTGATGGGATTTTTGGTGCTGATGGGTACCGTGGTGAATAACGGTATTGTGTTTGTGGATTATGTCAATCAGCTGCGGCTCGGCGGTATGGAAAAGCGGGAAGCTCTGGTGGCTACCGGCGTGACCCGTATGCGTCCGATCCTGATGACGGCGCTGACCACGATCCTGGCCATGTGCCCCATGATTTACAGCCAGAATGCGGGAGATTCCATGAGTAAAGGCATGGCTATCGTCATTGTAGGCGGTCTGGCCTACGCCACGTTGATGACCTTGTTTATTGTACCGGTAATGTATGATATTCTTTACCGCAGGCAGCCCACGCTGGTGGATGTGGGGGATGATACGGTGGATGACGCGCCGGATGACGCGGCGGCTTATATCGCCTGGAAGCAGCAGTCTGAAAAAAGCGGGGAAGATGAGGGTGAATCGGACGACGGCGATGCGAATAAAAGTGCAGAATGAGTTGTATTTACTGGGAGAATATGCTATTCTAATAGATAAGATGTACTACATATTTTTTCATGGGGGAAGAAAAAATGGAAGGTCAATTGGAATGGCAGGATCGATTTGATCTGGGGGTGGACTATATAGACAAGGAACACCGCAAGCTGTTTAAGATCATGAATAAGATCCTGAAGTATAGTAAAGAGGAAGAAAAAAGCCAATGGGTCTGCGAGGAAGGGATTAAATACTTTAAGGCCCATGCCTTGAAACATTTTGCCGAGGAAGAGGGGTATATGGCATCTATTCACTATAAAGGCCTGAAAACCCATCGTCGGCTTCACCAGAATTTTCAAAAGAGGACGCTGCCGGAGTTGGAGAAAGAACTGCTTCAGACCAACTATTCCCCGGAGGCGGTCGATCATTTCGTAGGAGTTTGTATCGGCTGGCTGGTGGGGCACACCCTCACCGAAGATGCCGCGATCATGTCAACGGAGGAGACGGAGGGCACCTGGGATAACCTGCTGCCTGAGGAAGAGCAGGCAGCCATGAGCGAGGTGCTTACCCATTTGATTTACGATATGTTTCGGCTGGACGCGCGGGTGATCAGCAATCAGTACGGCGGGGAAAAGTTCGGAAAGGGCATTTATTATCGCCTGGTGTACAGCGCCGGAGAGGCAAAGAAATGGGAGTTCATTCTGGTCTTTGAGGAACGCCTGCTGCTCAACACCATCGGTAATATGCTCAGTACCAGCGCGGAAAAGCTGAATGCCATGATCATGAATGCTACCAGATATACGGCGAGGCAGTTTGTAGACCGGGTCAGAGGGCATTTTCCGGATTCAGAAAAATATGAATTGGAAAGGGAAAATCTGCTGAACCACGAGCAGCTCCAGAAGATATTTGAGAAACAGACGCCACAGTATAGCCTGTTGTTTGATACAGGGGCAGGATATTTTGCCTATTGCGCCATAGCGCCTCATCTGCTTCAGGGCGGCATGGGGCCTGCCATTAACGCGGATAATGCCGTGGCGGAAATAAAGGAGTACCTTGAGAAAAACGAGCAGGAGAACAGGGAGGCCGCCAAAAAGAAGAAGATATTGGTGGTGGATGATTCCATGGTCGTCCGTCAATCTATGAAAGAACTGCTGCAAGAAGATTATGAAGTTACTCTGGCGAGCTCCGGATTGTCCACAATCAGCAGTATCACTCTGGAACGGCCGGATTTGATTCTTTTGGATTATGAAATGCCGGTTTGTGACGGCAGTCAGGTACTGGGGATGATCCGTTCGGAGGAATCGTTTGCCGATATTGCCGTTATTTTCCTGACCGGCCGGGTCGACCGGGAGAGCGTGAGCAAGATCGTACCGCTGAAGCCGGCGGGGTATTTGTTAAAGACGCTGAAACCGGCGGAGATTAAGAAAAATATCGACAATTATTTTGAGAAAATAGATAGCCTGCAGAAATGATCCGTTCGTAAGAAAAGAATTGCCGCACCCGTGATTTTTGCGGGTGCGGCAATTCTTTTTTATTTATTTCTTTTTTTCCTGATACCGCAGGTAACACCGCACCAGCAGAGCGATCTTTAAAGTAAGGGCATCGTCGAAGGTGCGTACATCCAGTCCTGTTTCCTTCTGGATTTTATCGAGACGGTAGATCAGTGTGTTCCGGTGGATATAAAGCTTCCGGGCGGTCTCGGAGGTATTCAGGTTATTCTCAAAAAATTTCTCAATCAGAGCCAGCGTTTCGTCGTCGAAGATGGCGGGGAGATCACCGGCAAAAACTTCGTTCAAATACATTCGGCACAGGGGCAGGGGGAGCTGGTAGATCAGGCGGCCTATCCCCAGGCTGCTGTAGACAGTGACTTTCTGGTCAAAATAAAATATTTTGCCGATTTCCAGGGAAGACTGTGCTTCCTGAAAAGCCTGGCCCAGCAGGCGGATATCCGACGAGGGGGAACTGCAGGATACCCGGGCATTGCACATGTTCTCCATGCTCAGCATGTCCACGAGGGTTTCAGCCACGGACAGGAAGGTTTCTTCCGTATCGCTTGCCGCCACCGGGCGAACCAGGAGAAGGTGGTGTTCGTCCAGGACGGACAGATAGTTCTGTCGGTTTTCCGGATACAGGTTGCGGATGGTCCGGCAGGCGCTGGTGTCATGGGGCCCGTCCGTCTCGATCAGATAGACGATCCGGGCGGCCTGGGCATCCAGATGGAGGCGGGAAGCGATCTCCAGAATCTCCATGGCCGGAATTTCATTCTGCAGCAGCCGGCGGATGAAAGCGCCTCTGTCCAATGCCTCCCTGCCGGCGCACAGCGCGTGAGAGAGCTGGCTGGCGGCCAGACGGCCCACCATAGCGAGTTCCGGCGTATGGCTGTCCAGGGAGAGAGCGCCATAGAGACGTTCACCGTGTTCCAGGCGGAACAGGCTGGCCGGGGAGGACAGGAGAGAAGGATTTTCGGTTTCCAGAAATGCCCGGACATCTTCTTGGGAGAAGGGGGAAGGCTGTTCGGTGGTGGAAGCCTTGGGCAGCCCGTCGGGCTGGTAGCAGGTGAGCTCAGAGCCGGTGATTTCGCGTATCTCCCTTAAGAGAATCAGGAGTTGGTGCTGGGTCATAGGATTAATCGGTCCTTTCTGGGATAATATAAAAAAGAGAGACTGCAAAGATGCAGTCCCCCTGGTATATGCAATTAATAGGTGATGGACAGCTCGGTTTCTTTGTCGAAGAAATGAGTCATCTCCATATTCAGAGCAAATTTTACATTGTCGCCCATCTTGGAGGCTGTATGCGGATCTACACGGGCCGTGCAGGGGAAGCTTTCCAGATCGAAATACAGGAATACTTCGGCGCCCAGCAACTCGTATACATTAACTTTAGCTTCCACAACGGCTTTGCTCTCGGCAACGACTTCCGGATCATCAGTGATATTCTCGGGACGGATACCCATGATTACGGTCTTTCCGTCATAGCCCTTGTCAAGAAGGATTTTCGCCTTGTCAGCCGGAGCTTTCAGTACATAATTACCTACGATCAAATCCACGCCGCTGCCGTTTTTCTTAACGGTGACATCGACAAAGTTCATCTGCGGAGAACCGATGAAACCGGCCACAAACAGGTTGATCGGGTTGTCATACAGATGCTGCGGAGTGTCTACCTGCTGTACCACGCCGTCTTTCATAACGACGATCCTGGTACCCAGCGTCATAGCCTCTGTCTGGTCATGAGTAACGTAGATAATGGTAGCGCCCAGTCTCTCATGAAGCTTGGAGATCTCGGTACGCATCTGCACACGGAGCTTGGCGTCCAGGTTGGACAGCGGCTCATCCATCAGGAATACCTTCGGAGAACGGACAATGGCACGGCCCATGGCAACACGCTGTCTCTGACCACCGGACAGAGCTTTCGGTTTACGGTCAAGCAGTTTCTCCAGGTCAAGGATCTTAGCGGCGTTACGAACAGCCTTGTCGATCTCGTCCTTCGGTACTTTTCTCAGCTTCAGGCCAAACGCCATGTTGTCATATACGGTCATGTGGGGATACAGAGCGTAATTCTGGAATACCATGGCGATATCTCTGTCCTTCGGCTCTACATCGTTCATAACCTTGCCGTCGATTTCCAGAGTACCTTCGGAAATCTCTTCCAGACCGGCAACCATACGAAGGGTCGTGGACTTTCCGCAGCCGGAGGGACCTACGAAGATGATGAACTCTTTGTCAGCGATGTCAAGATTGAAGTCTTTTACGGCTTCGAACCCGTTGGGGTATCTTTTGTAAATTCCTTTTAATTTTAAACCTGCCATGTGTTTTGGCCTCCTGTATTCTTTGTGATGATCTTATTATAACAAGGTTTGAGAAAATGCATATGACAAGTTCTCCAAAAATCGCCGGGACAGATGGGCAGATTGCATGAAATAGCGGGCGGTACGGATATCGCTTGGCCTGGGCTGCCGTCCCCTGAGCGGGCCCGGCGAGTGTTTGCGGCAGGCTTAACAGAAAAAGCGGGAAGGGTGATTATTGTATCGCCGGGTGCAATTTTCGTTCTTTATAATATACAGGCGTCAGTCCGCAGGTTCTCGCGAGATCATAGGCTGTTTGCAAATGGTTTCCGATTACTTCTGGCCGGTGGGCGTCGGAGCCGACGGTGACGGTCCGGCCTCCCAGGTCTTTGAAGCGCCGGCAGATTTCTTCCAGGGCGGCCACGGCTCTGGCATCGGCAAAAAGGCGCGTGTTGATCTCCAGGGACTGTTCCCGCCCGGCCAGGATGCGAAGGATAGTGTCGATGAAATCACTGTATTCGCAGTAGCGCAGCAGAGGGTCCGGGTAGGGGGCGATTCGGCAGATATAATCCATGTGGCCCAGGGTGTCGAAATCCTCGTAGTCGCGGATATTTTCTATTATGGTTTCCAGGTAGGCGCAAAAGGCGTCCTCTTTGTCGGTAAACTGGTCGAAACAGCCGTCCTCGTACAAATCCAGGCCGCCGACGGCGTGGACGGAGCCTATGACCATATCGAAAGGATGGGAACGCACCAGGCTGCGGTTCATTTCCCGGGCAGACACGGTGAAGCCGGTCTCCACGCCCAGCAGCAGGGTTTCGCTTCGATAGGGCCCGTAGGTTTCAAAGTATTTGTGAGGATCAAAAGAAAAAGGGGGGAAACCATAGTCCATATGTTCGGTCAGCACCAGGCCTATGCCCAGCTCCTTTTGTTTCTTTTTCACCTCGGAAAATACCATACCGCTGTCCGTAGAAAACGGTATGGTATGCATGTGGGTATCGTACAGCATGTTATTTGCCAAACAGGCGGCGGAAACGGTTCATAGCTTCCGCCGTATTTTCATAGCTGCCGAAAGCCGTCAGACGGAAGAAATTTTTGCCGTTTTCGCCGAATCCGGCTCCAGGCGTTCCCACTACCTGGATATTGTTCAGAAGATAGTCGAAGCACTCCCAGGCTTCCATGCCGTTCGGGCATTCGAACCAGATATAGGGAGAGTGGATGCCGCCGTAGAAGCGGATGCCGAGATCAGATAAGGTGTCGGCAATCAGCCGGGCATTTTTCTGATAGTAAGCGATATTTTCCTGGCACTCTGCCATGCCTTTGTCGGTGAAGACAGCGGCGGCCGCGTGCTGGATAATGTAGGCCGTACTGTTGTACTTGGTGCACTGGCGGCGGTTCCACATGGCGTTTAAGGACATTTCCTCGCCGGTGGATGCCTGGAATACCAGCTCTTTTGGCACTACCGTATAGCCGCAGCGTGTGCCGGTGAAGCCGGCGGTCTTCGACAGAGAGCAGAATTCGACGGCGCATTTTTTGGCGCCCTCGACGGCAAAAATGCTTCTGGGCAGATCCGGGTCGCTGATGAATGCCTCGTAGGCGGAGTCAAAGAGGATCACGGCTTCATTTTCCAGGGCATAGTCCACCCATTCTTTCAGCTGTTCCTTATTATAACAGGCCCCGGTAGGGTTATTCGGTGAGCAGATGTAGATGATATCTGCGTGCCGGCTGTGGTCGGGCATGGGCAGAAAATCATTTTCGGGGTTTCCGCTGATGTAGGTGACCGAATTGCCGCACATGATATTGGAATCTACATAGACGGGATAAACGGGATCGGGGATCAGGATTACATTGTCGTGGCCGAACAGGTCTGTGATATTTCCGGTGTCGCTCTTGGCGCCGTCGGAGACAAAGACGGCCTCCGGATCAACGTCGATACCGTTCTTCTTATAATAGGCGGAGATGGCGTTTCTCGCCTCGTCATAACCCTGCTCCGGGCCGTAGCCCTTGAAGGTGGCGGCGTCGGCCATGGTATTCACACCATCGTGGAGGGCGGCGATGACCGTATCGGTCAGGGGCTTCGTCACGTCGCCGATGCCCAGTCGGATGATCGGTTTATCGGGATTTGCCTCCACATAAGAGGCCGTGCGGTGGGCGATCTCGGAAAAGAGATAGCTGTTCTGTATACGCAGGAAATTTTCATTTAACTTTGGCATGATACGTATCCTTTCGTGTATGTGGCAATTGTCTAAAAGTCAGGGCTATTTTAGCATAGCAGTTTTGCGGTGTCAAACGGGGATGTCGGGGGTTTTTTGTTATAAACCCCGGAGGGCAAAAATCCAGCTGCAAAGTAAATATATATCTGAAAAAGGTAGACGAAAAACAGAGGGTATTTTATACTGGTACAGGGCCCCGGAGGACTGATATGGGAAAGGGAGGCTGTAATGGATATAAACCGAAAAGAACTCATTGAAAAAGCCGTTTTTTCGGCTGTGCCGGCCGATTTAAGGAAGAAAGCGCATCCTCTGCCCATCGCTGAATGCAGGCAGGGACAGCTTCGGAACGCACAGAAATATATTGCGGAGGACTGCCCGCCGGGGAATATGGTGATCCTGGTTGACGGTACGGCTCTGGGTACGGGTAAGCAGGGGTGTGTATTTGCTATGGACGGGATCTATGCGCTGATGGAGAATGGTTTTATGGGCGGTTTCTGCTGCTGCTCGCTGTCGTATGAAAGCATACGCCGGATAGAAATACCGGAAAAAAAGCGGGATTCCCTGCGGCTGTATCATAGCGGGGAACGTTACTATATCCTCCATGGGCAGGAAAAATACATTCGGTTTGTTTTTGCCGCATTGAGCGCTATTCTGGAGGCGCTGAAAGTGGCGGCGGCCAGTGAGGGATACGCCACGGCAAAATATGCCTGCGCGCTTATGTATGATAAGGGGCTCTATATGGCGGTCAATAAGGAAAAGGCCCTTTACTGGTACGAACAGGCGGCGCTGCAGGGGGATACGGAATCCCAGTTTCAGTGCGGGCGCAGGTACGAAGCGGGAGAGGGCGCGGCCGTGGATCAGGAGAGGGCCGGGCAGTGGTATAGAAAAGCGGCGGAGGGCAGGCACTGCGGGGCGCAGCTTGCCTGCGGAAAGATCTATATCGGGAAAGGAACGGTGGAGGATAAACGGGAGGCGCTCTATTGGCTGGAAAAAGCGGCTGAACAGGGAAGCGCGGAGGCTTCCGGGCTTGCAGAGAGGGTAACCTTTGAGCTGGCGCAGTTCCGTCTGGGAGAACTTGAAAAGCTGGCGTCCCGGGGCGATGCGGACGCCGGGTATGACTGCGCCGGCATGTACCGGAGGGGGGAGGGTACGGCCGTAGACCGGGAGAAAGCCTTTTACTGGTACGAAAAAGCGGCCCTGCAGGGTCATGCCAAAGCGCAGTATGAATGTGGTAATATATTAAAGAACGGAGAAGGCAGGGAACCGGACCCGGAAAAGGCCTTATACTGGTATGAAAAAGCTGCAGAGCAGGATCATGAGGATGCTCTGGTCCAATGTGGATTTATGTACTATGACGGGGAGGGGACAGGGCCTGACAAAAAGCGGGCGCTGTATTTTTTCGAGAGGGCGGCCGTTGTCGGGCGTGATCCCTGGGTGCGGGCCCTCTGCGGTTCCATGTACGGCGAGGGGGAAGGGACGGAGCCTGATCCGGAAAAAGCTTTTTACTGGGATGAGAAAGCCGCGCGGCAGGGGAACGGCAGGGCCCAGTTCCGCTGCGGCAGGCATTACTATAAGGGGGAGGGCGTGCCGGCAGACGAGGAAAAAGCCCTGTACTGGTATGAAAGAGCCGCCAGGCAGGGAGACCCCGCCGCCCAGTTCCAGACCGGCTATTTTTATTCCAAGGGCATCGGGACGCGGAATGATGAGGGAAAAGCCCTGTACTGGTATGAAAAAGCGGCGGAACAGGGCCGTATCAAAGCCCAGTATTATTGCGGAAGAAGGTACCATAAAGGGATCGGCGCGGCCGTGGACGAAAAGAAAGCGGTCTACTGGATGAAAAAGGCCATGGAGCAGGGCTATGAAAAGGCGGCGGAAGCATGTGAAGAGTGGAAGAGCCGGGCCCTTGCCGTCGGCGCGGATATTTACCTTTCCGAGGACTCCGGCAGATATGCAAAAGCCCTTGAACAGCTGGAAGTGGCTGCGGAGCTGGGGAGCGACCAGGGGCAGTATTTCCTGGGATGCATGTATGATGAAGGGCTTGGGGCTGCGGAAGACAAAAAAAAGGCTTTGTACTGGTGCGAGAAGGCCGCCGGACAGGGGCATACGGCGGCGCAGAAAAAAGTCGGCGATATAGAGCTTTCTCTGGGCCGCGCGTTCAGCGCGTCGGTTTCGTATGAAGAACTCGCCGAAGAAGGCGATGAGTATGCCATGTTCCAGTGCGGTGTGGCGTGTGCGGAAGATGGACGATATGAAGAGGCGTTAAAATGGCTCGAACCGCTTGCGAACAGGGGCGACGCGCAGGCCGAGTATAATTGCGGGGTGATCTGTGAGCGGATGAAGAATCCGGTGATGGCGGACCACTGGTACAGATGTGCGGCTGCCGGAGGGCATTCGGAGGCTAAATGGATTCTGGAACAGCGCAGGAAGAGGTGAGCGTAACTATTCAGCCCAGGACTTTGCATTTACGCGACGCGAAGCTAGTCCTTAGGACAAAGTCCGTAAGAACGTGTATATTCCGCCGAGAGTGAATATGGCCCTTCGCCGTAGGCGAACTTTTAATGGCCATATTCAGTAACTATGAAGCCGAAGGCTGAATAGTTACAGGTGAGCGTGTTCCCGACGCTTATCGTATTGCCTTTTTTGGCAAACTCGTGTATGATGAATTTGCCTTTTAACTGGAAATACCTGTAACGGTTCGGCCTGTCGGATCTGTTACGGATACTTTGCGGCGGTTTGTCCGGCCTGTGTATTTGCCGCGCGGGCCGTGAGAGAATATGGTAACAGGCCTGTGCCGCGGGGCCGCAGGTTTTCGCTCATTTGCGGGGAGGATACAATACATGAAATGGAATAAATTTACGATCCGGACGAGGACGGAAGCGGAGGATATCATTGTCGCCACACTGGCGGAGATCGGCATTCAGGGAGCGGAGATCCAGGACAAGCAGCCCTTGAGCGAGGCGGACAAACAGTCAATGTTTGTGGCGATGATGCCGGATATGCCGGAGGACGACGGTATTGCCTATGTGAGCTTTTATCTCGACCAGGATGAAAACGTTACGGAAATTTTAAAAGAAGTCCGGCGGGCTTTAAAGGAGCTGTCGGAATTTATGGATATCGGGGATGGTTCGATCGCCGCGTCGGAGACGGAGGATAAAGACTGGATTAATAACTGGAAAGAATATTTTAAACAATTCTATGTGGACGACATTCTGGTCATTCCCTCCTGGGAGGAAGTGAAGGAGGAGGACAGGGACCGGCTGATCATCCATATCGATCCCGGCACGGCTTTTGGCACGGGGATGCACGAGACCACCCAGCTCGTGATCCGGCAGCTGAAAAAATATATCCGGCCGGGGATGGAAGTGCTGGATGTGGGCACGGGCAGCGGTATCCTCTCTATCGCGGCCATTAAGCTGGGAGCCAGACGAGCCCTGGGGACGGATCTTGATCCCTGTTCCGCCAGTGCCGTGGCGGAAAACAAGGAGGCTAACGGCATCAGCGACCGGCAGTTTGACATGATGATCGGCAATATTATCGATACGCCCTCCATACAAGACCGGGCCGGTTATGACCGGTATGATATCGTGACGGCCAATATACTGGCGGACGTGCTGGAGGCTCTGACCCCCGTGGTGATTCGGCATATGAAGCCGGGGGCGCTGTATATTACGTCGGGTATTCTTGACGAGAAAGAAGACTGTGTCCGCCAGGCCGTTTTGCGGGCGGGGCTGGAGATCCTGGAGGTCAATCATCAGAATGAGTGGGTGGCTATCACGGCCAGGAAACCTCTGTGAGAAATGAGGTGAAAAACGGCCATGCATCATTTTTTCGTGGATAAGAGCCGGATCGGTGAACATGAGATACGGATCGGGGAAGCCGACCGGAATCATATCCGCAACGTACTGCGGATGAAGCCGGGGGAGCGGATTACCGTGAGCAGCGGAGGACGTCTGTCGTACACCTGCAGGATTAAAGAGTATACGGAAGAAGCGGTGGTTGCCGAAATTCTCGATGTCCGGGAGACGGAGCAGGAGCTGACTTCGAAAATCTGGCTGTTTCAGGGCCTGCCCAAAAATGACAAGATGGAGCTTATTATTCAGAAAGCCGTGGAGCTTGGCGTCTATGCGGTGGTTCCCATGGCTACGAAGCGGGCCGTGGTCCGGCTGGAGGGAAAGAAAGAGGAGACGAAACGCAGGCGCTGGCAGGGTATAGCCGAGAGCGCGGCCAAGCAGGCGAAGCGCATGATTATCCCCGAGATTTTTCCGGTGCGGCCATTTAAAGAAGCGGCGGCTCTGGCGGAGAAACTGGATGTGCGTCTGATTCCCTATGAGCTGGCAGAAGATATGGCGCATACGCGGGAAATTTTTTCGAATATATCTCCGGGACAGAGCGTGGGACTGTTTATCGGCCCGGAGGGCGGATTTGCGCCGGAAGAGATTGAGGAAGCCGTGACACGCTACATTCAGCCGATCACGCTGGGCCGGCGCATTCTTCGCACGGAGACGGCAGGGATAGCGGCGCTGTCTGTTCTGATGTATCTGCTGGAGCGCTGACGGGCACGGATGATGCCGCGGAAAGGAATGATTTTATGGAAGCGTATTTGGATAATTCCGCCACAACCCGGGTGTTTCCCGAGGTGGGGGAGCTGGTAACGCGGATTATGACGGAAGATTATGGGAATCCCTCATCTATGCACCGGAAGGGTGTGGAGGCCGAACGGTATATAAAGGAAGCCACGGCCGGGCTGGCGAAGCTTCTCAAAGTACAGGAGAAAGAGCTTTTCTATACCTCCGGCGGGACGGAGTCGGATAATTGGGCGCTGATCGGCACGGCGATGGCAAACCGCCGGGAGGGAGACCACATCATTGTATCGGATATGGAGCATCCGGCCGTCACGGCTCCGGCAGAATATCTGGAGAAACAGGGCTTTTCGGTGACCCGTCTTCCGGTGGACGGACAGGGGCGGGTGGACCCCGAGGAGCTGGCGCGGGCGGTTACGGATCGGACGATCCTTGCGTCCGTCATGTATGTCAATAACGAAATCGGTTCCGTTCAGGATATTGCGTCGCTGGCGGAAAGCGTACACCGGAAGAATCCCCGCACGTATTTCCATACGGATGCGATTCAGGCTTTCGGCAAATATAAGATTTTTCCGAAGCGGCAGGGCATTGATCTGATGTCCGTCAGCAGTCACAAAATCCACGGCCCCAAGGGCGTGGGGCTTCTTTATGTGGACAGCCGGGTCAAAATCGTGCCCTTGATGTATGGCGGCGGCCAGCAGCAGGGGATGCGCTCCGGCACGGACAATGTGCCGGGGATAGCCGGATTCGGGCTGGCGGCCAGGCTGTCTTATGAGAATTTTGAGCCCAAAAGGGCCAGACTGTATGGGTTAAAGCGGAAACTGACGGAGGGGCTTCTGGCTCTGGACGGTGTGACGGTGCACGGTATGGCTCCCGAAGAGGGGGCTCCCCATATTGTCAGCGCGGCTTTTTCGGGGGTGCGCAGCGAGGTGCTTTTGCATGCTCTGGAAGATCGGGGAGTCTATGTGTCGGCGGGATCGGCCTGTTCGACCCATAAGAGAAACGCCAGTCCCACCATGAAAGCCATCCATGCGCCCAGAGAACTCTCGGAAGCCACGGTGCGGTTCAGTATGGCGGAGACGACCGGCGAGGAGGAGATTGCGTATTGTCTGGAAGCGCTGGGCGGGCTTTTGGGGACGCTTCGGCGGTATCAGAGGTGAGCGGTTTTTAGGATGCTTCCGGAATGCCCTTACCGGAGTATAGACGAGGGACACAGCGGCCGTGCGCAGGAGGGACGGACGAGAGAAGGTTCGAGGAGGAAATGCATGTATCGGATGTTTTTAATTAAATATGCGGAGATCGGAGTGAAAGGGAAAAACCGGTATCTGTTTGAGGATGCCCTGGTGGGCCAGATAAAGCGAACCCTTAAAAAAGCGGAGGGGCGATTTTCGGTAACGAAGGAGAGCGGGCGCATTTATGTGCAGGCTCTGGGTGCGTTTGACTATGAGGAGACCGTGGAGGCGCTGCAGACCGTGTTCGGCGTGGTGGGCATCTGCCCGGTGGTGCTTCTGGAGGATGAGGGGTATGAGAGGCTCTCGGAGGATGTGATTGCCTATATGGATCGGACGTATCCGGATAAACACAAGACGTTTAAGGTGCAGGTGCGGCGGGCCAGGAAGACCTATCCGCTGGATTCCATGGAATTGGGACGCATGCTGGGCGGCGATATCCTGCATGCGCTTCCGGATTTTTCCGTGGATGTGCATCACCCGGAAATTTTGTTGCGGGTGGAGATCCGGGAGCATATCTATGTGTATTCCGAGATACTTCCGGGGCCGGGGGGGATGCCTCTGGGGACCAACGGGAAGGCCATGCTGCTGCTCTCCGGCGGCATCGACAGTCCGGTGGCGGGCTATATGATCGCCAAGAGGGGCGTGATGGTGGACGCGGTGTATTTTCACGCGCCGCCTTATACCAGCGACAGGGCAAAAAGTAAAGTGGTTGACCTGGCCCGCCTGGTGTCCCGCTACAGCGGCCCCATGCGCCTGCATGTGGTGAATTTTACGGACATCCAGCTCTATATCTATGACCAGTGCCCCCATGATGAGCTGACGATTATCATGCGCCGCTATATGATGAAGATTGCAGAAGCAATCGCGTCAAAAGAAGGCGCCATGGCGCTGATCACGGGGGAGAGCATCGGCCAGGTGGCCAGCCAGACGGTCCAGAGCCTGGCCGTGACCAATGAGGTCTGTACGATGCCCGTGTTCCGCCCCCTGATCGGCTTTGACAAGCAGGAGATCGTGGACGTATCGCTGAGGATCAATACCTACGAGACGTCGATTCAGCCTTTTGAGGACTGCTGTACCATCTTTGTGGCGAAGCATCCGGTGACGAAACCGAATCTGAACGTGATCCGCCGTTCCGAGGAAAAGCTGGCGGAGAAAATTGCCGGGATGCTTAAGGAAGCCGTGGATTCGGCGGAGGTTATTGAAATTGACGGATAGCGCGGGATATACGAAAAAGCTGTCGCGGGGGCTTTTTTGACATACTGCGATATAAAAAAGCTCCACCCTGCGGTGGAGCTTCCCATCCTGAAACCATTGCGGCGGGATATCTGTGAGAATTTATCTCGCTTTTATCCCTCAATCAGATACGGTTTTAATTTTTCCATAACGGCGTCCAGATTCTCATTTTCGGCGTGGACGTTCAGTTCGATCGGTTTGGAAAGATCCAGGCTGAAGATGCCCATGATAGATTTTGCGTCAATCACGTATCTGCCGGAGACCAGATCAAAATCGAAATTAAATTTGGAAATGTCGTTCACAAACGATTTAACCTTATCAATGGAATTCAGAGAAATCATAACTGTTTTCATTGGACAGCAACCCTCCCATAAAGTGTGAATTCAGCGGTGCATTCCGATAAAACGGTCAGAACCGCTCAGATTATCTTTATCTTACCGTCAACAGAATGAAAAGTCAAGGAATAATAAGGAAAAGTGCAACTACTCAGCCTTCGGCTTCATAGTTATTGAATACGGCCATTAAAAGTTCGCCTACGGCGAAGGGCCGTATTCACTGTCGGCGGAATATACACGTTCTTATGGACTTTGCAATAAATGCAAAGTCCTGGGCTGAATCAATGTCAGTTAGTTAAGCCCGGACGCTGTCAGCTGTTCGACAGCTTATCTAAATGACATTGGGGCTGAATAGTTATGGAAAAGCTACAACAATCTAATTGGGTAAAAAAGGACTATTATATATGAAGAAAAAAGTTGCGTTTCATAATCTGGGCTGTAAAGTCAACGCCTATGAGACGGAGGCCATGCAGCAGCAGCTCCGCAGGGCCGGCTATGAGATTGTGCCTTTCGGCGAGCCGGCGGATGTCTGCGTGATCAATACATGCTCTGTTACAAACATGGCCGACAAAAAGTCCAGGCAGATGCTTCACCGGGCCAGAAAACAGAATCCGGAGGCGGTGATTGTCGCGGCGGGCTGTTATGTCCAGGCCGTCGGAGAAAAAATGCTTGAGGATCTGTCTGTAGATCTGATTATTGGGAATAATAGGAAAAAGGAGCTGGCCGTCATCCTGGACGGCTGGTTTGCGGATAAGAAGAGGACGGCCCATCTGGCGGATATCAGCCGTATCGGTGAATATGAGAACCTCGCCCTTACAAAAACCGACGAGCATACCCGGGCTTACATCAAAGTGCAGGACGGGTGCAACCAATTCTGCACGTACTGCATTATTCCTTATACCCGGGGGCGTGTGCGAAGCCGTAGGCCGGAAGCGGTCGTCGAGGAGGTAAAGGCGCTGGCCGGTCAGGGCTATCAGGAGTTTGTGCTGACAGGTATACATCTGAGTTCCTACGGTATGGATTTACATGGAGACGGTGATTTTGCCCTTCCCGGCACGGAAAATCCCGGCGTCCTGTCCAAAAACCGGGGCGGAAGCGTTCTGTTTCTGCTGGAATTGATTCGCCGGATCAGCCGTATAGACGGGGTGCGCCGCATCCGTCTGGGTTCCCTGGAACCGGGGATCATTACGGAGGCCTTCGCCGCAGCCATAAAGGAAATACCCGCGGTATGTCCTCACTTCCATCTGTCTTTGCAGAGCGGCTGTGACGCCACGCTGAAACGGATGAACCGCCGTTACACGGCGGAAGAATATGCGGAGAAATGCGCCCTGCTGCGACGCGTTTATGAGGACCCGGCGCTGACCACCGACGTGATCGTGGGTTTCCCCGGAGAGACAGAGGAGGAATTTGCCCGGTGCAGGGACTTTCTCGGAGAAATCCGTTTCTATGAAACCCATATATTCAAATATTCCCGTCGCCGGGGGACGAAGGCCGCGGCCGTGGCGGATCAGATTCCTGAGCCTGTCAAGGCGTCCCGCAGCCAGATCCTGCAGGCCATGAACGGCAGAAACAGGGAATCTTACATCCGCCGCTTTCTCGGCAGAGAGCTGGAAGCGCTTTTTGAGGAGACAGTCCTGGTGGACGGACGGACCTGGTGGAGCGGCTACAGCAGAGAGTATATCCGCGTACTGTATGTGGCCGATCACGATCTGTCGAATCAGATCCTTTCCGTGCGCGGTGAACAAGTGCTTTACGGAGAATATCTGGTGGTCACGGAGCGGCCGGGGAATCACGCATGAAAAAAGTTTTCAGGCAACAGTGAAGCCGAAGGCTGAACGGTTATGTTTTCAAAAACTATTCATAATTTGGGCATTGAACTTTCAGAAAAAGTATATTAGAATAGGAAAGATAATAGGTGGTTGCGGCTAGGAGCAGCACGTCAAAGTAATCCGGACAGTGAGCTGATACTGTCCGGGGGTGTAGACAAACAGCATAAGGGTGACAAAATGGCGAATATTAGTAATACACAGTTTTTTAAAGTGAAAAATGATCCGGAAGTGCGCGTAAAAGAAGTTCTGGACGTGGTATACAATGCAATGAGCGAGAAGGGCTACAATCCGGTAAACCAGATTGTCGGATATGTGATGTCCGGAGATCCCACGTATATCACAAGTTACAAAGGAGCCCGCAGCATGATCATGAAAGTGGAGCGGGACGAGATTGTGGAGGAACTGCTGAAAGAATACATCAAACATAAATCCTGGGAAAGAGACTGATGCGGATCATCGGTCTGGATTTTGGCTCAAAAACCACCGGAGTGGCAGTCAGCGACCCCTTCGGCTGGACCGCCCAGGGCGTGGAGATTATCCGCCGGAAAGAGGAGAACAAGCTCCGCAGAACCCTGGCCCGGATAGAAGAGCTGGTGCAAGAGTATCAGGCAGAGAGAATTGTACTTGGCCTGCCGAAAAACATGAACAACACATTGGGTGACCGTGCCGAAAAGTCCCTGGCGTTTAAAGAACAGCTGGAGAGGCGATGCGGTATCGAGGTCATCCTTTGGGACGAAAGATTAACCACCGTGGCAGCGGACCGCGCGATGGCCGAGCAGGGCATCCGCAGAGAAAAGCGCAAACAGTATGTTGACGAGATCGCTGCCGTATTTATACTCCAGAATTATCTGGATTATTTGTCATGCCACCCGGAACAGACAAATTAGTTTATATGCTTTGACGAACAGGAAAACTATGGAAAAGATTAATTTTATTACTGAAAACGGAGAAACCTGCGAGTTCTATATTGAGGAGCAGACCAGAGTGAACGGCATCAATTATCTGCTGGTATCTGACTCCTCCGGGGACGAGGCGCAGGCCTTTATTCTGAAAGATATGTCCGATGACACGGAAACAGATGCAAGGTATGAGTTTGTAGATGACGATATGGAGCTGGAGACCGTTGGCGGGATTTTTGCGCAGATTTTGGACGGTGAGGCGAATATTGAGATGTGACTGCCTAAACCAGAGGCGACGGATGTGAAGCCATGACGGGACGGGCAGGGAAATCACTTCGGAAAGAACCGATCACAGGGCCGTGCGGCGGTGTTTCCCATGCGACTGCGAAGATAGTGCGCAGTCGCCTTTCAGGAATAAAGTAGGAAAAGGAGGAATATTTGAAAAAAATCAGTAACGCGAAGCTGAAAATCATTCCGTTAGGCGGTCTGGAGCTGATCGGAATGAACATTACGGCCATTGAATATGAGAACAGCATTATTGTCGTAGACTGCGGTCTGTCCTTTCCCGAGGACGATATGCTGGGCATCGATATGGTGATACCGGATGTCACCTATCTGAAAGAGAATCTGGATAAAGTGAAAGGAATCGTGATCACCCATGGGCATGAGGATCACATTGGGGCGCTGCCCTATATTCTGAAAGATGTAAATGTACCGGTATATGCGACGAAGCTGACCGTCGCGCTGATTGAGAATAAGCTGCGGGAGCATAATCTGCTGCAGTTGACGAAACGAAAGATCGTAAAACACGGACAATCCATCAATCTGGGGGATTTCCGCATTGAGTTCATCAAAACAAACCACAGTATTGCCGACGCGTCTGCGCTGGCTATTTATTCGCCCGCGGGCATTATCATCCATACCGGGGATTTCAAAGTAGATTATACGCCGGTGTTCGGCGACGCCATCGACCTGCAGCGTTTTGCGGAAATCGGTAAAAAGGGGGTATTGGCTCTTCTGTGTGACAGTACCAACGCGGAGCGGCCCGGCTTTACGATGTCGGAGCGCACGGTGGGGCGCACGTTTGACAATCTTTTTGCGGAGCATAAGGACAGCCGTATTATCATCGCCACCTTCGCTTCGAATGTGGACCGGGTACAGCAGATCATCAATTCCGCATACAAGTACGGCCGCAAGGTGGTGGTGGAGGGCCGCAGTATGGTCACAATCATTTCCACTGCGGCGGAGCTGGGCTATATCCGGATACCGGATAATACGCTGATCGACATTGATCAGATGAAGAATTACACAAACGAGCAGATGGTGCTGATTACTACGGGCAGTCAGGGCGAGTCTATGGCCGCGCTGTCCCGGATGGCCGCCAATATCCACAAGAAAGTGTCCATTCAGCCGGGAGATACGATTATTTTCAGTTCAAACCCCATACCGGGCAATGAGAAAGCCGTGTCAAAGGTGATCAACGAGCTGTCCGCCAAGGGGGCCAATGTGATTTTTCAGGACGTCCATGTGTCGGGACATGCCTGCCAGGAGGAGATCAAGCTGATCTATTCTCTGGTGCATCCCCGCTATGCGGTTCCTGTTCACGGGGAATTCCGTCATCTGAAGGCTCAGGCCATGCTGGCGGAGAGTCTGGGGATTGAGAAAGATCATATTTTCCTCCTGAAGACGGGAGACGTGTTGGAACTGGCCCAGGATCACGGTTATGTGACCGGGTCCGTGCCTACCGGATCAATTCTGGTGGACGGTCTGGGCGTGGGCGACGTGGGCAACGTGGTGCTCCATGACCGCCAGCATCTGGCGGAGGACGGTATCATGATTGTGGTGATGACTTTGGAAAGAGGTTTCAATCAGGTACTGGCGGGCCCAGAGATTGTGTCCCGCGGCTTTGTCTATGTGAAAGAGTCGGTGGATCTGATGGACGAGGCCCGCGGCGTGGTGGCGGATGCCCTTGAGGTTTGCCTTAAGAAAAATATATCGGATTGGATGAAGATTAAAACGGTGATCAAAGACGCCCTGGGCGGCTATCTCTGGAGAAAGACGAAGAGACGGCCCATGATTCTTCCGATTATCATGGAGGCGGAATTATAATGGTAGACCCGATACAGAAGAGTATTAAAGAGTTATCCGAAGCAATGAAAAATAATGAGATCTATCAACGGTATCTGGAAGAGGAAAGGACACTGAATCAGCATCCGGAACTGAAACGGGCGGTGGACGCCTACCGCCAGGAGAATTTCCAGATACAAAACAGCGAAGTGAGCGAGGAAGAGCTTTTTGAGCTTTCTGAAAAGCTGATGAAGAAATATGCGGAACTGCGGAAAAACCCGTTGGTAAATGCTTATCTGGAGGCAGAGGTGGAGGTATGCCAGCTGATGAAGAATATTCATTTGCAGATCAGTATGGCCGTGCCCTTCTGGACGCCGTGGGAGAGCAGCCATGTTTTGCGGGAGGGCAGGTAAGGAGCCGACATGACTGACGGAAAGAAAAAAATGGCGCCTGCCGTGGCGGCCTATCTGGTACGTACGCTGATACGTTTGATGCTCTATGTGGCGGCAGTATTTATACTGATCCGCTGTGCCAGGGCCGCCTATACCTTTGGATACAGTGTATTTGACGAGCATGGCATGGTTTCTGAGGAAAAGGGGGCGGACGTATCCGTGATCGTGCGGGAAACCCAGTCCGTGTACGAAGTGGGCAAGATGCTCAAGGAGAAAGGGCTGATCAAGGACGCCCGTGTGTTTCAGGTACAGGAAAAGCTGTATAAAGGCGAGAATGAGATTCAGCCGGGCATGTACATCCTGAATACCTCCCAGAATGCGGAAAAGATACTGAATATTCTGTTTGGGGTGGATACAGAGGGGCAGCCGGGAGCGGAGAATGCGTCGGAGGCACCGGAGGCCGGTGAGTCGCCATGATTGTAGACGAAAGATTTATCACATATATCAATTCACTGGACAGCGGCAATTCTCCTTTCCTGGAGGAGCTGGAACGGGAGGCCAGGGAGTCTTTCGTTCCCGTCATCCGCAGGGAGATGCAGAGCTTTCTGAAAGTCTTTTTGGCCATGAAACGGCCTGAACGTATATTGGAGGTGGGGACAGCCGTGGGCTTCTCCGCTATTCTGATGTGCGAGAATCTGCCGGTAGAGAGCCGGATTACCACCATTGAAAATTATGATAAGAGAATTCCTGCTGCCAGAGAGAATTTCCGAAGAAGCGGCTATAATGAGCGGATTACGCTTTTAGAAGGGGATGCGGCCCAGGTATTGGGAACCCTTACAGGTCCCTATGATTTCGTATTTTTAGATGCGGCCAAGGGGCAGTATATCCGTTTCCTGCCCGACGTGCTGCGGCTTATGGAACCGGGCAGTGTGCTCATTTCCGATAATGTGTTGCAGGATGGGGAAATCATTGAGTCCAGGTTTGCGGTGGAGCGGAGAAACCGCACCATTCACAGGAGAATGCGGGAGTATCTGTACGCGGTCAAGCATCATCCCCGCCTGGTCACGGCGGTGCTGCCTCTGGGAGACGGGATAACGGTCAGTGTATGCAGGGAGTAATATAAGAAGTCTGCAGTCCGCATGACCCGGGCTGCAGTCTGGAAGGAGCAAAAGATATGGGATATCCTGAACTGCTGGTTCCGGCCGGCAGCCTGGAGGTGCTGAAAGTAGCCGTGATGTACGGCGCGGATGCCGTGTATATCGGCGGAGGAGCTTACGGCCTCCGGGCAAAAGCAAAGAATTTCACCGTGGAGGAGATGGCGGAGGGGATTGCTTTCGCCCATGACCGGGGGGTAAAAGTCTATGTGACGGCCAATATCCTGGCTCACAATGAGGATCTGGAAGGCGTGGCCGCCTATTTTGAGGAGCTGAAAAGTCTGGAGCCGGACGCGTTGATCATCGCTGATCCGGGGGTGTTCCGGATAGCCCGGGAAGTTTGTCCGGATATACCCGTGCATATCAGTACCCAGGCCAACAACAGCAATTACGGTTCTTTTCTGTTCTGGTATGAACAGGGAGTCCGCCGGGTGGTGACTGCCCGGGAGCTGTCCCTGGCGGAAATCCGTCAGATCCGCCGGAAGATACCGGAGGATATGGAAATAGAGACTTTTGTCCACGGCGCCATGTGCATCTCCTATTCGGGACGCTGCCTTTTGAGCGCTTATATGACGGGCCGCAGCGCCAATGACGGCTCCTGTACTCATCCCTGCCGCTGGAAATATGCGCTGATGGAGGAGAGCCGCCCCGGGGAGTATTTTCCGGTGGAGGAGAACGGAAGAGGTTCCTATATCCTGAATTCCCGGGATCTGTGCATGGTGGAGCATATTCCTGATCTTCTGGAGGCGGGTATTGACAGTTTTAAGATTGAGGGACGTATGAAAACGGCTCTCTATGTGGCTGTGACGGCCCGTACCTACCGTCGGGCCATGGAGGATTATCGGAATGACCCGGCCCTGTACACGGCGCGGCTTCCCTGGTACAGGGAGCAGATAGCAGGCTGTACCTATCGGCAGTTTACCACCGGGTTTTTCTACGGAAAACCGGACAGGGAAGGGCAGATCTACGATGATAACACTTATAGGAAGGGATATACTTATCTGGGTATTGTGGAAGGGGGCCGGGAAGGGCTCTGCCGGATCACGCAGAAAAATAAATTTTCTGTGGGTGAGACCATTGAGGTGATGAAGCCGGACGGACGTAATATTCCGGTTACGGTGAAAGCGATCTGCGACGGGGAGGGCCGGCAGATGGAGAGCGCGCCCCATCCGCAGCAGGTTCTCTGGGTGGATCTGGGTATACTCCCGGAGCCGTATGATTTATTACGCCGACAGGAAGTATTGCCGGAATTTGCCTAATACATTTTTTTCAATTCTTGAGACATATGAGCGGCTGATGCCCAGCCGCTTGGCTATGACTCTCTGGGTGGTCGGTTTCTGACCATACAATCCATAACGAAGTATCATAATTGTTCGCTCCTGCTCTGCCAGGCCGTTTTCCAGGAACCAGTAGAGACGCAGCGTATCTTCCTTTTTTTCACAGCTTACAGGGACATCCGGTGCAGTGCTCTCGAGAATGTCCAGCAGATGGATTTCATTGCCTTCCCGGTCGGAACCTATGGGTTCGTAGAGGGAGACTTCCCGGACATTTTTTCGGCGGCTTCGGAACATCATGAGGAGCTCGTTGTCGATACAGCGGGCAGCGTAAGTGGCCAGTTTGCTGCCTTTGGTCATATCAAAGGTGGATACAGCTTTTAAAAGGCCGATGGTACCGATGGAAATCAGATCTTCCATGTCCTCCTCGGCGGTCTGGTATTTGCGCGCGATGTGAGCTACCAGGCGCAGGTTTCTCTCCACCAGGAGATTGCGTGCGTCGAGGTCACCGTCCCGGTATCTTTTGAGATAAAGCTGTTCCTCCTCAGGTGTGAACGGTTTTTGGAATGTCTGCAAAAGGGTGCACCTCTAAAGAGGAGTTTCTACATTTTATGAAAATTTTGAGACCCCCGTGCCTATCCAATTGAAAAAAGGACATTAAGGAAAGGAGTATCTATGTTTACACAAGTGTTTTCAGCGGCAATTTACGGAGTGGACGCCCGCGTGGTGCGGGTGGAGGCGGATGTCAGCGACGGGCTGCCGTCCTTTTCCATGGTGGGGTATGTATCGGCCCAGGTAAAGGAGGCCCAGGACAGGGTGCGGACGGCGGTGCGCAATATCGGTCTGGCTCTGCCGCCCAAAAGGGTCACGATCAATCTGGCCCCGGCGGATATCCGCAAGGAAGGCCCCCGGTTTGATCTGCCCATCGCGGCGGCGATACTCTGCGCGGCAGGGCGGATCGCGCCGTCGGCCTTAAAGGATACGATGATTCTCGGAGAGCTGGGCTTAAACGGGGCGGTCTGCCCGGTCAGCGGTATCCTGCCCTCGGTACTGGCCGCCAGAGAATGCGGATGCCGGGTGTGTATCCTGCCTTTCGCCAATCTGACGGAGGGGCGCAATGTTCAGGGTATCCGTATGGTCGGCCTGACTGCGCTGGACGAGCTGCTGACGTACTGCCGTAATCCGGAGGGGTATGAGCAGCGGGAGCCGGAAAAAGGAGGGAATAATACGGAGGGCAGAACAGAAGATTTTGCCGATATCCACGGGCAGGAGCAGGTCAAGAGGGCGGCGGTGCTCAGCGTGGCCGGATTTCATAACCTGCTGCTGATCGGCCCGCCGGGCTCCGGCAAAACCATGGCCGCCAGTCGTCTGCCGGGGCTGATGCCGGATATGACCGACGAGGAGAGTCTGGAGGTGACAAAAATTTACAGTGTGGCCGGGCTTCTGTCGGGGCAGACTTCCCTGCTCAGGGAACGTCCGTTTCGCGCTCCCCATCATACGATCTCTCCCCGGGCCCTGGCTGGAGGCGGGCGTTTTCCCCGGCCGGGGGAAATCACCCTGGCCCACAGGGGCGTGTTGTTTCTCGATGAATTTCCGGAATTTTCCCGCACCAGCCTGGAGATCCTGCGTCAGCCCATGGAAGATAAGCGGATTGTGATCGCCCGCAGTCAGGGGACGGTGGCGTTCCCGGCGGATTTCATTCTGGTAGCGGCCATGAATCCCTGTCCCTGCGGCCATTATCCGGACATGAACCGCTGTACCTGTACGCCGGGACAGATTTCTGCTTACATACACAGGATCAGTCAGCCCCTGCTGGACCGGATGGAATTGTGCGTAGAGGCTCCGGCCCTGTCCTATGCGGAATTGGGGCGGCCGGGGGAACGTATGGATACGGGGACATTGAAAGGGCAGGTGGCGGACGCCTTTGCCATCCAGAAAAAGAGATACCGGGAGGAACGGTTTTTTTATAACAGCCAGTTAGGGGCCGGAGACCTGAAACGGTACTGTCCCTTATCTCAGGAGGCGGAGAGCGCGCTGATGCGCATGTACGACAAGCTGGGCTTGAGCGCCAGGGCCTGTCACAGGCTGATCAAAGTGGCCCGTACGGCGGCAGATCTGGACAGGAGCGACCGCATTGAGAAGAAACATATGCTGGAAGCCTGCGGTTATCGGAATGCGGGGAAAAAATTCTGGAATATCTGAGAGGAAAGGAGTATAGATCTTCATGGAAGAGAAAAACTATGTGGAAGTCAGCCACAGGGATAAAGATTTCCCCGAAAAGCTCCGGCAGGCAGGACCCCGGCCGGACAGGATTTATGTAAAAGGAGAGCTGCCCGATCCCGACCGGCCTTCGGTGGCTATTGTGGGCGCCAGGATGTGCTCGGCCTATGGCAGAAAGCAAGCCGGCCGTTTCGGCGCGGTTCTGGCAGCTCACGGCGTGCAGATTGTCAGCGGTCTGGCCAGAGGGATCGACGCCTGGGCCCACGAGGGGGCCCTTGGCGTAGCCGGCGGACGGGCTTTCGGCGTATTGGGCTGCGGTATAGACGTCATTTATCCCAGGCAGAACGGCCCTTTGTACCGGCGGGTGGAGAAAAACGGCGGTCTCATCAGTGAATATCCGCCGGGATACGCGCCCCTTGCCCGGAATTTTCCGCTGCGAAACCGGATGATCAGCGCGCTGGCGGATCTGGTGCTGGTCATCGAAGCGCGGGAAAAGAGCGGTTCTCTCATCACGGTGGACTGCGCGCTGGAACAGGGCCGGGCGGTCTATGCCCTGCCCGGGCGTGTGGATGAACCTCTGTCTGCAGGCTGCAATCGCTTGATTTCCCAAGGCGCGGGGGTGGCCTGTTCCCCGGAATACCTGCTGGAAGAGTTGAAAATCCTCTGCGGTAAAAAAATGCCGGCGGAAGAGTCCGTGAATTTTGGACTTGCAACGGATTTGGAATTGGTGTATAGTTGTCTCGGTTTCCAACCGAAAGGCCTGCAGGCCATCCAGGAGGAGGCGGGGATTCCCGCGCTGAAGTTAAAGGAGCTGCTCCTGGAACTGGAGCTGGACGGGCGGATACGAGAAATGATGAAAGATTACTACGTGAAGCTCAGGTGAAGGAGAACGCCGTACGGCTTTTTCCAGCAGATGGGCCAAGCGGGTAAAAAGGAGAGCGGCGTTGGCAAAATATTTAGTGATTGTGGAATCACCGACAAAAGTAAAAACGGTCAAAAAGTTCCTGGGAACGAATTATGACGTTCAGGCTTCCAACGGCCATGTGAGGGACCTGCCCAAAAGTCAGCTGGGCATTGATGTTGAGAATGATTATGATCCGAAATATATTACGATACGGGGAAAGGGAGAGCTGCTGGCGGGACTCAGGAAAGCGGCGAAAAAGGCGGATAAAGTATATCTGGCTACCGACCCGGACCGGGAGGGGGAAGCGATTTCCTGGCATTTGTCCAAGGCGCTGAATCTGGACGAGGACAAGATGAGGCGCATCACTTTCAATGAAATCACGAAACAGGCGGTGAAAGATTCCCTGAAATCGGCCAGGGATATTGATATGGATCTGGTCAATGCCCAGCAGGCCCGCAGGATACTGGACCGCATGGTGGGCTACAGGATCAGCCCTCTTCTGTGGGCCAAGATCAAGCGGGGGCTAAGCGCCGGCCGGGTGCAGTCGGTGGCCCTGCGGCTGATTGCGGACCGGGAGGAGGAGATCAGCGCTTTTCTGCCTGAGGAATATTGGTCCCTGGAGGCAGAGCTGGTTGTGCCGGGGGAGAAAAAGCACTGCGCGGCCAAGCTCCACACTGTGGATGGAAAGAAAGCGCAGATCCATTCCCGGTCGGAGATGGACGATATCCTGTCCGGTCTTGCGGGAGCGGCCTACACGGTTTCGGAAGTGAAAAAGTCCGAACGGACCAGGAAGAGCCCCCAGCCCTTTACCACCAGTACTTTACAGCAGGAGGCGGCCCGGCAGCTGAATTTTTCCACGCAGAAGACCATGCGGATCGCTCAGCAGCTCTACGAGGGCGTGGACATTAAGGGAGCCGGTACGGTGGGACTGATCTCTTATCTGCGTACGGATTCCACCAGGATTTCGGCGGAGGCCGACGGCGCGGCCAGGCAGTATCTGACGGAAAAATTCGGCGAGCAGTATCTGGGTCAGGCTTCCCGGAAGAAGAAGGACGACCGGAAGATTCAGGATGCTCATGAGGCCATCCGGCCTACGGACATAACCCGGGCGCCGGAGAAGATAAAAGAATCTTTATCCAGGGATCAGTTCCGCCTCTATCAGCTGATCTGGAAACGCTTTGCCGCCAGCCGGATGGCTCCGGCGGTTTATGAGACGGCAACGGCCAGGATTGCCGCCCAAAGGGGCGGGCAGGGGGCGACGGCGTATGAATTTACGGCTTCCACTTCCAAGCTTATGTTTAACGGTTTCCTGGCCGTCTATAATCCGGGGGAGGATGAGAAAGCGGACGATGTGCAGGCCGTGCGGGGAATGGAGCAGGGTAATGTGCTGACTCTGTGCGAGCTGAAGCCTCAGCAGCATTTCACCCAGCCGCCGGCCCACTATACGGAAGCTTCCCTGGTTAAGACCATGGAAGAGCTGGGCATCGGCCGTCCCAGTACGTATGCGCCCACCATCACCACCATCCTGGCCCGCCATTACGTGGCAAAGGAGGAGAAGAATCTCTACATGACCGAGCTGGGCGAGGTGGTCAATCAGATGATGAAAAGTTCCTTTCCCAGTATCGTGGACGTGCATTTCACGGCCACCATGGAGGAGCTGCTGGATCAGGTAGGGGAAGGGGACGTGGACTGGAAGACAATCGTACGCAATTTTTATCCGGATCTTGACGCGGCGGTTCAGGTGGCCGAGGCGGAAGTGCAGAAAGTCAAGATTGAGGATGAAGTTACGGATGTGCTCTGCGAGAACTGCGGCCGGAATATGGTGATCAAGTATGGCCCCCACGGGCGTTTTCTGGCCTGTCCCGGTTTTCCGGAATGCCGTAATACCAAGCCCTATCTGGAGAAAATCGGCGTGGCCTGTCCGAAATGCGGAAAAGACCTGGTCATGAAAAAGACCAGGAAAGGGCGCAAATACTATGGTTGTGAAGACAATCCGGAATGCGATTTCATGTCCTGGCAGAAACCGGTAGAAAAACGCTGTCCCAATTGCGGCGGCTATATGGTGGTCAAGGGAAACAAGATTGCCTGCGCGGACGCGGCCTGCGGTTATGTGGAATCCCGCAAAAAGGAGGAGTAAATGGATTTGCGAAGGCTGCTGTGAACGAAGTGAACAGCAACCACTAATGAACAACCTGAATTCTCAGAACTGTCTGAATTTTTTGCAACTTTTCTTGCAATTACGCAAATTCTGTATTATCATGAAATAAGAAATCGAGAAACCGAAAGAGCGGTATTTGGGGGAGAGGTGCAGACAGGAGGAGGATATGAGCGTACAATTACTGGATAAGACCAGAAAAATCAACAAGCTGCTTCATAACAACAACTCAACAAAAGTGGTATTCAACGATATCTGTAAAGTGCTTGTGGAGACGCTGGATTCCAACATTCTGGTGATCAGCCGGAAGGGAAAGGTATTGGGCGTCAGTCTCTGCGAAGGCGTGGATGAGATTACGGAACTGATCGAGGATAAAGTGGGCGGCTATATAGATTCCCTGCTGAACGATCGCTTCTTAAGCGTTTTGTCCACTAAAGAGAATGTTAACCTGGAGACTTTGGGCTTCGAGGGACAGGAGATCAAAAAATATTGCGCCATTATCAGCCCCATTGATATTGCCGGAGAGCGGCTGGGAACGCTGTTCATGTACCGGTGTGATAAGGAGTATGACCTTGACGATATTATTGTCAGCGAATATGGCACCACGGTGGTGGGGCTGGAGATGATGCGTTCCGTGAATGAGGAGAACGCCGAGGAGGCCCGCAAAGTGCAGGTGGTAAAATCTGCTTTTAATACTCTCTCTTTTTCGGAAATGGAGGCTATTGTGCATATTTTCGAGGAGCTGGACGGCAACGAGGGTATTCTGGTAGCCAGCAAGGTGGCCGACCGCGTAGGGATTACCCGCTCCGTGATTGTTAATGCCCTGCGCAAGTTCGAGAGCGCCGGCATTATTGAATCCCGTTCCAGCGGTATGAAGGGAACCTATATCAAGGTGCTGAACGATGTGATTTTTGATGAACTGAAACGAATGCGGAAGGACCAGCAGTAAAGAAAGCAGAAGAATAGAAAAGGGGAAAATACCATTTCTGGAAAGAGGTGGTATTTTTTTTGCGGAAGCGGCATATACTGTTACCGTTTCGCGGAAAGCCCGTCCGCAAAAAAAAGAAAAATTAAGAAACTAAAAGAAAATAAAAGATTTTATGAGTATGAGTCAGAGTTTGTCCAAAATATCAGTGATTTATGAAGTTGCTTAAAAGGAATGAAATTACTAATATATGGATAGCTTAAGTAGCACTCAAACAAAGCGAGTGCTAATAAATGGAAAATTTGATAAGGAGGAAATAGAAATGAAGTTAGCACCTTTAGGAGACAGAGTCGTTTTGAAGAAGACTATGGCCGAAGAGACCACAAAGTCCGGTATTGTTCTGCCGGGTTCTGAGAAAGAAAAACCCCAGTTTGCCGAGGTGGTGGCCGTGGGCCCCGGCGGCACAGTGGATGGCAAGGAAGTCAAGATGGAAGTAAAGCCCGGCGATCAGGTCGTGTATGCCAAATACGCCGGCACGGAAGTCGAGATGGACGATGAGAAATATATGATTATCAAACAGGACGATATCCTGGCAATCTTGAAATAATTAGGAGGACAAAATCATGGCAAAGGAAATCAAATTCGGCGCAGAGGCGAGAGCCGCCCTGGAGGCCGGCGTTAATCAGTTGGCAAATACCGTTCGCGTGACTCTGGGACCCAAAGGGCGCAACGTGGTTCTGGATAAATCTTACGGCGCGCCTCTGATCACCAACGACGGCGTGACCATCGCAAAGGAGATCGAACTGGAGGACGGCTTCGAGAACATGGGCGCACAGCTCATCCGCGAAGTGGCTTCCAAAACGAACGATGTGGCCGGCGACGGAACGACTACGGCTACCGTACTGGCTCAGGCCATGGTCAATGAGGGCAGCAAGAACCTGGCTGCGGGAGCGAATCCCATCGAGCTGAGAAAAGGAATGAAAAAAGCTACGGATATCGCTGTGGAGCAGATCGCCAATCTGAGCCGTAATGTCAGCGGAAAAGAGCAGATTGCTAAAGTAGCCGCTATTTCCGCCGGAGATGAAATGGTGGGCGAGCTGGTAGCGGACGCTATGGAAAAGGTATCCAGAGACGGTGTGATCACCATCGAGGAATCCAAGACCATGAAGACGGAGCTGGATCTGGTGGAAGGTATGCAGTTTGACCGCGGTTACATTTCCGCCTACATGTCCACCGACATGGAGAAGATGGAAGCAACCCTTGAGAATCCCTATATCCTGATCACCGACAAGAAGATTTCCAATATCCAGGAGATCCTTCCGCTGCTGGAGCAGATCGTACAGTCCGGTTCCAAACTGCTGATCATCGCCGAGGACGTGGAAGGCGAGGCCCTGACCACGCTGATCGTAAATAAACTGAGAGGTACATTCTCCGTAGTAGCCGTTAAAGCGCCGGGGTATGGCGACAGAAGAAAGGCCATGCTGGAGGATATCGCGATCCTGACCGGCGGCCAGGTTATCTCCTCCGAGCTGGGACTGGAGCTTAAGGATACCACCATTGAGCAGCTGGGCCGTGCGAAATCCGTGAAAGTACAGAAGGAGAACACGATTATCGTAGACGGCGAAGGTGAGAAGTCTGCTATCAGCGGCCGTATCGGACAGATTAAGGCTCAGATTGAGGAGACAACCTCCAGCTTTGATAAGGAAAAACTGCAGGAAAGACTGGCCAAGCTGGCCGGCGGTGTGGCAGTGATCCGCGTGGGCGCCGCTACAGAGACCGAAATGAAGGAAGCCAAACTGCGCATGGAGGATGCGCTGGCAGCCACAAAGGCAGCCGTGGAGGAAGGTATTGTTCCCGGCGGCGGATCTGCTTACATTCATGCCTGCAAGGCCGTGGCCGAACTGGCCGACACATTGGAGGGCGATGAGAAGACCGGAGCGAAGATCATCCTGAAAGCGCTGGAGTCTCCGCTGTACCATATCGTAGCCAATGCCGGGCTGGAAGGCTCCGTAGTCGTAAATAAAGTGAAAGAATCCGAGGTAGGCGTCGGCTTTGACGCTTACAAGGAGGAGTATGTGGATATGATCGCGGCCGGTATTCTGGATCCCACCAAGGTAACCAGAAGCGCTTTGCAGAACGCCACCAGCGTGGCGGCCACTCTGCTGACCACAGAATCCGTAGTATCCATCATCAAAGAGCCCGCTCCGGCAGCGCCGCCCGCAGGCGCAGGTATGGGCGGTATGATGTAAAGTCCTATAATACTGTAAATTCAGGGAGATATCGGAAAGATATCTCCCTTTTGTTCTATATTGGCCGGCGTGTATTTGGAGATTGAACGTTTATGGATTGTAACCCGCGTCAGTTTAGGGCTTTGCATTTGCTGCAGATTCCGTAACAGTGAATCCGAAAGGTGAACGGTTGTCCGTGTCATAATCGGTCTGAAATTGGCGATTGACAGCCCAAGTCAGATTTGTTACACTAGGGGACAACTTAAAATAATATTACAAAACGAATGCAGGAGAAAGGGAGGTAACATATGGGTCAGATCATCGGTGAAGGCATTACTTTTGACGACGTTTTGTTGGTACCGCAGTATTCTGAGGTGACGCCCAACATGGTGGACTTATCGACATGGTTGACGAAAAAGATAAAGCTGAACATTCCCATGATGAGCGCCGGTATGGATACGGTTACGGAGAACCGTATGGCCATTGCCATGGCCAGGCAGGGCGGCATCGGTATTATTCACAAAAATATGTCCATTGAGGCGCAGGCGGACGAGGTGGATAAGGTGAAACGCTCGGAGAACGGTGTAATCACTGATCCCTTTTATCTTTCACCGGAGCATACTCTGGGAGACGCCAATACTCTGATGGCTAAATTCCGGATTTCTGGCGTTCCGATTACAGAAAAGGGAAAACTGGTGGGGATTATTACCAACCGGGATCTGAAATTTGAGGAAGACTTTACCAAACGGATTAAAGACTGCATGACGTCCGGAGATCTGATCACCGCTCCCGAGGGGATTACGCTGGAGGAAGCCAAGAAGATCCTGGCAAAGGCAAGAAAAGAGAAGCTCCCTATTGTGGACAAAGACTACAATCTGAAGGGACTCATTACGATCAAAGATATCGAGAAACAGATCAAATATCCCCTTTCCGCCAAAGATTCCATGGGCCGTCTGCTTTGCGGCGCGGCGGTGGGCATTACCGCCAATGTGCTGGAACGGGTGGAGGCTTTGGTGAAAGCCAGCGTGGATGTGATCGTTATCGATTCTGCCCATGGCCATTCCGCCAATATTTTCAATACATTAAAATTGATTAAAAATCATTATCCGGATCTGCAGGTAATCGCCGGGAACGTGGCCACGGCCGCGGCTACGAGAGATCTGATCAATGCCGGTGCGGATGCGGTAAAAGTGGGCATCGGACCCGGTTCGATCTGCACGACCCGCGTGGTGGCCGGTATCGGCGTTCCCCAGGTCACGGCTGTGATGGACTGCTACAACGTAGCGAAAGAATACGGCGTGCCGATCATAGCCGACGGCGGCATCAAGTACTCCGGAGATATGACAAAAGCCATCGCCGCAGGCGCCAGCGTCTGTATGATGGGCAGCATGTTTGCGGGCTGCGATGAGAGCCCGGGAGATTTTGAACTGTATCAGGGAAGAAAATATAAGGTATACCGGGGCATGGGCTCCATAGCCGCCATGGAAAACGGCAGCAAAGACCGTTATTTTCAGACGGATGCCAAGAAGCTGGTGCCTGAGGGCGTGGAGGGCCGGGTGGCCTATAAGGGCCTTCTGGAGGATACCATATTCCAGCTGATCGGCGGGCTGCGTTCCGGTATGGGCTATTGCGGGGCGGCGGATATTGAGGCATTAAAAAACACGGGCAAATTTGTCAAGATATCGGCGGCTTCTCTGAAGGAGTCCCATCCCCACGATATTCATATCACGAAAGAAGCGCCGAATTACAGCGTGGAACAGTAAGAGATGCAGCGGTCGGAAGCAGGCCGGAAAGAGAAACGACAACAGACAGAACAGCTGCTGCCGCAAAAGATTTTGCGGCAGTTTTTTTGAGAGATGGAAAAAAAGCAGACGAAACAAAGGAAAAGACGGACGAACAGAAGACGGCAGATGCAGCTGCGCAGGAGGATAGTCACAGTGGCCCTGGCGGCTCTGTGTCTGTTGATGGTGTTGATTATTTACCGGGTGATCCGTCAGTCAGAGCGCTCCGGGTTGCAGGCGGCGCCGGAATCTGCAGAGATTGACTGGTTCGGGGCGCCCGAGATTGACGTACAGCTTCTGACGAATAATGAGTATTCGAGGCCGGGGATTGCGATGGACCGGATTAAGGGTATCGTCATCCATTACACAGCCAATCCGGGCAGCACGGCCCAGGCGAACCGGAATTATTTTGAAGGGCTTAAGGACTCGGAAGAACGGAAAGCCAGCAGCCATTTTGTGATCGGCCTGGACGGCGAGGTCATCCAGTGCATACCGAGTTCGGAGATCTCTTATGCTTCCAATGACAGGAACGGCGATACGCTGTCCATCGAATGCTGCCATCCCGATGAATCGGGGCAGTTTACCGGAGCTACCTATACTTCGCTGGTACAGCTTGTGGCATGGCTGTGTAAACGGTTTGACCTGGAGGCGGCGGACGTGATTCGCCATTACGATGTGACGGGGAAGGAATGCCCGAAATATTTCGTGGATCATGAGGACGCCTGGGAACGGTTCCGGCAGGATGTCAGTGACTGCAAGAAGAAAATTATTGAGGAAGAGAAGGAGGTACAATAGCTATGATTTCACAGATGATCAGGCTGCATTCTATAGAGGAGGTCAGCGCTTTTGTCCATGCGGCCCATCAGCTTCCCTTTTCGGCGGATCTGGTGAGCGGAAGATATGTGGTGGATGCCCGGTCTATTATGGGCGTGCTGAGTATGGATCTGGGCAAGAGCCTGGAACTTCGGCTGTATACAGAAGATAAGGACGCGGCTGCCCGTATGGTGGGGCAGTTTTTGGCGTAAGCCTACGGCTTTTGGTGGATATACCGACGGCAGAAGGAGGTTATGATGGTGACAGAAAATATGGGCTATACGCTGGAACGTTATGAGGCCGACGTGCCCGTGGAGGAGTATCTGGAGGAATGTGTGGACGTTTCCGCCTTTTTGGAGTGCTGTAAGCAGTGCGGCAATTACGAGAAGGTCTGGTCCTGCCCCTCCTATGATTTTAATCCGGAGGATTATTGGAAAAAATATGAAAATCTCCATCTGATCGGCATAAAGATTTGCTTTCCGCGGGAGATGACGGAGAAGACATATAAAAAGGAAGAGCTGAACACGCTGGTGCAGGATACCCTCTGGGCCGAGAAGAAAAAGCTGGCCGTGGAACTGGAGGAGATGGAGAGAGAAAATCCCGGCAGTGTTTCCCTGAGCGCGGGCTCCTGCATGAACTGCCGGCAGTGTACCAGACCTGCGGGAGAGCCCTGCCGTTTTCCTGATAAGATGCGTTATTCCATAGAATCCATCGGCGGCAATGTGGGACTGACAGTTACAAAATATTTAAAGCAGGAGCTTCTGTGGATGGAGGAAGGCAGGCTGCCGGAGCATTTTATTCTGGTATGCGGCCTGCTTTCATGAGTTGTAAAATATTACAAAAATATTACAAAAACAGACCGGAATTTTACAGGAAGAATACGGCGTTTTTGCCAAATCGTAAGGAATGTCCCCTAAACGGTTGCATCTCGGCCCAACTTATGATACCATGTACTAGAACCACAGGTAATAGAATTTCAATACTTTATTCGCATTTTCGTAATTTTGCGGAAAGCGCCGCAACAGTTCAGTTTGTCTAAACTGTTATAGGCGTTCAATAATCAAAGAAATAAAGGGGTTATACATATGTTTAATAAGGCAAAAAGAGGGTTTGCGCTTGCGATGGCGGTGATGATGTTCGGCACGCAGGGGGTGTGCGCCAGCACCCTGGATGAGAAACAGAAAGCGCTGGAGCAGCAGAAAGCTCAGACACAGAAGAATCTGGCGGCCAAGCAGGCGGAGATTGATGATCTGGAAGTTAAGAAGAGGAAGCTGGAGGGCGAGATCGAGGCTCTGGATAAAGACCTGATCGAGGTCATGGTGGAGATCAAGACGCTGAAAGCGGATATCGCCGACAAAGAGGTGGAGATCGAGCAGACCAAAGAGGATCTGGCAGCAGCCGAGAAAGACGTGGAAGATCAGTATGAATCCATGAAGACCCGTATCCAGTTTCTTTATGAAAAGGGCGGCACGGGCGCCTGGGCAGAGATGATCCTGGCCGACGCCAATCTGTCCAATCTTTTAAATAAAGCCGAGTATACCCAGGAGCTGTACGATTACGATCGGGAAGCGTTGGATACTTATACCAATACCGTGGAGCAGGTCACAGAGCTGGAAAACAATCTGGAAGTTGAGAAATCCGAGCTGGTGGTCATGCGGGAGTGCAGTGAAGAAGAAGAGAAGGAATTAAATAAAAAGCTGGAGGAGAAAAAGGCGACCAGCGCTAATTATGCGGCGGAGATCCAGAGCGCGGAGGCGAAGGCCGACGCTTATACGGAACTGATCCGTCAGCAGTCCGCTCAGATTCGCCAGATCCAGCAGCAAAAAGAAGAAGAGGCAAGAAAGGCTGCAGAGGAAGCCAGAAAGAAAGCGGCTCAGGAAGCGGCCAGAAAAGCGGCAGAGCAGGAGAGGCAGCGTCAGGCGGCGGCCCGGTCGAACAGCACTTCGTCAGGCAATAGCTCAGGCGGCTCTTCGGGCGGCAGTTCCGGAGGTTCTTCGGGCGGTTCGGGAAGTTCTTCCGGCGGAGGCTCTTCCAGCGGCAGTTCCGTGGGATACAGCGGAAAGGGAAGCGCTGTCGTCAGTTATGCTACCCAGTTTGTGGGTAATCCTTATGTGTGGGGCGGCACCAGCCTGACAAACGGCGCGGATTGTTCCGGATTCATCATGTCCGTATATGCGAAGTTTGGTGTGAGCCTTCCTCATTCGTCCAGCGCCCTGCGCGGTGTGGGTACGGGGGTATCCTATTCGGAGGCAAAACCCGGCGATATCATCTGCTATTCCGGTCACTGTGCGATTTATATGGGCAACGGAGCTATCGTACATGCCAGTTGTAAGAAGGAAGGCATTAAGATCAGTTATAATGCGGCGTATCGGACGATTCTGGCGGTCAGAAGGATCTTTACATAAAAACGGAATATATACATAAATAAGAAGAAGCCTGCAGTCTGCAGGTTTCTTCTTATTTTTTCTTTATTGATGACAATAGAATCCACGCTCTGCGTGGATTCTATTGCTTAGGAGAAAAGAAGATCATTGTAAATTATTTATGGAAACGAATCTTATCTGTATTTCAGATCGTAATCATACAGTAGCGGCTCGTCGGCCAGATCCACCTCGCCCAGGGGTTTTACTTCAAAACCGTTGGCTTTGAACTCTTCGTAGTCGAAGGCGTCCAGCTCGTCGATGGCCAGCTTGTGGAATTCGTAGAAGCCGTCCCAGTTTTCATAACCGTCGCCCAGATTGTGCTCCAGATAAGCGTCGGCCATCTGGATACCGGTGTGGATAGCCACGTAATGGCCGCCCATGGCCAGCACGTTGCAGCCATTGCCGGTGATGGCGCGGAGGGCCGACGGAACGCTCTCGCAGACGGCGGCATGTACGCGGGGGCATTTGCTGGCGGCGATGTGGATGCCCATACCGGTGCCGCAGAAGATCAGAGCCCGCTCGAATTCGCCCTCAGCGATTTTGGCGCCGACCTTCAGGCCGATCCGATGGAACATTTCCGGATTCTCCTCGTCAATGGTTTTGACGCCGATATCTGTTACAGTCCAGCCTTTTTTCTCCAGATGCTCGACGATGGCATTTTTCAGCGGGACGCCGGCGAAGTCGGCGGCGACAAGAATCTGTTTGTCTTTGATTGTTTTCATGTTAGTTACCTCCCTGATAGTAAATAGTTTTTTGTAACGCTCCCGTGTGGAACAGTTACAGTGTGTCTATTGTTGTCCTGCGCTATGCAGGCTGAAACCATAAAATATCAGATGTTGTTTTTGAAAATACCGCACATGGCGTCCTGTTCAATGCGTTCCAGCATGCTGTAAGCCATGAAAAGATCACTGCCGGACACAACGACGCCGTGATAGGGCATGATCGCTCCGATGGGATAGGTTTCCGCCAGTTCGCGCCGGGCGTCCCAGTATTTGTAAATTTCTTCATGGAGTTCCCTGGTGTAAGCTTTTGTGTAAGGAATGCATTCCACCGGTCCCCGTTTCATGGTTGCTTCGGTAATATTGGGGATCGGCTTATTCTGAGCTACGTATACCATGCAGTATTGAGGATGCGCGTGGATCGTGGCGGTGATATGCTGGAATTTAGTCAGCAGAAGTACGTGCATGTATCCCTCCCGGGACAGCTTGCCCTTGCCCTCCAGAATATCCATGTTTGTATTGATCAGCAGAAAATCGTCCGGCTCGAGTTCGCAGAAATGTCGTTCTGACATCAGGGACGGGGAGATCAGAATGCGGTCTTCGTCAACTTTTACCGCAAAATTCCCTCCCGCTGCATTGGTAAGTTTTCGATCCCACATATAATGGGCAACCTTACACATATCTTCTCTGGTTTTTTGGTAGGAAATCGGGGCCATATGTAAATCCCTCCTGGTTAAAAAAAGTTGGTGGTCGAGTAACGGTGAAAAGGCCGAACGGTTACCGGGTTACGAATATCCGCCCAAAGCGTCAAGAAAAGCCTTGCAGCGCTCCCCGGAAACCCGGCGATAGCCCAGTGGATGGGGAGTCTTGGTGTTCATTCCGTGGAAATCGGAACCGCCGGTGACAGCCAGGCCCCAGCGTTGCGCCGCGTCCAGGCATTGCTGGATAACCGTCGGGGAATTCCTGTAATGGTAACACTCAATGCCTTCAATCCGGCGCTCTGCGGCCAGGCGTAGGGTCAGTTCCACGGAGTCGAACTGACCGGGATGGGCGATAACCACAAAGCCGCCCGCCTCGTGCATGAGATCGATGACCTCCAGTGTGCCGGGATAAGCGATGGGCGTATGGCATGTTCCGTGTTTCCCGATCAATTCATCGAGCAGAGGCCCATAAGGCTGGTTTGTAACGCCGGCATTTGCCAGAGCTGTCATGATGTGGCTCTCAAATATCGAGGCGCTTTCGGAAGAAAGTTCCAGCACGTCTTCCACGTCCAGAACGGGATACAGTTTTTTCAGCTTTTCGATCATATCCAGTTTTGCCCGCCGCCGCCTGGCGGAAGTCTCTTTCAGCAGAGGCTCCAGCAAAGCGGGTTTTTGGGGGGCGTAACACAAGATATGGACGGAGCGGCCGTTTGCCGGGTCTTTGGTGGTACACTCCACGCTGGGAATAATGCGCAGCGGCGTGCCCCCGGCGGCCGCCCGCAGACGGGTTGTGCCCGCCATGGTGTCGTGGTCGGTCAGGGCCAGTACGGTAAGGCCCAGGCGCAGCGCGTACCGGACAAGAAGCTCCGGCGACGCGGAACCGTCTGAACAGGTACTGTGGCAATGCAGATCTGCTTCCATCATTTATTGCTCCTGTCTGGCGGCAGCCTGGTCGTGCCGCCGCCCGTGTATACGCTGTCAGATGCCTTTCAAAAGGGAAAAGAACAGCGGGGACTTTTCCTCCGGGTCATTGAGGTAGGCAAATGAATCCGGATTTTTCAGATACTCCGTATATACGGGAGTACCTTTTCGGATGCCGAGGGCATCGCTCTCCCCGGGAACTACCACCTTTGGCTCACAGTCGAAGTCGTACCGGGGATTTTTCTCCAGACGGTAGCCGTCGCCGTTTTTGAAGACGTACACACTCATCCCGCGGCTGTCCTTAACGCCGTCATAATAATTGTTGCTGTTTACGGATACCAGATTGATGAAAACCATGGTCTCATCGGAAATATTCACGGTGCAATGTCCGTAATCGGGCGGGATGACGATGGCTTCCCCGGCATGTACTTCGGCCAGCAGTATGTCCGTCGCCCGCATTTTTCCTTCTTTTCTGTAGTCGTCCACTTTCTGCATGACGAATAGAGCGGCGCCGTTTACCACCTGATACAGCTCCGGGAAACTGTAAGGTTTTCCGGGAATGGGCAGATGAAAATGGCCGGCGGTTTTCTTATATTCACCGTTTGCCGTGCCGGGCAGAATGACGGTGGAATCATAGCGGAGCTTTCTGGAGGCAAATGTCTCCCTGTCCGCGTTTCTTTCAATGGCTTTGTAAAAATCATAGTAGGGGTCGTCTGTAACCTGATAGGCAGGATCGGCCGTCAGCCCCAGCATCTTGTCCGAAAATTTGCGGGAATAGTCCTCCCATGTTACTTCTGCGTCCCGGCTCTTTAAAAGGCCGGCGGTCTCGTCGAGGGAAACCGGCATTCCAAAAACAGCGGATAAATCTTTCATAATAGCCTCCTGAATGGTTTGTTATGCAATGTTTTGATAAAACTGAATAGCCCTTGGGTATTCCTCGGGGGTGTATACATTGAACAGGCCGGAAGTCCCCACCACCAGGACATTGGCCCCCGCAGCCACCAGTTTGGGCGCCGTGGTCTCTTTGACCTGGCCGTCCACCATGATTTCCACGTCCTTTCCGGCGTCGGAGAACATTTTGCGCACGGCGGTGATTTTGTCAATGGTGGCGGGAATTAATGTCTGTCCCGCGAAGCCCGGCTCTACGGTCATGATGCAAATCAGGTCAATATCGTCCAGCATATAGGCCAGCCGGTCGATATTGGTGGACGGATTGATGGCGATGCCGGCTTTGACACCCAGTTCACGGATGCGTTTCAGCGCGCGTACCGGATGTACCAGAGTCTCCAGGTGCATGGTGATGTAGGCGGCGCCGCACTCTGCGAAATACTCTATGTACTCGGTGGGATTCGTGACCATCAGATGTACGTCCATAGGCGTCTTGGAAACGGCGGCAATATCTTTCATAATGTATCCGTTGAGACAAAAATTGGGAACAAAATGCCCGTCCATGATATCGATGTGATAGAGATCCACATGGGCGTTGTCGAGGGCGGTGATTTTTTCTTTCAGCTCCATCGTGTTGATACACATGACGGAAGGCGATACTTTGTTCATGTCAGTTTCCTCCTTGTTCTTGTCTATAATCTATTCCACATATATACCCCTGCGCCTAAAATACCTGCGAATGGGTGGTTGGAACCTTCTTTGAAACACAGCGCCTGCTCGGGATAGGGCTTGCGCGCGTAATGGCGGATCTGCCGACACAGATCATCATAAGGAAAATCTTTCATCTGTATGACGCCTCCCGCCAGAATGATATAGTCGGGGTCCAGTATGTTGATTTCCGTGGTAAACGCCATAGCCATGTAGTCGATAAATTCATGGAGCCGGGGCAGGCGGTCATAATGGGAAAAAACGGATTCCAGAGGGATATCCGGAAAAGCGGCTTCCTGCAGACGTTCCAGCGCCCGGCCGGAACAGTATAGTTCCGCGCAGCCAGTGTTTCCACAGGGACAGGGATCAGTCTTTCCGTACAGGGGAATATGACCCAACTCACCGCTGACGCCGTTCTTGCCGTCCAGGAACCGTCCGTGTATGTAAATGCCGTTGCCCAAGCCTGTTCCCAGATAAAAAGAAACAATACAGTCTGCGTCCTCAAGTCCCAGAAGCTTCATATCGTAGGAGAGCAGCAGCAGGACATCGTGTTCCGCCACTACGGGAATGTGGAAATGCTCTTCCAGAGGCCCGGCAATATTCCGGTTCGTAAAAGCCAGAAGATTGGGGCAGGATATAACAGTGTCCTTTGTTTTGTTTACCGTGCCGGGAAAACCGATACAGATGCCGGCGGGCGTGCCGTCCGGATGGGTTCGGATGAAATTGTCGATCATTTCAATCAGAATCTGCTCCGGCTCATCTGTATTAAAAAGAGCCCGGCTGTTATATTTGGCCACTGGCTCCATCAGCTTCAGATCAGAGCAGACGCCTCCGATCCTGCAGTTGGTACCGCCGATGTCCATTCCTATTATATAAGGCACAGGGCCTGTGGTTGTATGCGCCATCTGTTGTTCTTCGCCTCCTTTACATCCGAATTTACCCGGATTATAGCATCAAACAAAAGAAAAAGCAATATAAAACGGGTATAAAAACAATTTTGAAATGATTATTATAGGAAATACACAAAGAAAAACAAAAAAACTATCCAAATATCCCAAAAAAAAAGAAATGAAACAAAAGTAGTTGCAAAAAAACAAAAAAGACAGTAGAATATACCCAACAAAACAAAATAAAAAAAGATTAAAACGGAAAAAGCAAAAGAAGAATTTGGAAAGAATCAAAGTTGAGTTTGGATTTTTGCTTTTGGGTGTTTGGAGAAAGAGTATGATATGTACACTGACCATTAATCCTGCCATGGATCGAATGATCTATCTGCAGGAACTCTCCCGGGGCAACACAAACCGGATCAGGAGACAAAGAGATGCGCTGGGCGGTAAAGGGACTCATGTGTCCGTAAATCTGGGCATACTGCAGTGCAGGAACAGGGCTTTCGGTATTGATTACGGCGAGACCGGCCTGCGGATCGAAGATAAATTAAAGAACGAGTATATCGATCTCGGATTTCTGCATTATCCTTCCGGCGACTCCCGGGTCAATTATGCCGTGGTGGAGGAAAACGGGTGCTGTACCCTTTTGAGCGAGAAAGGGAAGCGGATCACCCGGGAGGAATGCGAGTCTCTTCTGGACAAGATGGACAGAGCGGTGGCGCCCGGCGACATTCTGGTACTGTCCGGCGATGCTTCCAATACAGAGACGCCGCTTTTTTACATAGAAGTGATGGATCGGTTTGCTGACAGAAATGTCCGGGTCCTTTTGGATTCCAGCTCTGAGAATCTGGTTGAGGGGCTGAAAAGAAAGCCTTTTATGATCAAACCAAACGAGGATGAGCTGGGACAGATTCTGGGAAGGCGGATTGAATCCGATCAGGCCGTGCGCGAAGGGATTACCGAGCTGGCCGGGACGGGGATCGAGTGTATCGCCGTTACCTGCGGCGGCAGGGGTTCCTATGTGTGGTATCAGAAAGAATTGTACCGCATCCACCCGATGGCGGTTCGCGTGATCAATACGATTGGCTGCGGGGATGCTTTCTTAAGCGGTATGGCCTATGGTTTTGATAAAGGCCTGCCCTTTACGGAGACACTTCGTTATGCGGCGGCGGTATCTTCCGCGACGGCGGAATCCAACAGCACGGTAGGTTTCGAACTGGACCGGGCGATGGAATTGAAAGACCAGGTACATATTGAAAAGCTGTAACAGAGATACTATAGGACAGAGACATTATTTGGCATATGCCATTAATGAATAAAACAAAAGGAGTAAACAAAATGAAAAAAGAAATGTTGAGAAAAGCTTTTGGCATCGCCATGGCAGGCGTTATGGCTATCAGCATGGTTGGCTGCGGAGGCGGCGGTTCCAGCAGCGCGGCTTCAGAGACCAAGTCGTCGGCAGCTCCCGAGGCGTCGGCTCCGGCAGAGCCCTCCAGCGCGCCGTCTGAGGCAGCCTCAGCGGTAGAGTCCGCAGTGAGCGCGGCTTCCGAGGCAGGAACAGAAAAGTCCGATATCACCATCGGCGTTTCCTGGTGTGCGATCGAGTCCCAGATGTGGGCCGAGTACCAGAATACGATCAAAGCAGAATGCGAGTCGCTGGGCGTTAAGTATACCGAGTCCGTGGCAGAGAACGACGTACAGAAACAGAATCAGCAGATTGAGGATTTCATCTCCCAGGGCGTGGACGCCATCATCATCGCGCCGGCCGACGGCGAGGCAGTAGTGTCTGCTATTCAAGAGTGTAACACGGCCAATATCCCGGTTATTATGGCTAACCGCGCGGCAGGCGAAGGCTGCGAAGTATACGCCACGATTTCCAGTGATAACAAAGCCATGGTAAAACGTGAGATCGAGTATATCGTATCCATCACGCCGGAAGGCACCAAATATCGCTGCCTGGAGCTGGTGGGTTCTCTGACAGACGTAAACGCCATCGCCCGTCAGGAAGGTTTCGAAGAGACCATCGCCGAGTATCCCGACATGTTTGAACTGGTTTCCACAGTTCCGACCGAGTGGAAGGGTGATCAGGCTCTGGCAGGCGTACAGAATACCTTCTCCGCCGATGACACGGTGAACTTCATCTTCAGCCCCTCCGATGCTCTGCTTCCGTCCATTATCTCCGGTCTGCAGCAGCTCGACAAATATGCCAAGGTAGGCGAGGAAGGCCACGTTACACTGGTGACTTTCGTCGGCGCCGCCGATGCAGTCAGCGCGATCCGTGAGGGTTATGTGGATGTAGTATCCGTTCAGGACGCTACGAACCAGGCGAAACTTTGTGTACAGGCCGCTGTGGATGCTGCCGGCGGAAAAGAAGCTCAGGATTACACCGATGCCGGTTTCGAGGTCAGCACACAGAATGTTGAAACAGATTACGCGGATTTTACCGGTTATTGATAATCGGAAGGCCTGAGGCAGGATGACATGACAGATCCTGTCACGGAAGGCTTTTGCATACTGAGGAATGTAGATTGGGCAGATGCAGGTCTGCCCAATCTCTAACTAAACGAGGTGGGTTAGAACGTGAATACACTAAAAAAATTGAAATCAATTGATGCAATCTACTGGTTTGTTGCAGTCTTTTTCATCGCTGCGCTGGTATTCGTCCCGGGATTTGCAAACCTTGCTGCGTTGGAACGTCTGTTGAGCCAGGGCTGTGTGTTGATCATCCTGGCCTGCGGCGTGCATCTGACGGTCTTAAACGGCGGCGTTGATTTTACCAGTACGGCTCTTCTCGCTTTGACGACGGTGGTCGGCGGATCGATTATGAGCACGAAAGGACCCCTGGGCGGATCGGCCGGCGCGCTGATTCTCGGGCTCCTGGTGATGGTACTGCTGGGCCTGGGCTTCGGGATTATCAACGGCTTTTCTATCACGACTTTTAAGATGCCGTCCTTTATCGTTACCATGGCCACACAGATGATCGTTAACGGGTTGGCAGTGGTCTACACGGGAGGTTCCTCCGTCACCGGTATGCCGTCGGCTTTTGCCAAATTCGGGAAGGGCAGTATTTTCATATTCCCCTATCTGCTGATTGTTGCCGTCGGCGTAGCCCTGGTCATGCATATTATTACGACAAAAACACTGTTCGGCAGGCAGTTGTATGCGGTGGGGACAAATCATAAGGCGGCCCTGATCTCCGGCGTTTCCCCGCGCAAGACGATTTTTAAAGCCTATGTCCTGAGCGGCGTATGTGCCGGTATTGCCGGTATCGTGATGCTGGCCTATATGCAGAGCGGTTCTGTGAACTATGGCGCCACCATGTTTAACGATATCATGGGAAGTATCATTGTGGGCGGCACCAGTCCGGCCGGCGGGCGGGGCAAGATCGCCAATACGGTTATGGGCGCGCTTCTGATCAACATGATTGACAGTGTCTTAAACATCCTGGGCATTCCCTATTACTTTATCACATTGATCAAAGGCCTGATCATTCTGGTGGCTGCCAGTATCGACCTGATTCGCATGGACAGAAAAGTAGCACGGTAACACGCAGACAGTATGAATTAGGAGTGAGCATACATGAGTGAAATTGCATTGGAATTAAAACATATTACGAAATCCTTCGGCGAGGTTCAGGTACTGAAGGATATCACTCTTACGCTGAAAAAGGGGCATATCCTGGGTCTGGTGGGTGAGAACGGTGCGGGGAAATCAACCATGATGAACGTGCTGGGCGGTATTTACCAGAGAAACGGCGGAGAGATCTTTCTGAACGGGACAGAATACAGGCCTGCCAGTCCCAAAGACGCCGGTGCGGCCGGTATTGCTTTCGTACAGCAGGAGCTGAACCTTTTTACGAACCTGAGCGTGACAGAGAACCTGTTTATTACGGATATGCCCAGAAATAAGCTGGGGATTGTAAATAAACGGGAAATGCGCAGGACAGTGGAGGAAAAATTGAAAGAAGTCGGCGCGGAAGAGATATCGCCGGATACGATTATCGCGTCTCTGCCTATGGGACAGAGACAGTTGGTGGAGATTACGAAATCCATCATGGCGGATGCAAAAATTATTATTTTTGACGAACCGACCACATCCCTGTCTAATGCAGAGAAGGAAAAGCTGTTCGGGATCATCAATAAAATGAAGGAGCAGGGAAAGTCAATTATTTTCATCTCCCACATTTTGGAAGACGTGTTTGCCCGGACGGATGAAATTGCCGTACTGCGGGACGGTGAGATCATATCCCAGCGGAAGACCAGCGAGGCGGACGCCGCCACGATTATTAAGGAAATGGTGGGCCGGGAGCTGACGAATATCTATCCCACATGTGAAAAGACCATCGGCGAGGTGGTTTTCGAGACGAAGGATATCTGTCAGGAGGGACGCTTTGACAAGGTGAGCCTGCGTGTGCGCGAGGGAGAGATCGTGGGAATCTTTGGACTGATGGGCGCGGGGAGGACAGAATATCTGCGCTGTATCTTCGGTCTTGATCCCATGAGTTCCGGCGAGGTGATCTACAGGGGGAAACAGATTCAGCCGGTGGAACCGGAGAACTGTATTAAAAACGGGATGGCGCTGATTACGGAAAACCGTCGTGAGGAAGGGCTTCTGCTGCCCAAGACGCTGCGGGAAAATATCGTATTGTCCAGTCTGAAGGCCCACAGGAAGGGAAACGGCCGTTTCTTCATGAATGCGGGTAAAGAGCGGGAGAGTACGGCGAAGATGACGGAAGACCTGCGCATCAAGACCTTTGACCCCAATGAGCAGACGGCGGGCACATTGTCCGGCGGTAACCAGCAGAAAGTGGTATTTGCCAAATGGGTGCTGTCCGACCCGAAGGTGTTCCTGCTGGATGAGCCTACCAAGGGTGTGGATGTGGGCGCGAAATATGAGATCTATACCATCATACAGGATCTGGCGAAACAGAATTCCGCCGTCATCATGGTTTCTTCCGAGGTGGAGGAGCTGATGGGCGTCTGCGACAGGATTCTGGTGATGAATAACAACCGCTTTACCGGGGAACTGACCAAAAATGAGGATTACTCGGCCGAAGAGATTATGAAATACGCTGTAGGAGGTGCCATGTGATGGAAAAAGTTACGGCAAGAGCTGGGAAAACAGCGGATGGAAAACGGGCGAAAGAGTTGTTTATGGATTACGGTATCTATGTGATACTGATCGCCATGATCGTCTTTTTTACCGTGCAGAAACCCAACTTTCTGACGATCGGCAATATACTGCTGATTTTGAGAACATCCTCGGTGCTGGGCATCGCCTGTGTCGGCATGTTTTTTGTGCTGATTGTAGCCGGTATTGATATATCGGTGTCAATGAACATGTATATATCGGCGGTGGTGGGAGGTACATTCCTGAATAATCTGGGCATGCCGCTGCCTGTATGTTTCGTCGCGTCCTGTCTGTGCGGCCTTGTGATTGGCTCAATCAACGGATTCTTTGTAACGAAGGTGAAGATCGTTCCTTTTATTGTGACGCTGGCTACATACTCGGTGGCCCGGGGAATGGCTCTGTTTCTCACCAATCAGCAGATGATGTTTCTGGATAACAAGGTTATGACGCTGGCCAGCGCCAAATTCCTGGGGATATCCGCTTTCGTCTTTATCTTTCTGGGCGTCGTGGTCATTGCTCATATCGTGTTGACCTGCACGCAGTTCGGGCGTCAGCTCTATGCCTGTGGGAATAATCTGCAGGGGGCTAACAAGATGGGCATCAACGGGCCGCGGACCGTATTTTTTGCCTATATGATCTGTGGGGCTCTGTGCGGTATTGCGGGTATGCTGAGCGCCTGTAATCTGGGGGTTATCAATCCGAACTTTTCCCAGGGCGATGAGTTTGTGGTAATCTCGTCTTCCGTTATCGGGGGCGCCAGCCTCTTCGGCGGAAAAGGCCGGGTATTTCCGGGGGCGATCATCGGTATCGTCATGGTACAGGCAATCATCAACGGACTGACGATGATCGGAGCGTCGGCTTATGTGTATACCATATTCCGCGGCGTGATTATTTTCCTCGCCGTTATGGTGGACAGTATAAAATTCAGCGGAGAAATTCGTTAATGCTGATTGAGAGATTGCAAAAGACGATTCTTTACGTTAAAATATGAAATATTGTTGAATGATTATTCAGAAATGTTAATTAATTTTCGATGGGGGGACAACAAATGAGCGTAAAGAATTTCGGCATTGAGAGGAAACAGCAGATATTGGAGCGTCTGGAGGTTCTGGGAAGGATACAGGTGGCGGAGCTGGCCAGGGAGCTGAATGTGAGCAAGGAGACATTGCGCAAGGACTTAAGCGAGCTTGAGCAGGAGAAACTGCTCAAGCGTACTCATGGCGGCGCGATCGGCCTGCAGCAGTCCGGCGATCCTTCCGAAATAAAATACATATACAGAGTAAAACAGTGTGCGCGGGAAAAGGAGCGGATTTGCAAAAAGGCGGCGTCGCTGGTTCAGGATGGGGATACGATCTTTGTGGACAACAGTTCTACCAATCTGGCTCTTCTCAAATACATAGATCCGGACCGCAAAGTGACCGTAATTACCAATTCTGTGCGGGTGCTTCTGGAAGATAATTTCAGCATGTCGAACAGCCATACGATTATATCTCTGGGCGGGATATTCCGCAGAGATTTTTTCTCCTGCGTGGGGGATTTTGCCAATGAGATGGCAAGGAAATTTCATCCGAATAAGGTGTTTTTTTCGGCATATGGATTGGGAAAAGACGGTACGATCTATGATATCAGTATGTATGAGACGGAGGCGAAGAAGTATCTGATGCAGGCGGCGGACCAGGTTTATTTTACGGCGGATCATACCAAGATCGGCAGGAGCGGCGGCGTCATGCTGGCAACCCTGGATCTGGTGGATCATCTGATCTGCGACAGAAAGCTGACGGATACCCAGATGGAGATTCTCCAAAAGTTTGATGTGGGGCTCATCGTTGCGGATGGGCAAGAGGGGATATGAGATATTTAGGTTTTGATTTAGGAGCAAGCAGCGGAAAAATGATGGTGGGCTTCCTGGACGGGCATAAGCTAAAGACAGAAGTCGTCCATCGCTTTTCCAACAGACAGACGAGTATGGCGGGCGGCCTGTACTGGGATATAATCGGTATTTACCGGAACCTGGAGCTGGGGATTAAAAAGGCGCACAGGGAGGCAAAAGGAACTCTGTTCAGCGTGGGGATGGATTCTTTTTGCAACGATTTCGGTCTGATTGATTCCGGGGGCCGTCTTTTTAATCAGGTCAGATGCTACCGTGACGCAAGGACCGAGCGCCACGCGAAAAAGATTTACGGGAAAGTGTCCGAGCGGGAGCTGTATGATAGGACCGGCAGCCAGATTGCGCTGTTTAATACGTCGATGCAGATGGCGGCTATGGTTTATGAGGACGAAAAATTCTTGCTGGAACACTGCGCCCATGCCCTTTTGATACCGGAACTTCTGGGCTATCTGCTTACAGGTGAAATGTATACGGAGTATACGATGGCTTCCGTGACTCAGCTGCTGGACTGGCGGACAGGCCGGTGGGCCGACGCGCTGATGGAGCGGCTGGATATCCGGAAAGATATTTTCCCTCCCCTTGTGGAGACGGGAACCGTCGCCGGGAAAATCCACAGGGAGATCCTGACGGATACGCCGGGGGATGTGTATGTCGTGGCCGTGGCGGGACATGATACAGCCTCCGCCGTGGCGGCTTTGCCTACGGACAAGGAGCATGTGGGCTATATCAGCAGCGGGACCTGGTCCATCGTGGGCACAGAGGTCATGGAGCCGCGGCTTACGGAGGAGGCCTACCTGGCCAACATCGCCTACGAGGGCGGCGTGGACCATCGCTATCGCATGATCAAGAATGTGATGGGACTGTGGATACTGCAGGAATGCCAGCTGGACTACCGGGAAAAATATGGCCGGGAACTGTCTTACGAAGAGGCAGAGAGGCTGGCCGCACAGGCGGAACCGTGGCAATTCTTCATCGATCCCGACGATGCGGCGTTTTATATGCCGGGAAATATGCTGAAAAAGGTTTCGGATTATTGCGTGGGCACGGGCCAGGGGCCGGTAACAGATATCGGCGCGGTGATCCGCGCGGTGCTGGAAGGCCTGGCCTTCAAATACCGTCTGGTGTTTGAACTGCTGGAACGGATAGGCGGAAATAAACTGGAGGAGATCTATATTCTCGGCGGAGGCGGGCAGAATCGGACCCTGGATCGTTTCGTGGCGGAAGCCTGTGCCAGGCCGGTGTACGCGGGGCCTTTCGAGGCGGCGCTGGCCGGTAATCTGCTCGTGCAGATAAAAAGCGCCGGGGAAATATCCGGGCTGAAAGAGGGGCGCGGCATTATCCGGGAATCATTTGAGATCCTGGAATTCTATCCGGAGCAGGAACGAATATGGGACGAGCAATATTTACGATGGAAAAGCCTATGCGGAAAGGAGAACGGACAATGACAAAAGAATTAAAAGAAAAATTTGCCAGAGTCAGAAAAATGATGGGGGACGAGGGGCTGGACGGCGTGCTTCTCTCGTCCATTCATAATTTCTACTGGATCACCGGAGGGAAGGGAGATATGGTAGACCGAAGCTGCGGCCAGGCCTCTGCGCGGATACTGATCCTGGCGGACGGAGCCTATGCGGTGTGCAATTCCAGCGAGATGTATCGGGTGTTCGACGAAGAGCTGACCGACGGCAGTTTTAAGCTGATCGGTTTTCGCTGGCATGAAGACGAGAGGGAAGCTCTGAAACCCTATATGGAGGGGAAAATGATCGGCAGCGATAACGGTATATACGGGACCCGGGATATTTCCGGAAAAATACAGGCCCTGCGGTATGTGCTGACAGAAGCGGAAGAAAAAAGAATGGATGAGATCGGCCCGGAGGCGGCCCGGATTCTGGAAGATTCCGTGCGGGATATCCGGCCCGGCGAGACGGAGCATGAGGCGGCGGGCCGTGTCGTCGGACGGCTTCTGGCAAAGGGATACGCCGTGCCGGTGATCCTGGTGGCTTCCGACGAGCGGCTTTTGAAGTACCGTCATCCCCTGCCCACGGGCAAAAAAATCGAAAAGTGCGCCATGATTGCCATCTGCGCGCAGAAATACGGCCTCACCGTGTCAATCAGCAGGATCACATCCTTTGAGCCCCTGTCCAAAGAAATACGCGACAAATATGAAGCCCTGCTTAAGATTGACGCCACGTATATTCTGAACACAAAAGCGGGCGTACCTGCCCGTGAAGTGCTGGAGAAGGGGTATGCCGTATACAAATCCACCGGTTACGAAGAGGATTTCCACTTGCATCATCAGGGAGGCGCCCTGGGCTATCTCACCAGGGATTACTGCGCGAATTTCGAGACGGAGGACGTGGCGCTGGATCATCAGGGCTTTTCCTGGAATCCGACGATTGCCGGAGTGAAACTGGAAGATACGTATGTGGTTCGCGGAGAGGAACAGAAAATTATTTCCTATACGGGAAACTGGGTGTACCGTGACGTGACCGTTGACGGAAAGACGATTCGGAGGCCGGATATTCTGGTGCAGGAGCTATAAGGAGGGAATATGTCGCTGGAGCAGGAGAATTACGCGATTGTAGTAAGGCAGGAAGAGCAGCTGCTCTTTGAACATTTTGATAACGACGACGCGTGGAAGCTGGGCTGTCAGCTGGTGGAGGACGCCAGGAAGGAGGGCCTGGCCATCGCGGCGGAGATATGGATCAACGGTTACATGGTATTCCGCTACGGCTGCAATGGCACCAACAATTACAACGACCTGTGGCTGTCGCGCAAGGTGCGCACCGTCAATATGCTCCATCGCAGTACGCTGCGGGTCCACTATATGCCCTTTGTGGGGGAGGACGATTTGTACAGGGACGCTCATCTGGATGCTGATGTATACGCCAATATGGGCGGGGGCTTTCCGATCCGTGTAAAGGGGGTCGGGTGCATCGGCGTGCTGGCCGTGTCCGGGCTGACTCATACCCGGGATCATCAGACGGCGGCAGATGCAATGGCGAAATATCTGGGTATACAGGACATAGAGACCGTGAAGGAGGCATGACCATGGAAAAATCATACAGAGAAGAACTGGTAGGCGTATTTGGGGACCCGATCGATGAGAATCCCACCGTAGTGGTGGCGCAGGATGCCTTTGAAAAGCTGGGAATTCCTTACCGTTACGTCACAATTAATGTCAAAGCCGAGGATTTGAAAGACGCCATGCGGGCATTGACGGCCCTGAACTTTAAGGGTATCCATCTGACGATTCCCCACAAGGTGGCCGTGCTCCCCTATCTGGATTCTGTTTCGGAGGAGGCGGCCATCATGGGCGCTGTCAACACCGTGGTGGTCAAAGACGGAAAGCTTCGGGGGGAGAATACGGACGGTAAAGGATTTATGAAATCCTTGGAAAACGCCGGAATTGCGCTGCAGGGGAAAAAGGTGACTATGCTGGGCGCCGGCGGAGCGGCCAGGGCCATAGCCGTGGAGCTCTGCCGGGCCGGCATCGGTGAGCTGGTCATTCTGAACCGGTCCGAGAAGAGAGGGCAGGAACTTCTGGAGACGATCCGGAAACATTTTGATCTGAAAGTTTCCTATAGAAAATGGGATCACACGATGACCCTGGATGGGGATACGGACGTGCTGGTCAACACGACCAATATCGGTCTTTATCCCGATGTGGACGCCAGGCCGGACATTGTGTTTGACTCCATTACAGACCGCATGGTGGTCTGCGACGTCATACCGAATCATCCCCACACCCAGCTTTTGAAAGAGGCGGAAAAACGGGGGGCCAGGACGCTGGACGGCCTGGGTATGCTGATTAACCAGTGTGTGGAGAGTATTTATTACTGGACCGGCGAGGTGGCCGATGCCGGGAGTATGAAAGAGGCGCTTGCAAAAGAATATGGTATCAGCGTAACTGTTTAGATAAGCCAACGGTTACAGGCAAAGAGCTATGAAAATCGCTGTTGGCGCCTGATTTAAGGCGTATGGAAAAAGTCTGATTCTTTGAAAAAAGAATCGGGCTTTTTCATGCCCAAACTGCTGGTTACTGGTCACGGAGTGAACAGTAACAGCCTGTTATGTGTTTATACACAATTTGGCTGAAAACGGATGACACTGCATAGGAAAACTGGTATAATACAGGCAGCAGAAGACGCATGTTACCGTCCGTCACAGGCCAAAAATGCCTGACCGACGGGCATTCCGGCTGCTGGCTGGTGGAGTGACAGGAGATCAGCACACGGGAAGGAGAATGGTATGGGCAAGATTGAACTGCTGCCTTCCGTATTGTCGGCAGATTTTGCCAATCTTGGAAGGGATTTGAGGGAAGTGGAAGAGGCGGGGGTCCGCGCCGTACATATTGACGTGATGGACGGCAATTTTGTACCGAGTCTGTCTCTGGGATTTCCGGTGATTGCCTCCATGCGGAAGGCCAGCGGTCTGTTTTTCGATGTGCATCTGATGGTGGATGAGCCGGGCCGTTATGTGGAGGCGGCGGCAGAGGCCGGAGCGGATCGGATCGGCGTCCATGCGGAGGCATGCAGACATCTGCACAGGACGGTTCAGCAGATCCGGGCTCTTGAGAAAGAGGTCTGCGTGGTATTAAATCCGGCCACATCTCTGACGGCCCTGGAGTATGTGCTGGGGGATGTGGATGCGGTGCTCCTCATGACGGTCAATCCGGGATTCGGGGGACAGACTTATATTTCCGCTATGACAGAGAAGATCCGCAGGCTGCGAAAAATGCTGGAGGAGAGTGGACGGTCCGTTCCCATCGGAGTGGACGGCGGCATGAAGCCGGGCAATGTGCGGCAGGTTTTGGATGCGGGCGCCGGCTTGATCGTGGCAGGTTCCAGTGTATTTAACGGACGGATTGGCGAGTCGATCCGGGAGTTTCAGCGTGTTTTTGCGGAATATTCCGCTTAACATAATTTCATAATGAGCCGAAAGGCGAGGAGGTACAACATGCATTTTTTTGTCGACACAGGAAATGCTGATGAGATCAGGAAGGTCGGTAACAGAGGCTTGACCGTCAGTAAAGATGTAAAGGAAGGGAGCGAGTTATGAATAAAACAGAGCTTCAGAAAATGGCCGTGGAGGTGCGCAAAGGTATCGTGACCGGCGTCCATGCCGCCAAGGCGGGACATCCCGGCGGTTCGCTGTCAGCCGCAGATGTGTTTACGTATTTGTATTTTGAGGAAATGAATATTGATCCGGAGAATCCGGGTGATCCGGGACGCGACCGGTTTGTGCTCTCCAAGGGTCATACGGCTCCCGGCCTGTATTCCGCACTGGCCCATAGGGGATATTTCCCGGTGGAGGATTTGAAGACGCTGCGGCATATCGGCTCTCATTTGCAGGGACATCCCTGCATCCAGCATACCCCGGGCATCGACATGTCCAGCGGTTCTCTGGGCCAGGGGATTTCCGCGGCGGTGGGTATGGCGCTGTCGGCCAAGCTCAGTCAGGATTCCTATCGTGTCTATACCCTGCTGGGCGACGGCGAGATTCAGGAGGGACAGGTCTGGGAGGCCGCTATGTTTGCCGGCCATCGGAAGCTGGACAATCTGTGTGTGATCGTGGATAACAACGGACTGCAGATCGACGGTCCTGTAGACCAGGTGTGCAGCCCCTATCCCATTGACAGGAAGTTTGAGGCATTCAATTTCCATGTCATTTCCGTGGCCGACGGCAATGATTTTGATCAGCTGAAGGCCGCCTTTGACGAAGCGAGGGCGACGAAGGGCATGCCCACGGCCATTGTGATGAAGACCGTCAAAGGAAAGGGCGTATCCTTTATGGAAAATCAGGTGGGCTGGCACGGCAAGGCCCCCAATGACGAAGAGTATGCCATAGCCATGGCAGATTTGGAAAAGGCAGGTGAAGCGTTATGTCAGAAGTAAAGAAAGTCGCCACCAGACAGAGCTATGGCGAGGCTCTTGTGGAACTTGGCAGGGAGCATGAAAATCTGGTTGTTCTGGATGCCGATCTGGCAGCCGCTACACAGACAGGGAAATTCAGGGCCGTATTCCCGGAGCGGCATATCGACTGCGGGATCGCCGAGTCCAATATGATCGGCATTGCCGCCGGTATGGCTGCCACAGGCAAGGTGCCCTTTGCCAGCACTTTTGCCATGTTTGCGGCGGGCAGGGCTTTTGAGCAGGTGAGAAATTCCGTGGGTTATCCTCATTTGAACGTAAAGATCGGTGCCACCCATGCGGGTATCTCCGTGGGCGAGGACGGAGCCACCCATCAGTGCAACGAGGATATTGCCCTGATGCGCACGATTCCGGGCATGACGGTCATTAATCCCTCTGACGATGTGGAGGCGAAGGCGGCAGTTCGGGCGGCCTACGAGATGGACGGCCCGGTGTATCTGCGCTTCGGCCGGCTGGCGGTTCCGGTGATCAACGACGGCCCGGATTATAAATTTGAGATCGGCAAGGGCGTGACGCTGCGGGAGGGTCAGGATGTGGCCATCATTGCAACAGGCCTCTGTGTGAATTCGGCTCTGGAGGCCGCCGATTTGCTGAAAGCAGAGGGCATTGGGGCCAGAGTGATCAATATCCATACGATCAAACCCATCGACGCGGATCTGGTCGTAAAGGCGGCGAAGGAATGCGGCCGGCTTGTTACCGTGGAGGAGCATTCGGTGATCGGAGGCCTGGGCAGCGCAGTCTGCGATGTGCTCTGCGAGAGGCAGCCGGCGCCTGTGAAGAAAATCGGCGTGCAGGATGTGTTCGGTGAATCCGGCCCGGCGGTGAAGCTGCTGGAGAAATATCGTCTGGACGGAAAAGGCGTATACGAGCAGGTTTTGGAATTTGTAAAATAAAGGTTGCCGTTTCGGGCGGCGGCCTGTATAATACAGGAGGCATCGGCCGTTTTTGGTCGATGCCTCTATGACATAGTGTGTAGTTTTACGGAAAATATCGGAGGAAACGTGAGATGAAAATCGGAATAGGCAATGATCATACATCGGTGGATTTGAAAAGGGAAATCGCAGCGTATCTGGAGTCTATGGGCCATGAGGTAGTCAATTACGGTACGGACGAGCGGGAGTCCTGCGATTATCCGGTATACGGAAAGAAAGTAGCCTGCGCGGTGCGGGATAAAGTGGTGGATCAGGGCATATTGATCTGCGGTACGGGCGTGGGAATCTCACTGGCGGCCAATAAGGTGAAGGGTATCCGGGCCGTGGTGTGCAGCGAACCCTATTCGGCCAAGCTCTCTAAAGAGCATAACGATACCAATATTCTGGCTTTCGGCAGTCGGGTGGTAGGCACAGAGCTGGCAAAGATGATCGTCGGCGCCTGGCTGGGCGCGGAATTTGAGGGCGGCCGCCATAAAAGACGGGTGGACATGATCACGGCAATTGAAGCGGAAAGAGAGTAGGACAGGGCCGGCAAAAAAGAACGGAAACAGATAGTCGGGAAGCAATAGAATAATTGCGGCCGTGAAAGTACAAAACGGCTGCGAACGGTTTGGGAAAAGGAGTATCGTATTTATGGGCGGATTTTTTGGCGTTGCCACAAAACGGGACTGTGTGCTGGAATTATTTTATGGAATTGATTATCACTCCCATCTGGGGACGAGGCGTGGCGGTATGGCTACTTACGGGGAGGGCGGATTTAATCGGGCGATCCATAATATTGAAAATTCTCCTTTTCGTACAAAATTTGACCGGGATGTGGGAGAAATGAAGGGCTATCTGGGTATCGGCTGTATTTCGGATTTTGAACCCCAGCCCCTTTTGATCCAGTCTCATCTGGGCAGTTTTGCCATCACGACAGTGGGTAAAATCAATAATTTTGATGAACTGCTGAAAGAAATATATAAGGACGGGCCCGCTCATTTCCAGGAGATGACCAACGGGCAGATTAATGCTACGGAACTGGTCGCGGCCCTGATTTGCAAGAGGGACAGCCTGGTGGAGGGTATCCGCTATGTGCAGGAAGCCGTGGATGGTTCCATGACTCTGCTGCTGATGACGAAAGACGGGATTTACGCGGCCAGGGACCGCTTTGGACGAACGCCCTGCGTGATCGGGCAGAAGGAAGATGCTTACTGCGTTTCCTTTGAGAGCTTTGCCTACATCAATCTGGGCTATACCGATTATAAGGAGCTGGGGCCGGGAGAGATCGTGCGTATCCGTCCCGACGGCGTGGAAGTGCTGGCCCCTGCCGGGAAAGATATGAGGATTTGTTCTTTTCTGTGGGTTTATTATGGATATCCCACATCAGCCTATGAGGGGATCAATGTGGAGCAGATGCGCTATAACTGCGGCAGTATGCTGGCAAAGCGGGACGGGGATACGGTGGAGCCGGATATCGTGGCCGGGGTGCCGGATTCCGGCATCGCCCATGCCGTCGGTTACTCCAACGAATCGGGTATTCCCTATGCGCGTCCTTTTATCAAATATACGCCCACATGGCCCCGGTCTTTCATGCCAACCAACCAGAACCAGAGGGAGCTGATCGCCCGCATGAAGCTGATCCCGGTGCAGGCATTGATCAGGGATAAGAGGCTGCTGCTGATTGACGATTCTATTGTGCGGGGCACTCAGCTTCGTGATACCACGGAATTCCTGTATAGGAGCGGGGCGAAAGAGGTGCATGTGCGTCCGGCCTGTCCTCCGCTGATTTACGGCTGCAAATTTTTAAACTTCTCCCGTTCGAAATCGGAGATGGAGCTGATTACCCGCCGGGTGATCGGTGAGCAGGAAGGCGACGGGGTATCCGAGGAGGTACTGGAAGAGTATGCCGATCCCTGCTCCTGTCGTTATGCCAGGATGTTGGAGGAGATCCGGAAGAAATTGAACTTTACCACCTTGCGCTACCACCGTCTGGACGACTTGCTGGCTTCCATCGGGTTGGAGCCGTGCAAGGTGTGTACGTATTGTTTTAACGGGAAAGAGTAAGGCGGCGGCATACAGGAGACGGGCGCGTACGGCAGATTCACTGCGCGGACCGTTCTCTCGGCGGTACGTCTCCGTGGGCTTTTTTATAAATCCGGTAAAAATTAGACATATTACGGAAGCCGCAGCGGGAGGCCACTTCCAGCACGCTCCCATCCGTCTCCGCCAGCAGTCTGTCCGCCATCGCCACGCGCAGGCTGTTGACATATTCGTTGAAATGGCGTCCGGTCACCTTGTGAAAATAGGCGGAAAAATAGTTGGGGCTCATGAAGGCGATGGCCGCCGCGTCGGCCAGGGTAATCCGTTCTGTAAAATGACTGTTGATAAAGTCGAACACCGAGGCCAGCCGCATCATTTTCACTTTCTTCTCCTGCAAAAGTGCGGCGGACTTGGTGCTGTCCTGGGAGTGCCGAATCAGAAGGGTCAGGATCTTCAGGACGTCGGCTTTGATCATCAGCAGATGTCCGGTGGTTTTTTGAGTAAATTCCTCCTCGACAGAGCGCATCAGAGAGGCGATCTCTCCGGTGAGGGGGCTGTCGCTGTCCAGTCTGTTTTTGAAATTGCTGCCCCGTTCGATAAAGGGTTTCAGATAATCGTAATCCATGACGGCAAAACCGGCGGCGATAAATTCTGTCTGGAAAATCATGACCAGAAGGTCCAGCGTACCGCTGAGGACCTCCCAGCCGTGGGGCTCCACATTGTTGAAAAGGATGATATCCCCGTCCGTGACTTCGTAGGTCTGTTCGTTTACGTAATAGACGCCCCTGCCATGGAGAATCAAGGTGATCTCAAAACAACTGTGCCAGTGGAAACAGTCCGGCCGGTTGTCTGTCTGATACAGGATCTGCCTTTCGATTTGAAAGGGGCAGGCGGAGTCCAGACGGATATCGGATTTTATGATTTTCATAAAGTTCTTCCTGAGTGCAGAAAAAATGCAAAGCCCTTATAAACGGGATAAAGGCTTTGCATGTCGTTTTACAGGCTGTACGGTGAATATCATTCTTTGATGATATCAATATCAATCAGATTTACGCCGATTACATTTAGCAATGCTTTTAAAGAGAGATAATCTGATTTTAATTCCGCGTATGTTTCAGCAGCGTTTTCTTTTTTGGCCAATATCATGTAACGTTGAATTTTTTTGAACTGTTCGAGGGTATCTTTTGCGATTTCCGCATTGCTTGGCATAGAATCACCTGCTTTCTGTGTTTTGCATCCGTGAATTTTCGTAACTGTTCAGTACCTTCACAGTTACGATGCAAAATCCAATTAAAATGTCTACGCTCCGCTTCGGTCGGCGCTAAGCGAACGTCCACTGGACGTTCAGCGCCCTGCGGCGATGGGGTTCTGAGCGCCAGTGGCGCTCGTTAAGAACCGACCGGAACGAAGTGAAGACTTTTGCACACTTGAATCATGTTTTTACGGCCTCAGCAGCAAGTGCTTCGGCCAGTACTGAACAGTTACGAATTTTCTTATTTTATTATAGCAGACGGACGGCGAACGTGTAAAGACTTTGTTGCCTTGTGCGTGGGAGTGGGCTAAGCCGCGTCTGGCATATAGAAGGAGGTAACCGATTTGAATCGAATTTTTGGCCTGGATTCCGGGCTGATGCGCTTTTTGACGGTGGTGGCCAACCTGGCGATTTTGAATGTTTTGTTTATCGTCTGTTCTCTGCCGGTGGTGACGCTGGGGGCGTCTTTGACGGCTTTAAACTACGTGGTTCTGCAGATGATCCGGCAAGAGGATTCCTATATTGTGCGGGGATTTTTCAGGGGCTTTAAACAGAATTTCCTGCAGGCCACGGCCATATGGCTGATTCTTCTGGCGGCAGGGATTTTTCTCGGGCTGGATTACTGGTCGGTGTCGCTGTATTTTACGGGAATCATCCGTTCCGTGATGCTGGTGGGGCTGACGGTGCTGGCGGTTATCTGGGTAATGGTATTTCTCTATGTATTTGCCCTGCAGGCCCGCTATGAGAATACGGTAAAGCAGACCATGAAAAACGCGCTGTTTATGGCGCTGCTGCGTCTGCCCTATACGGTCGTTCTCGTCCTTGTCAATGCCGCGTTGCCTTTACTGCCGATCTTTTTGCCTCAGGCGGCTCCCATGGTGCTGCTGGTCTGGATGATCTGCGGCTTTGCGGCGGTGGCCTATGTGGGAGACCTGCTGGTGAATCGAGCTTTTTTAAAAACCTTCGAGGAAGAGCGGGAAATGCAGGAACAGGAAGAGTAGAGAGCAAATAAAGATAGAACCTTTGCTAATCGGAACCCCGTTCCCGGTATACTACGCCGGGACGGGGTATTTTGTGCGCGTCAGTACGAAAAACAGCTGTCGGGGCAGGTTTTCTGTACAGCGATTCTTATTGATATTCGGCCACGTCGATCCATCCAGTCAGAAAGTCTTTTTGCTCTTCTTTCTGTTTGGTTAGCTGTGCGGCCGCCACGATGGGCAGCCAGCGCTCCACATACTGGCGGGCCGTGTCGCTTTTCTCGCAAAACAGTTTTAGGTAGAGATCCGCTTTGCTTTTATCTTCCAGGCAGAACAGCAGGTAAGTCATAGCGGCGTCGGCGGAGGCGTTGCCCTGGGCGGCGTGTGCCCAATCTATGATCCACCATCGGCCGTCTCCGTCCACAATCACATTGGAGGGGTTGAAATCCCCATGGCATAATTTGGTGTGTTTGGGCATACTCTGCAGGCGGGTGGCCAGTTCATATCGGACCGTGGCGCTCACATCTTTCAGGCTGTTGATCTGATCCATCAGTTTGTGGCGTAGCCTTTTGATGGAGAAAACTTTTTGTCCATGTACCGTCATCTGTAATGCTACGAATTTTTCCATGTATGTTTCCAGTTTCTCCGGTTCTTCATCCATGATTTCGGCCAGGGTTTTTCCCTCTATTTTCTTTCGTGCCAGACACCAGCCTTCCGGAGTTTCCGATACGGAAACAAAAGAGGGCACATCCAGCGTGGCATACTGCTCCACTAAAGCTTCGTTCCGTGCTTCGTTCAATACATCAGCCGCAGTATAACGGCGGTCAAACACTTTGATAATCTTGTCTCCGGCTGCGTAGATGGTTTTGTGGGGCCTTGTAAAGATTACCTGTTTCATATCCTCCATTTTTTCTTCCTCCATTTTTTTCCCTGATCAGGTATAAGCCGGCGTTTTCCTTGCCGTCCGCATCCGGCCGATGCAGACGGCGCCGCGCATTTTTATTTTCCGTAATAGGCTCGCAGGTACATATCCTTAATTTCGCTCATCAGCGGGTATCTCGGGTTTGCGCCGGTGCACTGATCGTCGAAAGCATCCTCCACCATCTGATCCAGATTGTCCAGGAAATCTTTTTCATCAATGCCGTAGTCCCGGATGCATTTTTTGATACCGACTTTTTCCTTCAGCTCTTCGATTTTTTTAATGAAAAGTTCCAGGGTCTCCCCGTCGTCCTTGCCGCATACGCCGCAGAAGCGGGCGCATTCCGCATAGCGGGACAGCGTGTGGGGATAGCGGTACTGGGAGAAAGTCCCCATCTTCGGCGGGACCTCCACGGCGTTGAAACGCATCACTTCGCAGATCAGCAGAGCGTTGGCCACGCCGTGGGGAAGATGATGGTAGGCTCCCAGTTTGTGGGCCATGGAATGGCACACGCCCAGAAAGGCGTTGGCGAAAGCCATACCGGCCAGGCAGGAAGCGTCGGCCATTTTTTCCCGGGCCACCGGATCATCGGCTCCGTTCTCATAGGCTCTGGGCAGATACTCGAATACGCTCTTCATGGCTTTCAGGGCCAGGCCGTCGGTGTAGTCTGTGGCCATGATGGAAGCGTAGGCTTCCAGAGCATGAGTCAGAGCATCCACGCCGGAGGCGCTGGTCAGTCCTTTTGGCTGTTCCATCATATTGTCGGCGTCAATGATGGCCATGTTCGGCAGAAGCTCATAGTCAGCCAGAGGATATTTGGTTCCGGTGCGGTCATCGGTGATAACGGCGAAGGGGGTCACCTCGGAACCCGTACCGGAGGAAGTGGGAATGGCGACAAAATACGCTTTCTCACCCATTTTCGGGAAGGTATAGATCCTCTTGCGGATGTCCATGAAACGCATGGCCAGATCCAGGAAATCCACCTCGGGATGCTCATACAGAACCCACATGATCTTGCCCGCATCCATGGCGGAACCGCCGCCCAGGGCAATGATGCAGTCCGGCTCGAAGGCGGTCATGGCCCTGGCCCCGGCCAGGGCTGAGGAGAGGTTCGGGTCGGGAGCTACCTCGAAAAAGCAGGTATGGCGGATACCCATTTGATCCAGTTTTTCTTCGATGGGTTTCACATAACCGTTTTTATATAAGAAGGAATCAGTAACGATGAAGCATTTCTTTTTGCCCATCACGGTTCCCAGTTCATCTAATGCCACCGGCATGCAGCCTTTTTTGAAGTATACTTTCTGGGGCGCTCTGAACCACAACATATTTTCTCTCCTCTCCGCAACCGTTTTAATATTGATCAGATGTTTTACGCCCACATTATCGGAGACGGAGTTTCCGCCCCAGGAGCCGCAGCCCAGGGTCAGGGACGGGGTGACTTTGAAATTGTACAGGTCGCCGATACCGCCGTGGGAAGAGGGGGTGTTGATCACGATGCGGCAGGTCTTCATGGCTGCAGCGTGCTTCAGGATCTTCTCCTTCTGGGCCGGATGAATATACAGGGAGGACGTATGGCCGTAGCCGCCGTCTGCCACCAGCTGTTTTGCTTTGGCAATGGCCTCATCGAAATCTTCGGCATGGTACATAGCCAGAACGGGAGACAATTTCTCGTGGGCAAATTCCTCGGAGATATCCACGGACTCCACCTCGCCGATCAGGATTTTTGTGGCTTCCGGCACATCCACGCCCGACAGTTTGGCGATGGTGTGGGCTGATTGTCCCACGATTTTAGCGTTCAGGGCGCCGTTAATCAGGATGGTGTGACGCACTTTGTCCAGCTCATCTTCTTTCAGAAAATAGCAGCCTCTGTACTGGAATTCCCGCTTTACCTCGTCATAAATGTCTCCTACTACGGTTACTGACTGCTCGGAGGCGCAGATCATGCCGTTATCAAAGGTTTTGGAATGGATGACTGAGTTCACTGCCAGCCGGATATCGGCGGTATCGTCGATGATTACCGGCGTATTGCCTGCGCCAACGCCCAGGGCCGGTTTGCCGGAAGAGTAGGCGGCCTTCACCATGCCGGGACCGCCGGTGGCAAGGATAATATCCGCGTTTCTCATGACTTCATTCGTCAGATCCAGACTGGGCACATCGATCCAGCTGATGATATTCTCCGGAGCGCCCGCCGCGACGGCTGCCTCCAGTACGATCCTGGCCGCTTCAATGGTACAGTTTTTCGCCCGGGGATGAGGGCTGATGATGATGGCGTTCCTGGTTTTCAGGCAGATCAATGTCTTGAAAATTGCCGTGGAGGTGGGGTTTGTCGTCGGAATGACGGCGGCAACCAGACCGATCGGCTCGGCTATTTTCCGGATGCCGTAGGCGGGATCTTCCTCAATCACCCCACAGGTTTTGGTGTTTTTGTAAGCGTTGTAGATATACTCGGAAGCGTAATGGTTTTTGATTACTTTGTCTTCCACAATACCCATACCGGTTTCCGCCACCGCCATCTTGGCCAGGGGAATTCTTGCTTTGTTAGCCGCCATAGCCGCCGCGAAAAAGATTTTGTCTACCTGCTCCTGGGTATAGGACGCAAAAATTTCCTGGGCTTTGCGCATCTCTTTCATGCGGGCCTGCAGCGCGTCCACATGGTCAATGAGTTTCGCTTCCGCTTCATTGGTCTGTGCTGCCATATTTGTTTCCTCCTTCATCAGAATAAAGCATTACCTGCGAGATATTGTTAAATAAATAACGTTATTTTTTTAACAAAAACAGAATACTGCTTTTACAGAGAAAAGTCAATACGGATCAACGGATTTATTGTACTTTTGGAGGAACAGTCGTGGCAGTTGGGCCTGTCTGAATGTCTGTAAACAGCAGGGATGGCTTTGCCTGTCTGCATGGCCAGGGCAGGCGGCTATGGGATCAATGGACCGGATAGTAAAATAAGTACAAAATCGGGAGGGAATCGTATATTGTCGTCACGGGGGCGGACATGATAGGATGGCTCTATGACAGGAAGGGATTGGGAACCGACGCCGCGGGGGTGTTGCGGGTAAAATGATAAAACGTGCAGGCCGGGCGAAAGACCGGTCCGGCAAACAGGAGGCAGATCATGAAAGTTTGGCAGATGGCAGGGGGAAAGGTGGCCGTGGAGGCGGTGAGCGACACAATTTTCCGCTGTGTATATACGAAAAACGAGACAGTGCGGGAACCGTCGGTGCTGTTGGAACGACAGGCGGAGAATACGGCGGTCTGCAGTGTAAAAGAAACGGAAAAAACAGTTACGCTGACTACCGGAAAAGTACAGGTGGAAATCGACCGGGCGGACGGAACATGCCGGTTCAGCGAGGCGGGCGCCGGCAGGGTGTATCTGCAGGAAGCGGGCAAATCCCTCTCTGCGGTGGATGTGATCCACTACACTACGGGAGACGAAGCTCCGGTTATCGACAGGGTCAAAACCGTGGACGGGGAGAGGAACTTTATCCGTAATCTGAAGCCGGTGGTGGACAGGAGGGCCTATCGGGCCAAACTGTCTTTTGACTGGACCGGGGACGAGGCCATTCATGGGCTGGGCCAGGGCGAGGAAGGAATCTATGATTATCGCCGTCACAGCCAGTATCTGTATCAGCATAACATGCGGATACCCATTCCCTTTTTTGTATCCACGGGAGGGTACGGTGTACTTTTGGACTGCAGCAGTCTGATGACGTTTAACGACGATGAGAACGGCTCCTATATATATATGGATACCGTGGATCAACTGGATTATTACTTTATCGCCGGAGACAGTCTGGATGAAATCATCGGGGGCTACCGATTGCTGACCGGCCGGGCCGTATTGCCTCCGCGGTGGGCTTTCGGCTATGTCCAGTCGAAGGAAGCATACGCTACCGGGGACGAACTGGAGGAGACGGTGCGCCGTTACCGTGATATGGACATTCCATTGGATTGTATTGTTCAGGACTGGAACACCTGGGAGCCGGGTCACTGGGGAGAAAAGATCGTAGATCGGAAACGGTATCCGGACTTGAAAGGCACGATGGACCGTATCCATGACATGCATGTTCATACCATGGTTTCCGTATGGCCCAATATGAATTCCGGGACAAAGGATTATGAGGAGTTTATGGAAAAAGGCCTTATGCTCCATGACCTGTCTACTTACGACGCGTTCTCGGCGGAGGCCCGGGCTCTGTACTGGAAGCAGGCCGACGAGGGGCTCTTTTCCCAGGGAATTGATTCCTGGTGGTGTGATTCCACGGAGCCTTTCAGCGGCCCGGATTGGGGCGGCGAGGTGAAGCGGGAGCCCTGGGAGCGTTTTATGCTGGTGGGCAATGAGCATAAGCAGTACATAGACGCGGCCCGGGCCAATGCCTTTGCTCTCTACCACGCCCGCGGCATGTACGAGAACCAGAGAAAGGCCGCAAAAGAGAAACGGGTGCTGAATCTGACCCGTTCCGGCTACGCGGGCAGCCAGCGTTACGGTACGATGCTCTGGTCCGGCGATATCAGTGCCTCCTGGAAAACCCTGCGGCGGCAGATTGTCGAAGGACTGAATTTCGCCATGAGCGGCATGCCGTATTGGACGCTGGATATCGGCGCCTTTTTCGTGGTGGGGAGCGCCTGGCAGAACAGAGGCTGCGGCTGTCATACCGATCCTACGCCGAAATGGTTCTGGTCGGGCGAATACAACGACGGTGTGGCCGATTCAGGCTACCGGGAGCTGTACGTGCGCTGGCTGGAATTCGGCGTATTTCTGCCCATGTTCCGTTCTCACGGCACCGATACGCCCAGGGAAATCTGGAACTTCGGGAAGCCGGGCGAACCGTTTTTCGACGCTATTGAGCAGAATATCCGCCTGCGGTATCGCCTGCTGCCCTATATATATTCGCTGGCCGGGGCGGTATACCTGCAGGGCGCCACAATGATGCGGAGCCTGCTCTTTGATTTTGCCGATGATAAACGGGTACGGGACATCGCCGACGAGTACATGTTCGGCCCTGCGCTGCTTGTCTGTCCCGTTACGGAACCCATGTATTATGAGGCCAAGAGCCGTCCTATAGAAAAGGAGAAACGGCGGAACTGCTATCTGCCTGCCGGCTGCGGCTGGGTAGATTTCTGGAGCGGAGAATACTATGAGGGAGGCCGTACGGTGGAGGCGGACGCGCCGCTGGAGAGAATTCCCGTCTTTGTCCGGGCCGGTTCCGTCATACCGGAGGCAGAAGGCCTCGCTTACGCCGATCAGGCGGCGGACGGCGAGATCATCCTCCATATCTATCCCGGCGCAGACGGCGGCTGTATGTATTATGAAGATGAAGGAGATAATTACAACTATGAGAAAGGCGCATACAGCCTGATTCCTCTTTCCTGGCGTGAGACAGAAAAAGAACTCATCATAGGAGAGCGGCAGGGCAGTTATGCGGGGATGGCTGCAGAAAAAACATTCAGAATTGTCTGCGGGGGGCGGGAAACAAAGATTTCCTATGACGGCCGCCGGACCGTGTGCGAAATATCAGACGGCCTGTCGCCCTATCTTCCCCGATAGTCCAGCGGGCTCACCCCCACCTGTTTTTTAAAGATCCGGCTGAAATAGCCCTGTTCCGGATAGCCCACCGCTTCTCCCACCTGACGTACGGACAGTTCCGGGTTGTGGGTCAGAAGCTGCTGGGCTTTTTGTATCCGCAGAGAAATGATATATTTCGAAGGGGTGGTATCATACTGCTGCAGAAACAGTTTTGTCAGATAGCTGGAGCTGTAATTCATATTGGCGGCGATACCGTTCAGGTTGATGTCCCGGGCATAATTTTTTCGCAGATACTCTTTTAAGGCGGCGGAAATCTGTTCCGGGGTCTGGTGGGATAAATCGGGCGTGAAAATATCCCGGTAACTGCTTCGCTCCGCGAGAAAATGGTTTTTCACTTTGGTCAGCGCTTTCTTAAGCTCTTCCGTCTCGATGGGCTTTAGCAGATACTCGGATACCTGCAGGCGGATGGCGCTGCGGGCATATTCAAAATCCGAGAAACCGCTGACAATGATAAATTGCATCATGGGATAGTGGTTCCGGGTTTTTTCCAGAAGTTCTATGCCGCTCATCACCGGCATGCGGATATCCGTGATCAGAACATCCGGTTCCTGTCTGCAGACCAGGTCGTAGGCCTGCGTGCCGGTCTGGGCCGTCCCCACCACCGTAAAATCCGCGTCCACATCCTGAATTTTGCGGACGAGGCTGTTTAAAAGGAGTTCTTCATCTTCGGCAACAATTACTTTAAACTGTGCGGCCATGTTTCTTTCCCCCATCTTTTGCTGCTTTTTGGCGCTGCCTGCGTTTTTTGTGTCAGCGGGCAATGTTTTGGTCCCGCAGATCTCCGCCGGTCTTGTCTTTTGCGTTATATTTTCTTCCCAGGGTCACGATTCCGTGGCCCTTTTCGGTGTTTTTCAGTTCAAAAATCATATCGTCTCCACAGTACAGCTTCCAGCGCAGATAGACGTTCAGCGTACCCATGCCGCTGATCTGCGTCTGGGGCATACCGATCTGTTTCTCGGCCTCGGAGATTCTCTTCCAGATGGTATCCAGCACCTCCGCGGAAAAACCCTTGCCGGAATCCATGACGTCGATGGCCCAGTAGTCGTCGGCGATATAGCCGTGGACGGCGATGCCCCAGGGCGGTTCCGAGTCGATGCCGTATTTGATGGCGTTTTCCACGATGGGCTGGATGATCAGCCGGGGGATTTTTTCTTCACGGATGCGCTCGTCGATGTCGATCATATAATTCAGGCTGGTCTGATAGCGCACCTTCATACAATACAGATATTTGCCTACATAGTCGATTTCCTCGTCTACCGTTACCAGTTCCTCGGAGTTCGTGATGTAACGCATGATGCGGGTCAGATTCAGGCACATCTGAATCACCTCGTCCCGCTGGTTATTCTCTGCCAGGGCGATGACGCTGGCCAGAGAATTGTAATAAAAGTGGGGATTAATCTGGGACTGGAGGGCCAGATTGCGCGACCGTGTCTCCTGCTTGCGGGTCTCCAGGAGCTCGTCCATGGAGGCTTTCAGATCCAGACGCATTTTCTGAAAGCTGTCGTTGAGCTCGGCCAGTTCGCTGTAGCTGTGGGTCAGCGCGGCGTCGGCGGGACGGTCCAGGGTAGCCAGCCCGGTCCGGCGGATTTCTTCCTTGAAACGGTTGATAGGCATGATCAGGCGGCGGGACATACCGTAAGAGATCAGTACGCAGCCCAAGAGCATGACTCCGGTAATGGCGGCAAGCAATTTCAGCATGGCGCGGGCGGGAGCCAGAACGGTGGATTCAGCCTGCACCGTTACGTACGTCCATCCGGTGAAGGAGGAGACGGCATAAGCGATGATCTCATTTTCATGGGTCTGGGGATTGGTATACAGGATACCATTTTCGGCATCCTCCGGGATGGCGCAGTAATCGTAACGGATCTCATCGGCGGACAGATCATAAGGGTACATAAGGGAACCGTCCCGGTTATAGACATAAACGGCGGGCGCGTTGTCATTACGGTTTGCATGAGAGACGATGCTTTTGAAAACGGATTTGCATTTTTTGACCGTCTCGATGGCGCCCACCTGATTGCCGTAGGCATCGTAGCAGCAGCGGTAGAGGGACAGATACCATTCGCTGCCCGTACCGGACCGGGCCAGACGGTCCGTGTGATAGGGAACGCTCAGGATTTTGCTGCCGCCGGTCTTGCGGATCTCGTCGAGCCAGGGCAGGGACGCCTTCTGGTATGTGGCGTGTTTGGTCAGGATGCCCACCTGGAGGATGTTGCCGTCGAAATCAAACACATTGGTCTGATCCACTTTCTGTTCTACCCCGTTGATCGTGGTGCACAGGTCTGCAAAGGCGGTGATGGATACCTGAGAAAGGTTCAAACGGTTGCTGCCCAGCAGGTTGTCGATGGCCCTGCTGTAATCTACGTTGATAGACATGGAGTCCATGTCATTGACTACATCATCGGTTTGGGCCTGGAAAGAATCCGTCAGGTTGATCAGGGCGGCGGTTTCCTGCTCAATGAGAATACCGGATACGTAGCGATAGAAGAACAGAGCGAAGACCAGCAGAATCAGGCCGCTTACCAGGAGGAAGGTGATAAAAAACAGGTTTTGCAGTTTGGCGGGTTTTCGGTTCCGGGGCATGGCGGGACTCCTTTTCGTCAGACAGTTCAGATAAATTCGATGGATGTATTATAACATAGGGCAATAGGCAGATAAAAGAAAAAATGTACAAATTGAGGGGGGAAAAGTGCATAGACCCTATACAGGTTGAACGGTATAATTTTATAAATAAATAAGCTTTTTCATAAAAAAGCAATAAATAGGAGGACAAAAATGAAAAGGAAAGTAATCAGTGCGATTTTGTGTGCATCTATGCTGACCGGTATGCTGGCAGGCTGCGGCGGCGGTTCCGGCAGCAGCTCGGCGGCGCCCGAGGCCAGCGGCGCCGGGGAGGCCAGCGAAGCTCCGGCTTCTACAGGCGGCGAGGCGTCCGATGCGGGCAGTGAGACGGGTGGAAGCGCCGCGGAGGCCACCGAGGATTTCTCCGGCCAGGAGCTCAGTATCCTGGTATCCGCAGGCTGGATGGACAATCGTTACGATGAGACCATCGCTCGCTTTGAGGAGACCTACAATGTGACCGTGGATCTTCAGACCATTCCGGCCGATCAGTATTCCGATCTGCTCCAGTCAAAACTGACCACCGATTCCTGTGCGGATATTTTCTGGATTCAGTCCAATCCCTTCGCCATCGAGTCTGTGATCGTAGATCCCGAGAAATACTGTATCGATTTTACTGGCGCCGAATGGGCTGCCAAGATGCCGGAGGCCAGACTTTCCTCCTGCGAATACAATGATAAGCTGTACGGCCTGCAGATCTGGCACAACTCTCCCGAGTATGTTATGGTCTACAACAAGACCATGTTTGACGAGCTGAGCCTGAGTGTTCCCAAGACTTATGCCGAGCTTCTGACCGTGTGTGAGAAACTGGCGGCAGAGGGAATTACGCCCTGGTTTATGCCGGGCGCCGACGGATGGCAGCATCAGCTGGCCTTCTTCCAGATCGGCGGCGTATATGAGCAGACGAAACCCGGCCTGTATGAAGGTCTGAATAATAATACGGAGACGTTTGCCGATAACGAGAAGATGCTGGAGGTTCTCGGCCAGTTCAAAGAGCTGTCTGACAAGGGCTATTTCGGCGAGGACTGGATCGGCACGGACAGCACCAATATGTCCAATGAGTTCGGCGACAGAAACTGCGCGATGGCCATGGCCAATTCCAGCTTTATCAAACAGATCCAGGAAGATACCGGCACATCCGATGAGTTCGGCCTGTTTTTGATCCCCCTGGGCGACAACGATACCTTCCCCACCAACCCGGCCGGCCCCACCATGTTTGGCTACAATGGCACGGAGCATCCGGAACTGGTGAAAACCTTCTTCAACTTTGTATGTGAGACCCAGAGCCTGCAGGAGATTTTGGATAATTCCCCGGCGTACACCAACGTACATATGAATGACGATGCCGTTGAGCAGCACTGGCTGCCCGAGGAGGAAGCTTTCATGAGCACCATCGACGAGTCCAAAATGGGTACTTCCGTGCTGCAGACCGGTACGAAATATACCAACGATTATTGGGGAGATTTCGGCGCAGATATGATCGCTTACTGTCAGGGTACCATGGAAGCCAATGATGTGTTGAAAAATATGGACGCCAACCGTGCGGAGGCCGCCGGTGTTGTAGGCGATCCCGCCTGGCAGTAAAACGTATATACGGCCAGTGAACAAGTAACCTGGAAATAAACGTGTGCCGGGAGTGCAAACTCCCGGCGTCGTTTTTAAACAACGTGTTCATTTTGAGCGTTGTGAATGAGAAGGGGCTCTGAAATTGAATAAAAAGAAAGTTTATCCGTATTGGTTTTTGCTGGTACCGCTGGTGCTGTACGCTTTGTTTTTCCTGCTTCCCAGTTTGCTGGGTATCTTTTATTCTTTCACCGACTGGAATTCCAGAACGGTGGATGATCTGCATTTTGTGGGGTTAAAGAACTATATCGAAATTTTTGCGTCGGATAAGGACTATCTGTCCGGTATCGGCCATACGCTGATGTTTACGATCGTATCAAATATTGTGAAGCTGATCCCGGCGCTGTTTCTGGCCGTAATGCTTCAGGAAGGCCTGCGGGGCAAGAATATTTACCGTACCCTGCTGTATCTGCCCTCGATTCTGCCTTTCGTGATTATCGGTATCGTATTCCGCTCGGTGCTGAATTACAATAACGGACTGCTGAACTCCGTACTGGAATTTCTTCAGCTCGGTTTTCTGAAACAGAAATGGCTGTCGGATCTGGGCGTGGTCTGGAAATCCATCGTGGGTGTGGACGCCTGGCGCGGCATCGGTTATGTCATGACCATTTTTATCGCGGGCCTGGGAGCGATCCCCAAGACCTACTATGAGGCGGCTCAGATCGACGGGGCGAATTTCTGGCAGCGGCTGCGGCACATCACCCTGCCCATGCTGTCCGGTTCCATCATGATCAACCTGGTATTCGGTATCACCTATGGCCTGAAGGTGTTCGATATTATCTATGTATTGACCAACGGCGGCCCGGGCCATGCCACAGAGGTTATGACGACTTATTCCTATCAGATGTACGCCAACGGACAGTACGGTATGTCCGTGGCCTTCAATACGATCCTGTTGATCATCACGGCGGTGGTGGGTGTATTCATCGTCCGCACTATGAGTAAGAAGGAGGTACAGCAGTAGTGAAAAAGAAAATAAACGTTGTATTAAAGCAGCTGTGCTGTATCGTCCTGTGCCTGATCGTGATTGCGCCTTTTTACATGGTGCTGATCAATTCCTTCAAGCCGAAGGCGGAGGCATCCCGGATGTCCCTGGCTCTGCCCACGAAGTGGATGTTCAATAACTATACGGAAGTAATCGAGAAGGGCAAGCTGGTCCAGGGTTTTTTCAACAGCCTGGAGTATGCGGCCATCGCTACCCTGGTGGGCGTGATCGGCGCGGCCATGGCGGCTTATGTGATGAGCAGACGGCGCACGAAGCTCAATAATTTCCTGTACTATTTTGTGCTGTGCGGCCTGTTTTTCCCGGTAAACTACGTTACCCTGGTAAAGGTGCTCAGCACCTTCCAGCTGAACGATACGCGGGTGGGTATCATCCTGGCCTTTACCAGCGCCATGATTCCGTTCTGTGTGTTTACGATTTACAGTTTTGTCTCGACGGTTCCGGTGGAGCTGGACGAGGCGGCGGTGATCGACGGGGCGGGTCCGGTGACGCTGTTTTTCAAGATTATCGTGCCGATGCTCAAGCCCACGCTGGTGACTTGCTTTATTCTGCAGTTTATGAGCGTGTGGAGTGATTTCCTGACGCCTCTGTATCTGTCCAGCAAGAGCCGGCTGTTTCCGATGACGATGGCGGTGTATCAGTTCTTCGGCAAGAATACGAATTACTGGAATTATATTTTTGCGGATATTGTGTTGACCTGTATCCCGGTGGTGATCGTATATCTGCTGGGGCAGAAGTATATTATCGGCGGCCTGACTTCGGGGGCTGTGAAAGAGTAGCGAGGGGGGGGGGGGACGCCCGCCGGCCTGTGTGACAGGGGTCGGCGGGTGTTTTTTGCGAAAAGGAGAAGGCTATGGATAGATTGCTGCTGGATTTCCCGGCGAAGCGCTGGGGAGAGGGGTTTCCGTTGGGGAACGGGCATATGGGAATGATGTATTACGGGGATGTTTTTTGCGATCGGATGGATCTGTCGGAGAATACGTTTTTCAGCGGTGAGTGGAGTGAGGAACATGACCGGGAGGGAGCCGGGGAGATTTTCGGGCAGATGCGCCGGGAGATCGACGAGGGGGCGTATGGGAAGGCCCACCGGACGGCGGAGGCTTTTGTGGGACGGAGAAAGAATTACGGGACCAATCTGCCGGTGGGTACGCTCCGGGTGTACATGACGGATCAATTGCCGGCAGCCGGCGAGGGGATAGGGACGGCGAAAGGCAAGGGGGAGACAGACGGCGGTTACAGGCGGAGCCTGGACATCGAAAAGGGAGTGGCGGAGTGCCGTCATGGCGATGTCTGTAAGGAAGCATGGGTATCCCATCCCGACCGGGTGGCGGCGTATCGCTGGCGTAAAAAGGAGCGGGCCGATCTGCGGCTGGCGTTGTCGCTGTACGGCGGCCACGGCGAGGTGTGCCGCGGGAAGGACGGGCTCACGTTCTATAATCATGCCTGGGAGGACAGGCACTGTGACGACCGCTGCGGAGTACTTTTGGGCGGGGCGGCGGCGGTTGATACGGACGGTGTGATCTGCGAGGGGGAGCGGGGGAAAGAAGGAAGTATTTATGGCGCAGACGATGTTGCCCATGGCATGGGCGGCGGGTCCCAGGACGGGAGCGCCGATTTCCTGTGTATTCGCGGAGCTACAGTGTGTACCGTATACCTGGCCATGGAAACGGATTTCCACCGGGAGGAAGACGGGGTACAGGGGCTTCAGAAAAAAGCATGGCAAAGGGCGTTTGCGGCCCGGGAACAGGGATATGCCGCTTTGAAGGAGCGGCATACCCGGGATGTGGCGCGGTATATGAGGCGCTGTGGATTGCAGCTCTTTGCGGGAGCCGACCGGAGGGCGCTGCGGATTCCCTTTTTATTTCAGTACGGGCGGTACCTGCTGCTCTCCAGTTCCCGGGAAGATTCCGTGCTGCCGGCCCATCTGCAGGGGGTGTGGAACGATAATGTGGCCTGCCGGATCGGGTGGACCTGCGATATGCATCTGGATATCAATACCCAGATGAATTACTGGCCTGCGGAGGTGACGAATCTGCCGGAGACGGCGGCGCCGCTGTTTCGCTGGCTGGAAGAGACGGTGATTCCCCACGGACGGCGCAGCGCGAGGGTACAGTATGGCAGGCCGGGCTGGACGGCGGAGCTGGTGTCCAATGCCTGGGGATTCACATCGCCCTATTGGGCCGTGCCTCTGGCGCCCTGTCCCACGGGAGGGGTCTGGGTTTTGGCTCATATGTGGGAGCATTACGCCGCCTGTCCCGACAGGAGCTTTTTGCGTGACCGGGTGTATCCGGCTTACCGGGGAGCGGTAGAATTTTTTACGGCTTATGTATTCCCGGACAGGAAAGGGCGCTATACCTGCGGGCCTTCGATTTCACCGGAGAACAGCTTTCTGAAAGACGGGGAGCGATTTTTTTTCAGCAACGGCTGCACCTATGAAATAGTAATGATCCGGGAGCTTTTTGCCCGGTACTTGGAAATCACAGAGATTCTGGATGTGAAAGACGATCTGCGCAGTCGGACTGAGCAGATTTTGCCGGGACTTTTACCCTATCGGGTGCTGGCAGACGGCACGATCGCCGAGTGGAATCATGATTACCCTTCGGCGGACGCCCAGCACCGCCACACCAGCCATCTGCTGGGACTCTTTCCCTTTGCCCAGATCACGCCGGAGCTTGCCCGGGCGGCGGAGCGCACTATGGCAAAAAAGCTGGACCCGGAAGAAAACTGGGAGGATACGGGGTGGGCTCGTTCTATGCTGATGCTCTATGAGGCCCGGCTGCATCACGGCGGCGAAGCCTGGCGTCATATCTGCGCCATGACAGAGCGCCTGCTGGGGCAAAACGGCATGGTGATTCATCCGCCCACCCGGGGAGCGGCCTCTTTTGATACCGTCTACGAGCTGGACGGCAATACGGGGCTGACCAGCTGTATTGCGGAAATGCTGTTGCAGAGTCACGGAGATCGGATTCGCCTTCTGCCCGCTCTGCCGGAAGCATGGCCGTCGGGCAGGGTATGGGGCCTTTGCGCCCGGGGAGGGATAGAAGTGTCCATGGCCTGGGAGGCCAGACGTCTGACAGAGGCCGGGCTTTTGGCGCGTCGGGATGTAAAGACGACGGTGGTTTACGGGGAAGAAGAACAGGAGATTCTTTTGAAAGAAGGGGAGCGGTGGGATTTTTGCAGGTAGCCGTTCAGTCTGCCTGAATGGTTACATTTGTATTAACTGTTCAGTACAGGCCGAAGCACTTGCTGCTGAGACCGTAAAAACATGATTCAAGTGTGCAAAATCCCATCGCCGCAGGCGATTTTAATTGGATTTTGCATCGTAACTGTGAAGGTACTGAACAGTTACCATTTGCAGAATATTTGACAGGCCGGGATTTTATTTGGCGGCTTGCGGACCGGGTTGGCATATGATAGAATAAATAAAATATGCCCGTAAGGGAAGCCGTGGTGGTGCAGTTTTTAGAAGGCAATGTGCCGGCACACGAAAAAAACAATGGAGGACGGTATGTTAGAGAAGAGACGGGAAGCGCCGATTATAGATAACTGGCTGGAGGGGTATAATCTTTCTACGGAGGCAGAGGAGAAGAGGCAATATCTGGAACAGGGTCTGGCCGAGGAGCGTTCTCCGGAAAATCTGCTGCGCCAAAAGCTCTGGGAAAAGAGGTATCTGGATAAGAGCGGACATGTCACGGGAGCGGATCAGTTTATGGCGCAGTGGATGGAGCTGTCCTATCAAAAGGATCAGCTGAACAGTTTCTTCGGCAGAGGCCGCGTCGAGAAAAGGGTGCGTAAAGTCTATGAAGATCTTATGTTTGCCGAGGGAACGACAGAGGCGCTTTGCCATGTGCTGTATCTGGAGTACGTCAATCTGGTATCTTTGTATATCATGCTCTGTCAGAAGGATAAAAATTACAAGAGTCTTCTTCTGGGTATCGGGACGATGAAGGAAGAGAATCTGATCGCGAAGATTGCCAGGGACGTTTACGGCAGCGCCTGTGTCGTGCCGAAAATGTGTGGGCTGGAAGAAGAATTTTCTCTGTTGAGCCGCGCGGCGAAGGACGGTTTTTTACTGGCTTTTCCGAGGGAGAGTTCTGTCTGGACGGGAGCAGCCGAGCAGACGGATAAGGAACTGGGGCTTTGACGGCAGGCCGACAACCGGTCAGACGGGACAGGGACGAAGAAATACTGCGCCGCTTTAGGGAACAGGCGGCGCAGTATTTTTCTTTCGGGCTTTTTACGGGAAAGGGACAAAGGGCGGCGGACCGGCGGCGGATCAATAGAGCAGCCGGTACCAATAACCCTTCTGGCCGTACCGAAGCGGGCCGCCGTCGGAGGATTTGAAATAGGGAAATCCAAACATATTGGCCATGAACCGTTCCTGGTTATCATAATAGCCGGGCACGGCAAAAATATAGCGGCCGTTGTTTTTCAGACGCCCCAGGACCAGATGACGGTTTTTCTGGAAACTGTGGAGGATAAAACGGTTTCCGGCGATGCGCCATCCGTTTTGGCGGAGTGTGGGCAGGTCCGTCAGTTCGATGCGGACGCAGTCCCTGATCTCATCGTCGGTGAAAGGATTGATCTGAGGGTAGGCTGCCTGCACTTGTTCCCAGGGGGAAGAAGTGCGGGACGGACTGCCGGCGGTTTCGACAGGATTTTGACCGGCCTGTTTTTTCTGAAAAGCCAGGGCAAAATCGGCCGGGCTGGATTCCGGCATCTGGGCGCGGGCCATTTGAGCGTCTGGTTTGGCGTCGGCGGCGGAGACGGCGTCACAGGGCGCGGTTTCGGGGGGTTCCCCGTCGGACATGCCGTCTGTCGCTGTCTCATCAGGGGCGCCGTTGTCCGGAGAGAGAGAGGCTGCCGCGGAAACGATGGTATCGACGGGGGCGGTATCTGCGGGGGCGGCAGACGGAGAGATTCCGTCGCCCATATCGTTTTCATCTCCCTGGGCGGAAGTCGGCGGGACCTGTGGGTTTCCGTCATCCTCCGGAGGGATATCTATAGAGTCGGAGGAAATATCCGCGGAATCGGCTGCGAGATCCATAGAGCCGGAGGAAATATTTGCGGAATCGGTTGCGAGATCCATAGAGCCGGAGGCAATGTCCACGGAATCGGCTGCGAGATCCATAGCGTCCGCCGCGTCTGCCTGTGGCGAAGGGACGGCCCTTTTGTCATCTGTCTGTGGCGAAGGGTCGGCGCTTTTGCCTTCCGCCGGTGGGATGCCGGTGGTATTCGCCTGTGTGAAGTCATGCGTCTTTTTATTCGCCTCCGGGATGTCGTCTGAAAGAGCCGCCGCTTCTGGAGAGACTTCCTTTTGCGGCTCAGACGATGCTTTTTCGACGGATGCAGGTTCTTCTCTTGCATAGAGGGTCATCTGGCCCGGATCTATAACGGTATCGTTCCACATACTGCAGTAGGCGATCTGGCTGCCGTCGCTTAGGATCAGGCCTTCCAGCTGGGACAGCGGCACCAGGGACGCGTTCAGATTGTCGGGATCGCCCTGGTAACGCCAGTTGACCATATCCAGGACAGGGGCATGCTGACCGAGGAGAATACCGAAAAGCCGGCCGTCCCGGTGGAAACAGCCATAGATGCGCAGGGGTTCTTCCAGGGTCTGAGGGGAGGTCTTCATATGTATTTCCAGGCGGCACAGCCGATTTCGGTTTTCGACCCGGGCATAGCCGCAGTTGGTGGATTTTTTCCCGTTGCGGTACTCATACATATAAGAAATAAAGCGTTGATATTCAGACATGTATTGACTCCTGAGGGTTTTCTACTTATTATATGGCAGGAGGGGCAAGGATATGCGAAGAATTATGACGGAGGATGAACGGTTTATGCGGGAAGCCCTGCGGCAGGCCAGGAAAGCGGAGAAGCTGGAGGAGGTACCGATCGGATGTGTTTTGGTGAAGGAAGGGAAGATCATTGCCCGGGGATATAATCGGCGGAATACGGATAAAAATACGCTCTCACACGCGGAGCTGAATGCCATACGGCGGGCCAGCAGGCGGGAAGGGGACTGGAGGCTGGAGGAATGTACCATGTATATTACTTTGGAGCCGTGTCAGATGTGCGCCGGGGCCATTGTGCAGGCCAGAATTCCCCGGGTGGTGATCGGCAGCATGAACGCCAAGGCAGGCTGTGCCGGATCGGTGCTGAACTTGCTGCAGATGGAAGCGTTTAACCATCAGGCGGAGATCACCCGGGGCGTGCTGGAGGAGGAGTGCAGCGCCATGCTTTCGGATTTTTTTCACCGATTGAGAATAAAAAAGAAAAAGGAAATGGAGGAAAGAAAAGATGATAGAGAAACTTAAGAAAATGTTTGCCTACTATCGGCCCTACCGTTTTCTGCTGTACAGCGACTTGTTTTTTGCGGTATTGGGAGCTGCGGTAACGCTGGTGATTCCGCTGGTGGTGCGCTACATTACCAGTGAGGTGGTTTATTTTGACGCCAGTGAGGCCAGACAAGCCATTTTTCGTATGGGCGTCATTTTGGTGGCGCTGGTGCTGGTGGAGTTTGGCTGTAATTTCTATATTGCCTATTTCGGCCATATCATGGGAGCCAAGATGGAAGCGGATATGCGCGGCGATATCTTCGGCCATTATCAGAAACTGTCCTTTGCTTTCTATGATAACCAGAAAGTGGGGCATCTCCTGTCCCGGATCACCAGCGACCTTTTTGATATCAGCGAGCTTCTGCACCACGGGCCCGAGGATGTGCTGATCTCCGTGATTCGGATTGTGGGTTCCTTTGTGATTTTAAGCCGGGTGAACGGAAAACTGACGCTGGTGGCTTTCGCGTTTGTCCCGCTGATGGCGGCTTACGCGGTGTATTATAATTTTAAGATGAAACGGGCCTTTGCCAGAAACCGCGCCAGAATTGCCGATATCAACAGCCAGATCGAGGACAGCCTGTCGGGAATCCGGGTAGTGAAATCCTTTGCCAACGAGGAGGAGGAACTGAAAAAATTTGAACAGGGCAACAGTAATTTTGTCAACGCTAAAAAAACGAGCTATCAATATATGGGTATGTACCATTCCGGGCTGAATGCCCTGACTACCCTGGTGACGGTGGGGGTGCTGCTGGCGGGCGGAAATTTCCTGGTCACGGGGCAGGTGGATGTGGCGGATCTGATCACCTTCATGCTCTATATCAATAATTTTACGGAGCCGGTGAAGAAGCTGGTAAATTCTGCGGAAACCTTCCAGAACGGCTATACGGGCTTTGAACGTTTTCTGGAGATCCTGTCGATTGCTCCGGATATCTCCGATAAACCGGGGGCTCTGCCCGCGAAAAATCTGCGGGGAGACATCGTGTTTGACAACGTATCTTTTCATTATGAGGATAATAATGAGCGGGTGCTGAATCACATCAACCTGGATGTAAAGGCCGGGGAGTACATGGCCCTGGTGGGCTCCTCTGGCGTGGGAAAGACCACGCTGTGCAGTCTGATCCCACGGTTTTATGAAGTGTCGGAGGGGGTAATCCGCATCGACGGCATAGATATCCGCGATATGAAACTGGAGGATCTGCGGAATGCCGTCGGCATTGTACAGCAGGACGTGTACCTGTTTTCCGGAACGATTATGGAGAATATCCGTTACGGGAAACCGGGGGCTTCTGACGAGGAGGTGATCCGGGCGGCCCGCCGGGCCAATGCCCATGACTTTATCATGGCGTTCCCCGAGGGGTATGATACGGATATCGGCCAGCGGGGCGTGAAACTCTCCGGCGGTCAGAAGCAGCGCCTGTCCATCGCCCGGGTGTTCCTGAAGAATCCGCCGATTCTGATTTTTGATGAGGCAACCTCGGCCCTGGACAATGAGAGTGAGAAAGTAGTGCAGGGTTCTTTAGAGGAGCTGGCAAAGGACAGGACCACCTTTGTCATTGCTCATAGGCTCACCACAATCCGCAACGCGGGGCGCATCCTGGTGCTGACGGAGAACGGCATTGCGGAGCAGGGAACCCATGAGGAGCTGCTGGCGAAAAAGGGCGTGTATGAGAGCCTGTATCATATGCATTTTTGACAAAGTAACAAAGACTGCAGGGAATCCTGATTCCCGATATGTTTTATTGTTGACAAATATAATATTATATGATATATAATATAGAAGGAACTATAATATTATCAGAGGCAAAAACCCTCCTCTGATAATCAGATTAGCGGCGCATTCTGCGCCTTTTATTATCAGAGGCAATGGAGGGATGGCATGGTATTTAATACAGGCGCTTCGCTGCTGGATGCCATTGTGCTGGCGGTCATATCCAGGGAGCGGGAGGGTACATATGGTTACAGGATAACGCAGGAGGTGCGCCGGGCGCTAGAGGTATCGGAGTCCACGCTGTATCCGGTGCTCCGGAGGCTGCAGAAGGACGGCTGCCTGATGGCCTATGACAGGGAATACGGTGGCAGAAACCGCAGATACTATAAGCTGACAGACCGGGGCGCGGCCCAGCTTCAGATGTATCAGGGCGAGTGGATCAACTATTCCACAAAAATAACCAGATTATTTGAGGGGAGAGAATGATGGACAGAGTGACATTTATGCGTGAGCTGGAAAAGCTGCTCTCCGAGCTGCCCCCGGAGGAGAGAAGCCAGGCGCTTTCGTATTTTGAGGAGTATTTTGACGTGGCCGGGCCGGAAGGGGAGGCGGAGGTGATTGAGCGCCTGGGTTCACCCCGGCAGGCGGCCAGACGGATCATTAAAGATCTGAAAGACGACGGGACGGACGGTGAATACACGGAGGCCGGCTATACAGAGGGCGCCGACCAGGAGCAATATCAGAGGCCTGTGGAGCGCCGGATGCCGGGGAGAAAGAAGCCGGACGGAAAAAGCGTTCTAGTGCTGGTGATCGTTGCGGCGGTATTCTGCTCGCCGATTATCACCGGCATTGGCGGCGGCCTGCTGGGCCTGGGTATAGGCGTTTTGACTTTTTTATGTACCCTGGTGCTGGGGACGTCCATCAGCGGGGCGGCGCTGGCCATTACCGGCGTCGGACTGGTCATTTACGGTTCCGTCAAAATGGCGTCCTATGCGGGGAGCGGGCTTTTGATTATCGGAAGCGGATTTTTCTGCATGGCGGCCGCCATGCTGCTGTTTATTTTGTTTACCCTGGTGGCGTTTCGGCTCCTGCCGGCCCTGTGGCGCTATGCGCGCCGGTTTTTTGAAGGGCTCGGCGGGATCGTGAAGCGGTTCAGAAAGAAAGGAGAGCGGGCATGAAGATCGCCATACGGATTTTTTTTATTTTTTGCCTGTTATTTGTGCTGGCCGGAGCGGGCTGCATGGGGGCGGGCTTTGTGCTGGGCGGGAGCTTCGAGGAGGTCAGCCGCATAGGCGGGGAGGCGCCCCTGGATTTCTGGAAGAATGACGTTGTCCGCCGTCTGGCCGGGTTTTCCTTTGCCCGGCGGTCGTCCCGGGAAGACGCGGGAGGAACGGCCGGAATCAATGGGACCGGCGTCAGTTTTTCACAGGTGAATAATCTGCGCATCAGTGTGACGGCCGGCGCTCTGGAGATTCTGGAAGGAGAGGGGGAAGAGATTTTCGTGGAATCATCCTCGGACAGGACAAAGGCAGAGCTGGTCGACGGGACGCTGACGGTACAGGACAGCTGGAAGGGCTGGCATATGGATCAGCCCGTGACGCAGATAAAGATTCCTGCCGGCTATACGTTCAAAAAAATAACGCTGACAGGAGCGGGCGGGGAGATTACCAGCGGAGACCTGACGGCGGGCAGCCTGCTGATTGAGGCAAATGCCTCGGATATCACCATTGACGGCAGGCTGCAGGTCGGGGAAAAGCTGGAGGTGAACGCCAATGCCGCCGATGTGGCCATAGAGCAGGCGGCCTGGATGCCGACGGCCGTTTTGAACAGCAATGCAGGGGATATTGATGTGACTTTTGAGGGCAATCGCAGCGACTATGATGTGTCCGCCACATCCAACATGGGAGATATCGAGGTGGAGGACGAAGGGGATGAGGAGCCCGGCCGTAGTCCCGCCGGCCAGATAGAGGCCAAGAGCAACATGGGCAATATTGATATAGGCTTTAAAAAACAGGATTGAGAAACAGGAGGGTAAACTTATGTATGAAGAAAAAAGGCTGCGCCGTTCCAGAAACGGTATGATTTGCGGTGTGTGCGGCGGTATTGCGGAATATTTTTGTATTGATCCTACCCTGGTGAGGCTGGGCTGGGTGATCTTCTCCGCCATGGGCGGATCGGGCATTCTTGCTTACGTGGTGGCGGCAATCATCATGCCCAGGGAGGACTGAGGTTTCCTTTTGTGCTCCCGAATGGCATATTTTTCAAAAAAATATGTATGAAAACGGGGGGAAGCGGTCATACTCAAAGGGAAAGTGAGGATGACTGTATGAGCAAAAAAGATGAGAAACCGGATTTACACAATATGTCAAAAGAGGAACGGATGAAATATGAGATCGCCGAAGAGCTGGGCCTGCTGGACAGGGTGCTGGAGAACGGCTGGAAAACGCTGTCTGCCAAAGAGACCGGGCGCATCGGCGGGCTGATGACCCGCAGGAAACGTCAGGAAAAGAAGGCGGCGGAATAGGCTTTCAGCCATTCGGCAGCTACAATACGGTTTCCCGCTCCCGTCAGATGGATGCCGTCGGGGGTAATCTGTCGTTCTCCCTGTCCGGATGCGGCCTCGTTCAGCGCGTTCTGGAGAGGCAGATACAGGCCGTCATATTGTCCGGCCGCAGCCTGAAGGATTTGCCGTTCCCTGGCCAGGAGGGGAAACAAACGCCGGTGTTCTGCCGGAAGGGGAAAGAGGAAAGGCTCCATGATGATCAGTTTTCCACCGTGAGAATGGCGGATTAAGGACAGGATCTCCCGGATGTTCGCGGCGAATCTGTCGGGAATCCAGGAGGAGTCGGCATAATAGCCGACGGACAGGTCGTTGACGCCGATGAGCAGGGAGATACAGTCTTTTTGCCGGGGAAGGCCGTCCCTTTGCAGCAGGCGCAGGACGTCTGCTGAAGTGAATCCGTCCTGGCCCAGATTGATCAGACAGCAGGAAGGATCAGACAGAGCATCGGCGATTTCCCGCACGTAACCCTGTCCCAGGCAGCGGGGATCATCGTCCCAGAGATGGCCGCAGTCAGTGATGCTGTCTCCCAGAAAAACGAATGTGCGGACAGGTTTATGTAGAACCCGTCCGCACATTGCCGTATTCATTGGGCCTCCTTGTCGGAGCCGCCGCCCGGCTGATCGTCATTTTTGGGCTGAAATTTCCACAGGAACAAAGCGCCGAGACCGGCGATGATATATAAAATATTGACCAGAATAGCCGAATTGTTCTGCAGATAGTGAATCACCAGGACAACGGCGGCCAGTACGGCAATCAGTTCCAGCGCCGCGAAAAAGCGTTTTTCGCGGCGTTCTTTAAATTGCATGACTTTTTCCGCATGGCTGTTGTTTAGGTATTCGCTGATATGCTCCTCCGTAATATTGCAGGCCACCTGGTCCGAGGGGGAGAAAGAACGCAGATTCTCCAGAATATCCCGGTAGATTTCCTGATAAGCCGCTTGATAATCGATATTTTCCGCTACGGCAGTCTCCGGAGCGGCGGAAGAAGCCTCCGCGAGTGCGGTAGCGGCTTCCTGCAGCGTGTCGGAATCCGCAACGGCAGCCTGAGCCGGCTCCCGGGTGGTATCCGGTGTTGTCTCAGTCGAAGAGGCGGTATTATTTTGCGCTGTCTCAGTCCTGGGAGCGGCATCAGGCGTCGAGGCGGCGGGTAAAATGGTCTGCTCTGTGTCCGCCTGCATAGTGCGTTTCTCTGTGTGAGGCTGTGGCGTCGCTGCCCGTCCGGTTCCGTTTGTTCTTTCCTGTGACGATGCGGTATTCGCGGCGAATTCCGTCGCGGCGGGATTACTGCGCCTGCGCCGCTTTTTCGGACGGTTTTCCTGACCGGCGCCGTTATATCTGTGCTGTGTGGGATCTTTCTCTGTCGTGTTCTGCTGTGTCATCGGACATACCTCACTCTTGGTCTCTTTATGAAATAGAAACAGGGGCCGCGCTCTGCGGCATTTATATGATTATAGCAGATTCCTGTCGTTCTAGCCACCCCTATCACAATAAAATCAATTCCCATACGAATACGACCAGGCAGGCGCTGACCGATACCTGCAGCAGGCTCTTTCCGGTCCAGGCCAGGATTATACCGGTGGCCAGGGCCGCCCAGGCGGACCAGATGCTTCCGGTTTCGGAGAGGATGGCAGGGAAAGTCATTACGGCCAGCGTCACATAAGGGACGTAATAGAGGAAAGAACGGATGGTTTTATTTTTGATTTCTTTCCGGATCAGCGTCAGGGGCAGCATGCGGATCAGGTAAGTGACGCCTGCCATAACCAGAATGTAGAGATAAATATTATGGCTCATCGTATGCCTCCTCATGGGGAAATAGTACGGCCGCTCCTCCGGCAATCAGGAGAGTCAGCAGAATAGTGCGCGTACCGGCGGGCAGGTCGGCCAGATAGGGCAGGCGGGTAAAGGCATAACTGGCAGCCATGGAAATCAGGATGACTCCCGCCAGGATGCGGCTTTTCCTCGCCGGTGGAATGATGACGGCCAGGAACATCCCGTAAAGCCCCACGCTCAGCGCCCGGACGATATTGCCGGGAAGCAGGCTGCCCATCAGCACGCCCAGATAGGTGCCGCCCGCCCAGCCGGGAATGGCCACGGCAAAAGCGCCATAGGAATAAAAAGGATTCAGTTTGCCGGGATAAGCCATGGAAATACCGAAGATCTCATCCGTTACGTCGTAGCTGATCAGAAAACGGTGGAGCAGGGAGGTTTCCGGCGCCAGCTTCTGGCTGAGGGCGCAGGACATCAGAAGATAGCGGGCGTTTGCCACCAGCTCCATAACGGCCACCTCCAGATAGCCGGAGCCCGCGGCGATCAGGGTGAACCCGGCAAATTCCCCGGCGGAGGCGTTGTTGGTCAGGCTGGCCAGCATGGCTTGAACGGCAGTGAAGCCCGCGTTTTTTGCGGCGATACCCAGGGTAAAAGATACGGCCAGATAGCCCAGGGCGATGGGGATGCCGTCCCGCATACCCCGGGCAAAGGCCAGTCGGTTTGTGTTTTTCATACATTTCTTCTCCGGTTGTCTGTAATCATGTCATTCTATTGTGAAGATATTTTTACGGCATGTCAAGTGAATGTTAAAAAAAATAAGTGGAATCGGAAAAGGATGGCGTATGTAAATGACCACAGGGATCTGTCATGATGAACAGATCCCTGTGGTCTCGTTAAGGATAGTAAAATGAATATTAAGGAGGTGGCAAAATTATTTTCCCAGCGCCGTTTTCTGAGAAACTGTGGTTTCTTTATCGTAGCAGGCGAAGGCTTCGTCCACCAGCGCTTTGTCCGGTTTCGGTGTGAAAGCGCTGACGACGGGAACGATGATGAGCCCGGCCAGCATGGCGATGGCGCCGCAGTTGATCGGCGACTGCATGATCGCCGGGAAAGAGCTGCGGAAAAATATATTGGCGATCATCAGCACGGAGCTGAATATGAAGCACACCCAGCAGGAGGCCCGGCTTACCCATTTGCCGTACAGGGCATACATAAACGGCGCCAGGAAGGCTCCGGCCAGCGCGCCCCAGGAAATTCCCATGAGCTGGGCGATGAAGGTCACGTTACTCTTGTACTGGATCAGGGCCAGCACCGCGGAGACGGCGATGAAGACCACGATCAGTATCCGTATGTACAGCACCTGCTTTTTCTCATCCATGTCTTTAATAAAGGTGTCCTTGATAAAGTCAATGGTCAGCGTGGAGCTGGAGGCAATGACCAGGGAAGACAGGGTGGACATGGAAGCGGACAGCACCAGGATCACCACCAGGGCGATCAGCATGGGGCTTAAGCCCGAGAGCATGGTGGGGATGATGGAGTCGAAACCGTTGGCCGCCACGTCGATCTGGTCCGAGAAGAGCCGTCCAAAGCCGCCCAGGAAATAGCAGCCGCCGGCCACCACCAGAGCGAAGATGGTGGAGATGATAGTCCCTTTTTTGATGGCGCTCTCGTCTTTGATGGCGTAGAATTTCTGTACCATCTGAGGCAGTCCCCAGGTACCCAGGGAGGTCAGGATTACGACGAACATAAGATTTAAGGGATCGGGTCCCAAAAAGGAATTAAATATGCCCGGCGTGGTGGATACGGTCTCGTCCGTGACCCGGCCCAGGCCGTCCAAAGCCGCCATGAAACCACCTTTGCCTGCCAGTACGGCGCCGATGATGGTGACGATACCCACCAGCATGATGATACCCTGAATGAAATCGTTGATGGCGGTGGCCATGTAGCCCCCGGCGATCACATAGACGGCGGTCAGTACGGCCATCAGAATGATACAGACAGAGTAATCGATGTGGAAGGCCATACCGAAGAGGCGGGACAGGCCGTTGTACAAGGAGGCCGTATAGGGGATCAGGAAAATAAAGATGATCGCCGAGGCCCCGATTTTCAGGGAATTGCTTCCGAAACGTTTACCGAAGAACTGCGGCATGGTGGCTGAGTCCAGGTGCTGGCTCATGATGCGGGTGCGTCGTCCAAGCACCGCCCAGGCCATCAGGGAACCGATAATGGCGTTGCCGATACCGGCCCAGGTGGCGGCAATACCGTATTTCCAACCAAACTGTCCGGCGTATCCCACGAACACCACGGCGGAAAAATAGGAGGTACCATAGGCAAATGCCGTCAGCCAGGGGCCTACGCTGCGGCCGCCCAGCACGAAGCCGTCCACGTCGGTGGCATGTTTGCGGCAGTACAGGCCGATACCCACCAGCACTGCGAAATAGATGATCAGTAAAATTACTTTCAGCATAAAATCTCTCTCGCTTTCGTATTTTAAAGTTTTACACGTTAATGTTTTAAACAATAAAAAAGATACCACAAAAAGGGCAGCCGTGCAACGGAAAAGTTTAGGGAGAAAGTATAAAAAAAGAAGAAAAAATTGTGCGATCTGTTGAAAAATGAATGCCGCGATTGTCTTTGGCAGGCGTAAAATTTCCTTGAAATAGGCGTAAGGGTGCGGCTATAATGGGTAAAGCAGTACGAAATTTGATACATACGGCTAAATAATGACAGGTATTAAAATAAAGAAAGAAGGTATGCAGCGATGATTCATGAGATCATGCCGGAAGTGATGGACAATCAGTATCGGGACCGGAGGCCGGAGGGGGACGACAGAGTGTTGTTTGTCCGGGGACGGGAAATTCTGGTGCGCGAAGGGACGGACGGGATTTCTTATCCTCTTTATCGGGATGTGAAGGAGCGGACAGGGCGGATCGTGTATCTGTTTTCCGTCAGCGGCCATCCGTATTTTCTCGGGGAACTTTTGACTTCAGAGATCGGCGGTACCCGTTTCATGGGCTGGGAGCAGCTTCGGGACGCCGGCCCCCGGGCGGAGGCTTTTGCCGGGATGACGGGTATTCATCTATATCAGTGGTATCAGTCGGCGCAGTTTTGCGGACGGTGCGGAAAAAAGGCCGTGCATCACGGGAAGGAGCGTATGATGTACTGCCCTTCCTGCGGTCATGTGATGTTTCCGCGGATTGCTCCGGCTGTTATTGTGGCGGTGACGGACGGTGAGAGACTGCTGCTTACCAAGTATGCGGGTAGGGAAAATGCTCATTTTGCTTTGGTAGCCGGTTTCGTGGAGGTCGGGGAGACCGCTGAGGAGTGTGTGCGGCGGGAGCTTCTGGAAGAGGTGGGTATCCATGTCAGAGATATCCGGTATTACGGCAGTCAGCCCTGGGGTTTTGCCGGGAATCTGATGCTGGCCTATACGGCCCGTCTGGACGGCGCCCACGCCATTGACCTGGATCGCCACGAGCTCTCGGAGGCCGCGTGGCTTCTGCCGGAGGAGATCCCGGAGATCCCCGATCACAGCAGCCTGACCCGGGAAATGATCCGCAGATTCAGAGAGGGGAGGCTGTACTGTCACTAAATTTAGTAACAGTTCAGCCTCCGGCTTCACTGTTACGGAATCTGCCCATTCCAAATCGCCTTCGGCGAGGAGCAGATTCCCTCTTGGCCTAATTTACACGTTCTTACGGACTTTGCAGCAAGTGCAAAGCCCTGGGCTGAACTGTTACCTAAATTTACATAAAAAACAGAAAAACCCCTTGACTGTAAACCTTCTTTATACTGTATACCTTAGAAAAACAGGGTAACAGACGAGGCGGTTTCGGACGGCATATTTCGTCCGGACGCCGCCGGGCAAGGGAGGAAGACGTAAATGACAATCAAAGAAATTGAGGAACAACTGCAGGTCACCCGGGCCAATGTGCGTTTTTATGAAAAGGAGGGACTTTTGTTTCCCCGACGGAATCCGCTGAACGGCTACCGGGAGTACAGTGATGAGGATGTGGAAATATTGCGGAAAATTATTTTTTTCCGCAGTCTGGATGTGCCTGTCGGGAAAATACGCCTTTATATGGAGGGAAAGCTGGAGCTCCACGGGATATTGAAGGAGCAGATGCAGCGGATGCAGGAGAAACAGGAGGAAGCCCTGCAGGCGCGGAGTCTGTGTGAGAGGCTGCTGGAGCAGGAAGAGCAGAGTTTTGCCTGTTTTACGGTTCCCGAAGGGGCGGACGACAGGCCGGCGCTGATTCGGGATACCCTGCATCATTTGACGTACCTGTGGGACACGCTGCTGGTATGGGGGCTGTTTGCGCTGCAGGCTATCTATACGCTGCTTATGTATCCCCTTCTGCCCGGGGAGATCCCCACAGACTGGAAAGGCCTGGTGGCAGTGGAACACCATGGGAAATCCTTTTTTCTTTATTATCTGGTGGTTTCCGTCGTATTGCTGTACGGCATCCGTGTGGCGGTCTTTTCCCTGTACTGCCCGATTCGGCTCAGATGCTATCTGGATGAGGTGTGCGCCCTGTGTAAAGCGGGAGGGATCGGATTCTCTTTCTCACAGCAGATTTATATAGTGCTTTCCTGGCAGGGCGTTCCCGTCGGATACGGCATGTTTATGATCGGCGCGGCTGTGTTGTACGTTTTCCTGGCGGCGGCCTGTTGGCGGTTGTTTATCCGGAGAGGAGGGGAGGCGCGCACATGGGTCTGATGATGTTCACGGCGGCAAGGGAGAGGCGGCGGGACAGGATAAAAGCGGCTTTCGGCCAGATCCCTCCTGATCCCCGCTATATGGAAGAGGTGCGTATTTATTACGAGCAGACCAGGGATATGCTTCCCGGAGAGACCATCGATGACATTACCTGGAATGATCTGGAGATGGATCAGGTGTTTGCCCGGATCAATCATACGGGCAGCTATATCGGCGAGCAGGTACTGTACCGCAGGCTGCGCGCGGGGACGGAAGAAGCCGCGGCAGATCAGGCGTGGGAAGAACGCCTTCGTCTTCTCCGTGAGGATGCGGAAACGCGCACGGATTTGGAGACGGCCCTGGCCCGCATCGGCAAGGCAAAAGAGGATTATCATTTACCTCTGTTTCTCCGCCATGCCGGGGAGCTGGGGGTGGGACCTGTATGGCTCTATCGGAGTATGCAGTGTCTGCTGGCCGCCGCCCTTGTCGGGGGGATATTCCTTCGGCAGGAATGGTGTCTGCTGGCCGCCCTGTTCGTGGCGCTGGTCAACGTATGCATCTATTCGGCGGGGAAGGTACGCTGCGAGGCTTATCTGTCGGCCCTGGGCAGCATCCGGGAGATGGCGGTTTTCGGACAGTTTCTCATTAAAAAGGAAAAGTACAGAGCTTTCGTTCCTGAAAAAAGGATGGAGGAGGCGGTTCGCAGTCTGCAGTCGGTGACCCGACGGATTGGCCGTTTCCGGCTTCGCAAATATGGCGTCATGACCGGAGATATGATGGAAATTGTGAGAGATTACCTCATGGGCGCGACACTCTGGGATTTTACCGTATTTCACTGGCTGACCAGACAGATTGAGGGGAAGCTGGGGGATGTGCTGGTTTTGTATGAGTGTATCGGGGAGCTGGATATGTCTATCGCCGTGTGTTCTTTTCGACAGAGTCTGCCCCGGCACTGTATACCGGAAATGTGCGACGGGAAAGAAATGGATATGGAGCAGATGTATCATCCGCTGCTGACTGATCCCGTAGGCAACGACTGGCACATAGAGAGGAACTGCATTCTTACAGGCGCCAACGCCTCAGGGAAATCTACATTTATCAAAGCGCTGGCGGTCAATGCCATCCTGGCCCGCAGCGTTCACACCTGCGCGGCCGCCCGCTTTCGGCTGCCGCCCATGTATGTGATCACTTCCATGACCGTGCGGGACGATCTCGCCGCCGGGGAAAGTTATTATATCCGTGAGGTCAAGTATCTGAAACGGCTGGTGGAGCGGGCTGCCTGTCCGGGCTATACCCTCTGTATTATTGATGAGATCCTGAAGGGCGCCAACACAAAAGAACGCCTGGCGGCCTCCGAAGCGGTGCTGGGCTATATGGAAAATACGGGCTGCCTGACGATAGCCGCCACCCATGACCGGGAGCTGGCTGCCGCTATGGCGGGGACGTATGACAACTATCATTTCCGCAATTATATGGAGGAGGGAGAGATACGGTTTGATTACCGTCTGTATCGGGGCGTCAGTAATACCAGCAATGCTGTGGCTCTGCTGGAAGTCCTGGGCTTCCCGGAGGAGATTGTGCGCGAGGCGGAGAAGCTGTGCGGTTAACATATGTTTGAAAGTTCATTCCCGCCGGGGAGGGGAAAAGGTTATCAGGGGATATCAAAAAGCCGCCGTCGGCGGCTTTTTGATATCAGCGTTACGATCAGAGGAAAGCTTTTACTTTTGTGTAAATGCCGTTTTCGTCCAGGCCGTATTTTGCCAGCAGCTTTACCGCGGGGCCGGATTCGCCGAAGACGTCGTTGACGCCGATCCGCAGCGTCCGGCAGGGGCAATGTTCGCTGAGGCATTCGCACACGGCGCTTCCGAGGCCTCCGATGACGGAATGTTCCTCGACGGTAACGATTTTTCCCGTTTCCTTTGCGGCTCTGATTATCAGCTCTTCATCAAGGGGCTTGATGGTATGGATGTTGATCACCCGCGCGTTTATGCCGTCCCTGGCCAGCCTGCGGGCGGCCTCCAGCGCATAAGACACGCACAGGCCGGTGGCGATGATCGTCAAGTCTTTTCCGTCTTTCAGCGTGATGCCCTTTCCCAGCTCAAAGGAATAGTTGGGAGAATCATTTATGACGGGAACAGCCAGACGGCCGAAACGCATATAGACAGGACCGTTGTGGGCGTAGGCGGCTTTTACGGCGGCCCGTGCCTCCACGTCGTCCGCCGGGTTGATGATGGTCATTCCCGGAATCGTCCGCATCAGGGCGATATCTTCATTACACTGATGGGTGGCTCCGTCCTCGCCCACGGAAATACCGGCATGGGTAGCGCCGATCTTTACGTTCAGGCGGGGATATCCGATGGAATTGCGCACCTGTTCGAAGGCCCGGCCGGCGGCAAACATGGCGAAGGAGCTGGCAAAGGGGATTTTTCCGGCGCAGGCCAGACCGGCGGCAACGCCCATCATATTACCCTCGGCAATACCGCAGTCGATAAAGCGTTTGGGATAAGCCTTTTTGAATGTGGAGGTTTTGGTGGCCGCGGCCAGATCGGCGTCCAGCACGACGATTCGGTCGTCCTGCCCGGCAAGCTCCACCAGGGCATTGCCATAACTTTCACGGGTTGCGATTTTCTTTACTTCTGACATAATGCTTCACCTGCCTTTTCTAATTCTGCCATGGCCAGCGCGTATTGTTCGTCATTCGGCGCCGTGCCGTGCCATGCGACCTGATTTTCCATAAAGGAAACGCCCTTCCCTTTGACCGTTTTCATAACGATGGCGGTGGGCATACCCTTGGTGGCGCGGGCTTCGGAGAAGGCGGACTGCAACTGGTCAAAATCGTTGCCGTCGGCCACATTGATCACATGGAAGTTGAAGGCCTCAAATTTTTTGTCTATAGGATAGGGAGAGCAGACCTCGTCGATGGCTCCGTCGATCTGAAGACCGTTATTATCCACAATGACGACCAGATTGTCCAGCTTGTGGTGGCCGGCCAGCATGGCGGCTTCCCAGACCTGGCCTTCCTGGATTTCGCCGTCGCCCAGAAGCGTATAGGTGCGGTAGGAACGGCCGTCCATTTTGGCGGCCAGGGCCATTCCCACGGCGGCGGATATGCCCTGGCCCAGGGAACCGCTGGACATATCGATGCCGGGGATATGCTTCATGTCGGGATGTCCCTGGAGAATGGAACCGATCTGGCGCAGTGTGCTTAACGTGTCCGTGGAGAAAAATCCTTTCTGGGCCAGTGCCGCATATAATCCCGGAGCCGTGTGGCCCTTTGACAGAACAAAACGATCGCGGTCCGGCGCTTTCTCATTCCCGGGGTCCACGTTCATTTCTTCAAAGTAGAGATAAGTAAATACCTCTGCGGCGGACAGCGAACCGCCGGGGTGGCCGGCTTTGGCGCTGTGGGTGGAAAGGATGATGCCCTTGCGCACCTCATTTGCTATTTTCTGTAAGTTTCGTTTATCCATTTGATGCCTCCTCAAACTTTTCATAAAAATGTCGGATATTGGTCTGAATATCTCCGCGGAAGACGGAGGAACCGGCCACAAGGATATTCGCCCCTGCCTGAATGATGGAAGAGACATTTTCAGGTGTGATCCCGCCGTCCACTTCCACATCCGTCGACAGACCGTTTGCGCGGATCATATCGCTTAATTGCCGTATCTTGGCAGTGGAGGCAGGGATGTAGGCGGCTCCTCCAAATCCCGGATCTACACTCATTACCAGAACCATATCCAGATCCGGGAGTATGTGCTCGACGGCAGACAGGGGCGTGGAGGGATTGAGCGCGACGCCGGCTCTGGCCCCCGTTTCCCGAATCGCCTGAATGGTACGGTGCAGATGTACGGATGCTTCCGCGTGGACAGTGATCAAATCAGCTCCGGCTTCGGCGAAATCCCGGATATAACGTTCCGGCTGAGTGATCATCAGATGGACGTCAAAGACTTTATCCGTGTAAGGCCGGATGGCGCGGATCACGGGAAGGCCAAAAGAGATATTGGGAACGAACAGGCCGTCCATGACGTCGATGTGAATGTAGTCGGCGGGGGAAGCGTCCAGAGTGGAAATATCTTTTCCCAACCGGGAAAAATCCGCGGAAAGAATGGAGGGCGCCAGTTTTATCATAGAGTTACCTCTCTTCCATACAGTTTAAAAGTGCTGCAAAATTGAGGAAGCAAACCCTGCAATTTTGCAGCAGATAATACATGTTTATTTACTTACGTTTGCCGGCGATGAAATCCTCTACCATCTGGTGGCACTGATCATCGGTGAACTGTACCGGCGGATGTTTGAAGAAGTAGGAGCTGGGCTCTTCAATGGCGCCCGCCATGCCTCTTTCTTTGGCCAGCATGCAGCATCTCACGGCATCTACGCTGATACCGCCGGAGTTCGGGCTGTCGATAACATCCAGTTTCAGGTTCAGGCGTACCGGAGCGCCGCCGAATTTCTGGCCTTCAATGGAGATGATAGCGGTTTTCTGATCGCCCTGGTTATCCACGAAAGCAAATCCGGGAGCGATCGGCGTGTCTTTTTCTTTCAGGATGCTGGCAATGGCGTCATGCTTCGTCACATGTTTGGTCTCGCCGCGCATGACCAGATTGATGAAATCGGTATTGCCCGCATAATTCAGCTGATAAGATTTGGTGATTTTAATACCCCTGTCTTCAAACAGCTTTGCCAGGGCTCTGTGTACGATGGTGGCGCCCAGCTGGCTCTTCCAGTCGTCGCCCAACAGAGGAATACCGGCTTTTTTCGCTTTTTCGGCCGTATCAGGCGAGCTTGCCAGCAGCTCGGGAATGCCGTTTACCACGCCGCAGCCGGCTTCGCAGGCGGCGTCCAGATAGAATCTTGCCGCTTCATGGGAACCGGTGGGCAGATTGATCAATATGACGTCGACCTTGTAGTCTTTCAGAGTCTGAGCCACGTCTACCGGCTTCTGAGCTTCATCAATGGTGAAGTAATCTTTTCCATAATAATGCTGAAGATGATCCGGAGCGCCATCCAGAACGGGTCCTTTCAGAACCGGTGCATTTAAGAACGGAACATCACAGATTTTGTAAGTGCAGTTCGGCCATTCAAGGATCGCTTCGCTCACGTCCTTGCCAACCTTTTTGGAGTCCACGTCAAACCCCACGACAACTTCAATGTCCGAGGGAACATAACCGCCCAGGTCATAGTGCATAAGGCCGCCGGCTTCTTCTGCGATTTCCGGCGTTTTATAAAATTCGATACCCTGTACAAGAGAGCATGCACAGTTTCCCACGCCGACAAGTGCCAGTCTGATTTTTTTCTTTCCCATAGTGTTTTCCTCCAAAATGTAGTTTTAAGATAGTGTTATGTTAAAGTTAACGTTAAAGCTTAGAGGAAAAAAATATGTATCGCAATCGCGGATACTTCTTAGCTTTAACGTTAACTGAAACATTAACTATTTCTTATGTGGCCATTATATTCTCGGGAGGGAAAAATGTCAATTGTGACTAATTCACAAAAAATAGCAGGAAAATTGAGAATAATGATTAAAAGATAAAATCCAAATTGCATTCTGGACAGTGCAACCCGATTAGGTTACAATGAGCAGTGGCTTTAATGTTAACTGTTATGTTTATCTATACAAGGGATTTGCAGAAAGACTGGCGGAGGGAGTGAGAGAAATGGAAGTTGTCGTGATCGGCAATATGGTGAAGGAGACTATTTTCTATCCGGATAAAACGGTCGGGCCGGTTTTGGGAAGCCCCTGTGCCTATACCAGCCTGGCATTGGCGCGGATGGGGAAAAAGGTCGGCGTGGTGACCTATTATGGAGAAGATTTTAAAGAGGAGATTGATCGGGAACTGCGCCTGGTGGATACGGCAGGCTGCAGGAAGTATCACCATACAACAGAAAATCACCTGATTTATCAGGGGGAGGAGAAAAACAGGGTAGAGTATTTTAAGGTGGCGCCGGTGATAGACTGTAGCCTTATACCGGAGGAATACCTCAAGGCTCCTGTTTTTTTTATCAGCCCCATGCATTTTGAAGTAGACCCGGATGTGTGCAGAATGCTGAAGGACCGCGGAAAGACGGTTATTGTAGATCTGGGGGGATATGGAGGAACCACTTCCTATAATCATTTTTCCGTGGATACGATTCGGGGACGGAAGCTGGTTGACGCATTGTGTCAATGCGCCGCCATCATCAAAGCGAGCCGGGACGATCTGCGCTATCTGATGCCGGATAAAAGCGTGGAGGCCTGCACCGCCTATCTGCTGGCCCGGGGGGCAGGCTGCGTGGCGGTGACCATGGGAACAGAGGGGGCTGCGTACCAGAAAAGGGGAGGGGATCTGAAGCGTTTTCCCTGCTGCAGGGCGGAGCGGGAAGAACAGAAAAATCTTACCGGAGCGGGCGATGTGTTTGCCGCCGGTATGATAGCGGCTCTGTGTGATGATCCTTCTGATATGGATTATGCGGTACGATACGGAAACAGCGCCGCCTCCCTGGTCCTGGATGTGAAGGGCGGCTGTGTGGAAAAGCGTATGCCGACGGACGGCATGATTAAGATAAGAATGGAAGGGGGACGGCGGCGATGAAAAAAGTAACCCGGCTGAAAGATCTGGCGGAGGGCCTCAATGTAAGTATCACGACCGTGTCAAAGGCCCTGAATGATCATCCGGATATTTCGCCTAAAAGAAAGAAAGAGATTCTGGACTATGCAAAGAAAATGAATTACATGCCAAACCAGGTGGCCAGAAGTTTTCGACAGCAGAAGACGAAATTGATCGGCGTCATATTCAGTGACAATACCAATCCTTTTTATGCGCGGGTTATCCGCGGGATTGAGGAAGTTATGTTCCGGCATGGTTATCATTGCATATTGATGAACAGTTATGAGGATGTAGAAAGGGAGACGCAGTTTATTGATGAGTTGAGAGGGCTGAATGTGGCCGGCGTACTGCTGACCCCGGCCGCCGGCAACGGAAAAAGCACCCGTCTACTGGAGCAGTACGATATTCCCTATGTGCTGGTGAACCGTTATCTGGAGAAGGAAAAAAATACTTATGTAGCGTTGGATGATTACCAGGCAGGGTATATGGCGGCAAAGCATCTGTGCAGTTATGGGAACGAGAATATTTTTTTCCTGAATTTTCTCCCGGAGGTGTCCTCGTCGAAAGGACGGGAAGCCGGGTACAGACAGGCCCTTGAGGACTGTGGTGTGGCGGCAAGGGCGGAATGGATCATAGCCGGCTGTATGAACCAGAATGACGGGTACGAGGCGGCAAAAAGGATTCTGGAAAAGGTGAAGCCGCCGGTTTCTATTATGTGCTACAGTGATAATATTGCGATTGGCGCTGCCGGTGCGGTACAGGAGCGACGTTATACGCTGCCTCATGACGTGGCGCTGATCGGCACGGACGATATCTCTCTGTTGTCCTTTTTGAGCCCGCGGTTTACGACCATCGGCGTCCCCAAAATGCGGATGGGAAGAAAAGGAGCGGAACTTTTGATTGAGCGAATCCGCGCCAAGGAAAAGGCGGACGAGCTGGATGAAGAAAGCGGCTGGACGGACCAGCAGATCCTGATGGAGCCGGAACTGCTCATTCGGGAAACCAGTTAAGCGAAAAATTCATACGGAAAAACAGGAAAGAACAGGAATCGCTGCTATTTGGGCAGGGGTTCCTGTTTTCGTCAGACGTCCTTTTTAAAAGACAGGTATACAATTTTTTTCTGAATTGTTTGTGGAATAGTGCTAATTGACACCCGGATTTTTTTTGTGTATGATACGATTATCAATAAAGTTAACGTTAACTTTAACATAAATCCTAATGGGATATATAGCAGGAGGGATACATGATGAGAAAGGACAGATATGGAAGCTAAATTGGATATTGTTGTGATCGGAACGATCATAAAAGAAACGATACAATTTCCCAATAAGACACTGGGCCCGGTAATCGGAAGCCCTGCAGCCTATTCCAGCCTGGTCATGGCGGCTCAGGGGAAGCAGGTGGGTATTGTCACTTATTACGGGAAAGATATGGAAGACGTCATTTCGGAGCTCGACGTGCTGAATCGGGACGGAGTCATGCCCTATGATTACACAACCACCAATCTGCTGGTTTACCGGGAAGACGGAACGAAATATGTGGAATATCAGAAAGCGGCTCCGAATATTACCTTTGCGGATATCCGGCCGGAATACCTGCAGGCGGAATATTTTAAGATTTGCCCCATGAATTATGAAGTGGAGCTGGAGGTGGTTGAACGGCTCTATCAGATGGGAAAGACCGTATTCGTGGATTTGGGGGGATACGGCGGCGCTACCAGCGATATCCGTCACTCGGTTAAGGAGCCTTACGGGAAAAAGGTCATTGATACTCTTTGCGCGAACAGCACGATCATCAAGGCAAGCGCAGAAGATCTGTTCAGTATTATGGGCGGCGGTACCCCGGAAGAGGCGGCGGCTTATCTGGTTCAGGCAGGCGCGAAAAACCTGGTGGTTACGCTGGGCGGCAAAGGCGTCATGTATAAAGAAGAAAATCATGACATCCGGTATATCTCGCCCTTTGTCGCGAAAAGCGAGATTGAGGACGGCAGCCTGGATTTCACCGGCGCGGGCGATTCCTTTGGCGCGGGTTTTATGTCTTCCTATATTGAATATCAGGATATGGAGAAGGCCGCTGTAAACGGCAACGCGACGGCATCTCTGGTCATACAGAAATCAGGGGGATGTGTTTATGGGCGAATGCCGTCAGGAGAGCGAGTGAGACATCGCATCCAGACTGGCGAATAAGGGCAGTGTCAGAATATCACAGCAGAACAGAGAGGATGAGGACTATGAATTTTACAAACGAGCAGATTATAGAAATCTGCAGGAGCAAGATTTTAGGAGAGGCTGACGCGCTTACCAGGGTTGCCGATCAGGTAGACGAAGCGTACACCCAAACGGTGGAAGCGATGCTGAACTGTGAGGGCCGTGTGATCATAACCGGTCTGGGCAAAACAGGCCATGTCGGCAAAAAAATTGCGGCTTCACTGGCCAGTTTAGGAATTCCGGCATTTTTTGTACATAGCTGCGAATCTCTGCACGGAGATATGGGAATGATTACAAAAAAGGATCTTGTGATCATGATCTCCAACAGCGGAAAGTCTCCGGAGATTTTGAATATGCTGACGCCGTTAAAAATCATTGGCGCCAGGACGGTGTCCATCACCAGAGACAGAAAATCTCCGCTGGCAGAAGGAACGGACATTGCTATTTTAGTGGATGCGGGGGAAGAGATCGATCATATGGGCCTTGCGCCCACCGCCAGTTCTACGGCGGCGCTGGCAGTGGGAGACGCTCTGGCAACGGTGGCCTCGGAGCTTAAAGGATTTCAGAGAAAGAATTTTGCTCTGAGCCATCCGGGCGGGGCGCTGGGACAGCAGCTGATCAAAGAATATCAGGAATCCACACAGGGGTAAAAGGATTCCGTTTTGCAGAACCGGGGAGGGAGAGACATGATAGCATTGGGCAGTGACCATGGCGGTTACGCATTGAAAGAAGAGATAAAGAGCTATCTGGAGGCCAGGCATATACAGGTGAAGGACTTTGGGGCCTATACGCCGGAGGCAGTGGATTATGCGGATATTGCTTATCCGGTGGCCCGGGCCGTTTCGTCGGGAGAGTGTGAACGGGGGATTTTATGCTGCGGCACAGGTATCGGGATCTCCATGGCGGCTAATAAAGTCAAAGGAATCCGAGCGGCCTGCTGTTCAGACTGTTTCAGCGCGAAATATACGCGGCTGCATAATGACGCCAATATTTTGTGCATGGGCGGACGCGTGGTGGGTCCCGGCCTGGCACAGATGATGGTAGACCTGTTTTTGGAGACATCCTTTGAAGGCGGACGCCATCAGACGAGGATTGACAAGATTGCGGCGATAGAAAGAGAACAGTAGAAAGCGGGAGGGACAGACGATGGCTTTGGTGACAACCAGAGAAATGTTTAAAAAGGCGTATGAGGGCGGCTATGCGATCGGCGCTTTTAATGTAAATAATATGGAAATTGTTCAGGGAATTACAGAGGCGGCCGCTCAGGAACAGTCCCCGGTCATTCTGCAGGTATCCGCGGGGGCGAGGAAATATGCGAACCACACGTATCTCATGAAGCTGGTGGAGGCCGCGGCGCTGGAGGTAGATATTCCCATGGCGCTGCATCTGGACCACGGGGCAGATTTTGAGATCTGCAAGTCCTGTATTGACGGCGGTTTTACCTCCGTCATGATCGACGGTTCCCGATTTGCCTTTGAGGAGAATATTGCCCTCACCAAAAAGGTGGTGGAGTACGCTCATGAAAAAGGCGTCGTGGTGGAGGGCGAGCTGGGGAAACTGGCCGGTATTGAGGACGAAGTACAGGTGAAGGCGGAAGAAGCCTTTTATACGAATCCCGACGAGGTGGAGGAGTTTGTGACGAGGACGGGCGTGGATTCTCTGGCCATCGCTATCGGCACCAGCCACGGGGCATTTAAATTTAAGCCGGGACAGAAACCGCAGCTGAGATTCGACATACTGGCGGAGATAGAGAAGAGGCTTCCGAATTATCCCATTGTGCTGCACGGCTCTTCGTCGGTCAATCGGGAGTATGTGGAGAACATCAGGAAATACGGCGGTGTGCTGGACGACGCCATAGGGATTCCCGAGGAGATGCTGCGTCAGGCTGCAAAATCGGCCGTATGTAAGATCAATATTGATTCGGATGTGCGGCTGGCCATGACGGCTGCAGTCCGACAGGATCTGATAGAGCATCCGGGGCATTTTGACCCCAGAGAGTATCTGCGCCCGGCACGGGACAATGTGCGGGAGCTGGTACGGCATAAGATACAGGTTGTTTTGGGTTCATCGGGACAGGCATAGCAGTGACTGCAGTCCCTGGATAGTCAATAAAGTAAGGAAGGAGGCGCGCATTATGAAAATTGAAAACATAACGGATATCCAGGAATTTTTTAAGGTGATTGATTCTTGTAAAGGGAAGGTAGAATTGGTGACCGGCGAGGGCGATCGCTTGAATCTGAAGTCCAAGCTGTCTCAGTACGTATCAATGGCCAGTATATTTCAGGGCAGAGATGAAATTCCTGAATTAGAAATCGTCGCTTATGAAAAAGAAGATATAAACAAGCTGATTTCTTTTATGATTGTCTGACGGCTGTACAGGCGGCGGACACAGTAAATGCCGGTTCTGAGTTAATGAACCCTGAAAAAAATAGAAAAGGAGAATAAAAGAATGAAAAAGAAGCTTTTGGCAATGGTGTTGGCGGGAAGCATGGTAGTGGGAATGACAGGCTGCGGCGGCGGCTCAAGTTCCGAGACGGCAAGCAAATCTGAGGCGAGCAAGACGGAAGAGGCATCCTCCAAGCCGGCGGAGTCCAGCGAGGCGGCCAGCGGCGCTTCTGAAACCGGCGAGCCGGCGGCCAGCCAGGCGGAAGCCAGCAGCGCGGAAAAAGCGGGCGACGGCGAGAAATTTTTGATCGGATATTCCTATCCCGGTTCCGACAATGAATTCTGGGGCGTGAACACGGTAGAGTGTGTCAATCAGGCGGCAGAGGCCTGTGGGTTCGAAGTACTGATTGACGACTGTAATTATGACCAGGCCGAGCAGATTGCGGATGTGGACAGTATGATTTCCGCAGGTATTGACGCTCTGGTTCTCGGACCGCAGGATGCGTCGGTGTGCGCGGGTATTACCGCTTCCTGTAAGAGTGCGGGCATTCCGGTGGTTATCATCGACCGTTGGCCGGGGGACGACCTGAAGGTAGGCGATGATTATGTGTGCTTTATCGGACCGGATGATGAGCAGGCCGGTTATGATATTGCCATGTCTCTGATCAATGCGGGCTGTACCAAGCTGATCGGCGTGGGCGGCGTACAGGGAACCTCCGTGGGTGAGAACAGGAAAGTTGGTCTGGACAAAGCGCTGGCGGAGCATCCCGAGGTGGAGCTGCTTCAGTTTGAGTATGCCGGCGATACCTGGGATGACGGTGATAAAGCGTTCCGTAATCTGTATCAGGCGAATAAAGACATAGACGGCGTATGGTGCTTCAACGATTCCATGGCTCTGGCAACGGTGAATGTGCTGAAAGAGGAGAATAAACTGGATGCCGTTAAAGTAGGCGGTATGGATCTGCTGTCTCCTTCTCTTACATCCATGGAGGCGAAAGAGCTGTGGTTCTCCACGGGCGGTCATTATATGCAGGCCGGTTTTGCGGCGGTAGTTGCCTTTGATATTCTCAACGGCGTGGCCTATGACGGTCCGGACCGTATCCAGATGAGTCTGTATTGTGTAGACCAGACAAGTGTGGCGGATTTCCAGAAAAAAGATACCTTTGACTGGGCAAGTTCGTCGAAAGCGCTGAATCCGGAAGCAGAGTATAACTTTACACTGGGAGCAGAATAAAGCAGTCTGAGTAAGCACCCCGGCAGTCTGTGTACTGCCGGGGTTTTTGTGAATGCCTTAGTATGCAGAAACATTGCCACGCCGGAGGCGTATATCGTATAGCGACGGATTTTCTGCATGAAGATGGCCGGGAAGGAGGAAATATATTGAGTGGTGAGACAAATGCGGTTGTTTTACGGGGATTGAAAAAGTATTTTCCGGGAACAAAGGCTCTGGACTGGAATGATGACGACGTAATTGAAATCAGGAAAGGTGAAATCCATGGGCTGGTGGGTGAAAACGGCGCGGGAAAATCAACGACATTTCAGATTTTGATGGGCATCTATGACAAGACCGGCGGGGAGATGGAGCTGTTCGGTGAAACCTATAATCCACAGAATGTTCACGACGCAGAGGCTGCCGGGATTTCGATCGTCATGCAGCAGCCCAATTTTGCGGACAATCTGACCGTTGCGGAAAATGTATTTCTGGGGTGTGATAAGAAATTCAGGAATAAGCTGGGGCTGATCGACTGGAAGAGACAGAATCAAGAGGCTAAGGAGATACTGGACCGGCTGGGCTATACGGATATTGAGCCTACGGCGGTTTTAGGCACGCTGGGGTATGAAAAGACAAAACAGGTGGAGATTGCCAGAGCTCTCTCGACGAATCCCCGGGTGCTGCTGGTGGATGAGACTTCCGCGGCTATTTCCAAGGAATCTGCCCAAAAGCTGTACGCGCTGCTGAAACGGCTGAAAGGCCAGGGCTGTGCCATCCTGTATATTTCCCATTTCATTGACGAAGTATATGAATTGTGTGACCGCGTAAGCATTCTGCGGGATGGGAAGTTGATTGCGAAATTGCCTATTGACGAGAGCGTGACGCCGGATATGATCGTAAAGAATATGGTGGGGCGCGATATGTCCTCTGCGGTGTACCGCAGCGACGACAACAGCTCCATAGGGGATGTACTGTTTGAAACGAAAGGGCTCGGCAAGAGGGGTGAATTTGAAGACATTAATATTTGCGTGAGAAAGGGCGAGATTGTAGGGATTGCCGGCATCGGCGGCTGCGGCTCCGAGGCGTTCGGCAAAGCGCTGTTCGGTTATGAGATGATTGACGCCGGAAAGATGTATCTGGAGGGAAAGGAGATACGGCTGCGTTCACCGCTGGACGCCATGCGGCTGGGTATCGGCCTGATTCCCAAGGACAGGGAAAAGGAAGGGCTGTTTCTACAGTACGGTTCCGTGATCAACATCGCATCGGGCAATATGCGCCGGATGAGCCGGCGCGGGATCGTCAATCATGCCGGTGAACGAACGATGGCAGAGCAATCGGTGAAACAGTTTCTGATCAAAACGCCGTCGGTGGATGATCCGGTGGCGGACATGAGCGGCGGGAACCGTCAGAAAGTCGTTATTGCCAAATGGATCGTCAATGAGTCAAAATTTCTGATCGTAAACTCTCCGACGAGAGGCGTGGATGTGGGCGCCAAATATGAGATTTACAAGATTCTGGAGGACCTGAAAAACGAGGGCAGAGGGATTCTGCTGATCTCGGATGAGTTGCCGGAACTGATCGGTATGTGCGATAAAGTGTATTCCTTTAAGCAGGGGAAGGTGTCCGGAGAATTTGAACGGATGGTTTTCACAGAAGAAAAGATTGCGACACAGATGGTCTGAGAAAAGGGAGGTTCATGTTATGGAAAATAAAAATACAGTCGTTGCTTTTATCAAAAAAAATATCTCGTTATCTGCTTTTTTCATCCTGTTTGTCCTGTTTTCACTGACAACGCAGGGTAAATTTTTCGCGGTGGGAAATCTCCTGAGCGTTCTGACCGGTTCTACGGATCTGCTGGTCTGCGCTTTGGGCGGTACTTTCATTATTATGATGGGAAGCATTGACCTGGCTGTGGGTTCCATGATAAGCTTAGGTGGTGTGGTGGTGGCAAAGACTTATCTGGCCACAGGAAATTTGTTGCTCGCCCTTCTGGCCACCTGGGGCGTATGCGCTCTGTGCTATGGTATCATGGGACTGGCCCATGTCTGCCTGAAGGTTCCCACCTTCATTGTGACGCTGGGTATGCTGTCCATTGCCCGGGCCGTGGTGACGATGGTCAGCGGCGGCTCGATCACTATGATCGATTATGACGGCCCGATCAAACAGATTTTTGGCCTGCGTCCCAGCGTGCTGATCGTGACTTTTCTGGCTTTCCTTATCACCTGGGTGGTGGAAAGATATGTGCTGTTCGGGCGGTACACGCGGTTGATCGGAGGCAATGAAAATGTGGCGAGGCTCAGCGGTGTTAATGTGAAGCTGATGAAGGTCATGGTTTATCTTTTTGCAGGTACTACGACGGCCCTTGGTTCTGTCATCATGGCGGGCAGGATTGGTTCCGGTTCTCCTTCCGTGGGAAGCGGCTATGAGCTGGATGTGATCACCGCCGTCGTGCTGGGCGGAACGGCGCAGACCGGCGGTGTGGGCGGCGTAGCCGGAACGCTGGTGGGCGTGCTGACCATAGGAATCCTGGGTAACGGCCTGGTCCTGTGGGGAATGCCCTCAGAGGTTCAGCTGTTTGTAAAGGGCCTGGTAGTTATTCTGGCTGTTGCGGTATCCACAGAACGCAAACCCAACATGATCGTCAAATAAAATAAAATAACTACGGGGGTAAAAATGATGGATCTGTACGCGAGACTTCAAAATGGCAGTGATGTGCGGGGAATAGCCATTCCCACAGAGGCTGAAGCCGTCACCATGACGGAGGATATGGTCGTTCATATAGCATACGCCTTTGTCCGCTTTATTGAGAAGAAAGACCGGAAAGGAGCGGAGGCTGTGCGGATCGGCGTGGGATACGATTCCAGGCTTACCTCCGAGGCGTTTGCCCAGGCCTGCCTGCGGGGGATTGAGCTGGGAGGAGGCCGTCCGGTTTTGTGCGGTCTGGTATCCACACCGTCCATGTTCATGTCTACAAAATTCGAGGAGACGGACTTTGACGGCGCCGTGATGGTAACGGCCAGCCACCTGCCCTTTAACAGGAACGGGCTGAAATTTTTCTCCCGGGAATCCGGGCTGGAAAAGGATGATATCCGGGAAATTCTGGAAATGGCCGCAGAGGTCAGCCTTCCGAATACGTGGACGGTAGAGTCCTTTGAAGAGGCGGATCTGATCGGCTGCTATACCCGTCACATTGCGTCTCTGATCAAGAGGGAAGTGAATGCGCCGGAATATGATAAACCGCTGCAGGGACTACATATTGTTGTTGACGCCGGTAACGGGTCCTGTGGATTTTTTGCCTCTCAAATCCTGGCTCCCCTGGGCGCAGACATATCGGGAAGTCAGTATCTGCAGCCGGACGGTCATTTCCCCAATCATATACCTAATCCGGAGGACAGGGAGGCCATCTCTTCCCTGCAGGCCTGCGTACTGGAGAATAAAGCGGATATAGGCATCATTTTTGACTGCGACGGGGACAGGAGCGCGGTGGTGTTTGCCGATGGCAGGGAGGTCAACAGAAACCGGCTGATCGCTCTGATGGCGGCAATCTTGTCGGAAAAAAACGCTGGAACCACGGTGGTCACAGATTCCGTCACCTCCGACGGGCTGACAGAATTTCTGGAGGGGCAGCTGGGTATGCGTCACCATCGGTTCAAACGGGGATATAAGAATGTGATCAACGAGGCCGTCCGTCTGAACCGCGAGGGGCAGGAGACCTGCCTGGCCATAGAGACTTCCGGACATGGCGCTTTAAAAGAAAATTATTTTTCGGATGACGGCGCGTATATGGCCACATTGATTTTGTGCGCGCTGGCCAGGAGCAGAAAAAACGGCAAAGAATTGTCGGAACTGATCCAGGCGCTGAAAGAGCCGGCGGAATCTGTGGAATACCGTCTGGCCATCCGGACGGAGGATTTCCGGGGCTATGGCGCGCAGGTGCTGGAAGCATTGGAAAAGTATGTGGAGCAGACGGATGGCTTTACTCCGGCGGTTCCCAACCATGAGGGCATTCGGGTGAACGTCCGGTGCGACGGGATACAGGGCTGGTTTCTGCTGCGGATGTCTCTGCACGAACCTCTCCTCCCGCTGAATATCGAGACGGAACAGGAAGGCGGCACAGACCGCATATATCGCCGTCTGAAAGAATTCCTCAGCGCCTATACGGAATTGGTTCTGCCCTGATAAAGAAAGGCAGGAGAGATGACAGATACGGTTATTTTTGATATGGACGGTCTGATGATCGACTCTGAAAACTGGACCTTTGAGGAGTATGTGAAAGTGTGTGCAGAGAAAGGCTATATCATGGATCGGGCCTGTTACAAAAGTATTGTGGGTTACACAATGACCGTGATACGGCAAAAATTCAGGGAGCATTTCGGCGCGGATTTTCCGTTGGAAGAGATTATCAGCCAGGTTCATGAAAATCTGGACAGGCGTTTTGCGCAGGAGGGCATTCCGGTCAAACCGGGGCTGATGGCGTTGCTGGATTATCTGAAGCAAAGGCGCTGCCGTATGGTGGTCGCCACATCCAGCGACAGGAAGAGAGTGGATGCTATTCTGCGGCGCGGCGGTTTGGAAGAGTATTTTGTCGATGTAGTCTGCGGCGATGAAGTCAAAAACGGAAAGCCGGACCCGGAAATTTTTCTGAAAGCCTGTGAAAAGGCGGGGGCATCGCCGGAAACGGCGCTGGTTCTTGAAGATTCCGAGTGGGGAATTTTGGCGGCGCATCGCGCGGGCATTCCCTGTATCTGCATTCCGGATATGAAAGAACCGGGGGATGAGAGTAAAGCTTTGACGGTTGCCGTCATGAGCTCCCTGGAAGAGGTTATCGGGTATTTACAAAAGTCTGTTTACCCGTAGAACGGGAGGGGGATGTGATGGAAAGAGGAGCGGTTTGCATACACCACGTAGGTATCGTCGCCTCGAGTTACGAACAGGCGGTATGGTTTTATTGTAATCTGTTGGGACTGGTGATACATAAAGAAAGTTATTCGGCAAAGAGAAAGGCCAGAAAACTTCAGCTGTACTGTCAGGATCAGTATGCTATAGAACTTTTCATACCGGAAAAGGGCAAGGCATGTACCGTGGAATCCGGTTACACAAAAGCCTGTGTGAACCACATTTCTTTCCTGGTTTCTGATGTGGCGAAAATGCTGGATTGTATGAGGCAGAACCATATTGAAACGGAAGGCGTCAATTTGGACGGTGAGACAGGCAAACGGTACGGTTTCTGCTATGGGCCGGATGGCGTGAAAATTGAATTGTATGAGATGTAAGGACAGGGCCTTCCGGTTCCGGACAAAACGAAAAGTATGGTTTTGTCCGGGATCGGTGTGGCCCTGCTGTCTGTCTGACGTAAAAAATTTAGAACATAATCTGTAAAGGCATACGCATTTTCTCCGCATCCTCCGGTTTGATTCCAAATTTCTCCTCATTGATCTTATCAATGGCATTTACCACGGACATATACACACCCGGATATACAGAGCCAGGTCCGCCCTGAGCGATACAGGGGATGAAGGAATGGGCGCCATACTGGTCGCAGATGCGGCGTGTCACTGCCTCACATTCTTCATCGGTCCAGCCGTCTTTATCAATATAAGCATTCTCAATGGCGCCCATAAAACTGATCTTGTCCCCATATTTTTTGATCAGCTCGTCGATCTTATTGGTCTCCATACAGCCCTGGAATACGTCGATGCCCATCTCGATCATATCGGGAACCAATGTGGCCGCATAGCTGTCGGAGTGGTGTACGATATAGTCAACGCCGTGGCTCTTATAATAACCGTAAATTTCTTTATAGGGTTCCAGAAGGTAATCCTCAAACATGGCGGGGCTTAAAAACGTGCTGTCATGGCTGCCCCAGTCGTCATGATGGAAGATCATATCCGGATGGAGATGGGAGCAGATGCCTTCGGCTAATTCCAGCTCCCACTCGGTCAGATATTTGATCAGATCATGCATTTCATCTTCATAATCCACATAATAATACAGTGCATTTACCATTTCACACAGATGATGGGTCTGCTCAAACAGGCCGGGAGCGATAAAAGTGGCTTTAAACGCCTTTTCACCGTCCACGGCATCGTACATGGCCTTTGCCTGATCCCACATTTCCTGGGGGAATTTTAGAGACGGCGCATGTACGTAGTCCTTCCAGTGTTCGATATCCTGAACACAGATCTTATCCGGCGTATGTACGGGGAAAGCGCCCGGTACATTCTCGGGAAAGCTGTTGGTTACGCCCCAGGCGTTTACAACATTGAGGTCGCCCTTTTTCAATAACGGGCTGGCGAACATAAAGGGGTGAAAAAGAAGCTGGATGGCTTCATACTGGTTGACGAAACGATCCGGATTTCCTCCGGGTTTCATACATTCGATCATGTTCTGTTTTGCGGTTAACATAGATGATCCTCCTTTACTGTTTGATGTGATTAACGACTGTGAAAGCATTTAAACGGCTGTCTGGCTGTCTCCGCTTAATCCCTCTGCCCGTAAAAGCAGTGAAATTCCAGCCAGAATCATTGCCGTGATCTATGCAGACAGGGCGGTAACAGCCCTGCGGTGCACCAAATGAACTGCCGTGTGTCGAATAGAAGATATGGTTTTGTTGAATTTGTCATCACAGAAAACTTTCTGCAAGTCTGAATGAATGTACTATGATCATTATATTATATGAACATATTTTGTCAACTATTTTTGCTTTTTTGATTTAGATAGAAATACAATTGTTGAAAGTATACAAGAGGAAAACGGGAATATCCTGAGTGGTTGTCGTGTATGAATGATATTTTGCATATAGTGCAGAGAGGGCAGAGGAGAGGTCAGGGAATTGGAAGATAAAAGAAAAAAATATCTCCGAGGCGGGACGGTGGTTTTGCTGCTTCTGGCTGTCCTGTATGGGGCGGGGATCTGGTATTACCGTGATCATTTTCTTCCGGGTACCGTGGCGGACGGTATGGATTTGTCACGGATGAGTCTGGAAGAGGTGGAAGCGCGTCTGGATCACTATACGCTGACATTGGAGGAACGGACAGCCGACGGGTCAATGGCAGAGGAGGCGCTCAACGGCAGGCAGTTGGGGCTGGGATGGGGGGACGGAGAGGCGCTCCGGGCGCTGTTAAACGAGCAGAATGTCTGGCAGTGGCCTTTGGCCGTCTGGCAGGTCCGTGAGAAAAAGGGCGTCGTGGTCTGGGATAAAGTCAGGTTTTATAGCGCGTTGGAAGGCCTCCGGGGATTTTCGCCGGCATTTGCCCGGGAGCCTGTGGACGCCCGCCTGTCAGAATATACGGAAGGAGTCGGCTATACGGTTCTGCCTGAGGAGAGAGGTAATGCTTTGGACCGGGATCGGACGCTGGTCTGCATTGAGAGGGCCGCAGGCGAGCTGAGGGCCAGAGTGAATCTGGAAGAGAACGGCTGCTACAGAGAGCCGGAACGAAAGGCAGACAATGAGGAATTGCATAGGCTTGCGGAGGAAATGAACCGGTACGTACATACGGAAGTGATCTATCGTTTTGGGAATACAGAAGAGATACTGGATGGTACGAGGATACAGCGTTGGCTCACAATAGAACAGGACAGGGTTATTCTTAATAAGGAAAGGGTATCCGAATACTTGGCTTCCCTGCGCAAAAAATATGATACGATCTTTCGCGGCCGTACCTTTATGACCAGCTACGGTGAGGAAATCGAGCTGACGGAGGGAGATTACGGCTGGTGGATGGACTCTGCCAGTGAAACGGAGGAACTGTATCAGATGCTCAGTCAGGGAAAAAGCGGCGTGCGCACGCCGGTCTATTTTCAGACGGCCGCCCAGTATGGTTCCCGTGATTATGGCGACACTTATGTGGAGATTAATCTGACGGCTCAGCATCTCTTTGTATATCAAGAGGGAAAGAAAGTCATGGAATCGGATTTTGTCTCGGGAAATACGGCCAGCGGCGACGCGACCCCGGAAGGAATCTATGCATTGACCTATAAAGAGAGAGACGCTACTTTGAACGGCGACGATTATGAGTCGCTGGTATCCTACTGGATGCCTTTTAACGGCAATGTGGGGCTTCATGACGCCGTCTGGCGGGATTGCTTCGGCAGCGATTTATACCGTCGGGGAGGTTCCCATGGCTGCATCAATCTGCCCTATGGGGCGGCGAAAGAATTGTACGACTATGTGGAAAAGGGTATGGCGGTGATTTGCTATACCCTGTCCGGCACGGAATCCGGCTCTGTCACGGTCCAGGATGCCAGGGATACGGCCCGGTCCGTGATCGATGCCATAGACCGTCTGGGCCCTGTGACTCGGGACAGCGGTAAGCGCATTGAACGCATCCACGCCCTTTATGACCGCCTCACTCCCGAAGCCCGCCGGTATGTGACAAATTATGAGCAGTTTCTTGCCAAGGAGAGGAAGTATACGGAGTTATGACTAAAAAAATTGTTCGATCCATTCGCACAGGGTGACTTCATAGTCGCCCTCCACCTCTTCGCTTCTCCCGGCATGCATCAGATTCGTCTCCACGCCCACGGGGATATCCGTGTCGGCGTATTCCCAGATGTGGTAGCCCAGTCCCCGATGCAAAAAATCAATGCTGCCGCATCCTTCTTCCTCGGTATAGGTAAAAGTGATATGTTTCTTGTGCAGGGCGTTTTGGACAGAATTCAGTCTCATAGGGCGGCTCCTTTCTCTGTGTTCATGGGAATCTCCTCTGCAAAGAGTCGTTTCCATACGGATTATTGTAAACATTTTGTCCGGGAATTGCAATAGGATGGCTGGCTCTCCGGATTTACATCTTTTTCCTGGTTACTGTTCACTCCGTGACCAGTAACCAGCAGTTTGGGCATGAAAATTCGCTTCGCGAAGCCCAAACTGCCACCTGAATCATGTTCTCCCGCAGCCACGCAGCAAGTGCGTGGCTCGGGTGTGAAAAGTAACTTTTCTTATTTTGCCATCTCTGTTCTTTTATCCATGACCCTAATCCCGGCAATCGCTCCATAAAATGACTTCAGCCCCGGTTTTTCATACAAAAAACCCGTATCCGTCAATATTCGAAATACCATGTTTTTTATACACCCATGATCTTTATGGATGCTCGGATACCGGCTTCTGCATGGCGGGGCTCATGGCAGGTGAAAAATGGAACTTCACGTTTCATGCAGTATGACGCCGGAAAGAAATGTCGCGCAGGAATGCCCGTATTATTAAAGTACTTTTTGCATACACTGTAAAAACAGCGTCTTCGGGAGCTCATCCGTGAAAGATTATATCGAAGAGCGGGCAGTGGAAATTGCCAATTATATTATTGAGACGAAAGCAACGGTGCGTCAGACGGCGAAAAAATTCGGAATTTCAAAATCAACAGTACATAAGGACGTGACAGACAGGTTAAGCCAGATTAATCCTTCCCTGGCCAGCGAAGCCAGACAGGTGCTGGACGTCAACAAATCCGAACGCCATATTCGCGGAGGCATGGCCACAAGAGAAAAATATCTGCATTTGGAACACCGGTAGCGTAAGGGGGGTATGTGATGTTCGTGTTTACTCTGTGACCGTCAACCATGTGGTTATTGTTTACAGCCCAGGAGGCTTTTTCCAGTAACTATTCAGGGTGGTAGGCAAAGATCTGCCATGGAAAATCGTTTCTCACGCCTGAATTATGTTCTCACGGAATGCGCAGTGCGCATTCCTGGCCCTTGAACAGTAACCGATCTGGATCTCTCTTTTAATTTTTAAGCAACCGGTGGATTGTAAAATGCGGAACAGTATCATATAATAGAGAAAAATGCCGTAACTCTATCTGGCATGAAGATACAAAGGAGAATATACATGAACAGAGAAATGGTCATAGTCGTGGATTTTGGCGGTCAGTATAATCAGCTGGTGGCGCGCCGTGTCCGCGAATGTAATGTCTACTGCGAAATCTATTCTTATAAAACAGATATCGAAAAAATAAGAGAGATGAATCCGAAAGGAATCATACTGACAGGAGGCCCCAACAGCTGTTATGATCAGGGGGCTCCGGCCTGTTCCCGGGACCTGTTCGAGCTGGGTATTCCGGTGTTAGGGCTCTGCTATGGCGCCCAGCTGATGCAGTTGACTTTGGGAGGCAGAGTAGAGAAAGCTCCCGTACGGGAATATGGAAAGACTGAGATTTGTGTGGAGCCGGATTCGCCTCTGTTTGCCGGTGTGGAGAGAGATACCGTCTGCTGGATGAGCCACACCGACTATATTGCGGAGGCGGCGCCGGGGTTTTCGATTTGTGCCCATACCCGGGACTGCCCTGTGGCGGCAGCGGAGGATCGGAGTCGGGGGCTCTATGCCATCCAGTTCCATCCCGAGGTGTTGCATACTGTAAAGGGTAAGGAAATATTGTCCAATTTTGTCCACGGTATCTGTGGCTGCGGTGGTGACTGGCGGATGGATTCTTTCGCGGAAGAATCCATAAAAGCGATTCGGGAGAAGGTTGGTGACGGCCGGGTGCTTTGCGCTTTGTCCGGCGGCGTGGATTCTTCAGTGGCTGCCGTACTGCTGTCCAAGGCTGTGGGCAGACAGCTCACCTGTGTGTTCGTCGATCACGGTCTGCTGCGGAAAGACGAAGGAGATGAGGTGGAGGCTGTGTTTGGTCCCGACGGGCCCTATGACCTGAATTTTATTCGCGTTAATGCCCGGCAGCGCTATTATGCCAAACTGGCCGGCGTGGAGGAGCCAGAGGCGAAGAGGAAGATCATCGGTGAGGAATTCATTCGTGTATTTGAGGAGGAGGCTCAAAAGATCGGCGCTGTGGATTTCCTCGTTCAGGGAACGATTTATCCCGATGTGGTAGAATCCGGCCTGGGCGGTGAGTCAGCCGTCATCAAGTCCCATCATAATGTGGGCGGCCTGCCGGATTACGTGGATTTCAAGGAAATCATTGAACCATTGCGAAATCTATTTAAAGATGAAGTGCGCAAAGTTGGTCTGGAGCTGGGTATTCCGGAGTATCTGGTATTTCGTCAGCCTTTCCCGGGCCCCGGTCTGGGCATTCGTATTATCGGCGAGGTTACAGAGGAAAAAGTGAGGATCGTGCAGGATGCCGATGCCATCTATCGTGAGGAGATTGCCAACGCCGGTCTGGATAAGCAGATCAATCAGTATTTTGCCGCGTTAACTAATATGCGGTCTGTTGGCGTTATGGGAGATGAGCGGACTTATGATTATGCCGTGGCTCTGCGGGCGGTGTGTACCGTTGATTTTATGACTGCAGAGGCTGCAGAGATCCCCTATGATGTGCTTCAGAGAGTGATGAGCAGGATCATCAATGAGGTGAGGGGGGTTAACAGGGTATTCTATGATTTGACCAGTAAGCCGCCGGGGACGATTGAGTTCGAATAATTTTCAAAAGCTCGCAAAAGCCTATAAAATGGGCATTTGCGAGCTTTCTTTATGCCCGTTGGTACTATTTTGGTACTAAACGGAGCGTTATTATATGAATAAGCTTATTTTAGGCGTGCGGCCAAGTTATTTTCCATTCAAAGTATTTTGCCGGAGTAATATCTCCATTGGCAAGTTCTTGTTTTTTCTTATTCCATTCTAAAAGAAAATCATTAACCAATCCATAATTAATTGTGATTGCCACAGGAGCAAACATAGACGTATTCATGTATTCATTGTAAGTACATATTACATCGTTGTCGTTGCTTACCGGTTGCATTTCGCACAATGTAATCAGATTGCCTGGTGCTTCATATTCAGGAAAATGTTTATTGGATGTGTTTATAGAAGCACTTTCTTCTAACCAAAAGAGTGTCTCTATAATATCCTCAGCAGAGCCAAGACCATAATCATCTAAGGCTTTGTAATTACATTGAAGAACTTCTGCAATTTTCATAAGCATATCACGCTTGGGATAACGTTGACCGGACTCGTACTGGTTAGCACGCACGGAACGGTTTCTTCCTTCAAAGCCTAGGGCGGCACCAAATTCTTCCATGGTCATTTTTCTGAAAACTCTTATTTTCTTAACTCTATCGCCAAAAGTCATGTAAAAACCTCCTTGTATTTATCGGATAAATCCGCCTGATAAATAGGAGTATATCACACATAGATTGCTTTGAAAAGATTTACCATACAAAAAAATATGGGAAAATTTATTGACAAGATGGAAAAAGGGGTGTATTATAACACCAATAGAAAATACAATACAAATATGTATGGTAAACAAAAGAGAAATGATTGCACCTTGAAAACTAACCTTGCGACAAGGTCGCAGGTTCGCGGCAGTCGGCAAATGACTAAATGTAAACATTCGTCACTTGCCTCGTTGCTATCGCGGAAATGAGCTGTATCAGATGCCAACAGATTTTGCGAGGAGGCTTGAGAAATCAAGAAGAGCAAGGGAAGACACTTTCGTCAAGAGTGGGAAAGGAATTCGAGCAGGAGTAGCCCACAGGTGAGCTAAGGCTGGCACTAAAGGTCGGTTGTGAGACTGACAGCATCTGATACGAACGGAAGCCACAAAAATATTCCTGACGGGATACATAACACGACGAAAGGAGGGGGCAAGATGGAAGAATGTATGTTTATTAAGGCTGATGAAATCAGACAATTACTCGGTATCTCCAGATCAAAGGCATATCAGATTATCCGAGTGCTGAATGCAGAACTAAAGAGTCAGGGATATATGGTTTTGAATGGAAAAGTAAATCGTAATTACTTTATGAAGAAATTCATGATACCGGAAGAAGTGTAATGGTGATTAGAAGCAGTAGGGTTAATGAGGAAGTTAATACCTTATTTGCCCTGCTGAAAATATCAATTTTGGAAGGAGACGATTGGATGCCGGCATATAAGGACAAGGCAACAGATACCTGGTTTGTTAAGTTTTACAGTAAGGACTGGAAGGGCGAAAACAGACAGGTCAAAAGACGTGGATTTAAAACAAAAAAAGAGGCTCTTGATTTTGAGAGAAATTTCAAAATGCGGGAGGAATGTAATCTGGATATGGTATTCGGAGAATTTTTCAAGCTGTATTCAGATGATGTGCAGAACAGGTTAAAGCGTAATACGTGGTTAACCAAGGAGCATATTGTGAGAACAAAAATACTTCCTTATTTTGAAAATAAGAAGATGAATGAAATCACAGCTTCGGATGTTATGAAATGGCAGAATGAATTGATGGCACAGAAGGATGAGAATGGAAAGGGTTTGTCAGCTACTTACAGGAAAACGATTCATAATCAGCTTAGCTGTATTTTCAATCATGCCTGCAGGTATTATCAGTTAAAAAGTAATCCTGCAAGGCAGGCGGGGTGTATGGGTAAGGAGGAGGTTAGGGAAATGCTGTTCTGGACACAGGAAGAGTATAAATGTTTTTCGGAGGCTGTTATGGATAAGGCGCAGTCCTTTTATGCATTTGAAATGCTGTATTGGACAGGAGCAAGACTGGGCGAGGTACTTGCACTTACGGCTGAGGATTTTGACTTTGTGAAAAATACAGTTCGTATCAACAAGTCATATCAGAGACTGGAGGGGAAGGACCTGATTACTACACCAAAGACACCGAAAAGCAATCGTGTTATTAAGCTCCCTAAGTTTCTGGCAGAGGAAATACAGGAATATATTTCAATGATTTATGGGTACAAACGAACCGATCGTTTATTTCAAGTAACAAAAAGTTTTCTCCATCATGAAATGGAGAGAGGGTGTAAATTATCCGGGGTTAAGCGGATAAGAATCCACGATTTACGTCACTCACACATTTCGCTTCTGATCGACATGGGATTTTCGGCGGTGGCGATTGCAGACAGAGTGGGGCATGAGAGTATTGATATTACCTATCGGTATGCTCATCTGTTTCCGTCAAAGCAGATTGAGATGGCAGACAGGCTTGATATGGAAAATGCAAGTCTTGAACTTGGAATGGAGGGGTAAGGGAACTATGTAGCTTAGAAAATTGCACTTATTGCAAATTCGTAAGAACATGATTCAGAAGTAAGGAGATGGCTATGAGCGAGAAAAGATATGATAATTGCAACCGATGGAGGAATAAAATAGTGGCATTCCGGATGTCGCCTGAGGAAGCAGATGAATTGGATGTGCAGGTGGCATTAAGCGGATTGTCAAAGCAGGATTATCTGATTCAGTGCTGTTTAAAGCATGAGATTAAAGTGGTTTGTGGTCGAAAGGTTGCAAGGCAGATGCAGATGTATCTAGAGGCGATACTTGAGGAGTTACAGTTTATGGAGGCAGATGCAGAATTGGATAAAGAAGTGCTGATTCCACTTAAGCATGTTCTGGAAATTCTTGAGAAGGAAGATTCAGAACCGGAGGAACTGGAATGACGACAGATAAAAATGTTGCTCTCATATCAGCTATTGGCATAGCCAGAGAGCAGCTTCATTATGCATAACAACAAAATTATAGCAGAAGGGATGGCTTGTTGTAATAAGCATGTCGCTTTTTCTGCGAGAAATCTGGGAAAGGATGGTATAAGCTATGACAATTTTTGAAGAATCAGGTATTACCTATGAAGAAAAAGATGGTCTGTTTTATCCTAATATTTCAACGGAAACAGAGGATGCAAATGTGGGTAAATACGGACTTATGTGGATGGAGTATATGAAAGAAAATGCTCTGGACAGATATAGAAGTCTCTTACGATTTGGAAGGCTTAAGAAAAAGGCTTCAGAGGTAAATGAGGAAGCATATGAGATGCTTGAAAATATTGAAAATAAATATCTTGAAAAGCACAAGCCTGTAAATCCATCTTCCACAATGGAAATGTGGAAATTGCGGGAGCAGGCAAGAATGGTAGCAGAGGAAGAAGTGTTAGCAGATATTGTTTATCATTACTATTGATTTAGAAGGTTCTATTTATGGAGAGTTTCTGTGTCGAAAGAATTACTAATTTACAGATTAATTTAAATCCCGGTGTGGTGCCGGAGAAAGAGAGGATTTTATTTATGCTGATAAAAGAGAAGAATGTTTTAATAGTGGCAGTAGACCATGGCTTTTGTAGCCTTAAGCTGCCACATATGGTTATGGAAAATGGTGTTACAAAGATATTGACGGACCCGGCTTTTAAGGAAAATACCATTTTCTATAAAGGCAGTTATTACAAGGTGGGAGAAGGTCGTCTTGCCATGAAGGATGAAAAGACTGAGGATGATGATTATTTTATTTTAACTTTGGCAGCCATTGCTGAGGAATTAAAAAGAAATGGTCTGCATCATCATAATAATGTGGTGATTGCGGCAGGTACACCATTTGGAAGAATTGGTAAGGAGAAGGACGTGTTTGCAAAGTATCTGGGTAGGGGATTTCAGGAGTTTCAGTATTGCGGAGAGAAGTATTCGTGCAGAATTGTGGACGTGAAAATCTTCCCGCAGTGCTATGCTGCAGTTGCAAACAGACTGGGGAATATGGAGACAGACCAGCTTGTGGTGGATATTGGTTCTAAAACCATTGATGTGGTGCATGTGAGAAACCACAGACCGGTGGAAACGGAATGTTTTTCTCATCCACAGGCACTGATTGACTGTACCCGTAAGATTCAGAATGTGATTTACAATCAGTTTAATGTGCAGTTGCCGGAGGATAAAATTCATGCAGTCATGAACAACGGACAGTGCAGAGGAATGTCAGCAGAGATTGTGAAAAACATTAAGGAGCAACTTGTCATATTTGCGGAGCAGGTAGAGAGCAAGCTTAAGGAGAATGGTTACAATCCGGTGATAACACCGATTATCTACTGTGGCGGTGGAGCTGTTGTGATGAGACTTTATGGGAAAACGGCAGGAGAGCATATCTGTTATATGGAGGATGTGAAAGCCAATGCCATCGGGTATGAGTTTATTGCGGCGGCGATGTATAAAAGGTAGGTGCCGGTATGGCTGACAGGAATACGGTAATGATTAATTTCAGACTGAATTTGTCAAAGAGAGAGGATAAGGAAATCTATGATTATCTTCGGCAGTTTGACAGTCCGGATTTTAAAGCTGTGCTAAAGGGTGGCAAGAGTAACTTTATCAAAACGGTTCTGCTGTCCTATATCCGTGGAGAAAAGCAGGAACAGAAAGCTGTCCAAACACTTGCAGAGCAGAAAGCACAAAATGAAGAGATGGAAGAAAAGCTTGGGGCAAAGCTTGAGGAATGTCGGAAGACTTTGCTTCAGGCTCTGCCGGATCTTGTGGAAAAGGTTGTGATAGAGACTTTGGAGAGCAAGATGGTAGTGGGTGATGATTTGGCTGCTGTTTTACAGGCTGCCGTGGAGAGTTGTGTGTCAGATACAACTTCGGGAACCGGAACTGCTGAGTCAGTTAAAGCTGTCACGGCGGTTACTGATGATTTGGAAAGTACAGGAGTATTACCACAGGTTTCAGATAAACTGCCTGATGAAGCATTGGATTATTTTTCGGGATTGTAAGATTTTCTGTAAGACAAAGAGGTGTTTGTAAGACATTCTGTAAAGCAAAAACTCAGATTTGTAAAGTAATTTAGTATTACAAGGTGACGATTGTAAGAACATTTGTCTTACAGAATAGCATCCTAAGTATCGTATAATCAGCCACTTGTGGCTGTAATTATATGGGGTGCAGGAGCCCCTGCCAAGACGAAAAAATGATGGCCGCATAGGCAGCTATATATTTTTTCGGGAAAAGGTCTGACCTTTTCCGCATCTTGCAAAACAAGTGAACACTCCAAATTTCATGTTCGCAGGAAGATGAGGAGTGTGAACGCAAAACACACCGAGCACATCGTGCGAGGTGCAAAAGGAATAAACACTACAACAGAAAGTGAGGAAGATGACTATGGAACCGATAAAAAAGAATGGTCAGAGCTTAACAGAGATTGGAGAATATGTGTATGGCAGATGGAAGAAAGAAGTACCGCTCGGATTTGAAGGAGCATAAGATAACGGTCAAGGTTTCAGAAACAGAGCTTAAACTGGTAGATGAAAATGCTGCCAAGGTTGGGATGAACCGTAGCAGGTATATCAGGGAACTGATTCATGGAAATGGCAATGTGGACAGCACATTTGCAGAGGACAGGGCAAATCTTATAAGACAGGTCAGCGGTGTGGCTGTGAATGTAAATCAGATTGCCAGAATGGTAAATACCAACAGGTTTCTTAGGAGCAGTGATTTAATCAGTGTGGAAGTAAAATTGGACAGACTGCTGGAGATATTCAAGGAGGTGCTGGATGTATGGCGGTTACAAAAATCTTAAATATCCATTGTGCCACCGAGGGTAATCCGGCGACACATCTCAAAAATGCTTTGGAGTATATACGGAATCCGGATAAGACGGAGCAATGTCGTTTGGTGGGCAGTGTGAACTGCCTGCCGGATTCGGCATATGAGCAGATGTTAGACACCAAGTGTGTGTATGGCAAATCCGGAAAACGTCAGGGGTATCATGTGATTATATCCTTTCCGCCGGATAAAGCGGTAACACCAGAGCAGGCAAGATTTGTTGCGGAAGGTTTTATGGTGGAT